>NZ_LPNR01000129.1:0-232 GCF_019266065.1 Nocardia sp. MH4 | reverse complement strand
AGCGGTAAGGCCCTTCGGGGTACACGAGCGGCGAACGGGTGAGTAACACGTGGGTGATCTGCCTCGTACTTCGGGATAAGCCTGGGAAACTGGGTCTAATACCGGATATGACCTTCGGATGCATGTCTGAGGGTGGAAAGATTTATCGGTACGAGATGGGCCCGCGGCCTATCAGCTTGTTGGTGGGGTAATGGCCTACCAAGGCGACGACGGGTAGCCGGCCTGAGAGGGC
>NZ_LPNR01000128.1 GCF_019266065.1 Nocardia sp. MH4 | reverse complement strand
GGCCGGGTCGTCGACGCGCAGCTCCGGCTCGCCGAGCAGGCCGTGCGCGGCCGCGGCGGCGCGGGCGTTGTACAGCGCGGCCCCCACCGCGACGGCACTGCCGCGCAGGGCGATGTCCATCGCGGTCGAACCGGCCGGGTCCAGGGCGATCTCGATCAATTCCGTGCTGCCGCGCAACCGCCAGGGCTGCACGTTGCCGCCCGAGGGCGCGCGCTGGGCGCAGGCCAGGATCGCGGCGACCGGGTCGGCGGGCGGAGGTTCGTCGGCGGGCGGCTCGGGGGCGGTCTCGACGCCGTCGTCGAGGTAGCCGGGCTCGGCGAGGGAATCCAGCGCCGCCTCCAGGTCGACGCGGGTCCGGCCGGAGGACAGCTTGGCGCCGAGCCCGATCCGGCGCACCGCCGCGGTCACGATGGCGGCGCCCAGTTGCACGTCGCTGCCCAATTGCGGCCAGGTGGTGATCGTTTCACCGATCTCGGCCATGCTGGCCGCCATCCGCGAGGACAGCTGGCCCGGATCGAGGATGCGCAGCACGTGCGGCGCCTTCGCCCTGGTGTCCAGGTCGGCCAGTTGGGCGCCGGTGGTCGCGCCGAGCAGCCCGTGGAAGGGCTCGCGGCCCGGTTCCAGGTCGTAGCGCTCGACGTCGAAGAGCCCGCGGTCGCTGGTGTCCATCAGCAGCGGGATCCGGTGCCTGCGCGCGGCCTCGCGGACCGCGAACTTGATGTCGAGCGAATCGCATTCCTCGACGATCACCGAGAGCCCGTCGAGGAAGTCGTCGGCGGTGTCGGCCAGCACGCCGGCGGGCCAGATCTCCACCGGCAGGAAGGGGTCGAGTTCGGCGATCCGGCGCGCGGTGACCACGGCCTTGTTGACACCGATGTCGAAGAGCCCGCCCGGCACCCGGTTCAGGTTCGACAGCTCGATGGTGTCGAAGTCGGCCAGCCGGAGCAGCCCGCACGCGCCTTCCAGCGCCAGGGTGTAGGCGACCGAATGGCCGACGCTCTGCCCGACCACGCCGACCGTCAGCCCGCCGAGGCGTTCCTGTTCGGCCCTGGTGAGCTTGTTGCGGTTGCGATCGGAGCGGATCACCCGGAACGCGTCGGGGCCGAGGATCACGACCAGCGCGTGTCGCCACGGGTAGTACACCCAGCGTTCCGCGGCCGGGTCGAGACCCGGCGGGAGTCCGGTGAGCCGGTCCAATTCGGCGCGCAGGCCCGCACGCAGGTCGTGCGTGCTGACGCCGGGGGCCGCGGCGAGCTGCCGCAGAGTTGCCGCGTCGGTGGGGTCGGCCGGATCGAGTACGAGGGGGCGGTAGTCCGCCGCCGGCGGGTCCGGTTCGCTCATCAACGGATCCGACTCACGAATCGCGCCATCGCGTTCCGGCCGACGCGACGGTGAACGCGCCGCAACCTGTTCTCGTTGCGCGCTGCTTCGACAGCCATCGTGTTCCTAGCTCCGTGCTACGCGCCCGCGCGCGGTCGGCGTCCTACCGAGGCCGACTGGTGCAGTATCCGTCATCCCGAACGTTTGCACCAGGCGAGTGGCTAATATTCCGATAACCACCGGCCGCGGGTGAACTATGCCCAGGTCAAACGGCATGAACGCACGGTAAGCCCCGGATTCCAGACCGATCGGTTCGAATTTGGCTAACTATCAGCTATCTACCGTGATCGAAACGAACAATTCTACGGTGTCCGGACCGTGCCAGACCTCGATCTCCTCGCGATAGGCGCGCGAGATCTCCGCCGACGCTGTCGCGTCGTCGACCTGAGCCCAAACATCCTCGACCGGATCGTGGTAATCACCGTTGGGGGCGAAGCGGGCGTAGATGCCCTTGGGCACCCGCACCATAAGATCGCCGACCGGCACCTCGTCGGGCGTCGCGTACTCGCGGGCCACCAGCGCGTTCCAGTTGCCCGCCGGATCCGGGACGTAGACGGTGTGCAGCGGCTCGCGCCCGCCGGGCCGGTCGCGCAGCCGGTCCTTGAGGAACTCGATCAGATCGCTGTTGCTCACCTTGAAGCTCGGATGGACCCGCGGCACGGCCAGACCGCCGTACAGTGCGCCACCGCGCACCACGATCGTGTAGCTCATCGCGGATCGACCGCCAGGTACAGGTCGATCTTGTACGCGTGCGGGTAGCACTCGAAATCGCCGGTGAAGGTGCGCTTGATCTGGTTGTGTTCTTCGGCGTAGGCGATCTGGGTCCACAGATCCGTCATCACCTGGGGAAAGTTACCGACCGAGGAGAAGCGCGCGTAGGTGCCGCGCGGCAGCCGGGCCGCCAGATGTCCGCGGGTGACCTGATCCAGCGACGCGCACTGGTACCCGACGATCTGGGTGTTGTAGGTGCTCAGCTCACCGGTGTAGTCGGTGTAGGCACTGGCCAGCGGGCCGCCCAGATCCTGATGCAGGACGGCAGACCACGCGGCTTCGAGATCCCGGTCGCGCAGCTCTCCGAGCGCACGCTTGGGACTGCGGACCGGCAGACCGGCCACCCATGTCTCGTCCCGCTCGACGATTTCGAACTGCATTGAAGACTCTCTCGAAGGGTCGGCTCGGTCCGGCCATGCTACCAACTTCGCGCTCGACAGCCATGACACACCGAGTTGTTCTTACCCCAACCTAACCACACCTGAGCTGGACAAACGTCCACCACCACGCCGCGACACCCCGACGTATTGTCGGATTCACCTGGATGCCCTATGCTCCCGCGCTCGTGTGGGTACGCGCGGCGCTCGAACCGCGAAAACAAGTGGTGCAGTGGGCGATCGTCGTCGTGATCGCGGTGCTGGCCGGCTATGTCGCGGTCTTGCTCGGCGACTCACGGCACTTCTACACCGACGACACCGAGGCGCAATACGTGCCGATGTGGCAGCTGCTCGGTACCGAACTCAGGGCGGGCCGGTTCCCGGCGATGGTGCCGTGGGAATGGATGGCGGGCAACTACAGCCTCGAGGAAGCCGGGCTCTACAACCCGCCGCAGTTGCTGGTCTACCTGCTCGCGCCCTCCTTCGACGATCTCGCGCTCTACGCGACCGCGGTCAAGCTGGTGTTCTCCACGATCGCGGCGCTCGGCGTGTTCCGGATCTGCCTGGCCTACGGCGCCCGCGCCCCCTGGGCGGCGGTGGCCGGCGTGGCGTTCCCGTTCAGCGGCTGGTTCCTGTTCTTCGACTCGGCCAGCTGGTTCACCTCGCACACCGGCACCGCCTGGCTCGTACACGCGTGGGCCTCGGCCGTGCTCTACGCCAGGGGACGTTCGGGACCGATCCCGCTGTTCGTGTTCCTGTATCTGGCGCTGACCATCCAATACGCCTTCCCCGCGGTCGAATCCGGCCTGATGATCGCCGCGGTCGCCGCCGGTGAGTACCTCTACCAGCGCCGCTGGGCGCCGGTGCTGCGGTTGCTCACCGCGTCCGGTCTCGCGGTGGCGGCCTCGATGGTGGCCAACCTACCGATCCTGCTCTCCTCGCAGGCCACCTGGCGCGGCGACGTCTCCACCATCCACAACGACCCGTTCCTGACCGTGCCGTGGTCGGAATCGCTCAATGCCAGTCTGCCGAGCACGGTGCCCGCGTTCACCGCGTGGTGGGGCCATGTGCAGCCGCTGCCGATGGTCTACATCGCCTGGTTCGTGATCCCGGCGCTGGCGTTCATCGACTGGAAGGCCGCCGCGCGCGCCGCCGCCGAATGGAGCGGGATCGCGCTGTTCGCCGTCGCCGCGCTGATGTGGACCGCCGGGCCGGGCGCGATCGGCCCGCTGCGCTGGCCGGCCCGGGTGCTGCCGATGCTGGCCATCGCCCTGCTGGTACTGGTCTGCGTGCTGCTGAGCCGCCACGGAGCGTTCGCCTCGTCGCGGCGGCGGTACGCGGCGGCGGGCGTGCTGATCGGCCTGCTGTTCATCCGGTCGTTCTCGGCCGCGCCGAAACTGCTCGAACGGCACCTGATCGCGGTGGTCTTCGTCGTCGCGCTCGGCGCGGGCGTCCTCTGGCTGGCGCGCACCCGCGGGATCGGCGCCGCCGCCGCGCTGACCATCCTCGCGACGTTCCCGATCGCGTTCGTCCAGGTGGCCGTCGCCCCCACGACACCGCTGTCGTACGGCTTCCCCGAGCGGCGCTCCGAGATGACCGCCGCGTTCCCCGACTTCGGCGGCCGCACCCTGCAACTGGCCGACCGGATCATGGTGCGCGACGAGGACCGCACGCTCGCGGCGACCTACGGCTCGATCGCGCTCGGCAGCTACGCCAAGAACCTCGGGCTGCAGTACGTGAACGGCTACACCCCTGTCGGGCACGCGGCCTTCGCCGGGCTGCTGTGCATGGCCTGGGACGGCGGCACCTGCCCCGAGGCGTATCGCAAGGTCTTCGCGGTCGAGCCGTCGACCGACACCCCGATCGTCGACCTGATGCGGCTGGATCGTGTTGTCCTGCAACGGGCCCAGTACCCCGACGCGGGGACGAAGCCGGCGCCGCTGGGCTGGAAGTTCGTCCACTACCCGGGGCACGAACAACAGATCTGGGTGCTCGAGCGGGTCAATCCGCTGCCCTCTCCCGGCGACCTGATCGCGCACGAGTCGGGCGTGCACGCCACCGTGATGCCGGAGGCGGGCCTGACCAACCGCGCCACCGTCTCCTCCGGCACCGGCGGCCGGATCGTGCTCTCGCGCCTGGCCTGGCCCGGCTACACCGCGACCCTGGGCGACCGCGAGATCCCCGTGCGCGCCGTCGCGGGCACCTTCGTCGCCGTCGACATCCCGCCCGGCACGCACAACGCGCGGCTCACCGTCACCTGGCGACCGCCGGGCCTGCCGATCAGCCTGACCAGCGCGGTGCTGGCCGTGCTCGGGATCGGGTTGCTGCAGTGGTGGTTCCGGCGTGGCAGGCGCGTGCCCGAGCCGGCCCCGGTCGTGCCCGCCGACACCACGGCCGCCGACACCGAGGTGCAGCGCCCGGTCGCCGTCGAGGCCTGAGCCCCGCTCAGGCGCCGATGGCGGCGGCCAGGTGCGGCCACGCCTCGTGCAGGTCGGCCTGGAACTGGCCCCAGGTGTGCGCGCCGGTCGGCCGGTGGACGTAGGTGGCCGGGATACCGAGCTGACCCAGCCGCCCCGCGAAGGCCGCTGTGCACGTCCCCGCGATCGTTTCCAGCGGCGGCATGGGCAGACCGCGATCGCTCGCGCCCGGCAGACCGGTGGCGGCCGACAGGAAGATGGTCTTGCCCGCCAGCGCGCCCGCGTTGGCGAAGACGTCGTGCTCGCGCCAGACCGCGCCGCCGGGCACGCCCCACATGTTGCCGGGATTGCCGCCGCCGCGGACGGCCTGCGCGCTGACCATCGCGATGCCCCACGGATCCGCCGCCCAGGGGCAGCCGCTCAGCGCGGCCACCGCGGCGAAGCGGGGCCCGCCGCGGATGGTCAGGTCCAGCGCCGACGACGCGCTCATCGACACTCCCGCGATGGCGTTGCGCCCGCTGGTGCCGAGCGCGCCGTCGATCACGCCCGGCAGTTCCTCGGTCAGGTAGGTCTCCCAGCGGACCCGGCCGACGCCGGGATCGTCGGCGATCCAGTCGGTATAGAGCGTGAACGCCCCACCGACCGGCATCACCACGTTGACGAACTTGTCGGCGAAGAAGTCCCGCACATCGGTGTTGTCCCACCAGGAGATGCCGTCGGCCCCGCCGCCCGCGCCGGTCAGCAGGTACAGCGTCGGCGCGCCCGCGCCCGCCGCCCTGAGCACCCTGTTCTGGATCACCCGGCCCATCGCCGGCGAGTACACATCGAATTGGGCGGCCCGCCCGCCCAGCGGTGTCTCCCCCGCCACGTACGCCCCCGGATCGGCCTTCGCCTGCACACTCCCCAGCGAAGCGACGATCGCGCACACCACAGCAAGCCACAGTCTCGATGCAGTCACTCTTCCGGTATACCCCGCCGGATCGGCGCACACACCGGACCACATGCGCCCCACCCGTCACAAGTTCCCGGGAGTGACGAGGGTCACCCACGATCTGATCGACAGTCCAGATTCGGCTCTCAGCTGCGGTTTCGTTCCCGACCATAGAGCCGTGAACGGCGAAAACGAGGTGATTTGTGTCGTAGGTGAGCGGAATACTGGCCCGCGCCCGATGAGTTGGACCGACGGACTCCGTCTTCTCTCACGTGGTGCCGGGACACAGCAGACCCGGCATCGGGCCACCGCTCGCCCAGCCGATCCCCGCTCCTGGAGGTACCCCGATGCCCGCCGAACTATCCCCGCCGACGACGAAAGGCGGGACGCCGACCGTCATCCGGGTGCTGGTGCTCGCGACGTTCGTGGTGATCCTCAACGAGACCATCATGATCAACGCCATCCCGCGGCTGATGAGCGATCTGCACGTCACCGAGGTGGCCGCGCAGTGGGTCTCCACCGCGTTCATGCTGACGATGGCCGCGATCATCCCGACCACCGGCTGGTTCCTGCAGCGGGTCACCACCCGTCAGGCCTACGCGATCGCGATGGGCGTCTTCATCACCGGCACCGTGCTGTCCGCGCTCGCGCCGACGTTCGCGGTGCTGCTGATCGGCCGCATCATCCAGGCGGGCGGCACCGCGGTGATGATGCCGCTGCTGATGACCACCCTGATGACCGTCGTGGCCGAGCAGGACCGCGGCCGGGTGATGGGCAACGTCACCCTGGCCATCTCGGTCGCACCCGCCATGGGCCCGGTCATCTCCGGCCTCATCCTGCAGATCGATGTCCCCGCGATCGACTCGTGGCGGCTGCTGTTCGTGGTGATGCTGCCGATCGCCGGTGTGGTCACCTGGCTGGGGCTGCGGCAGCTCGAGAACGTCGGCGAACCGCAGCCGGGCGTGCTCGACCTGCCCAGCGTGGCGCTGGCCGCCCTCGGCTTCGGTGGACTCGTGTTCGGCCTGAGCAAGTTCCACAGCGGCAACTACACCACCCCGGCGCTGATCGTCGCCGGTGGCGCTCTGCTGATCGCCACGTTCGCCTGGCGTCAGATCCGGCTGCAGCGCACCGGCACCCCGCTGCTGGACCTGCGGGTCCTGCTGTCGGGCACCTACGCCAAGGCGCTGGTGCTGATGGCCATCGCCTTCCTGGCGATGATGGGCTCGATGATCCTGCTGCCGCTGTACCTGCAGAACCTGCGGCACCTGAGCCCGCTGGAGACCGGACTGCTGGTGATGCCCGGTGGTCTGGCGATGGGCCTGCTCGGCCCGACGGTCGGCCGCCTGTTCGACAAGTTCGGCGGGCGACTGCTGGTGGTCCCCGGCTCGATCGGCATCGCCGTCTCGCTGGCCGGCTTCACCCAGATCTCGCTGACCATGCCGTACTGGCAGCTGCTCGGCCTGCACATCCTGCTGATGATCTCGCTGGCCGCCGCCTTCACCCCGGTGTTCACGCTGGGTCTGGGCGCGCTGCCGATGCACCTGTACTCGCACGGCAGCTCGATGCTGGGCACCCTGCAGCAGGTGGCCGCGGCCTT
Organism: Nocardia sp. MH4; assembly: GCF_019266065.1. Lineage (GTDB taxonomy): Bacteria > Actinomycetota > Actinomycetes > Mycobacteriales > Mycobacteriaceae > Nocardia > Nocardia canadensis. The sequence goes on along the minus strand of NZ_LPNR01000128.1, from coordinate 208,936 downwards.
CGGCACCGCGCTCGTGGTGACGATCATGTCCGCCCGCAGCACCTCGCTCATCGCCGAGGGCACCGACCCGGTCACCGCGAGCCTGGACGGCATGCGCCTGGCCTTCGCGGTCTCGGCGGGCCTGGCCCTGATCGTGATCGCCATGGCGGTCCTGCTGCCGAACCGCGCCGCGGGCGACCCGCACGGCGGCGCCCACGCGCCGGAGCCGGTCGACGAGCCGGAGACGCCGGAGCTGGTCAAGAACTGAGTCGTCGCTGGTAGCAAGCCCCCGGTCGCCTCGCGCGGCCGGGGGCTTGCTTCGGTCGGCCCGGCGTTGCGTACCCCGATCCGATGCTGTCGGCGGGCCTTCCGCTGCTCGGACCAACCGCTGCTGCGGGCTCGGACGCCCCGGCAACGCTAGCGGTCCGTCCAGCGGACCGGCAGCGCGTGCACGCCGTAGATGTTCATGTCGGTCCGCAGTCTCACCTCCTCGGCGGGCACAGCGAGTTCCAGGGCCGGGAAGCGGCGCAGCAGGCCCGCGAAGCCGGCGCGCAACTCGATGCGGGCCAGCTGCTGGCCCAGGCACAGGTGGATGCCGTGGCCGAAGGTCAGGTGGCCCCGCGCTTTCCGGTGCACGTCCAGGGTGTCGGGATCGTCGAAGCGCAGCGGATCGCGGTTGGCGGCCAACAGTGAGACGACGACGGTCGACCCGGCGGGAATCGTCTCGCCGCACAGCTCGATGTCCTCGGTGGCGTAGCGGTAGAAGATGTCGGCGACCGAGAGGTAGCGCAGCAGTTCCTCGACGGCGTCGGGGATCAGCTCCGGATCGGCGTGCAGCAGGGCCAGCTGCTCGGGGTGCTCCAGCAGCGCGAAAGTGCCCAGCGCCAGCATGTTCACGGTGGTCTCGTGACCGGCGAGCAGCAGCAGGAAGGCCACGCCGGTCAGCTCCTCGATGCTCAGGTCGTCGTGGCGGGCCAGGTCGGAGAGGATGTCCTCGCCGGGCTCGGCCCGCTTGCGCTGCACCAGCTCGGCCAGATAGCTGTTCATCGCGCCGAGCGCGGCCATCTTCTGCGCCAGTTCCTGATCCTTGACCAGGAACTGGGCGGAGTTGAGCTGGAAGGTCGCCCGGTCTTCGTACGGGACGCCGAGCAATTCGCAGATCACCAGCGAGGGCACCGGCAGCGCGAAGGCCTGGACCAGGTCGACCGGCGGGGTCAGCCGCGCCATCTCGTCGAGCTGTCGCTCGGTGATCTCGACGATGTGCTCCTCGAGCTCCCGCATGCGCTTGACCGTGAAGGCGCCGGTGAGCTTGCGGCGCAGGCGGGTGTGGTCCGGCGGGTCCATGGCGACGAACAGGCCGGGGATCTGCGGGGACGGCTCGGTCGGGACGGGCATCCCGGGCGTCTCGTAGGGCACGTGCACGACGCCGAGGTCCTGGCGGGAGCTGAACCGGGTGTCGGCCATCAGTCTGCGCACCGCCTCGTACCCGGTCACCAGCCAGCCCTCGTGCCCGTCGGGGAAGATCAGCGGGCTGACCGGCCGCACCGCGCGCAGCCGGGTGATCTCGCCGGGCGGGTCGAAGGGGCCGGCGTCGCGGTCCAGCGGCAGGCCGTGTGGGATCGAATCGGTGTCACTCATGGTCATTTCCTTGTCGGGTAGGAGGATTCGCGATTCGGCGCTCAGACGGCGGCGGTGTGCCGGATGACGATGTTGCCCAGGGAGTTACGCGCGTACACCGCGACGGTGTCGCCCGACGGCGCGACCGGCGCCAGCAGATTCCGCACGGTGCCCACCGTGGCGGCGGTCTCCAGCCGTACCCCGCTGCCGGGACGGATGCCCACCTCCAGCTCGCCCACCGAGGTCTCCAGCCGGAGCTCGCCACGGGCGGCCTCGCCGATGCGGATGTCGCCCTTGGCGGTCTTCGCGGTGACCGAGCCCAGCGGACGCTCGACGACGATGTCGCCCAGGGAGACCGTCAGGTCGCACTCGCCGAGTTCGCCCGCGCCCAGCAGCCTGCCGACGCCCGCGGTGCCGGTCAGCCGGGAGCCGGTCGGGACCTCGATGGACACCTCGATCGACGGGTTGCCGCCGAACGGGGTGTAGGTGCGCCAGTTCTTCGGTGTCGTCACGGTCAGCACGCCGTCGGTGAACTCGACCCTGGTCTGCTCGGCGGCGCGCACGTCGGCCTTCTTGGCCGCGTCGGCGGGCCGGATCGCGACGACGGTGTCGTGGCGATCCGAGGCGACGACGGTGACGCCGGCCGACAGGACGTCGACGGTGACGGCGATCGGCTGCGGGGTCGGGAAGGTGTTCATGGTTGTCTCCTGGAGATCGGGCCGCCCGGTTTCCGGGGGCTGCGTTGTTGATGGCACTACTGTCGCGAGCCCGCCTGACACCGACCTGACACCGCGCTGACGCCCGCGCTGACGCGATATCCGGACCGGCGACCGATTGACGCGCGAGGCACAATGGGCCGGGTGCAGATCGGGATATTGGGGCCGCTGGAGATCCGGACGAAAGACGGCGGATCGATAGCGGTACCGGGCGCCCGGCTGCGGGCGCTGCTCGTCGCCCTGGCTCTCGAACCGGGCCGCGCCGTCTCGAAAGAGCGCCTGGTCGACTGGATCTGGGGCGAACAGCCGCCCGCCGACGCGGCGAACGCCCTGCAAGCGCTGGTCTCGCGACTGCGCCGGGTCCTGCCCGACGGCGCCATCGACGTGCAGACCGGCGGCTACCGGCTCACGGTGGCGCCCGACGCCGTCGACGCCGTGCGCTTCGAGCAGCTCGTCGATCGGGCGCGCGGCGGCGAGGTCGCGCACCGGGCCCGGCTGCTCCGCGAAGCCACCGGCCTGTGGCGCGGGGACCCGCTGCGCGACCTCGGCGACAGCGCGGCCGTGGACGCGGTGATCACCCGCTTCGACGGCCTGTACCTGGCCGCCCTGGAGGACCGCTACGAGGCGCAGATCCAGCTGGGCGAGGGCGCCGACCTGGTCGCCGAGTTGACCGAGCTCGTGGCCAGGCACCCGGTGCGGGAGCGGCTGGTCGCCGCGCTGATGCGCGCACTCGGCGCGGCGGGCCGGGCACCGGAGGCGCTGATCGTGTACCAGCGCGCCAGGGAAGCGCTGGCCGACGAACTCGGGGTCGATCCCTCCCCGGAGCTCTCGGCGCTGCACGTCGCGCTGTTGCGCGGCGAGGTCGGCGCGCGACCCCAGGAGCGCACGACCAACCTGCGAGCGGAGCTGACGAGTTTCGTCGGCAAGGAGGCCGATATCGCCGTGGTCCGCGAACTCATCGCGGCGCACCGGCTCACCACGCTCACCGGTCCGGGCGGATCGGGCAAGACCCGGCTCGCCGTGGAGACCGCCCGGACCATGCTCGGTGACCTGCCCGACGGCGCCTGGCTGGTGGAACTGGCCGCCGCCGACAGCGACGGCGACCTGGCGCAGGCGGCGCTGGCCGCCCTCGGTCTCCGGGACGCGTTGCTGGGCAGCGCCTCCACCGCCGACCCGATGGACCGGCTCGTCGCGGCGATCCGCGACCGCGAGACCCTGCTGATCCTGGACAACTGCGAGCACGTGATCGAGGCGGCGGCGACCTTCGCCCATCGGATCCTCGGCGAGTGCACCCGGCTGCGCATCCTGGCCACGAGCCGGGAACCGCTCGGCATCACCGGCGAGGCCCTGTGGCAGGTGCGGCCGCTGAGCCTGCCCGCCGCCGTGGCGCAGCCGCGCGAGATCGAGTCCTCCCCCGCCGTCGCCCTGCTGCGCGACCGGGCGAGCGCGGTGCGCACCGACCTCGGCACCGATCCGGACACCTGGGCGACCATGGCGCGCGTCTGCCGGGCGCTCGACGGCATTCCGCTGGCGATCGAGCTGGCCGCGGCGCGCTTGCGCACCATGTCCCTCGATCAGCTCGCCCACCGGCTCGACGACCGGTTCCGGCTGCTGACCGGTGGCAGCCGCACCGCGATCGCGCAGCACCGGACGCTGCGCGCGGTGGTCGACTGGAGCTGGGAGCTGCTCAGCGACGCCGAACGCCGGGTGCTGTCGCGGCTGTCGGTGTTCGCCGGTGGCGCGAGTCTGGAAGCGGCCGAACAGGTGTGCGCCGGTGCGCAGGTCGAGCAGTGGGAGGTGCTCGACCTGCTCACCGCGCTGGCCGAGAAGTCGCTGCTGGTCGTCACCGAGGACCCCGCCCCGCGCTATCGCCTGCTCGAGACGATCAAGCAGTACGCCGCCGACCGCCTGGTCGAAGCCGGCGACGCCGAGTCGGCCCGCCGGGCCCACCAGGCGTACTTCGCCGGCCTGGCCGCCACCGCCGAACCGCACCTGCGCCGCGCCGAACAGCTGGAGTGGCTCGCCGTGCTCGACGCCGAACACGACAACATCGCGGCCGCGATGCGCGGCGCGCTCGCGGCCGCCGACACCGCCGGGGCGATGGGGCTCGCGGCAGCCGCGGGCTGGTACTGGTGGCTGGGCGGGCACAAGGCCGAGGGCACCGAGCTGGTCATCGCGGCCGCCGAACTGTCCGGTGAGGTCGACGACGAGACCAGGGCCACCGTCTACGGCCTGGTCGTGCACTTCGTGACCTCGGGACGCAATGACGAGCACCAGGTGGCCGAATGGATCGACAAGGCCTACGAGTACGGCCGCGACAGCCGGGGCGGCCATCCGGCGCTGCGCTTCACCGCCGCGCTGAAACACATGCTCCAGGGCCCCGACGCCTATCTCCCCGCCTTCGAAGCGGTGCTCACCGACGAGGACCCCTGGGCCCGCGCCCTGGCGCGGCTGCAACTGGGCAAGCTGCGCACCGTGCTCGGCCACGACGGCCCGGAAGCCGACGAGTACCTCGAGCAGGCGCTGACCGAGTTCCGCGCGCTGGGTGAGCGCTGGGGGATGTCGTTCGCGCTGACCGAACTGGCGAGCCGGACCGCCATGCGCGGCGAATTCGCCGCCGCGAGTGAGCTCTACGAGCAGGCGATCGCGGTGGTCACCGAGGTCGGCGCGATCGAGGACGTGGTCGGCATGCGGACCCGGCAGGCCCAGCTGTACTGGCGGCTCGGCGACGCCGAGGCGAGCGCGGCGGCGCTGGCCGACGCGCAGCGCTGCGCGGACCGGGCGGGCTGGCCGACCGCGCTGGCCGAAGTCGCCCTGACCCGGGCGGAACTGGCCCGCTGGAACGGCGAGACCGAACCGGCGCATCAGCAGATCGACCTCGCGCGCGGCCTGCTCGGCAGCGATGCCGACCAGCCGAATGTCAGTGCGCTGCTGCATGTCCTGCTCGGCTACCTGGCCGTCGACCTCGACGAGGCGCGTGCCCGACACGCCTCGGCCGTGCGGGCGGCGACCCTGGCCGGCCACGCTCCCCTGATGGCCCACGTCCTCATCGGCGTCGCCGACCTGGCCTTGCGGTCCGAGCAATACGAGCAGGCCGCGCGACTACTGGCGGCGAGCACCGCCACGCGCGGCGTCCCCGATCTGTCCCACCCGGACGCGGCCCGCATCGAGGCGACCGCACGAGATCGCCTCGGTGACAAGGAGTTCACCGAGGCGATGCGGGTGGGTGCGGACGCTGATCCGGCCGAGCTGGTCGCGATCACGCTCGCTTCGTGAAGCTCGCCCGCGACCACAGGTAACCGACGACGGCGAACCCGGCGCACCAGGCCAGTGCCGCGACGGTGTGGCCGCCGGAGGGCTGCCCGGTCAGGAAGCCGCGCACCGACTCGATGATCGGGGTGAAGGGCTGATACTGGGCGAACTGCCGGATGCCCTGGCCCATCTTGTCGGCAGGCACGATCGCGCTGCTCAGGAAGGGCAGCATGATCAACGGCACCACCGACATCCCGGCCGCCTCCGGGGTCTTCGCGGCCATGCCGAGCGCGACGGTCAGCCAGGCGGCGGCGAAGGCCGTCGCCAGCAGCACCCCGAGCGCGCCGAGCCACTGCACCGCGGTCGCCGGCGAGCGGAACCCCAGCGCGAAACCGACCCCGAGCACGGCGGTGATCGCGACGACATTGGTCAGCATGCTCGCGGCCACGTGCCCGGTCAGCACGGCACCCCGGGACACGTCCATGACCTTGAACCGGTTGATGACGCCCTTGGTCATATCGGAGCTCACCGACACCGCGGTGCCGGACAGCCCGTAGCTGATGGCCAGCATGAGCATGCCGGGCACCGCGTAGTCGATGTAGTTCTCGCCGACGTCGAAGGCGTCGCCGAAGACATAGACGAAGATCAGCATCATCATCACCGGCATCAGCGCCGCGTTGAAGATGGTGACCGGCGAGCGGGTGATGTGGGTGAAGTTGCGGCGCAACATGACCGAGGCGTCGAACAGCGCGGCGGACAGGGTGCTAGGTGCGGTGCGGGTGCTCATCGTGCTTCGGCCTCCGTGGTGGGGTGCCCGGTCAGGGCGAGAAAGACGTCGTCGAGGTCAGGGGTGCGCAGGGAGACCTGCTCGGCCTCCAGCGCGTGCGCGGCCAGCTGATCCAGCAGGGCCCGCAGGGATGTCGAGTCACCGTCACCGGGGACGTTCAGGGCCAGCGCGTCCTCGTCGGGAATGGCGCCCGGCAGGATCCGCGCCGCGGTCGCCAATTCCGTGGCGTCGGCGAAGCGCAGCCGGATGTGGCTGCCGGGGATGCGGCGCTTGAGTTCCTCGGCGGTGCCCTCGGCGACGATGCGGCCCTGGTCCAGCACGGCGATCCGGTCGGCCAGCTGATCTGCCTCTTCGAGGTACTGGGTGGTGAGGAAGATCGTCACGCCGTCGGCGGTCAGCTCGCGCACGATGTCCCACATGGTGCGCCTGCTGCGCGGGTCGAGGCCGGTGGTCGGCTCGTCGAGGAAGACGATCTCGGGCCTGGTCACCAGGGTCATCGCCAGATCCAGCTTCCGGCGCATCCCGCCGGAGTAGCTCGCGGCCGGCTTACGCGCGGACTCGACCAGGTCGAAGCGTTCCAGCAGTCCGGTGATCACCCGCTTGCCCGCCTGCCCGCGCAGGCGGTGCAGGTCGGCCATCAGCCGCAGGTTCTCCTCGCCGGTGAGCAGGTCGTCGACGGCGGCGAACTGGCCGGTGACGCCGATCGCCTTGCGGACGGCCTTGGTGTCGGTCGCGAGGTCGTGGCCCGCCACCCGCGCGGTGCCGCCGTCGGCGGTCAGCAGGGTGGTCAGCACGTTCACGGTGGTGGTCTTGCCCGCGCCGTTCGGGCCGAGCAGCGAGAAGATCGTGCCCGCGTCGACGTGGAGGTCGATGCCGTCGAGGACCGTCTTGTCCCCGTACGCCTTGCGCAGCCCGGAGGCCGCGATTGCTGTGTTGTTCATGGTGATCACCGTCGCCGGTGGACCTGATACCGGGCTGACACCGCCCTGACACCCCCGCTGACGCCGCCGCCGCGCGCCGCGCCAGCGGCATGTCAGTCCGGCGTCAGGTCGGCGTCAGCGCGGACGGCGACGGTAGTCCTCGTGAACAGCACCGCCTTCGCCGCCTCGCCCCTGCGTCCCGCCCTCGTCGTGCTGCCGCGCGGCGACCGGTCCGGCCGCGCGTGGCCGTTCCTGCGCGGCGATCACCCCCTCGCGCAGCTGATCCGCTTCGCGCTCGTCGGCGGTGCCAGCAATATCGCCTACGTCGCGCTGTTCGTGGCCTGCGCTGGACTGGGACCGCTGGTCGCCAACATCGCGGGCTCGCTCGTGAGCACCGTTATCGCCAACGAGCTACACCGTCAGCTCACCTTCCGGGCGGCCGACCGGGTGGGCCGGCTCACCGCGCAATGCCAGGGCGGCGGTCTGGCCCTGATCGGCCTGCTGACCAGCTCCGCCGCCCTGGCCGGGCTGGAATCACTGGCGCCGGGCCTCGGTCAGACGACGCAGGCGGGCGCCGTGCTCGTCGTGATGGCGCTGGTCGGCGGCCTGCGTTTCCTGGCCCTGCGCGGCCTGGTGTTCTGAGCCGCCCGCCGCTCAGCGGGTGGGCCGGGTGGTGGCCCTGGGGTCGCGCCAGAGCCCGAGGTCGAAGTACAGGGTCGTCATGTCGTCCCACATGACCGACCACGGCTGCTTCGGTCCCTTGCAGCGCCAGACCGCGACCATCCGGTCGATGCCGGGGATCCCCATCGGATCGTCGAGGTGTGCGACGCGCTCCACCTCGGTGAACCGGGCGCGCAGGTCTGCCTCGGCGGTGTCGAGCCCGAGGTAGATCACCGAGGTGGCCGAGTCCGGCGGCGGGCCGAAGAAACCGAAGCCCCGGCTCGGGCTGTACGTGGCGGGCAGCCCGTACCGCGCCCCGAACTGCTCGACGGCACCCGCCTGCCAGTACCCCTGCACGACCACCGCGGAGTTCGCCTTTTCCGCGGGCGTCAGCGTGTGATAGCCGGTGCCGACGGCGGACACCATTTCCGACCAATTGGTGGTTCCCCAGAATGCCGAGCGGAAGCCGAGATCGATGGCGTCCTCGGCCTGAATGCGCCAACTCGGTGGCAGCGGCGTCACGGTGATCATGGCAATGAATGTCACCACCGAGATTCCAGCCAGCGGAATCAATGCCAAGTTCATCCACCGTTTACGGTCGAACTGCCAGAGGCCGACGGCACCGAGGGCGAACATGGCGGGAAAGAAGCCCGTCGGGTAATAAGGCCGACCGTGCGTGACGACGACGAATACGGTCATGATCACCAGCGCCACCGCGATGAACCGATACGGGCGCAGCGATTCCTGCTTGTACACCGCCCAAAATCCGAAGGCGAGCAACAACGCGCCGAGTACGCCCGCCAAGCCGAGCCACTGCGGAAAGAATCCCGGCGGACCGTAGCCGGTCGCGTCCTGCTCCGCGCCGATGATCGAGCCCATGGCCAGCTGCGGCCAGTTGTGCTGGGACTGCCAGATCAGGATCGGGATCAGGGAGGCGGCGAGGATACCGATCGCCACCCACAGCGCGGGCCTGCGCAGGATCTCGCGGGGGCCGCACAGCACGACGGCCAGCCCGAGGCACGCCCAGACCAGCGGGATCATCCACTTCACCTGCATGTCCAGGGCGGCAACGAGTCCGGCGATGATCAGCAGCCGGTCCTGCCGGGTCCGCACCCAGCGGATGAACAGCCAGGTGATCACGGCGGTGAAGGTGGCGTCGAAGGAGAAGGTGCTCAGCACGACCTGCGTGGCCACCAGATACGACGTCGCGTAGGTGCCGGCGGCCAGCAGCTGCACACGGTGGCTGCCCCGCAGTTCGTAGGCGATCAGCGCCGACACGACGACCGAGCCGACGCCCATCACGACCGCAGGGAACCGCAGCGCCGTCGTCGATCCCGGCGCGAGCAGGTCGGCGATCCAGGCGAACAGCGGCACCACCACGCCCTGATCGGCGTAGGTGTAGTCGAGCCGCCTGCCCGCGGAGAGGAAGTAGAGCTCGTCGCCGAAGAACTCGTAGCGTCCCGCCGTCACGGTCAGCGCGATCGCGGCGATCGTGGCGAGCACCGCGACCCCGCGAAAAGCGAACGACGGGTTGGTATTCGGAATTTCCTCCGGCACGGCGCGAACCGCGACGACCGCTGTCATGAATTGCCCCTGATACTCCGACAGACGCGTTCGGCACCTCTCCCGCTGGTGCCGTCACCTCTGTTCGCTGATGAACCGATTCCTCCCCGGCAGCGAACTTGATGAGCGCGAGCGCTCGCGGTCCTGCTCGGATTATCCAGTTTCCGAAAACGTTAATGCCTGCCGGCAGGGTCCGCAAATACACCGCACACCGATAGCGGTTCGCTGTAAGTGAGCAGGACGAGGTGGCCGTGAAATTGTGACCTGGGTAATAAATTCCAGGTGAGTCTATACGACCCAGCCCTCATATCGGGCCATTCGAAATGCGGAACGCAGAACGAGTCATTCGCATACGCGTCGGTAACTATTCATCGGTCCGACAGAAACGAAGTACCCGCGCGGTAAACGGCGCAAACCATATTTTTATGGGCATGTTCGCACGGGGCCCGCCGCGTAGGATCCACCCGCTGCCGGGCACGGCCGACGGCCGGAAAAGCAGAAGGGCCCGGTCTGCCGACCGGGCCCTTCGTTGTGGAGCTAAGGGGAATCGAACCCCTGACCTTCTCGGAGCGCGCGGCATAGACAACCGTGGCCCACTCTGGGCAACCATCGTCTACCAAATCAGCATGCCTACCTGGGGAAATACGCTCCGATACGACAACTATCGACAACGCTGGACAACGCTCGACAACGGCGTGTCCAGCCAAATTAGTGGTGACATAGTGGGGTCCCCGCCCGCTGCCACCGCGTTGGAGAGCCACTCGCCCTGCGTCGAGATCGACGATCGCGCACCCCAGATCGAGGCCGCCTGAGAGTGTGCCAAGCCATACGAGCGATCGGCACGGCCCCGCCCGACCCGATCCACACGTGATGATCAACACACCACCTTCTGGCCGAGCCGTGTATCTCGCCGCAACGCCGCATCGCCGACAGCCACTAGCACCCAGCGATCGCGCGTCACACACCCGAGCATCGCACTCACGACCTTCTCGAAAGACGCCGTGCGGACAAGCAGAGAAGTCGAGCTGAGTTCCCGAATGGCTCACATGCAGGAGCCGTCTACACGGCATCAACGGCTCTCGACGATCGTCCTCTGTACGGGGAGCAGATCGAGGGACGAAAGCTCTTACTCCGGCGAGCGGGGCCAAGATCACGTGAGCCACGATCGCAGACCGATTGACGCTAATGCCGTGGCGCCGACCCCCACGATCCCCGCCAGGCCACGCCTGCGCGGCAGGCGCCTTCAGAGCACGCAACGTGAGGTGGCCGACGCCCGCCCGACGACATCGAGAGCTGGGACAACAGCCATTTCTCGCGCGATTGGATTCACCCGCCCCACCACAGCTGATCCTGTGCTCCCCCGATCAGGGTGCATACGCACGTTAACCCCCAAGATCGACACTGTGCGCACGCTCGTTCAGCCGTGCGCACAGTGCAACTGACCGTGTGCACCCGCACTCGACCGGTGCGCACGCCGAGAAGTCCGAGAAATTCTGCCGTGCGCACACCCTGCAACGCAATGTTCTCGGCGCTGCACCCAGCAGATACGTAATCTCGCACGACAGGGAGGCACGGGCGAAGCGATCCATCCGCGACCGTCCGGACCCGTTACCTTCGTGCTGGGTCGTCGTCAGTCCGAACAGGTACTCGGTCACCCCTTGGGGAGTGAGACCGAACTCCTTGGCAATGTCGCGCACCGTCATCCCTTGCCCATGCAGGCCGGCGAGCACTTTACCCAGCACCTGTGACGATTCGTGGACAAGCGCCGAGCCTGGGCGCGCGGAGCGGACTCCGCGCTTGCTCAATTCCACCAACGCTGCGCGATACGTCCAGTCAGCTATCAAACCCAGCGCATGCAGCCGGTTCGCCAGCGCTGTCGCGGACACGTTCCATCGAGCCTTGGCACGGATGACCTGCGCCACGCTAGGGTTTCGCAGTCCCACCGATAGAACATCATGGCGACTTGAGCAACGCGTTAGCGAACTGATCGCCGCAGCTTCTGCCTCGCACCCGTGCGGCACAGCATGAATGCCGTGAATACACAGGTGCCCGAGGTCGTGAGGTGCATCGAACCGTAGCCGCTCGGCGGTGGTGTCGAGGAAAACGAACGGAGTATTGCGGCGGTAGAAGCTGAAGGCATCGACGTCTCAGCGCCGCGGTCGGCCTCGCGGTGATCATGGCGCTGGCAATGGTGGCCCACGCGCGCTGGAAGGAGCCCGCCGCGATCGTGTTCAACCTTGCCCTGCTGGAAGCCGCGGTGTTCGTCGCTTGGGGACGTTTCGGCCCCTACGCCTCCTGACCACCCCGATTCCCGAAGGAGGACTCGTATGAATGTCACTGTTTTCGGGCCACCGGTTCGCTGATGGTGGAACGGCTGCTCGCGGCCGGGCAGACCGTGACCGCCTACGCCCACAACCCGCCAAGATCCCTTCTCGCTGGGGTGAGCAGGTGAAAGTCGTGGTCGGCGAGGTTTCCGATGCAGTGATCAGCGCGTTGGGCCCGAGCATGGACCGCAAAGCCAACCGGGACCCCGCTGATCGAGGGCACCAGCCACATCCTGGCGGCGATGAAGCGTCACGGTGTGGGCCGCTTCATCGGCCACGCCACTCCTGCGGTACTGGACCCGCGGGGGTCCCCGACCTTGATCACCGGGTTGATCGAGTTCATGCCGCGCACGTTCATGCCCCGCGCCTACGAGGAGATCACCGGCATGTCGAACAAGATCATGCCCTCGGGGCTGGATAGGACGATCGTGCGGTTCATCGCCCCCCAAGGACTGTGCACCGAAGGGCCATATCCGGTCAGGTTCTTCGGCACCGACAAGCTCGGCTTCGCGATCACCCGCGCCGGCATCGCCGCCTTCACCGCCGATCAGATCGGCGAGAGTCGCTACCTGCATCGCGCAGCCGCCATCAGCAACTGACCACCGTCGAAACCTGAACGGAGACCTGTGTCCATCGTCATCACCGTTACCTGCGGTCACCTCGGCCGAGCAGCCGTCGAAGCCGTCCTCGACCGCAGCACCGACCCCGCCGAGGTAATCGCCGGTGCCCGCGACCTGGCCAAGATCATTGACCACGCCGCCCGAGGGGTGCACACCGCGGTCATCGACTACGACGACCCCACCACCATTACGCCGGTGTATATGTTCGTGCTGATCTCGGGCACCGCCCTGGCCAACCGCGACCGCCAGCACACCGAGGAGATCGCTGCCGTCGCCAAAGCCGGTGCCGCGCGGATCATCTACACCAGCGGCCTCAAAGCCGACGACACCGCGCTGTCGACCGCGGCCATGCACCTGCCCACAGAAGACGCGTGCGTGCCAGCGGGGTGTCGTTCACGATCCTGCGCAGCGGCTGGTACAGCGAGAACTACGGCCGCGACATCATCCCCACCGTTCGCGAGACCGGTGCCGCTGTCGAGCACCGGCGACGGTGTGGTCGCTTCGGCGTCGCGCCGGAATCTGGCTGAAATCATCGCCGTTGTGGTCACCACCGAGGAGCATCAGGGCAAGACCTAAGAGCTGTCCGGCGACACCGGCTGGGCCTACGACGAACTCGAGCCTCCATGCCGCTATGCAACGTCGCTGTCCGAGTACGCCATTGGCATTGTCAATCCCAGTAGGTGGGCCGCAATCTCACCGCAACGTTCATAGGGTAGGAAGTGTCCGGAGTTCGGGAAGATGACCAGGCCGCTCCTTGGTACGCGACGGTGTATCGCACGAGCGTGATAAACGGGAGTCAACAGATCTCGCGAACCTGCGAATACGACGACACGGCAGTCGAATCGATCCAGTGCCGAGTACCGATCATGGGACAGGATCGAACGAGTCAGCTGTGCGACGCTGCGAGGATTGCTGCTCGCCAGCTGCCCTACCGCTCGGTTCAGGTCGTGGCGGAATGGTCGGTACCCGAACAAGACGGCGCGTGTCAGCTGTCGCACGATGAGCAGCGGCCGGGAAGGGATCACGAGAAGCGGTGCCACAGTCAACGCCAGCGATACCAACCATGACCAGAACCCGCGGCGCATCAGTCGTCCGAGGATATCTCCGGCTCCAGTCGCCACGAACGCGACGCCGACGACTCGCGCTTCGAGCACCATGCTGTCGCGTTCGGCCAACGCCATCAATGTCATTCCGCCCATGGAATGACCGCCGAGCACGATCGGGCCGACGGGTGCATATGCGGAGATGACTGCAGCGAGATCGTCGGCGAGAAGCTCCAGGCTCGCTGGAGCAGATTGCGACTGCCCGTGTCCTCGATGGTCGTAGGCGAGTACACGTACGGTGGGATCCGCCGTGACGACCAGTTGTGCGACGTCTTCCCAACTCCCATGAGAAAGAGCCAACCCGTGTGCCAGGATGATTGTCACTCTCGGGCTCGTCGATCCCCACTCGGCGATATGTAAAGCAGGCCCAGAGTCCCGCTCCAGCGTGTAGTTTCGGGGAGCAACAAAGATCGTAGATTTCGAGGTCATTATTTCAGTTCCCTGCTACTGACAGTGTCGCCGGCTACTTGATCGGAAGGGCCATGTCAACACCGCCGACATCCGTGATCTTCCAATCCGCGTTCTTGTCTAGCGTCACCGTGTAGGTGACGGTTGTTTGCGCACCCTCCGGGGTCTGCACACTGGTCGATGTCACACTCAAGAAGACGTTCACAACATAAACACCAGCGTCTTCCGATTTCACTTTCGCGGCGATGGGGGTCGCGTTCGAACTCCACTTAAGCGGAAGTACTATGTCTTTGAGTTGAGGGGCAGTGAGGTCGAACTTGTTCGTTAGGGCGGGGGAAGTATTCGATTTCAGATTACGTACCCATCCATCGAAGTTCTGATAATCAATATTGGACGCGCCAACAGCGTACTCGGAGGCTACTTCTTCAGCCCTTTCTTCCGCGGACGCAATGGAGTCAGTTTCTCGCAGCTCATTCCTCGTCGAGAGCCACAACAAAAAGCTAACAGACATCCCAACGACAAGTGTTACCACTATCACCCCGACAATGATCGAGCGCAAGTCCACCGACAGCGTTCTTCCCGGACCAAACCGGTTCCTGATCTCTACGACCGACTCTGGCGGCATATCCAACTTACTGGATACGCTCTCCGTTCGGCCGTCGATGTTGTCAGCGGTTTCTATGGGCATGAATATCTCCTCGGATAGCGTGTTTCAGTCCTATTTGATGCCGATACGCACATTTAATGCACTGTCTCCAGTCGCGCTGAGAGCACGTGATATCAAATCGCTTATGTCTATCTGTGGTATGGACATCGCCGCGCTGTCCGCCAGCGGCTGAACGGCTGGTGCCAATTCTTGCAAGTCGGGTCCAATGCGGCTGAGATATTCCGTGACCTCGCCGAGGAAAGGTACGACGCCGTTGCCTTGCAAGTAGTCGTCCGGCATGGTGCCGATACGGGCCAGCCGGGCGATGGAATCGGCGATGAGAGCACCCCACATTCCTGCCTCGTCCCACAAGGGACCAGCGGCTTCCATCCCGGGCCCGGCCCAAGCCATGTCCGCGCCCATCGTCTGTAGATCGACGAGGATGCTGCGGATGGCGGGCGACCTACTCAGAATCGTCTCCGACAACAGTGTCGTCGAGGCTGCCAGCCTCGGCATAACGGTGTCTGTTCCCGTCAGCGCTTGATCCAACGTCTTGACGATGTTGCTGATCGCCTGTGGATTCAGTTGTTCAAGCAGCCCCGTAACAGTCTGCGCCACGTCTGGAATCGAACGGGGCAGTACTACTTGTACCGCGTCGAGGCGCTGGCCATCGGTTAGGTAGGGACCGGCGCCGTTCTTGGGCACGAACTCGATATACGGCTCACCGAGACCTGATAGGTCTTCGACTGTCGCGGTCCCCGTTGCCGGAATTCGGTATCTCGACTCGAGGGCTAGTTGCATTTCGACACCACGTTCGACTTTCTCTATCGACGCGATCTCTCCCACCTTCACACCACGTAGAAGTATCGGTGAACCCACCAGCAGACTTCCCGCCTGGGGAACACGCAACGTCACGTTGATCGAGTCGCTGAAGACATCTATTCGCAATACACCGAATGCGAGATAACCGACGCCCAGAGTCAAAACCGACATGATCGCAACGAGGGATAGTGCCGAACTCAGTTTCATCGCACTGCTCCGATCATACGCAATGCCGATAAAATCCCAGCGATCCGGTCGGCTTCGGATCCGGGAGAGCCTTCGGCAGTCTCAAGGCCGATAACATTAACCTTCGGTCCGTGCTCCACGAATGGAATGACCTTTTCGCGCAACAACGCAATGATCTTGTTCAAGTTCGACGGGGCTGAGAGGTCCAACGGCCGGGACGTGAAAAGGAGTGGTATAAAGGCACGGGCAGCCGCGTCGCCTGACTGCGCCAGTGGACCGATCCATCGGAGGGAATCTGCCAGTAGCGTGAATCCATCGTACAGTGAGATCAAACCGATCATGGACGTCATCGACGCAGCCGCCTGATCCACTCCAGAATCTGTAAGCAGATACTCCAACTCGGGTGTTCGGCTCAGCACAGCATCGGTACTGGCCCGCAGTCCACCCAGCAAGGCGTCGACAGCATCCAGGTGCTGTGCCAAGTCTTCGATATCGGCACCCAGCACCTCCGAGATCGAGGCAGTCTCCCGTGTATCCGCCGGAAGCACCGAGTTCACGCGGTTGATGATCTCCTGAGCCTGCTGTATTCCACCCCCTTGGACAAAGGTCGCCAAGACGTTCATGGTGTCCTCAACCTGAAGCAACGGCTTAGTTTGTCCTCGATCGATTGTGGAGCCCGGCGCGATGAGGCCACCTCCGTCGGCCTCCGGCGTGATCAACGCTATGGAGACGTCACCCAATATGGTCGGCTGGCGGAGCTCAGCCGTAGTTCCAACAGGCAACCGCACCGATTCGATGATTTCCACGTCGACCACGACGTATCCGTCGTTATCTTTCCCGGCATCGATCACCGCAACATCGCGGACAATTCCGGCACGTAGACCGTCGACCGTCACTCGTGCTTGTGACGGCAGGTTTAGCGTATTGGCGAACTCGATTCGGATACCATAGCGGTCCCCCGATATCCCAGTCCCAGGGACAGGAATCGCAGCTGGATCGAATCCGCAGCCGGGGACAAGGCATACAAGTGCCACAGCGGCCGCGGTCACGAATTGCGTCAGGCAGGTCCGGGAAGGAATGGCCACCGCATGTACTCTCAGATTAATCATCGCGCACCTGCCACTCCGAGCACCAAGGGAATCAGAGACACATTCGTCAACCCGTCCTCGGCAGTATCGCAACGGCCCTGTGCGACAAGGCCGATCGCAGCACATATTCGGTCAGCATCAGCTTGGGGCATGGCCACCCTAGGTGCTGCATACGTCAGAACGGGTCGACCGCTGTGCGCGTCGGTTACGTCCACGAAGGCTTGCAGCAGCGGCGGCGCCATGTCGACAATGTCCCTCATTGTACCGATATTCGCGCTAGCGAGGCGAGCGAGGGGAACTGTCGCATCGAGACCTTGGAGGATTTGGTCACCGAACATGGTGGTGATTTCGTTCAGCCATGGCACGATAATTCGCAATGAGTCGATGATCGAGACTGTTCGCGCGAAGATTCCGTGGTCGATCACCGCCAGCCCCGGCGCCAAACGGGTGATCATGGATTCGATATCTCCCCATCCACGCGCGACACTATTCATCAAGATGTGCAGCGAATCTATGAGTGCCCCGAGGTGTCCGGCGGCAGCGCTGGAAGAGCCGAGCGCTCGATCGAGTGTGCGGATTATTTCGTTCATTCTCGGACCGGTGCCGGACAACGAGCTGTCGAGTGCGGCGATTTCCTCGGATAGCTGCCCTCGCTGTGCCGGATCACTCCCATTGTCGATTTCTGCTGCGAGGGCACCCAACGCATCGAGTGTCTGTGTCATGCTCTTCGGAGTCAATGTACGGGAAATGCACTTCCGGGGATCCCATTCAGCATCGGATTCGCTGTTGTCGAGAATAGCAAGGGAGCGATCAGCAACGATGGTGTCTGACAGGGTAGTGGCCGATACCTCACCACGCGGCGAATAGTTGGCGTCCACCTCGAAACCAACCTGCACCGCATCACCACGGGGTTCGATGTGCGTCACCGTGCCAACTCTGACGCCACGAATGGTGACGTGGTTTCCGGTGTACAGCCCAATTGCGTCCGGCATCGTTGCACAGTAGTGCCGCATCGTCTTGGGCGGATTGAGTACCGCGAAGTACCCAGCAACCAATATCGTGCACATAGCCCCGACGCCCAGGACGGATATGAGACCGCGGGAGGCCAGAATCCTATTCATCCTTAGCAGTCCTTTCCAGGGACGGGAATACAAACCGATTGCGCAACGACAACTGATGCAGACTGGTCAACAACGACGCCATCTTCTGAGGAAGCGATCGGCTGCAGTCTCGACATCAAGTCCCGAGTGCTTGTGATGATCTGCCCCATACCTTCGCCCAGACGGTTCAGTTCGGGTATGACCTCGGCCAGACTTCGGGCGATGGAATCCAGCCTTGACCGGTACACCGGCTCGAGTGCCGCGATCCGAGACAGAAGCTGTTCCATCAACCGGACTGCCTCGAAAATCTCAGCCCTTTTGCCGAGCCCCACCGTCTCCATAAGGTTGACACTTGCGATTAGTTCCCCGAGGATCGCCTTCGAGTTATTGATCGCACTGATGTACTCGTCGGCCATCGCAAGCGTTTCCGACACGTCCCGACTCTGACGGTCGAGAATTTCGACGAGCGATGTGAACGCATCGACTGCTCGCTGGATCCCTGCCGGCCCGGAGGCGATCGCGCGATTCATGTTAGTCAAGTTCTGCCGTAAGGTGTCGCCCTCGATATCCGCGATCGGCTGTGCTGCATCTTGAAAGGTCCGACCGAGGCTGTATGGGAGATGCACTCTGTCAGAAGGTATCGGGGCGCGAAGCGATGAAGTCCCTGCTGATGTCACGGCGAGATAGTGCCCACCGATCAGAGTCAACATTCGGACGTCGAGACTTGTCTGATCGCCTATGAAAATATCATCGTCAATCGTAAAGCTCACGCGGACGTCCTTCCGACGCAGCTCAATCGATTTCACGGCACCGACCGGAACACCGGCGATACGGACGTCATCGCCGACCTTTATGGACCCGAGTTCCGACATCTCGGCCCAGTACGTCGACTGGCCGAATGGCACCACGTACACCAAAACGCTCGCTAGCAACGCGACACCCATCAGGAACGCTCCGACGAAGCCCCATCGCAATTCCCGCAAATCACGTGATGAGGCGGCCGTTGGCGCCCAGCCAGCGAATCTCCCGGCTATCCTTACTAGTTTGGCTATCATCCTTTGCATATCGATATCCTTTGTCCCGTGATCATCACCTGGAAAGGATCCGGACTGTCTACGTTCCCGTTCGAACAGTTTCGGTTCACGACAGGACTATCGGACGGAATCCAACTATTCAGGGTCTGGAGCATCGCTGGCAGTTTTCGGAGTACTTCGACTGCCTGTTGAGGATCTGGAAATATCGCCCGCAGCAGCGTATCGGCGTCCGGATTGCTACCAGGAGTCAACCCAATCGCGTCGAGGAGGCTGTTCAGCGGCGCGATCACGTCTGGAGCCATAAGAGCGAATTCGACGATTCCATCCACCTTGCTACGTAGCGTTGAGACAACCACCGACAGCTCCGAAACAAGCTGCACCAGATGTGAGGATCGACCGCCGAGATGGTCAGATATCTTTTTCAGATTAGCCACCAATGCGGTAATCACTGCCTGTCGGTCCATCGTATAGCTGGACAACGTCTGGATAGAGTCGAGAACCGAACCGATACCCGAGCCGTCTCCTTCTATAGCGGCGATCATGTTAGTAGCGAACTTATTTACTGCTGCTGGCGACAACTCGCTCAGAACCGGTTTCAGCCCGTTGAATAGGGCTGTGATGTCGAATGACGGGATGGTTCTGGAAGCCCCGATCCTACTGCCTGCCGCCAACTCCGCCGTGACTGGCGATGATTGTTGAACATCGACGTAACGCTGGCCCACCAGACTCTGATATCGTATCGCCAGGACGGTGTTCTCGTATAAATTCCGATCGCGTTCGACCATGAACGTAACGATTGCGCGACCATCCTCAAGTGAGATCGAAAGCACTTTGCCTATGCGGACACCGTTCATCCGAACATCGTCTCCGGACTTGAGACCGTTCGCATCGACGAATTCCGATGAGAACTGCTTAGTCCCTCCTGAGACGGGGCGTTGCACAGTCTGCGCGATTGCTGCGAGCAGCACTGCGATCACGACTACAGAAACCGCGAGCTTCGCGACTACCACCAATAGGCTGCCATGCCTGTTCATCGACCACCTCCGGAATACGGTGACGGAACGAACGTTCCCGGCGAGGACGCCGCAATCGCGGGCACTAGATCGAGAATCAGTTTGATACTCAGTGCCGGGCCACTAGGTGTCGACGTGAACGACCGATCCAGACGCGACAGTATCTCGGAGAGTTGCATGCTCGAAACACCAGGCGTCGAAACCATTCGGCTGCCACTTGCAAGAACCGGCGTGAGCATTACCGCGTACTCTGACAGATGAGCCTGCGCCGTGAATAGCGTTCCTGCGAGGGCGGGGAAGAAGCGTTGGCCTACAACACTGACTGTGGCGTCGAATAGCTCGCGTTGGCTATTCAGAATCTCGATGGTGGTGAGCCGATATATCAGGCCTACCGTGCCGTCGATCATCGATGCGCTGCCGACAAGCATCGAGCCATACTGTTCCAGCAACTCCGATACCGGCACAGAGCGTGTCTCAGCAACGTTCCGGCCGGATACCACAATCGCCTCCATGAGTGGCGTGAATTGGCGGGCCGCTGTAGCAACCCGCACCAGCACGTCGGTGAGTTCCGGGGTAAGAAGGCTTCCCGTGGTCTCGGCGACTGTCCGAATCAGTACACCCATGGTCGCATCTCGCTGCCTGTCAGATCGAGGACCCGTCAGGTCGATAACAACGCCGTCTCGCAGGGGCGCGCCCCCAACGCCCGGTTTCAGCGCAACCTCGCTGATACCGAAAAGATTAGACGGCGAGTAGTCTACGAGAAGGCTGTCGGTGAGCCCGCTCGAGTTTGCTCGATCAAGCATCAAAGTCACCTGTTTCGCCCCATCACCTGAACCGATGGCAGTGACGGCACCGATGCCGACACCGTCGAACTGCACCGGCGTACCCACCCCGACGCCGTCTCCGATTTTCTCGGTGCGCAACACCACAAGCATTCGGTTGTCGCCGCGGGCCGCGTTGCCAACTGTCCAAGCGGCCGCTACTGACAGTGCCGTCAGCACGGCGACCATACCGACAATAATCGACGATCGCTTTGTTGCCGATACTCCCGGCATTTCATATCGAGACATCGGCGCTCACCCTGTGAATTCGATCGCGGAGTTGACACCCCACAAGAGCATGGTCAATACCATGTCCAGACTGATGATCGCCACAAAACTTGCCCGGACGGCGCGGCCGGACGCAATTCCGACGCCTTCCGGACCGCCTGTCGCGAAGAACCCTTGATAACTGTGAATCAAAATTACAGCCGTTCCGAATACAAGAACCTTGATCACCG
Source organism: Nocardia sp. MH4 (assembly GCF_019266065.1). Classification (GTDB taxonomy): domain Bacteria; phylum Actinomycetota; class Actinomycetes; order Mycobacteriales; family Mycobacteriaceae; genus Nocardia; species Nocardia canadensis. Next base: position 187,819 of record NZ_LPNR01000128.1, on the reverse strand, counting down.
CAGCAGTGATATCCCACCCGCTGATGAATTGATAGAAGTAGTGATCGTAGACACCTGCGGCCTGGCCGTGCAGCTGGACGATCACAGTCCGGCACGCCGCATAGCTGAGGATTAGAGCAATAAGAAAAGTCGGAACGATGGCGACCGCGCCGGCAATAATCCTGGTCGTTACCACGAAAGGTATCGATCGCAATCCAAGCGATTCGATGGCGTCGATCTCCTCTGAGATCCGCATCGATCCAATTTGCGCTGTTATACGACACCCAGCTTGTGCGGCGAATCCGACTCCTGCCGCGATCGGCGCCAGCTCTCGGGTGTTGGCGAAGGCTGAGACAATGCCTGACACTGGCCCCATACTGATGAGATCCAGAGTCGCGAATGACTCGACGCCGACCGAGCCGCCGATGACCAGTCCCAGCACCACCAGCATCGGGACCGTTCCACCGCCCACGATGATCGAGCCTTGCCCCCACGTCATATCCGTGATCGCGCGCATTGTCTCCGCTCGATATCGTTTGAGCGTGAACGGTATCGCCGACAATGCCTGCCAGATGAAATTGAGGACGAAACCTAGGAGCTCCACCGGAACGACACGGTGCCCGAGTGACGTCGCAGTTCGCCGGGCCTTCACTAGCCGCGGGGGGGTGTACTTCATCTCCGACATCTATGCCAGCCTTGTTGGAAGGAACATTGAGACCAACTGAGTGACCAATAGATTCACGACAGCGACAGAGACGACGGAGAGAACAACCGCCGCGTTCACGCCATCCGCTACTCCACGTGGACCACCTTTGGCCTCAAGACCCCGCTGGCACGCGATCATCACGACGATGAAGCCGAACAGGACAGACTTGACAATCGACACGCCGATATCCGCCATTACGGTGAAGGATCCGAAGGTTCCCCAATAGCTTCCGGGCGTCACCCCCTGAGGACCGACCGCGACTGCATATCCCGCCACGACCCCTACGAAGATGATCAAGACATTGAGCATCGGTGCAACGAGAATCATCGCCACCATCCGAGGAATTACGAGGCGATGCATAGGACTTATGCCCATTGTTCGCATGGCGTCGATCTCTTCACGGATGTTGCGGGCGCCCAAGTCGGCCGCGATCGCGGCCGCGCCAGCCGCGCCCAGCAACAATCCTGTCGCCATGGGGGCACCCTGTTTAATTACCCCCAAACCGCCAGCTGCACCGAGCAGTGAATCTGCGCCGATTTGATGGATCAGATTCCCGACCTGAACCGAGACGATAACCCCGAATGGCACGGCCATTAGGATTGCCGGAATTGCGGTAACAGTAATCAAGTACCAGGATTGATACAGCGCCTCACGCCATTGAAACTTAGATCCGGCAATGTCACTCGCGGCACCCAGCACGGCTGAATACGCCATCCGCGTAGTCCGACCAAACGTTCGGAGGCCAGAGACCACTGTTCCGGATAAATTCTCGCGAATTACTCGGGCCGACGCCGACAACTCACTACGCGCAGGCACCACGGCAGATTCCCATCTCGTCTCTCGCATCGTTGCCCGACGTCGCGGCGGGCGCAAAGAACGCATCGGTTCGGCTGATCTTGCACTCGACGTGCTCGGCTGGTGCTGGCCGGAAAGCTGTGCCTTGCTGAGTTGTGACCAAGTGCGCCATCACGACCACGACACCTCCATGTGTGCTACGGCAAGTACTAGATACTTGAGGTACGAGTATGCGTCCTGGGTCACACCCTGTCAATAGACCATCAGACTCCAACGGATGCGTGACAGCAATTGATCCGCAAACTCGCGATTCGATCCGACGATCGCCGCTTGGCGATGGATTTCGAGTCGCTCGCGACCTCCACCGGATGCAAGCTCGCCGACACGCCAGACCCATCAGCGCGGTCTGACCGACCGCGATATGCCCCTTCGTCGCCGCCCGACCGTCTCGAAGCCTTCCCGTAACTCCATTTTCGGGCCGTCTCCATGCATACACAACAGAATCTGCCGGGAGAGCGGTCCGGGGAAGACCTGGCCCATCACCACTCGCACAAGGTGACCGAGATAGTGGCAGCAACACCACAGTTAACTGCATGGCTGACGCGAGTGCTTCCGCCAGCCATGTTGGAATCTGGCTCGGCCGGTCTTCTAGGTCTGGTCTTACCCTGGTTTCACGGAGTCGTGGACCTCACGCCACGATGGTTGCGTTCTCGTACTCCATCGAGGTCAGCATTCCGATGCCGCTGTGACGCCGCTGACAGGGTTGCGGAAGAGCTCGAGGTATCGAACATCGCGTCTTGCTCCGCATACACACCCGTGGCGTCGGGCGCGGCGTCGAGCCTCCAGCCCGGTGAACCCACCGATAGCCGACATCAGGCGAAACTCCCGCGGCCGCGGCAGGGCCCGGTTCGTGGCTCCTCGATCCAGAAACTTTGAAGCGCTATCTCGTCCTCGGACACCTCGGCGCCGAACGGACCGCCGAAGTCGTCCGCGACAGCCTCATCGCCGCCGGCACCGAACTACCCGCGACCCTCCACCGCACCGCGACTCGGGACCAGGATGCCGAGATAGCCGAGCACCGATCCTTTCCCATGGCCACCGACATTCGCGTCTACTTCGCCGATCCCGGCGCAGCACGGCAGCGCGACAGCGCGACAGCGCGACAGCGCGACAGCGCGACAGCAACGAAGACACTAATGGTACTCTGCGGCAGAACCTGCCGCGACGAATAGACTTACGCATCTACAATCCAAATGCGCACTGCGAGGTCGCTGAGGAGCTCACCGGCCGTCCACAAAAATTCTCGACTGCGACACACCAGCCCAACGTTTGGCTGCTTTGATCGAGCGCACCCGTCCAGAGCCAACCTCGATACCCATGCCGATGGTGAGCTCGGGGTGCATGCGGCGCACGCCGTAGCAGCCGCGCGAGGCCGCATGGATAGACCGGATCGTTTCGGCGAGCATCTCGTGGCGCAGTCGGCGTTGGCTGGGTAATCGGTTGCCGTGATGGCGGTAGCCGCGCTCGGACACGCCGAGCACACGGCAGGCGGTGCGGATGCTGATTCCTTGCCCGGTCAAGGTCGTGACAGCCGGGAACCGCCTTTTGAGCCGAGCGTGGTGTCGTCGAAAACCTTCGCGGCCAGCCGAGTCGCTCGCAGCTCCTCCTCGAGTTGCTTGATCCTGTTCAGCGCATCCCTCAGTTGCGCCGATTCGACCGTGGACGTCCCGTGGGCCTCACCGCGGGCCTGATGTTTCCACCGCTACAGCGTGGCCTCGGTGACTCCCAGATCATGGGCGACGTCGGCGACCCTGCTTCCTTCATCGACGACCAGAGCGACAGCGCTTTCACGGAACTGCGGTGAGTACATCATCGGCACGAGCGGAGATCCTTCCATCGAACGGTTGGAATCTCACAACTCAGCGGACAGAATTCCGAGACAGCCCAAAGCGGTACTCAACCCGGGGCGGTTCGCCGCCGGCCCTGCATCATTCTGTGACACAGTTGAGATTGGTCTATAAACTGTCCGAACTGGGCTTAAACGGGCAAGGCTAGTGCCAGCACAAGTAGCACGAACGGAGAGCACATTCAATGCTGCCCAGGCCGCGCGGTATCGCCAGTTGGCCATCGCTAGCGACCTGGAGTCCGCGCCTCTCCCGTTATCTCTGGCCGGTGTCATATGCGGCCGATGGGCCTCTCACCCTTCAGCCGCCTGGCCTTGCAAGTCGCGGTGTGCCTTCTTGCAATCAGAGAACAGCCCGTCAGCAGTCGATCCCTTGGCAATGGTGTCGCGCAAAGACGCCATGACCAGCACCCAACTCCCGGAGGCGATCGGGCCTATAGGGTGCGTCCGAGGAAGTCGGTGACAACCTGCGTGAATGCGTCATTGTCATCTCCTGCCACCATGTGGCCAGTTCCGGAGACATCGGTCGTCTCCGCGTGCGGCACAATTTCCAGGAATTCTGCAACGGTCTCATGCGATACCAGATCGGACAGGGCACCGCGCACGAGCAGAGTCGGCGCGACGACTCGACCCGCACCCGCGACGAGCAATTCTACAAGCGTCTCGAATTGCTCGGCACCGGCGGACGCGTCCTGTTGCAACGCCTGGAAACGACTGGTGATGAAGGCGGGATCCCATCGCCACACCCATCGACCGTCGGCTCGTTGCCGCAGTACCTTGTGAAGGCCTTCAAGCCGCACCGGTCGTTCGCGGTGCGGGTTGTATGCCGCGATGACGTCGGCAGCGTTTTCGAGGTTCGCGAATCCGTCAGGATGCGCAGACATAAACGAGACGATGCGTCGAGCGCCATCGAATTCCATCCGTGGGGTCACGTCGACCAGCACCACCGCTCCCCACAACTCGGGTGGCGCAAGCAGGTGCGCGGCAAGAACGGTCATCCCGCCCAACGATGCTCCGACGACCGCGGGCGCGTCCTCGGTGCAGAATCGTTCTCGCACCATGAGCAGGTCATCGACAAGGTGCTCGACGTCGTATCGTCCGTCGGGGGCCCAGTCACTGTCGCCGTGCCCACGTGCATCGTATGCAACTACTGTGTAGCCGCGATCGCGCAGGCGGAGCGCTGAGGTGGTCCAGGCGTGACGACTCTGCCCACCTCCATGCAACAGGATCACAACCTGATGGTTGGAACCATGGGGATAGTAGTCGGCTGCCAGCGTGATTCCGTCACGAGCCAGCACCTGCATCTCGATCATGCCCTCCGTCACGAGCTGCCGCCCCCGTCGCTGACGATCGTAACGGTCCCCTGAGCGGCACACACTGGCCTGCCGTCGTTGGTGATGTCGATGCGTGCGACGCCCGATCGCCTGGTCAGGGCAATGATATCTGCCGTGGCGATGCATACCCCAGCCGTGACCGGCCGCAGAAGATTGATCTTGAACTCGGTTGTCGCGACCCAGCAGCCGGTCGGGATCACCGGATAAAAGACAACACCCAGGCAATGGTCGACCATGGCTGACAGGCAGCCACCGTGCAATGTACGGAAGGGGGTAAGGAGCTCGTCTCGCACCTCCATCTCGGCGATCAACCGACCGGCGCTCAGTTCAGCATGACGAAATCCGAGATATGCCGAGATGCCGCCCACATCCGTTGCCGCGCCGAGCACCTGCCCAGCAACTTGGGGGTCGAACTGCGGGAATTCCATCGGAGCCTCCTCCGTCTCTGCGTTGACCTGCCCCAAGGTGACACTACTGCAGATTTGTGTCACCTGGATTGCGATCTGCACGCTCGTCATGACCGCGGTGCCGATCCAATTCGGTAGACCCTGGTACGACGATGGCAGGAAGGAGGCAGCGGCAAAGGTACGCGCGTAGGCCCTCAGGGCTGCGCCGTCTCGGGCCGCGCACGGTGAGCAGGCTGAGGATCGTCCGCAGGATCCACTCCGCGGCGTCGTCCACTGAGATCCCCGGCTGCAGGTCATCGCGGTGACGGGTGAATACCGGTCGCAGGAACTCGGTGACGAGTTCGAAGAGGGCGACCGATGTGGACTCTGTCAGACCGATTCCAGCGAGGCGATCATCGCTGACGAACAGAGCGGAAATCGACTTCTCTCGGCTGGCGGCGTGAACAGTGGTCTCTACGAAGACCAGCACGGCAGATGCGAGATCAGGCTGTCCGGCGAGTGGCCCGCCAATCCCGTCGAGGTAGCGGCCGGCCGTCCGCAGGACGACGCCCGAGACCACCGATTCACGGTTCGCGAAGTGCCGGTACACGGTGGCCCGAGAGACGCCGGCCTGCCGAGCGATGTCCTCCATCGTCGTCGCCGAGAATCCGACCTCTTCGAAGCAGAACTCTGCGGCATCAAGTAGGGCATCCCGGGTGCTACCCAGGGCCGAGAATCGCGCGCCGCGACGTGCAGATTTCGTCGTCACCACAACGAGTATGCCGCTACTTCGTCGAGGAGCGCATCCCCCTCTGTCCTCTACCGGTGCGCATCTCTGCGGCCGGGCAGCGATACAGATCTGACATTATGTCGCGCTACCGCCAACTGAGTCGTCACGCAGCTGAGGCAGGAGGTGGCGGCGCGCGAATCGGCGCGCACCCTCAGGGGTATCGAGGGATATGCGGGTCGATGGGGTCAGCACGAACGACAGGATCACGCGGACAGTCAGCTCGGAAACCACGTGAAGTTCGACATCCGTGCGGGCAGCATCAACTTCTTGCGCGAGTTGGTCGGCCAGAAAGTTCGACGCGGTCGCGACAAGACCCCCTGCCTCGATCGTGAGAAACGGCAGTAGTGACTCCGGCTCGGTCTCCAACAGCCTGTTGAGCAGGGCGTGCCCCCGTACTGCCTTCAGCGTGAAAACGAATCCTTCGACGATCTTCTCCTCGAGATCCTGATGATTTGACACCTCTGCTTCCAACTCAACGAGGAACCTGGCGAGTTCTCGCAGAATCACCGCCTCGACAATGCGCCCCTTGCTCGGGAAGTGTCGGTACAGCGTCACACGTGCCAGCCGTGCGCGACGAGCGATGTCTTCGATACGTGTGCGGCTGATCCCGACAACCTCGAATTGCCTTAGCCCGGCGTCGAGGATACGTTCCGAGGTCCCAGACGGCGACGGCGTCCGGATCACCGCGATGGCCTTCAGAAGCAACCTGGTGTAGTTCATCGTCGTGATCGGATCCTTCGAGCCGGGCAACGTCGCCGGGTGTCATGTGGGCAGGGGTCGTTGGTCGACCGTTGAGTATGCACCCAATGAACCTCCGTACGCCATACTTTCAAACCCCTGACGTGGGCATTGAAACGATCATACTAGGTGAGTACCATCGTTCCTGTGGTACGCAACGGGGCGCCCCGGTGCAAGTCCGGGCTGACGACGAACGAATGGATGAGGACCAACACGCGCGGGTCCTCATCGTCGGATGTCGTCGCCTCGGGACTGGCCCTATCGGAGAGGGAGTGCTCTGGCCTTGCAACAGTCATCATTGGAAGCGGTGTCCGAAGTGCGGTGTGGGCGTCGGCGGTCTCGCTTGTGCGCACGTGTTTCGGGGCTGCTTGCTCACTTGGTGGCGCAGTTCACGCTCCCGGTGTCAAGCATTGCGGACCTACACTCCCCTGCGTTCACGCCGCTACGCTCGCGGCTTGTTCACTGCCCGCCCACAGCAGACTGACGTCTGAGCTCTCCGCACGATCTGCGTTTCCCGGTGCCCTCGGTCGTGCGCCGAACGCCCCGACGGTGTCGCTCTCCTGGTGCGCACGACCATGGATGGCGTGCCTGTCGGTGGTCGGCCACGCGATTAGACGGCTTTCAAATCGCCATCGCGGAGTACCCGAGGCGGGGCCTCTGCCCGTCGATTCATGGCCAGGACGTACGCCTAATCGCAGCTGCGATCGCCTGACACCTCCCCCCTCGCCGGCCTCGACCTCGCTAACGGACGCAAATGGCGCGCACGGGCCCGCGATTTCAGGAGACCCCGCTGCGCCGCGGCCTTCGCCCGGCGCCGGATTACTCACGGCCAGCATGCGCCAGCGACGAGCGTTTTCGTCTACTGGAACGAGTTCCAAGAGTTTTGTCCGACAATGCCACACGTGAGCGGCTACCGCTGCGAAATGCACGGCCTCCGGACACCAGGCCAAGATTTTGTGTCCATATTCGCGAAGGAGTAGAGCGATGTCAATCGATTTGCCGCACACCTTGGAAATCATAAAACAACGCCAATGGGCACTCGGCGACTTCGACTGGGCGGAGCCCGGCGCGGACACGATAACGGCCGAGCAGCTCCCGCAGGTCAAGCAATTCATGTCCGATCTGGTCTGGATCGAGCAGGTCGGCTCGCGCGCCTTCGTCGCGCTCGGCCGTCAAACCAAGGACAGTACGCTAGCTGAGATCTACCGCTACTTCCAGGCCGAGGAACAAAAGCACGCAAACGCCGAGCTGGCCCTCATGCGCCGTTGGGGAATGCTCGATGACGACGAGATCCCAGAACCGAATATCAATATCCGACTAGCCATAGAATGGCTGGACAGCTACGCAGATGATCTGCCGCTGTCCGTACTAGGCTCAGCGATTCCGATGCTCGAGGTGGCACTCGACGGAGCACTGTTGAAGTTCCTACTTGAGGAGATCCAGGATCCCCTGTGCCACAAGGTCTTTCAGCGGATCAATGCCGATGAGTCCCGTCACCTAGCTGTGGATTTCCATGTGCTGGACATGATTGGAGCGGGGCCGATACACCGACTGCTGATCGAAGCCGCCGGCGCCGCGCTGCGCCCATCCCTACTCATCGGCATCCTCACCGGGTTGCCCCTGCTGACCCGTATGCACGACAGCATCATCGCGATGGGACTCGACGAACAGAAGCTCTTCGACGCGATTCGGAAGTTCGGCATTATCGGTGACCGGAGCGTCGCCACCCGCCGCAATCCGATCTACCAACTCGTCAAGTACTACGGTGAAATGGTCATGGACCAGTCGCACCCTTATCATCGACTACTCGGCAATGCCCTGTTGACGATCACTGAGCACTACCCTAAACAATGGCTCGGTTCGACTCCTTCCTGGATCAACGAGCTCACTTACCAACCGGTGGCCGCAGCATGATCGACGAGGGGCGGCCGACAGACGATGACCCCGGGCAAACAATTCCCGGTCCCACACGAGTCGTGATCATAGGTGCCGGGTTCTCGGGAATCGGCACCGCGATCCGATTACGGTGCGCGGGGATCGAGGACGTCGTGGTTCTCGAGCGCGCACCTGAGCCCGGCGGTGAGTGGCGCGACAGCGTTCATCCGGACGCATCCTGCGGTCGTCCGTCAGTACTGCGGTCGTTCTGGTTCACGCGGGATCCCGCCTGGAGCCATAGGTATACGCCGGGCGTAGACGTCCGCGCCTACATGCGCGGCGTGATCACCCGGCATGGTCTCGATGGACGGATTCGCTACGGGTACAACGTAAACGGACTCGACTTCGACGAGGCTCGAGGGACCTGGCATGTGCGTGTCTCGACCAGCAGTGGCGAGGAGGAGAGCATCACTGCCCGCTCGGTCGTGGTGGCGACTGTGCCGTTCTCGAACGCAAGCAGGCGCGAGATCGTGGGCGCCGACGACTTTCGTGGCCACAAGATAGACGGTACCCGATGGGACGCCGGTATCGATGTCACCGGACTGACGGTGGCAGTCGTCGGTACCGGCACCAATGCAGTCCAGATGATCCCGGAGTTGGTGGACCGAGCCCGCCACGTCACCGTATTTCAGAGTGCACCGCGATGGGTTCTTCCCCACCCGCAGTACGGGACGGCAGGGTGGAGACGTTCGCTATTCGAGAAACTACCGCTGGCCGAGGATCTAGCCCGGAGTGCCCACTTCTGGGCGTACGAGTCTATCGGATACGGTTTGGTTCGAACAACAGGTCTCACCACCGCGCTGGAACAGGTATCTAAAATCCAGTTGAGGCTTCAGGTCAAAGATAGATGGGCGCGACGGCAGCTCGCACCGGACAACCGGGCGTGCCGTCCGCGATTGCTCATCTCAAATGATTTCTTACCGGCTCTAGATCGGGACAACTGCAGACTCCTCACCTTCCCGATCATTCGGCTTACGGAGCACGGAATCCTCACGGTTGATGGCGTCGAGCGCCGCTTCGATACGATCGTTTTCGATGCACCCGGCGAGGCTGGAGTACCATTCCCGGTTCGTGGTTGTGGCGCACGACTCCTCCAGGAAGAATGGGTCGAAGGAGTTTACGCGTACAAGAGCATACATGTTTCTGGGTATCCCAACCTACATTTCACTTTCGGACCGAACTCCGGTCCGTATTTCTACACAGCCCTAGCCTATCTGGAGGCGCAGATAGATTACATCGTAGAGTCGGTGCGGACGCTGGAGCGATGGGGGCTCCGATATATTGATGTACGAAAGTCAGCGCAGGACCGATTCAACGCGGTTGTTCAACGGCACTTGGCTCGCACGACTTGGAACTCTGGATGCGTTACTTGGCCTGTCGGGGAAGATGGTTTTAATCCCGCGGCTTTCCCGGGCTTGGCTCGACAATTCCGTAGCCAAATGACTCAGTTCGCCCTATCCGACTACCACGCTGTGCCCTAGGAGCTCCTGTCAGGTTCAGTTGCTGAGTCGTCGCGGTCTGATACTGCGGCACCGACATTCAGGAATCGATAGTGGATGTCGATGCGGCGTTCCATCGATCACCGTTCGCCGATATTGGTGGGGTCGGGCCATGGTTTGTTCCACGACTAGCCGACTGGCGGTGACCTTTGTCTCGGGTTCCGCGATGGGAATGGGCCGTCGATCCCGGCGCTGTCGCAGGTCGGCGTACAGACTACATGCTCGCAACCCGTGTCGGTGATAGTTTTATCGATCCGCCGTCCCAGTGGCCTCGGCCGTCCAGGCAAGGGGATTTACTGCGTCGAATTACATCCCGCCGCGGAACCCGGGACAAAGTCACTGCGGCCGGTGGATCGTGGAGCAGACTTGCGCCCGCTCCCCCGGTACCGGCGCCTGGCCATCCGGTGGGCACGCCGCATCGACATCCATTACGGATTCCTGAATCTCGATGCCGCACTGATCTGATGGCGACGGCACAGCAACCGCACCGACAGAAGCTATTAGCCTGCGCCAGAAGGTCATCCGGACACGAACCCGAGAATGAGCGGCCCCCGACAGCACGTACAGCCCTCCCCCACTCCCCCTTGAACACCAACCTCGGGCTGTGTGGTGAGGGCTGGCTATTCCCGGCGGCTTCACTGGGAGTTGCGGTTCGCTAACCACCACAATCATCCGTCACATAGGTCCGCTGCGAAACTTCCTGCATCGCAACGTGTCTCGGTGACACATGCAGATTCACGCTAGGAGCTATGAGGACCGGTACCCGAACTCGAATGCCGCCGAAGCTCCGTACGATACCAGCGGTGGCCCACCGCAGATACTGCGCGCGGCATGTTTGGCGGTGCGCGCGAACGTTGCTGTTGAGCATCTTCACCGACGGCGGACTTACTTCGCAATCAGCACCGCGTCGGCACGTACACAGGCTGGTGAGCCGGATCGCCCACCGCAGCCGGGACTGCGCAACTGGCCAAGCACTTCGCCAAATCAGGTATTGCGTAATGGCCACGTCATCACCATCTCGTACCCAAGTGTCTGTGTGGCATGCTCGACCCCACTCTGCAAGTCGACAAATGTAATGAGCGTAGTTTTCTGTGGACTGATGTCGACAAGCGTCCGGGCGACTTCGGCGGAAAGCCCAGTGAAAATAACCTCCGCACCCAAAAGCGCACATGCTTTTACTGCTGTGATCAGATGGGCAGCAACGTCGAGATCGATCGACGGCAGTCCGGTGATATCGACGACGGCGGCCTGCGCCCTCGAATTGCGGATATGCGCCATCAGCTGATTGGTCAAATTGAGAGCCCGGCGATCGTCCAATTCTCCTACGATCGGGACCACCAGAAGCCCTGGGATCAACTGCAGTACCGGAGTCGGGAGTTCGCTCACCGCCCTCTGCTGCTCGCGATTCGAGTGCTCGCGTTTGGCGAGGTAGATGTCGGCGGCGAGGCCGATATCGAGGAACACCAGCCTTTGTAGCGCCAGCAGCGTCGCCAACGCACGCTCGGGATCGGAAGATGAGCTGGATTCACAGATCCGGCTCGCAGCAGAGCAAAGAAACCGATTGTACGCGCCGAGAAGCCATGTCGGCTTCACGCCGAGTCGCTCGTGACGCGCGGCCATACGCATACGCTCGATGAGATAGTCAGCATCGACGGTTCCCGCCGTCAAACCGGAAAGGTGATCGCTTCGAAGATGTTCGACCTGTTCCTCAGTGTCGCGCCCAGAAAGAAGTGCGGCAGTGTCCCGGTGTTCGTTTAGGTAGGCGCGGAGTTCGTCGACGATCTCAGCCATACCGGGTGTCGCGACTCCGCTAAACTGCCGCAGCAATGCCTCGTCTTCATCGGTGAATTCCATTAATCGTTTCCGAGCAGCGACCATGTCATCGGTGGTCACGAGGCCACCGAAGCTTGGCGTTTCCGGGATTTCCGGACCGTGCGTGCCCATTAGAGTCATAACAGCCGCATCCTGTGCGTAGTGTTTTGGCGGATCGTGTCAGACAGCGCATACTCGTGAGCGAAGCCCGTAGGTCACCGTCCCACAGCAGCCTGCACCCCAGAGTGCGCTGGCGGCATAGCGGTCCCGACCCAAGTCGTCCTCATCGCCTGATCGCGCCGGCCACAGTACGTGATCGCCGCTTAGGCCGTTGGTGGCACGTCTGAAGAGGTGGCACGCTGTGAGGCCAGGAAGAAGTGGTCGATGTTGACGACGAGAAAGAGGGCAGTAGCGGTTGTAACCATGTGGCCATGGTCGTCTTCGATGGTGGCCCGAAGGTTCAGTTTGCGACCCTGGCGGGAATGAAGATGGGCGCGGGCGATATACGGGGTGTCGAGTAGAACCGGGGAGAGGTAGTCGATGGAGAGGTGGCGGGTGACGGCGGGTTCTCCCACGGTGTAGAGGAGGAACCCGAACAGGTCGTCGAGGACGGTGGCGACTGCGCCGCCATGGGCGATCGCTGGGGCGCCAACGTGGCGGGAGTCAAACGTGTGACGGGCGTAGACACCTTCCGCGTCACGTCGGACGCTCAACTGGTGGCCGTGCGGATTGGCTGGCCCACAACCGAGGCAATGATCATGATGGGGCGGCAAGTCTTGGCATTCCGGCGGAACCACAGGGAAGAGGGGCGTACTCTCCTCGGCCTCGGACGATACGGATCTTATGGTATCGGATGTGCGGCTCATGGGTGCTTTCTGCATATGTGTGTCATTGGGTGGTGGCGATAAGGATGTCGCAGTGAGCTCTGCGTGCGAGCTCGGTCGGTGTATTGGACAGCAGCCGGGCCAGCGGACTCGACCGGCACAAGTCGGCGGTGATGATGAGGTCCGGCGCCGCAGTGGCGGCAAGGCGCAATAGGGCACGCAAAGTGGGTTCGGACAAGATGCGGGTGTCGATGTCGATGGCGCCGTGCGCTAGGGCGTGCTGGCAGGCCGTGCGCAATATCGCTTCGACCGGGTTGGTGCCGCGCAGCCGGTAGGCCTCGGGTCCCAGCCGGTCGAGGTCAACTCCGAGTGTGCGTTCGTCGATGTGGTGGCGGACGCCGACGATAACCAGTCGGGCGTGGGTGGCGTGGGCCAATTCGGCGGCGCGGTCGACCACGCGGTAGGAGCGATCGGATCCATCGGTATCCACAAGGATCGTGCGATAGGCCGTCATGCCGGGCGTCCTTCGCGGGTAGGGGACGTGCGAGAGGCAGGAGCCATCGTGCACGAGGGTTGTGCGCGGCATCGGCGAGTGGTGGGCCCGGGTGCAAGCACAGCCAGCACGATCGCGCCTGCGGCGGTAATAGCAGCCAACACCAGCGCGGCCTCGCCGCTGCCGTGCACGAACGCGGCCTTGGCGTACTCGGCTAGCGGCTGGGCCGCTGGTCCGCCCTTCTCGGCGACCTGCAGGGCGGCGGCCAGGGAATCGGCAACGGGTTCGCGAGCGGACTCGGGCAGGCGGGGTAGGGCGGGCTGGATACGCTGAGTATAGCCGGCGGCCAGCACGCTGCCGGCCACGGCGATCCCGATCGCGGCGCCGATCTCGCGGGCGGCATCATTCACCGCCGCGGCGACCCCGTGTTTGGCCTCGGGGGTGTCGGCGACGATGGCGTAAGTCGCCGGGGCGGTACACAATCCCAGGCCCGCGCTCATGATCAGCAGCGGCCACAGTAGGTCGAGGTAGTTCGCGGCGAGGTCCAACCGGCTCACCAGCACCAGCCCGGCAGCGATGGTGAGAAGGCCAGTCACGGTCATCACCCGCAATCCCACCATGCTCGAGAGCCAAGGCGCGATCACGGAAATCATGGCCAGCGGCGCCACCATCGGCGCCAGCGCCAGGGCCGACGCCAGCGGCCCGTATCCGAGAATCAGCTGTAGGTACTGGACCAGCAGTAGGAACACCCCAAAGGTGACCAGGAACTGAATGGTCACGGACAGGGAGCCAGCACCGAAGCCTCGGCGTCCGAACAACCGCACGTCTAACAGTGGTGCCGAGATCCGTAGCTCCACGGCCACGAACGCCACCGCCGCCACGACTCCGACACCGGCGGTGACAGCGACGAGCGGGTCGGCCCAGCCGCGTGCGGGAACCTCGACCGCGGCGAACACGATCGCCGCGATCGCGACAGCCACCGTCGCCGCGCCAATTCCGTCCACCGGCGGATGCTCGGGTTGGCGAGACTCCGCGATCGTGCAAGCCAACCCGGCCAGCACAATCCCCGCCACGGTCAGCCCGACAAATACCGATTGCCACGACCACCGCTCAAGCAGCATCCCGGCACCGAGAATCCCCAGAACAGCTCCGGATCCGGCGACGCCCGCCCATACCCCCACCGCTCGGCCGCGATGAGCTAGTGCGAAGCCTGCGGTCAGAATCGACAGGGTCGATGGCATCACTAACGCTGCGCCAGCACCGGCGAGTGCGCGTGCCGCGATGAGCCACACCGGGTCGGTCAGCACCAGCGGCAACGCCGAGGCGGCCGCGAACACCGCCAGTCCCGCCACCAGCACCGCGCGGCGCCCATAGCGGTCACCGATGGCTCCGGCGGGCAACACCAGACACGCCAGCACCAGTGTGTAGCCGTCAACGATCCAGGTGAGCTGGGCTTGGGTCGCCCCGGTCGCGACTGCAATCTGAGGCAACGCCGAGTACAACGCCGCCATGGCCGCGACGACCAGCGCCACCCCCAGGCACGATACTGCCAGCACCCAGTATTGGGCCCTGGTCCACCGGGCGATCTCGACAGCGCCCGTCCGGGAAGTGTTCACCGGTGCACCTCCCGCCGTTGTAGATCGATAGTCTCTGTGTGAGACTATTAGTATCATAGTGGGTCGGCGAGCGAGATGACGTCCACGCACGATCAAATTGAGCGATACGAATCGAGGAAGGGGCGGCCATGACAGAGCCGGACTCTGCCGCGGCCGATCCGCGCACCGTAGCCGACGAGCAGGCCGATCCTCGGCTGGCGCGGTCCCGCAACCGGTTGCTCGACGCGGCCAGTCATCTGCTGTCCACCGGCGGGGTCGAAGCGGTCACAGTCGATGCCGTCACCCGCGTGTCGAAGGTCGCGCGCGCCACTCTCTATCGACACTTCGGCAGCACCACCCAACTGCTCGCGGCAACTTTCGAACGGTTGCTTCCCCATGTCGACACACCGACCGGCGACGGGCCCGTGCGCGATCAACTCATCGCGCTACTCACTACTCAGGCGGACCTCGTAGAACAAGCCCCAGTGCAGATGACCACGCTGGCCTGGCTGGCGATGGGATCGATCGGCGACGACCACACCGACCCGGCAGCGGTAACCTCGCTGCGTGCCCGCGTCATCGAGCAATATCGCCAGCCGTTCGACCGGATCCTCACCGGCCCCGACGCGCGGGCGATGCTCGGCGAGTTCGACACCACGTTCGCCATCATCGAACTCCTCGGCCCGATCGTGTTCGCGCGCCTCACCGGACTACGCACCATCGATCATGACGACTGCACCCAACTGGTCGACAACTTTCTCGCTACCCACCCAAGGGTCGCGGTCGGAAACGGACCGACCGCCGATCAGTGCCAGTGACCGAATACCCGCCCGTGGATAACGGGTGAGCCGCTTCGAAGCAGGCCGACAAGATCAAGTACCCAGCTCACCGGCGATCCCCTCCACCTAGCGGGTAAGACTGTCGGTTCGGCACCGATCGTCGCCTTCTCGTCAACACCGGCCCTGGATGCGGGGCACGATCGATTCGTGCTGCAGTCCTGCATCGCATCGCAACTGGACCAGTTAGGGCTGGCTAACCGAGTCGATGTGCTTCACGATTGAGAGACTCGACTCCGTCCATCTCATGCGCAGCCGTCACCGACAGGATCCTGGTGGCAACGCGCTGAGATCATTCAGACCGGTGCCGACTCACTACTCGCCGTGTTAGGTGTTGGCTACGCCGCTGATAGCCGTTGGCTGCAGCAACGAGTTCGGCAAAGTTCTGCACGGTTTCGGCAAAGTCGCGAGTTTTTGTCGTATGCCGCAGCGGGTTCCTGCCTGGGGCCAGCCCCAACCGATCTGCACCAGTTCGCGCAGACTCCATCCACCAACGACGGGACGGGTGGTCCTATTCGTGTCGAAATTCGCTGGGAGAGCGACCGGTCCATCGCTTGAAGGCGTGCGAGAAGTTCGCGAGGTCGCTATATCCGAGATCGGCAGCTATCTCACTCACCGACATCGATCGGTCGAGTAGCCGCAGCATCGCACGGTCACGCAGAAATGATTCGCGCAACTCGCGAAAGGTGGTCCCCTCCCCGGATAGACGCCGCTTGAGTGTGCTCGTCGATATCGACAGCTCGTGCGCGACCCAGTCTTTACTCCGCTTTCCAGGATCTTCCTCCAGCAGCCGTCGTACCTTCTCCGAGAAAGACATGGTTTTACTTCGCTGGTCGAGGGTTCGTTGCAGATCCACGATGGCAAGTCGATAGGCGACCGGATCGGAGAACCTGCATACCTCGTTGAGAGTGTCCGCCGGGACACTAAGGAATGACGTCGGAGCGTCGAAGAACAACCGCCCAGCTAGGGCGTCCTCATTATCGGCTAGAAAGTTCGGCGCTGACCAGCTCAGATGGAGTGTCACGGTCGGCATATCGCCGGCCAGCATGTCGAGCAGGCGCAGGAGTGCCGACCCGCCATACGCGACGACCAGGCAGTTCAGCGCCGAATCGCCTGTGTGCGCGGCGAGCCCGACGGTGAGTCCCTCGTCACTTGGGTGGAACTGCGGACTGAGAGCCGTCGAGATCAAAGGCAGATAGGTGAGCAGCTCCACGATCTCAGCTACCGAGCCTGCGCTGACCAGCGGAAAACTCAATGGGCCGAAGGATGTCAACTGAGCTTGTTCGGCGAACGCGAAGCCGAGCGAAGTTGCCTGGTCGACATCGAGTGCAGGGTAGACCTCGCGAAACCACCGTATCGGGGCCTGGATATTGCGTTGGATCAACGTCGTCTCGTCAATTCCTTCGCGAGCCATGATGTCGCGAAGCCGAGCGGCGGCGTCCGGGTCGAGCGCTTGGCTCTCGAGCAGTTGCACGAACATGAGCGGAGGCACGCCCTCGTCGTTGAGGTTCACCATGGTCTCTCTGAGCCGAATTCACAAATTTCTGACTCTGCCGAACATAGCCTCCGAACCCGTGTTCGACAACACTTGGACCAAGTCACATTGAGGACAACGCATCGAGGAGTTGGCTATGGCAGTTGTCACTTTTGTCTCCCACGACGGCGAGAAGCACGAGGCGCCGATCGAGGAAGACCAGTCGCTGATGCAGGTCGCGACCAACAACGCTGTGCCCGGCGTCGACGGGGACTGCGGAGGCGAAGCTGCCTGCGGCACCTGCCATGTGGTTGTCGATCCGCAGTGGATCGAGCAGGTCGGACGTTCCGGCGCCGATGAGGAGGAGATGCTCGCGATGAACCCCGAGCGCCAGCCGACCTCCCGGCTGTCGTGCCAGATGATGGCATCGACGGCCTGGGACGGCTTGATCGTCCACCTACCCGAGTTCCAGATGTAACGGCGAGAAACGGATACGACGCGATGAAGATTCCCGGAGCAATCACCGCCAAGGTTCAGTCGACCATCCCGATGGATCTACAGATCCAGGGTGCACACCTATATGACAAGACTCGCCGATGGATGACCGGAACGAACGGGGAGAAGCTCTTCGTCGAGAGGCCCATCCCGCCAGTCGAAGAAGTCGCGCTCGCTGACATCGACCTCAGCAACCCTTTCCTGTACCGCCAGGGACGCTGGCAGTCCTACTTCGCGCGCCTGCGAAACGAGGCCCCGGTCCACTATCAGCCAGACAGTCCGTTCGGTCCGTTCTGGTCCGTGACGCGGCATGCTGACATCGTGGCCGTCGACAAGAACCACGAACTCTTCTCCGCTGAGCCGTTCATCGTTATCGGGGCTCCGCCCCGTTTCCTCGATATCGAGATGTTCATCGCGATGGACCCGCCACGACACGACGCACAGCGGGCCGCTGTTCAAGGCGTGGTCGCGCCGAAGAACCTGCGCGAGATGGAGGGCCTGATTCGATCGCGCGTCCAAGAGGTGCTCGACGATCTACCCGTAGATAAGCCGTTCGACTGGGTGCAGAACGTCTCGATCGAACTGACCGCGCGGATGCTTGCGACCCTGCTGGATTTCCCGTACGAGCAACGTCACAAGCTCGTCTACTGGTCGGATCTCGCAACCTCGCTGGAGCAGGCCAACGGTGGGCCATCGGACAACGACGAGGTGTTCCCCGGCATGCGCGACATGGCGAGAGGTCTCAGCGCTCTCTGGCACGACAAAGCGGCCCGGACAGCCGCTGGGGAGCAGCCCGGATTCGATCTGATCACGATGTTGCAAAGCAATGAAAATACCAAGGACCTGATCGACCGCCCGATGGAGTTCTTGGGCAACCTCGTATTGCTGATCGTCGGAGGGAACGACACGACCCGGAACTCGATGAGCGGCGGCGTTCTTGCGCTCAACCGCTTCCCTGAACAGTTCGCGAAGCTGAAAGCGAACCCCGACCTGATCCCCAACATGTGCTCGGAGATCATCCGATGGCAAACTCCGCTTGCCTACATGCGCCGTGTCGCCAGAGCTGACACCGTTCTTAACGGGCAGTTCATCCGCAAGGGCGACAAGGTAGTGATGTGGTACGCCTCGGGAAACCGCGACGAGCGAGTATTCGAACGCCCCGACGATTTCATCATCGACCGGTCAAACGCCCGCAACCACATAGCCTTCGGCTTCGGTGTTCACCGCTGTATGGGCAACCGGCTCGCCGAGCTGCAGCTGCGGATCCTCTGGGAGGAGCTACTTCCTCGCTTCGAAAGTATCGAGGTTGTCGAGGAGCCCGAGTACGTGCAGTCCAACTTTGTGCGGGGCATCAGCAAGATGATGGTCCGTCTCACCCCGAAAACTAGCATATGACCACGCGGCGGGCCGTCATCGTCGGGGGCAGCCACGCCGGGGTCCAACTCGCCGGCAGTCTGCGCCAAGAAGGATGGACCGACGAGATCACCATCATTGGAGAAGAGGCGGTATTACCATACCACCGCCCTCCGCTGTCGAAGGCATACCTGGCAGGGAAGCAAACCCTCGACGAGCTCGCGATTCGCAGCGCCGAGTTCTATAACAAGCAGGAAATCCAACTCGTGGATGCAACGGTGGAGGCGATCGACCGTTCGGCTGGCCTGCTCTCACTGAGCACCGGCGACGAAGTGCCCTACGACAAGCTCGCACTGTGCACGGGCGCTCGCCCCCGTCGACTCCCCGTGCCCGGTGTCGACCTGGCCGGGGTCTATTACCTACGCTCCGCGGCGGACGTCGAGATGATCCGAGAGGAAAGCAGCCCGGGGCGCCGGGTCGTGATCATCGGCGGCGGATATATCGGACTGGAGACGGCCGCCTCGTTGCGTGCGCTGGGTCTGCAGGTCACTGTGCTCGAGGCTACCGAACGCGTCCTCGAACGGGTCACAGCCCCCGAGGTATCCGCGTTCTTCGACCGAATTCACCGACAGGAGGGCGTGAACATCCGAACAGGCGCGCTAGTCGAGGCCCTATCCGGAGACGTCAGGATCCGAGAGGTATTCCTGTCCAGCGGCGAATCAATTCCTGCCGACCTCGTCATTGTCGGCATCGGCGTGGAGCCGAATACCGAACTCGCCGCCGACGCGGGTCTGCTGGTCGACAACGGGGTCGTGATCGACGGCCAGAGTCGGACCAGCGACCGCAACATCATGGCCGCTGGGGACTGCGCCAGTCACGACATGGCCCGTTACGGCCGTCGCATACGCCTGGAATCTGTACCCAGCGCGGGCGAGCAGGCCAAGGTCGCTGCCGCGACCATCTGCGGGAAGTCAAAGAACATAGCTGCGCTTCCATGGTTCTGGTCGGATCAATACGATCTCAAGCTCCAGATCGCCGGTCTAAACACCGGCTACGACGAAGTCGTACTCAGCGGGGATCCTACCCGGGGCCGCGAATTCACATGCTTCTACCTCCGTGCTGGCGAGCTGATTGCCGCCGACTGCATCAATCGCCCCCGTGACTTCATCTTCAGCAAGCGGGCCATCACCCAGCAGCTTCGCATAAGCCGGGCAGAACTGGTGCTCGCTGGCTCGCCCTGAGTGACCGACTCTCAGGCGACTCGCACGACGACTGCGTGCGAACAGCATTCAGAAAGGAATGTCAGTGACGTACGCCATCCATCTGCCGCTGGCGAAGAGTCGGGAGCGACTCTCGTCAGTCCTCCTGGCGCCACTGCCGAGCCGGGTCGATGTGGCCCTCCTGCGGGCCAGTGATCAGTGGCCTGTCCGTGAGCTGGCAATGCCCCCCGCAGGGTCGGGCCTCAAGCCGATCCGAGGGACCGCTGGTCTGCCTGTGCTCGGTCACACCCTGGACTACATCCGTTTCGGATCCAGCTTCACCCGGGCCAGGTACCAGCGATTCGGGCCCGTCTCATGGATGGGCGCCTTCGGCACGAAGATTGTGATGGTGGCCGGTCCAGATGCCATGCAGGAGGCGCTGACCGTCAAGGCGAAATCGTTCTCACAGGACGGGTGGGCGTATCTCATCGACGCCTTTTTTCACCGGGGTCTGATGCTGATGAGCTTCGACGAGCACAGGATGCATCGACGAATCATGCAGGAGGCGTTCACCCGCGACCGCCTGACCGCCTATGTGGACCAGCTCGGGCCGCCGCTCGAGACCGGTATTCCCGCGTGGCCAGCGGGCCAGTCCACACGCATCTATCCACTGCTGAAGGGCCTGACCCTTGACGTAGCAACGAAGGTCTTCATGGCGGATCGGGGTGGCAGTGAGGACACTGACGCCATCAACGATGCCTTCGTGGCGGCCGTGCGTGCGGCCAGCTCGATCATCCGTTTCCCGCTGCCGGGGACTCGGTGGCGGGCCGGAGTCCGTGGGCGTGCGCTCCTGGAGGACTACTTCACCTTCCACCTGCCGGCGGCGCGGAGCGCCCAGGGAGAGGACCTTTTTGCGGCGCTGTGCCATGCCCGCACGGCCGACGGTCAAGCTTTCACCGATGAGGACGTCGTCAACCACATGATCTTCTTGATGATGGCGGCACACGACACCTCGACCATCACCAGCACCGCTGCCGTCTACTTCCTCGCCAAGCATCCAGCTTGGCAGGAACGGGCTCGGGCCGAGTCCGACCAACTGGGCGGACGTCGCCCAACTATCGACGACCTGGACGCGCTGAAGACTCTCGACCTGGTGATCAAGGAGACGCTGCGGCTGGTGGCGCCCGTGCCGATCATGATGCGTAAGACCATCGAGGATGTCGAAATCGCCGGACACCAAATCCCCGAAAACACACTGGTAGCCGTGGCTCCGGCGGTGAACCACTTCGATGAGTCGTACTGGACCGATCCCGACACTTTTGACCCTGACCGCTTCACCGAGCCGCGGCATGAGGACCGGAATCATCGCCTCGGTTGGATCCCCTTCGGAGGAGGCGTGCACAAGTGCATCGGCCTGCATTTCGGCACTCTCGAGGTGAAGGCGATCCTGCATCACATGCTGCGAACCTACACTTGGACGGTCCCTGACCAGTATGAAGCCAGGTGGGACAACACCTCGCTCCCAATTCCCGTCGACGGATTGCCGATAGACCTGGAGCACAGATGAAAACGGACCGGATGACATTCTTGGCAGCGACCGACTTCCTCGACATCGAGCACGAGTTAGTCCGGGAGTTCACCGCCACTGTGATCGGCGACGCGAGCACCGGCCGAGAGAAGGCGAAGCGTCTCTTCGCCGCCGTTCGCGACCGGGTCTGGTATGACCCCTACACGGTGTCTGACGACCCTGCCCACTATCGCGCGAGCTTCGTCCTCGAGTCCGGGCGCGCCTATTGCGTCCCGAAGGCGGTGCTCTTGACCGCGGTGTGCCGTGCGGCGGGGATCCCTGCGGTGCTTGGCTTCGCTGACGTCCGCAATCACTTGCAGACAGACGCGTTGCGAGCGCTCATGGGTGGCACAGACCTGTTCGTCTATCACGGTTACAGCCTCCTCAATATCGACGGCCGGTGGTTGAAGGCGACGCCCGCGTTCAACACCGAGTTGTGTGCGCGTTTCGGTGTGCCGCCGGTGGATTTCGACGGCGATCGCGATGCACTACTGCACGCCTTTTCTGCCGACGGAGCCGAGCATATGGAGTACGTCCGCGAGCGGGGCGTCTACGACGACTTGCCGTTGAACGCGATCCTGGCCGAACTTCGCCGCACCTATGGGCCTCTTATCTTCAAGCGGCCCCAGGTGATCGCTGACGCTTTCACCGATACACCCGCCCACCGCACCCATCCCGACGGGATCGCCCGCGATCCCCATTCACCTACGGAGGTCCGATGAGCGCGACGATCCCAGCGGGCGTCTTGGACGTGCGCAACCCCGCCGACGGTCGGCTCATCGCAACCGTCGCTGTCGACGACCGCGAGACAGTAAGTCTCGTCGCTGCTGATCTTCGAGACGCTCAGGTCGGGTGGGCCGAAGCCGGCCCACGCCAACGCGCCAAATGGCTGCATCGCTGGCGGGACTGGATCCTTGATCACACCGACGAGCTCACCAACTTGTTGCAAGCCGAGACAGGCAAGGTGCGTCCCGACGCCCTGGTGGAGACGACAGCATCGTGCGAGTTCATCAGCTACTACGCCGACCATGCCGCGAAGTTTCTCGCCGGCGAGCAGGTCAGGTCCTCGAGC
The DNA here is from genome assembly GCF_019266065.1 of Nocardia sp. MH4. Lineage (GTDB taxonomy): Bacteria > Actinomycetota > Actinomycetes > Mycobacteriales > Mycobacteriaceae > Nocardia > Nocardia canadensis. Next base: position 165,034 of record NZ_LPNR01000128.1, on the reverse strand, counting down.
CTGCTGACCTTGTCGAAACGACTCACTACGACCTATCACCCCTTCCCGGTCGTCGGCATGATCATGCCGTGGAACTTCCCGATCACCCTCTTCCTCATGGACGCAGCGCCCGCGCTGGCAGCAGGCTGCGCGGTCCTGGCGAAGTCCTCGGAGGAGACGCCGCTGACGTGCGCGCGGATCATCGAGGGCTGGCACGAGATCGGCGCCCCCGCGGTTCTGGCGCACGTTGTAGGTGATGGCGATTCGGGCGCAGCCGTGGTCGATGCCGCTGACTTTGTACAGTTCACCGGCTCGACCGCCACCGGGCGTGCGGTCGCGATCCGCTGTGCCGAGCATTTGAAGCCGATGAGTCTGGAGCTTGGCGGCAAAGATCCGGCGATCGTGCTGGAGGACGCCGACCTTGCTCGTGCGGTGGAGGGAATCGCGTGGGGCGCTCTGTTCAACGCGGGACAGGTATGCATCTCTGTCGAGCGGGTGTATGTGGTATCTGAGGTTTACGACGAGTTCGTGGCGCGGCTGACCCAACGTGTGCGGTCCCTCGCCCATGGTGCGGCCGGTCGCGACGTGGGCGCAATGGTCACCGCGAGGCAGGTCGACATTGCCGATCGCCACGTCAGCGAGGCAGTGGTGGCAGGTGCGCGGGTTCTGGCTGGCGGAACTCGGAGTGCGGTCGGAAACTACTACGCTCCGACGGTCCTGGTCGGTGTCGACCACACGATGGCCTGCATGACCGAGGAGACCTTCGGTCCCACGATTCCGGTGATGCAGGTCGCGGATGAGAACGAGGCCATCCGCCTGGCCAACGACTCGGCGTACGGCTTGTCTGCGACGGTGTGGACCCGAGACCATGCTCGTGCTCAGCGCATCGCATTACAGCTAAACGCGGGAGCTGTCAACATAAATGATGTCTTCAGCAACCTGTTCGCCACCACACTGCCGCACAGTGGATGGAAGGCCTCGGGCATCGGTGCTCGGCTCGGCGGAGCTCACGGGCTACGCAAGTACTGCCGGGTACAGGCAGTGACAGAGCCACGGATCCCTGTCCTGTCGCGAGAACTCACCTGGTACCCGTACACCCCGCGGCGCGCGGCCATGGCCGGAAGAGTGTTGCGCGCGGCGGCCGGTCGCGGCCTATGGCAGCGCCTCGGCCTCAACAAGGAGAACAGCAAGTGACGACACACCGTGCCCGCACCGCCGCAAAGACCGTAGCTATCACCGGCGGGGCCCGCGGCATCGGCTACCAGACCGCGAAGGAGCTGATTCGACGAGGCCACCGCGTCGCCATCGGCGATGTCGATGAGAAGCGCGCTCAGGAGGCCGCCACCGAACTCGGCGTGAAGATCGTTACCCACCTCGACGTAACCGACCCCACTTCGTTTCGGCAATTTCTCGAGCTGGTCGAGGAAGAGCTCGGCCCCCTCGACGTGCTGATCAACAATGCGGGCATCATGCCCACTGGTCACGTACACGAGGAAGACGACACGGTGACCCGGAGGCAGGTCGAGATCAACGTCCTGGGAGTCGTCTTTGGGACCAAACTAGCCCTTCAGCGAATGCTGCCGCGGCGCGCTGGGCACATCATCAACACCGCGTCGCTGGCCGGCGAGCTCGCTGTGCCTGGACTGGCGACGTATTGCGGTACCAAATTCGCGGTCATCGGATTCACCGAGGCGGCACGGCACGAGTACCGCACGTCAGGCGTCGAGCTGTCCACCGTTAGGCCCACATTCACCAACACCGAGCTCGTCGCGGGAACCGCTGGTGCCAAGGGACTGCGCAATGCCGAGCCCGAGGAGATCGCGCGTGCGACAGCCGATCTTATCGAGCGCCCGCGTCCATTCGTACGCGTCACTCGCCTGGCCGGCGTATTGGTCGCGGCGATGAAGTTCGTCCCTGGCTGGCTGACCGCCAGGCTCGGATCCGCGCTGGGCACGGACTCGGTATTTCTCGACGGCGTCGACACAGCGGCCCGCCAGGCCTACCTGGACAGAATCCGGACCCACTGACCCGGTCTTCGATCCCCGTTGGCCCCCTCATTCACCCGGAAGGATTCACATGCCCCGCAGGACCCTGGTCGATGACTACCCGCACAAGATGGGGGGACACTGCGGTTCTGGCGCTATGCGGGATCTTCTGCATTGGCATGGACTGGGGTGGGATGGGCCGCCCGACGAAGGTCTGGTGTTCGCTCTCGGCGGCGCACTGGGGTTATCGTACCTCCGGTCAAGCGACCTCGTTCCACCGCTGTACCTGGTAGGACGAGGCGCCGACTTCGAAATTGATCTGCCCCGCCGACTCGGCGCGCAAGTCCAGGTTCTCACGACCGATGATCCCCGAGAGGGGTGGTCATGGGTTCTCGACGAGCTCGAAGCAGGCAGACCCAGCCTGGTATGGGGAGATATCGGTGAGTTGCCGTACCTCCGCGTCCAGTTCCAGATGAGTCGCCACGACATCGTCGTGATCGGTCACGACGAGGCCGAGGGGATCGCCTTTGTCGTAGACAATGACCGCGCCGAGGTGCAGAAAGTCCCGCTCGATGCACTGGCTCGGGCGCGGTCCTCGAAGTCTTTCCCGCAACCGACGCGCCACTGTACATACCGCATCAGCTGGCCGAGTGCGCTGCCGGACGTGGCGGAAGTAGCGGCGGAGGCATTTCGACAGTCCGCAGCCGGAATGCGCCGCCCATCGCAACCCGGGATCGTCGATCTCAGGACAGCGGCATCCGGTGCGGAGGGCTTGGCCGCGGCGGTGCAGCTGGCGGCCGACATTCAGACCTGGGCCGATCTTCCGGTGGACGACCTCGAGACTCTCCTGTTCAGCCTGAGCGCTTTCATTGAGAAGGCAGGTACTGGCGGCGGGCTGTTCCGCCGATTGCTAGCCGATGGCTGCGCAGATGTCGCTCGTCTGACCGGGGACTCCGCCACCGCTCAACTCGCCGTAGCGGCCAGCCGTTGTGCGCAGGCGTGGACCGCCACTGCGCGTGCCGGTATCCGCCGCGACGTTGATATACGAGTTCGCCTGGCCGGGGTGGCCTCGGCCGCTAGCCAACTGCCAGAGCTGGAGTTGGACCTGGTCGCGTCCCTGGAGGCTGCTTCCAGTTCGCTGACGGCTGTGGATCGCTGACAGCAGCCCCATGTCGCCGGCCAGCGGCGAATCAACCCCCAGATCGCCTACGTTCGAAGACACTCTTGAATGAGGAAATGCTATGCAGAGCACGATGATGAACGTCCCGTTGACGACCGCGGCGATTCTGCGCCACGGCTCGAGTGTGCACGGCTCGGCGACCGTGCGGACTTTGCAACTTGACGGAAGCGTGAAGGTTGCTACGTTCTCCGAAATCGGACGGAGGTCCGCTCAGTTGGCCAACGCATTGCGGGCTTGCGGGATCACAGGCGATGAGCGCGTCGCGACCCTCATGTGGAACAACCAGGAGCACGTGGAGGCCTACTGCGCAGTGCCCTCGATGGGAGCGGTGCTGCATACCCTGAATCTACGGCTCGCCTCCGATCAGCTTGTTTACATCGGTAACCACGCTCAGGACCAAGTCGTGATTGTCGATGGAAGCCTAGTACCCATGATGGCCTCAGTGTTGCTGCAGCTCACTAGCGTGCATACCATCGTTGTCACCGGAGAGGTGGACCTTACCCCGCTGCACCGTGAGGGACTGACAGTCGTTGATTACGAGGAGTTCATCTCCGCCCAGCCCGAGACGTTCGACTGGCCAGACCTCGACGAGCAGTCTGCGGCCGCGGCCTGTTACACCTCTGGCACCACCGGCGACCCCAAAGGTGTCGCCTATAGCCACCGGTCGACTTACCTCCACTCGATGGCGGCCTGCGCCGCCGACGGACTGAGCGTGAGCAGCGATGACCGAATCCTCCCCATCGTCCCGATGTTCCACGCGAACGCCTGGGGGCTGGTCTACGCCGCACTCATGGCGGGTGCCGGCTTGCTCATGCCTGACCGGTTCCTACAGGCCGAGCCGCTCGTGCGGCTGATCGACGTCCACAAGGCAACCATCGCCGGGGCAGTCCCGACCATCTGGAACGACGTCTTGGACTTCCTGGATTCCAACCCCAGCTACGACATCTCGTCTCTAGGCCTGGTCGCTTGCGGTGGCTCAGCTGTACCCGTTCATCTGATGAAGGCCTTCGAAGAGAGGTACAACGTACAGGTTGTACAGGCGTGGGGAATGACCGAGACCTCGCCACTAGCGGCTGTCGCGCGTCCACCGGCGTCGCTCGACGCCCAGGAGCGGTGGCGTCTGCGAGCGACCCAAGGTCGTCCGGTTGCAGGAGTCGAGCTTAGGATCGTCGACGACGGAGGCAATGAGCTCCCGCACGACGGCGAAGCCGTCGGTGAGTTGCAAGTGCGCGGACCTTGGATTACCGGCTCGTACATCGGCGAAGAGGATGGCGGGGATAAGTTCCAGGACGGCTGGTTGCGCACCGGCGATGTCGGCCGGATCGACGAACGCAGCTTTGTCACGCTGACCGACCGCACCAAGGACGTGATCAAGTCCGGCGGGGAGTGGATCTCCTCGGTCGAGCTCGAACTTCTGCTCGCCGGTCACCCCGACGTGCTCGAGGCATCAGTAATCGGGGTCCCGGATGAGAAGTGGCAGGAACGCCCCCTCGCTGTGATCGTCGTACGCGACGGGCGGCAAGTAACACCTGCCCAACTGCGTGACTTCCTCGACGGCAAGGTCGCCACGTGGTGGCTGCCTGAGCGCTGGAGCTTCACCGCAGAGGTGCCCAAGACCTCGGTCGGCAAGTTCGATAAGAAGCGGTTGCGCACCCTGCATGCGAACGGCGAGCTGACCGTCGTCGAGATTTAGGAATTGTCTCCATGCCTGGTCCTGAGTAGGACGGAACAGGACATTGATACCCATAATGCGAAGCTTTCGCGACACCGGCGACATTACCGTGCACGTCGACATCGGCGAAAGGCTGCAAACGAAGATGGGAGTCACCTCCCAGTGCACGGCACGTTTCGCGCCGGTGGTGGTGGAATGGGGCCACCGGCTGCGCACCACCTCTGGCGTGCGCGATATGTATTTGCATAGTGGTCACGCTCGAGATCGATGTTGGGTGCGGCTTCATCGACAGGAAGGCTGACCATGAGCAATCTATCGGACACGGGCGGCAGGTCGTCCGATCCCGACTTGGAGGAATGGGTGCGTTCGTTCCGACTTTTGGAACCTCGATCGACTGAGTTGCCTCCCCACCATCCCAACTGTCTCGGTTGTGGACCGGCCAACCCGCATGGGCATTTTCTGACGGCCCAGCGCTGCGCAGGCGGCGTGGTCGCTCACCACCGATTCGATCGACGTCATGTAGGAGCGCCCGGAATAGTGCACGGGGGCGCTGTGGCGACAGTAGTCGACGACCTATTCGGTTTCCTGCTATACACCGTCGGCGAACTCGCCGTGACGCGCCATCTCGACCTCGACTATCTTGCTCCGGTTCAGCTCGACACTCCCTACGCCCTGCACGCCGAACTACGGTCTCGAGATGGCCGGAAATTACATCTCGGGGCCAGAATCGAGGATGCAGGGGGACATTTGGTTGTCACGGCCACAGCACTGTTCATTGTGGTCGATGTCAAACATTTCTTGCAGTCGCCGGTGAGTGCAAGGAGACAGGCATGACTGTACCGAGCGAGCGAGCACTGCTCCTGGACGCCTTGCTAACCGATCACGGCTCGGCCGGACCTTATGAGGCGTTCCGGCGGCTGCGCCAGACGCAACCAGTGTTGGTTACACGATCGGGGGTGCTGGTATTGAGCCGCTACGACGATTGCGCGGCGGCGCTCCGCGACCGCAGCCTCGGCAAGGCCGACGAGTCGCTGGGCTTCGGCTTGTCCGACATTCCTGAAGAGCTGCAACATCAGGCCATGCACCGGTTCCGACGCACCATGCTGTTCCGCAACCCTCCTGACCACCACCGGCTGCGTCGGTTGGTCGCCGACGTGTTCACCCCGAGGCACATCGACGCGTTGCGCGGCCGTATCGTCACACAGGTCAACCACTTGCTCAATGTCATGGAAGCACGGGTCTCCGTCGACATCATCAACGATCTGGCGCTCCCGCTGCCCGTGAATGTGATTGGAGATCTACTCGGGGTGCCCTTTACTGATAGAGCAGTAGCAGCCCCACTGGTGCGGGCCCTGCTGGCCTCGCTCGAACCCGGTGCCGATATCGCGGCCTTGACAGCAGCCTGCGACGCCGAAGACCAACTTGCCGCATATTTCGCTGACCTGTTGGCGGTCAAACGCGCCCGCCCTACCGATGACCTACTGAGCCGGCTCGCCGTCGCGAATGGCGACGACATCCTAGACGACGACGAATGCGTCGGTACCGCGATTCTTTTGTTTGCGGCAGGGTTCGAGACCACCACGAACCTGATCGGCAACGGCGTCGCCGCGCTGCTCGCCCACCCTGACCAAATGCGCGAACTTCGTGCCAGGCCAGAGTTGGCGAGCAACGCAGTCGAAGAATTATTGCGCTATGAGTCCCCCGTCCAGACCAACGGGCGTACGGTGCTCCAGCCGACGCGACTGGCGGGAGTTGATTTACATCCCGGTCAGGTCGTACTGATCCTGCTTGGGGCAGCCAACAGAGACCCGGATCGGTTCGACGACCCCGACAGTCTCGACATCACCCGAACCGGGGTCCCGCCGTTGTCGTTCGGGGCCGGCATCCATTTCTGCCTCGGCGCACCGCTTGCACGGCTCGAAGGGGCAATATTGTTCCCGCTCCTGGCGTCCCGATTTCCCGATCTTCGGCTGGTCGAGCAGCCCCGCTGGCGCACCGGGCTGTCTTTTCGCGGACTTTCGACCTTGAAGGTGGTCACCGCATAAGCCGTTGGACTTCTGATAGTTCATCGGACAGAGTTGATCCGGCAAACAACAAGCCCCTGGCGGCTTTGCCGATGAGCTCCTCCTGACGGCTGTCCATAATTCGTTCGACTAGCAGTGAGTATTGTTCTGGGGGTAGCCACTCGGCGGCTTATTCGATGATGGAGTTGATCTCCGGGCTGTGGCCACGCATGTTCGCTCGCCCGACCACACGGCTTCCGCACGAGGGCACCGACCGGTCGTTGCGGGGCCGACATCGAGAGTTGTGTTTCGAGGGCCAGGTGTTACTGGTGGCCAGGTACCGCGGACGAATCTGACGATGCGTCAACCCGCGGCGGTACTCGGAATGGAAGCCGGCCAACCCCGGTGATCGACGACCTGGTACTACGTTGGCGCTGCGACCCCGGTCCGATCCCGCACGGTGTGGTGCTTACGGTGGTCAGCACCTGGTCCGACCTGCGACCGTACATTGCCGCACCGAGTAGGAACCACTGGTACTCGACCCACCATCTGGTCGTCATCGACGCCCGATAACGAAGTCGTCGTCGTGATCGGACGTCCGTTGCACCGCAGGCCTGGACGGAATCCGGCGCCGACGCCTGCCGCACCGCTATGGTCATCGCCGACGGCGGCTACCAGGGAACGGCCTCTTCATCCCGCACCGCCAGGCGCCCGGTGTCGGACTGCCGAAATGGAACAGGCCCACAACAAGTTCCACCGCAAGGTTTACGAGAAATCGCTGAGTAAACCACTCTTTGCCGCGTACCGCAAACTGGCGATCGCGTGGGCAGTCGCGGACTACTTCCGCGGGCCGCTCACTTCCATCGGTGCCAGGTTCAATTCCGGCCGAATCAGGGATCTGGCACTATTTCGCAATTCGACTGTGTGAATTGCTCAGCCGCTCAGGAGGATTCGCCGAAGGTGGCGTCGCCTCTCACACGGCTCTTGATGATCGCGGCGAACGAACGTGACCAGCGGGTGCGTCGAATCCGGGCTGGCGGTAGAGTCATGTCGAAGCGCCACTGGTCATTTGGGTCTGTGCGAGCAGGTTCGGTCATAATTGGGGCCCGGTGATGTGAGCGGCATCGAGGAAGGCCTGATGGGCGCGGACGAGGTTCGGCTGACTTCGATAGCCGCAGGCGGTGATCGCGTCAAACAGCAGGGCGGCGTCGGGTGCATCCCTTATTCCACCGCTGAGGAGATAGGGCTTGAACTCGTAGATGATTCCTGGACCTCGGCGAAACGCTGCTGGCATCGGATCGCGACCCTGTCTTGGCGCAGACCTGGCTCGACCGGACCACGATGCAAGCCTGCGGAGACCTCGGCGATATCGGGTAGTTGCGGGGGCGTCATCGAGGCAGCCCGCCGCGGCGGTCAGGCAGTGTCGGCGCGGTGCGATAGCGTGTTCGAGGGCGTCACCGAGGTTCTCCCAGATGTGCCACCGATCAGCGACCTGGAATCCTACTGGCTCCCCGCTGGCCACACCTCCGGAGTAGGGGTCGGCCCGGTCGCGGCACATGATCTCGATGTCAAGAAGGGTCTGTAACCATATTCTCAGAGTCTTGGCGCTGCAATCTGTGAGCACGTCGATCGGGCGGCGAGATTCCATGCGATCAGGATCGTGGCGTAGCGGTGTCCATGGCATAGCGCGGAGCCGTCCGCGCATAGTTGGGCTGCGGCAGGTCAGGGATCGCACGAACATGGCGGAGCAGGGTTATCCGGTCCGCGCCGCGAGATGTCCAGTCCAACGGCGCTCCCGGGCGGCCACCCAGGACTAACGCCACCGCTCCCAACACCCGCTGCAGAACAACGTCCATCGCCCGCGGCGTGCGGCGAGCCAAGGTACTTGCTCGGCGAAAGTCTTTCCGAAGTCGATGTTGTCGCAGAACAATCTGCTGACGAGCAACACGATCGCCGCTTCGCTGGCAGTGACCGAGATATCGGCCAGTTGCCGCCGATACGGCCGTGAATCCACCGGGACGGCGCTGAGCCACTCGGGCAGAGCGCCACCGCATCGCAAAGTTGCGGCGTCGATTCGCACGGACCCGACCCCACGAACCGCATCGACCAACAGTCCGTCCATGTGCGGGAACGGGACCCCGTCATTCCAGATCAGAGACACTGGCCACATAATCAACTATCGACCAGGAACGGGGCCCACTCTCGGGCCGGACACCACGACAACCGGGCAGTCACTCAGATCGGGCATGTGCCATTAGCCGACCACCCGAGAGCACGTCGGCGACGAGAGTTCATCACCGGAGTTCGCTCCCGACTGGCTGTTCTGCTGACGCCCTGAAGCGGTCCGCAAGTGTGAACGGATCCGGAAAGTGCGTTCGGCTTACCGTTGCGCCGGTTCAATGGTAGGCATTGACTCCAACCGCTTCCTCCGCGCACCACGCGTAAGCCGGAGGCGTCGCAGACGATTTCGACGGCCCCGGCGAACGCAACTGACTTTGTGGCCTTCGTCGACTGTGCGTCCAGGAGAGAGCGGGATGAGTATCAGCGCGCCTGCGAGGCTGATCACGGCCAGCGCGAACGCGGAGTGTTCCACTCCATCCCAGAAGGCGGCTTTCGCATACTCGGCGAGGGGCTCTCCCGCAGCCCCCGCGCGCTCAGCGACTTCGAGTGCACCAGCCAGCGAACTCCGCACCGGGTCGCGAGCAGGCTCAGGAAGGCGGGGTAACACCTCCGCGATCTTCGACGTGTAGTTCGCCGACAGGATGCTGCCGGCGACGGCGACACCGACTGCGGCGCCGATCTCTCGAGTTGCGTCGTTGACCGCAGCTGATACCCCATGTTTCTCCAAGGGCGTGTCGAGCATGATCGCGTTGGTGGCGGGAGCGGCCGACATGCCCAGGCCAGCGCTCATGATCAGCAGCGGCCAGAGCACATCGAGGTAAGACGAACCGGTGTCGAGGCGCTGGAGGGCCAACAAGCCGACTGCGATGGTAAGTAGCCCGGTCGTGGTCGTCACCCGGAGCCCCAGCCACGCGGCGATCATCGGTGAGACGAGAGACATCACGATGAGGGGAGCAACCATCGGGGCAAGCGCCAAGGCCGAGTGCAGGGGCGTGAACCCCAAGATGAGCTGGAAATGCTGCACCAGCAGGAACATCACACCGAAAGTCACGAGGAATTGAATGGTTATCGACAACGCACCGCTCGAGAAACCTCGGCGGCGGAACAGCCGTACATCAAGCAAGGGGTGCTCGACACGGAGTTCAGTGACGATGAAGGCCACGACACTCATTGCGCCGGTCGCTCCCATGGCGAAGACCCAGCCATCGGTCCAACCACGCGTCGGAGCCTCCATGACCGCGAATACCGTCGTCCCGATCGCCAGTACCACCAAGAACATGCCGCGAACCTCCAGCCGCGGGCATTCGGTGTCTTGTGAATCAGGGACGGTGAGACCAAGCACCAACAGCAGCAGTGCGACGACGGTCAGGCCGACGAAAATCGAGTGCCATGACCAACGTGTGAGGAGCAGACCGGATCCGACCATACCGATTACTCCGCCGGAACCGGCGACACCTGCCCACACCCCGACCGCGTACTCCCGTTTGTCCACCGGTAAGTTTGCGGTCAGAAGCGAGAGAGTCGCAGGCATGACAAAGGCGGCTCCGGCTCCCGCCACAGCCCTGGAGAGCATGAGCCATATCGGGGCATCGACCAGCACGGGCACCACAGAAGCGACCGCGAATACGGCCAAGCCTGCCGTCAGAACACGTCGACGTCCATATCTATCGCCGATCGCGCCCCCTGGCAACACGAGGCAAGCAAGCACCAGCGTATAGCCGTCGACTATCCAGGTAAGCGCGTTTTGATCCGCGCCCGTGTCCAAGGCTATAGCGGGGAGCGCGGTATAGAGCGCTGCCATAGCCGCGACAACGAGAGCCACTGCGCCGCAGGTGACAATCATGGTCCAGGCTGCGGATCTTCGGGCGTCGAGCAGGTGTCCAAAGCGGATCATGTCGGTTCCGGTTCCATTCGCAAGCGGCTGGTTGTCGCCGTCCGTCTTCGCGGTCTGTAGTTCAACTCGGCGTCGCCTCGACTTCGTCTAGTGATGACGGCGTGGGGTATGGCGGGCGACCGCGGCCTTGAATCCGATAGCGACCCCAGAAGTCTCGATCACCGATGGTTCCGGCAGCTTCGCCGGCAGAAGTCCGGACCACTACCGAACGTCGACGACCCTGCAGAAACTCGTCGAGAATGTCACTCTGTCCAACCCGCCCGTACCAGCAGAAGCGGCCATCGATGGGTTGGAAGAAGCCACGCAGCTCGACCTGCACCTCAACTTCCGTGCTTGCCATGATCACTGTCGCGGACCCGATGTAGTCGGAGTCATCGTGCGGACTATGAGAATTCACTGTGGCTTCCTTCGCGTGATCGCCAGCCGACGCCTGCAACGGGATCCACCACACCAGCACTGCCGGTGTGGTGGGCCGACGTCGGAATCCGAGGGCGTTGACCGCTTGACAATCCGGTCTGCCGCAGTCAAAGTTACCCCATACCCCGAGTATCCGCTACCCATCGTTCGGGTAACTTTGGGCGGGAGTCCAAGCATTCCGACGGGGTGGCACACCGTGCCAGATACGCCGATGCTGTGCCATCGGCCGAGTCGAAAGATGGACCAATGACATCAAGCGAAGTTCGAAGCCGCAGCGCCGGGCCGATAGCCGTTACCACTGACGGCATGGCCCGCGTGAGCGGACGCCGACGCACCGATCTTCAACGATCGGCCGGGCGACTGCTCAAGACCTCTGCCGAGAAGTCCTATGACGCCGAGGTTGACATCGACTGGGATAGTCCATGGTGGCCGGATAAGGCATGGCTGCCCGAACACCGGGTGTCGCTCTTCGGCACCGAGATCTGGGACCGGCTCTCGGACGCACAGAAAGTTGAGCTGGGCAAGCATGAACTCGTGAGCATTCTCAGCTTCGGCATCTACGCTGAGAATTTGCTGAGCATGGCATTGCTACGGCAGAACACCACAGGGGACCTCGTCGACAACAAGTCGCTGTACGCACTCGCCGAAGTTGGCGACGAGAGCCGCCACTCCATGATGTTCGCGCGCTTGATTGCCAAAACGGGCATCCCGCCCTACAAGCTCCCGCGCGGGTTCCTTTCGATGGCGAAGATCCTGCACTTCATCCCGCTGGGGCCGTCCATTCAGGGTGCGACGCTGTTGATCGAAGAGATCCTCGATAGGGCCCAGCGCGAGGCGATGAATGACGAGCGTCTACAGCCACAGGTCCGGCAGTTGATGAAGATCCATGTACTCGAAGAGGCACGCCACATCACGTTCGCGCGAACCGAACTTGTCGATGGTATGCGCGTACGGGGACGAGCCTCGAGAGCATGGCACCGCGGCGTGCTCGCGGTCGTCGCGAACTTGGCTTATCCCATCTTGATCAACCCGAAGCTGTACCGTGTCGTCGGCGTGCATCCACTACGTGGGTTCTTGGCGTGCCAGTCCGGTCCACACTACCGGGAGAATTTGCAGTTCATGTCCGAGCCGATGATCCGGTTCTTTGACGAGGCCGGCATGATCGAAGGCCGCATCACAATGTTCCTGTGGCGTCTGTCCAGGAGCCTCCCCGAGGATATCGCCCAGCGGTGAGCAGCCCAGTCCGGCGAAAACACAAGCGCACGGACGTGGCCAGGAATTTCGCACGACACATGAATTTGCGGCTAGCACTGGGCGAGCCGCACCGGCCAGAGGAAACCGATGAGCAAAAGTCGATCTGCCAAGTATGCACAAAAGGCCAATGGCTCGGGAGGTGACGGAGCGCGAGCCACAGTCCACCGGGCGCAAGTCCTCATCGTCGGAAGCGGATTTTCGGGAATGGGGATGGCAATACAGTTGCTGAGAGCGGGAATAGATGACTTCCTAATTATCGAGAAAGAGACCGAGATCGGCGGAACGTGGCGCGACAACACGTATCCGGGCTGCGCATGTGACGTTCCTTCGCATATGTACTCGTACTCCTTCGAACCCAAACCGGACTGGAGTCGGCTCTGGGCAGGGCAGGACGAGATCCAGAACTATCTCACCGGGCTAGCACGCAAGTACGATCTGTATCGGTTCACTCATTTTGGTCGGACACTGCAATCCGGACATTGGGATCCCGATGATTCCGCCTGGCATCTGGTCACATCCGACGGCCACGAGTACATCGCCCAGTTCCTAGTCTCAGGAGTCGGAGCGCTACACATACCGAGCATCCCTACAATTGACGGGCAGAAGAACTTCAACGGCACAGTCTTTCATTCGGCGCAGTGGGATCATGATTGCTCATTGGCGGGCAAGAAGGTCGCCGTGATCGGCACCGGAGCCAGTGCGATTCAGTTCATTCCCGAGATTGCCAAGGAAGCCGCTGAACTGCACGTATACCAGCGGACGCCAGCATGGGTACTGCCAAGGAAGAATGTCAAGATCCCGGAATCTATCCGTGCGGCATTCACCAGGATGCCGATCCTTGCGAAGGCAGTCCGGGCCGCTATCTACTGGTCAGCAGAATCGTTGTCAATGGGCCTCAATGGTCACCTCAACCTCATGCGCCCACTTGAGAGCATTGCCAAGTGGAACATCGCACAGGGAATCGATGATCCCGTATTGCGCGGTAAACTCACGCCTAGCTATCGCATCGGATGTAAGCGGATTCTCGGCTCGAGTGACTACTATCCAGCACTGAATCGACCAACCACAACCGTCATCACCGAAGGTATCTCTGAGATAACCGAGGATGCGATCGTGTCACGGAACGGTGAGAAGCGTCCAGCGGATGTGATCATCTACGCGACCGGATTCCATGTGACCGACGGGTTTGAAAGTCTTCGCCTCAAGGGCTTGTCCGGCAGGGAACTCGCAACGGTTTGGTCGGACGAAGGGATCCAGACGCACCTCGGCATCACCACCGCCGGGTTCCCCAATCTTTTCTTCCTACTCGGCCCCAACACAGGGCTAGGCCATAACTCCGTAGTCTTTATGATTGAATGCCAGATCAGTTACATCATCTCGGCGATCGATCTTGTCAACAAACGTGGCGCAGCTGCGCTAGAAGTACGCGAGCCGGTCCAGCGGAAATTCAACTCCGAAATTCAGGCCAAGCTGGTCAAGGGAGTCTGGAGTAGCGGCGGGTGTACAAGTTGGTACCTCGACGCACAGGGCGTCAACCGAACTGTTTGGCCGGGCTTCACATGGCAATACTGGCGGCGCACTCGCAAACTGGCGCCGGCGGATTTCGGATTTGTCGGCGAGTTGGCCGGTGCACAATACACCGCCGACCTCCCGAATGCGCTCGAAAAGGGGAACCTTCCGAAATGAAAGATTTCAGAGACCGGGTGGTCTCGGTAACGGGTGGCGGTTCGGGCATCGGCCGCGCCGTCGCAATTCGGCTGGCTGGCGACGGCGCACGGCTCGCGATCGCTGATATCGACGCGGAACGCGCACAGGAGACCGCCACTGTTTGCAATTCGCTTGGTGCAGAATGCCGACCCTATGAGCTCGATGTAGCCAATCGTCACGCATTCCAGGATTACCGGAACCGCGTCCTGGCGGACTTCGGATCAATCAGCATGGTCGTCAACAACGCAGGCGTTGCGCTAGGCGCCGATGTAGTGGACATGGAATGGATCGACTTCGAATGGTTGATGGGCATCAATTTCTGGGGGGTGGTTAACGGAACAAAACTATTTCTTCCGGATCTGATTGATTCAGGTGACGGCCACGTTGTCAATGTTTCGAGCGTTTTCGGGCTGATGGCCATACCCAGCCAGAGCGCGTACAACGCGTCCAAATTCGCTGTCCGAGGTTTCACCGAAGCGTTGCGTCAAGAGATGCGAATTAACCGCTTGCCCGTAGGTGTAACCTGCGTTCATCCCGGTGGTGTCCGGACCAATATCGTACGGGATGCTCGGGGCGTCGGCACAATGGGCGATCAAAAGAAGATTGTTGCCGGATTCGATCGGATTGCTCTCACGACACCCGATGGCGCTGCGGATTCAATCATTAAAGGCGTGCGTCGCAATAAGCCACGCGTTCTCATCGGGCCTGACGCCCTCGGCTTCGATGTTATTACGCGGGCGGTAGGGCCTAGGTACCAGGACCTCAACGCGCCTCTGGCCCGCCTCGGATTCGCGATAGGTCGCCGATACGGTCTGGTGAATTACAATATTTGATGCCGGTCCGCCGGGCTAGACGGGACTTCCGACAGTGGCTGTCCAGCATCGAGGGAGATGGAATGTTCTCGAAGAAAAATATGCCATGTGAGCTCACTGTGTCACGCGTGGTGCAGGAGACGCAGGATGCGGTCTCGATATGGTTTGAAGTCCCGGAGCATCAATGGGCAACATTCTCGTACACTCCGGGACAGTTCCTGACGTTGCGCATTCCTGGGAGTGGCGAGAGGGAACCTGTAGCCCGTTGCTACTCGCTGTCGAGTTCTCCGCACACCGAGGACGAGCTGGCTGTCACAGTAAAACGCACAGCGGGTGGGTATGGATCCAACTGGCTGTGCGACAATATCGCCACTGGCACTATCGTGTCCGTGCTACCGCCTAGCGGACATTTCACGCCGCAGGATTTGAATTCGGATATGGTACTGCTAGCAGCTGGCAGTGGCATCACGCCGATCATCTCAATTATCAAGTCAGCCCTGCTCGAGGGTGATGGCCATCTTGTGCTTTTCTACGCGAACCAGGACGCAGAGAGCGTAATTTTTGGCGAAGACCTTCGCTATATGGCGAAACAGTTTCCGGAACGGCTCATTCTCATAGAATGGCTGGAGAGCGAGCGAGGACTCCCGGACCGAGAAACTCTCTCAGAACTCTGCAGCGCATATAAGAATCGAATGTACTTCGTGTGCGGTCCAGCAGCTTTCATGGACCTAGTGGGCGACGTAGCGCATCATGTCGGCATCCCGCATGGCAATCTCCATCGAGAAATTTTCCAATCTCTTCGTTCCGATCCATTCGACACCGAAATTGGCGTCAAGCAGTCGATGACCACGGAGCAGGCACGTCTCGTGGTCTACCTCGATGGTGACCGTGCCGAGCTTCAATGGCCCAAGGATCTTACGCTCGTCGAAGTCCTGCTGAACGAGGGCTTTTCGCCGCCGTACTCGTGCCGCGAAGGCGGATGCGGCGCGTGCGTATGCAAGGTCATAGATGGTGACATACAGATGAGAGTGAACGACGTACTCGACGAGGACGACATCGAGGAGGGCGACCGCCTGGCTTGCCAGTCTCTACCGATCACCGATACTGTCATTGTGACATTCGGCTAACCGTCCACAACCGGCAGTGGCCGTCCGGCGGTGACATCGCCAGAATCCAGGCGTTAACGGGCTGCCGACCTCGTGTACTTGTCCATCCGTGTAGCCCGTAGCGTAAGATCGGCATCGTGGCAGGCGCGCGACGGAAAATGTTGGAGGTCGGTAGCTCGGTGGTTCGGCGAGTTGACGCACGATCAAGCCGTTGGGAAGAGCATCGGGCCGTAGTGCGCGCGGAG
Source organism: Nocardia sp. MH4 (assembly GCF_019266065.1). Lineage (GTDB taxonomy): Bacteria > Actinomycetota > Actinomycetes > Mycobacteriales > Mycobacteriaceae > Nocardia > Nocardia canadensis. The sequence goes on along the minus strand of NZ_LPNR01000128.1, from coordinate 148,659 downwards.
CTGGTCGATGCCGCGTACCAAGCCTTCGCTAAATATGGCCCCGAGGCCAGCATGGACGATATCGCCCGGGAAGCAGGCGCAACAAAACCTAAGCTGTATCGCCACTTCAACGACAAACAGGGCCTCCGTGCCGCTGTGGTGGAGCGGGCGAAGGACCTCATGTGGACCAACATTCTCGATGCGGTCGACTTCGGATCCGAGCCGATCGGTAAAGTGATGAATCAGCTCGTCGAGCAATATACGCAATTGGTCGACGAGCACCGCAACGTTTTCAAATATCTCGTGCGGAGTCATTTTAGCGAGAGCTCATCAGAATCCGATCAGGCCCTGGAGGATGCACGCGAGCTCGCCGGTTTCATTGCTGGCCATTTCGCCGCCGTGTTGGAGAACGTTGGCGCGGACAGCACCGGCATAGATTTGGTCGTGCAGTCAATCATAGGGGCCAGCCTCTCCGCAACCGATTGGTGGATTAACTCGCAAGCCGACCCATCCGCGATGTCCCGCTCGGCCTTCCGGGATCATCTCAGCGCTATCATTTGGGGAATTATCGATGCGTCGTCGCGAGCCCGGGGGATCCGAATCGATCCGACTGCGACGCTGCACACCGAGAATATTGGACTGCTCTAGGCGGATTTCGCATGACAACGAAGTCCGATCAAAGGCCTACATTCCAGGCGTACCATCTCGGTCGCTTTGCTGTGGCTTGCCAGGCCCAGCACGGCCGACGAGCAGGTTCAGGACCGCGCTGGGGTGCGGGGTCTGCTGCAGATTAGAAAGGATTTCGGGCTATAGCTACTGTAATTGCTGATGAGGGTTCTGGAAGGAAGCTGCGCTGCAATGTATCCAGCCCCATTGCTCACGTCATACCACCTCGCGTTGGCAATCATTCTATCATTTCCTTGATATTCAATTGCTTCAGTGCCAGTGGCTGATGCACCGGTGCTACATGTGAGTGCGATACGCATCCCCCCGGCCGGGCACCGGCAAGGACGCCATCGGTCCCGCTCTGCAACCAGTCACCACCGGTGCACTCGGAGTCCGAGGTCTCGAACCGGCGCGCTTGCTCGGCGGGTCGGTCGGAAAGCCTAGGCTTGGCGAAGGCCGGAGTGAGATGTGGTGGGTGGTCTCACCGAGCGGCGTGCCAAGGTTATTCGGGTCGTCGATAATCGGCTCAGGGCCGTAGGGACGATCGGCTCGTTGGGAAGGCGCGGCAGTCTGGCGCAGTGACCGGGATAGACCGGGACGGTGGGCGTCATGTCAAATCCCCGTGGCCCCCAGCGCAGCCAGGGCTGCGCGCAGGCGGGTGGTGGCATCCTCGGCGACCGGATCGAGTGCGGGCTGACCGGTGACTGCGACCATGAGCTGGGGGTTCATCGCTTCGACGATGATGGTGTCGGTGTCGGTCCGGTCGCGACGGACCACGACATTGCAGGGCAACAGGAGCCCGATCTGGCGGTTGATCTCGACCGCTTGGTGGGCCAGGGGTGGGTTGCAGGCGCCGAGGATGCGGTAGTCCTCCATGTCGTGGCCGAGTTTGGCTTTGAGGGTGGCTTGCATGTCGATCTCGGTGAGGATGCCGAATCCTTGCTCGGCCAACGCGTCTCGGGTGCGTTCGAGCGCGTCGTCGAAGGTGGTGTGCAGCGTGGTCGACAGGGCCAGGTCCATTCGTGTGCTCCGATCCGAGGAGAGTGGTCAGGCGGTGGGGGTTGGGCAGGTCGTGTCGGTCAGACCGAGTCGGCGCATCACCAGGGTGGCCGGGCACCAGCCCGCCGCGCTGTAGAGCAGCAGGTTCGCCCCGACCAGGGCGGCCAGAATCAGCCACCACGGGGACAGGGTCACACTCAGCAATACGCTGAGCAGGACCAGGGTCCCGGCCAGGGCCGGGACGAGGCGGGTGATGGTCCATCCGTGCGGTCGCGGTGGCAATGCCATCGGCGGGAGTCCTTCCAGTGTGCGTACCCGACCCCGCGCTGTGCGGGGTCAGGCCAGGGCGAGAAAGAGCTTTTCCAGTTCGTCGATGCTCATGGGCGCGGCCTCACCCTCGGGGGTCTCGGTGAGGCATTCGCGCAGGCCGGTGGCGACGATCTTGAATCCGGCGCGGTCGAGCGCTTTGGAGACCGCGGCGAGTTGGGTGACCACGTCCTTGCAGTCGCGCCCGTCCTCGATCATGGCGATCACCCCGGTGAGTTGGCCCTGGGCGCGGCGCAGCCTGTTGAGTACCTGCGCGATAGCGTCGTCGTTGCCGATCATCGATGTTTCCCTTCTCGGATCCTCCCCCCTATACCCCATGGGGTATAGGGGGTTCCGAGGAAGTGGGTTGGCCGGTGGGTCAGTGGTGAGCGAAGCTGATGGTGGGCAGCACCCGGGTCAGCCACGCCGGGCTCCACCAGGCAGCGTGCCCGGTCAGGCGCAGAATCACCGGCAACAGCACCAACCGCACCAGCAGTGCGTCGAGCAGGACCGCGACACCCAGGATGATGCCCATCTCCTTCGGGGGCAGCGGGTCGGCCAGGGCGAAGGTGAAGAACACCGCCACCATCACCGCCGCGGCGGCGAAGATGACCCGCCCCGAATGCGCGAGCCCGTCCAGGAGCGCGGCGTGGGGGTCGCCGGTGCGCTCGTAGTGTTCCTTGGCGGTGGCCAGCAAGAACACCGTGTAGTCCATGGCGATGGCGAAGATCATCGCGAAGAAGAACACCGGCCCCCACCCGTCGAGGAACCCTTGCGGGGTGAAGCCGAGCAGCTCGGCGCCGTGCCCGTCCTGGAAGATCAGCTTGGCCACCCCGAACGCGGCCGCGGTCGAGAGCAGGCTGACCAGGGTTCCCAGGGCAGCGATGAGCGGGGCCTGCAACGCGATCAGCAACAACACGAACCCGAGCACCAAGATGATGACCACCACGATCGGCAGATAGTCGTCGAGGGCTTGTTGCAGGTCGAGGTTTTCCGCCGCCGCGCCACCGACCACCGCGTCGGCGGGCAGGTCGGCACGCAACCGGTCCAGGATTTCGGCCATCCGCGGTGCGGAGGGATCGACTGCGGGCATGGCCTGCATCATCACCAGATCGGCACCGTCGACGGCGAGCTGGGGCGGGGTGAGCATGACGATGCCGTCGCCGGCGCGCGCGATGGTCTCGGTGGCCGCCGCGTCGGCGGTCGAGGTGATGATCGACAGCATGCCCGGGGCGCCGGGGCCCATCTGCTCGGCGATCAGTTCATAGCCCTGGCGCACCGGCGCGTCGGTGGGCACGACCGCGATCGAGGGCATCGCGGTCTTGAGCCCGAACACCGGTGCGGCCAGCCCGATCAGGATGGCCAGTGCCACCGCGGCGAACGGCCACGGATGCTTGTGCAGGATCTGGGCCCAGCGCGCGAACACCGGCGAGCGGTGCTGCTGGCGGCGCGCGTACGGCAGCGCGGCGGCGTTGATCTTGGTGCCGAGCGCGCCGAGGACGGCGGGCAGCAGGGTCAGGGTCGCGGCGAGGACGAACACCACCGCGAGCATGATCCCGACCGCCATGGTCCGCACGGCGGGAGCGGGCACGATCAGCACCGCCGACAAGCTCACCAGCACCGTCAGCCCTGAGAGCAGGACGGCTTTGCCGGCAGTGTCCATGGTTTCGGTGACCGCGGCGCGGGGATCGCCGGTGCGGGCCAGCGCGTCGCGGAAGCGCGCGACCAGGAACAGCGCGTAGTCGATCCCCAGGGCCAGGGCGAACATCATGGCGAAGTTCATCGCCCACACCGAGATCGGAGTGATCTGATTCAGCAGCACCAACCCACCCGCGGAGGCCACCAAGCCCGCGAGGGTCAGCAGCAGCGGCAGCCCGGCCGCGACCAGCGAACCGAACGCCAGCACCATGATCGCCAACGTGACCGGCCACGACAACATCTCGGCCTGGATCATCGCGTCGTGGTTGGCGACATTGAAATCGCTCCACAACGCCGACGCCCCGGTCGGATACACCTCGATCCCGTCTTTCGACAGCGCGGTCAACGCGGCTTTGTGCTCGTCGACGGCTTTGACCATGTCATCGGTGGAGGCATTGGCGCCCGCGATCACGATGCCGGTGTGTCCGTCAGGGCTGATCGTGAACCCCGGCTGCGGGGCGATCACCTGCCCGATCCGCTCGTCCCCGGCGAAGACCGCCGTGGCCTGCTCGACCACCCGTGCCATCGCCGGGCCACCGATCGTGGCGGTGTCGGAATGGATCACCACCTGCACCGCGGCCGAGGAATTACCGCCGAAATGCTGCTGAGCCAGCTCGCGGGCACGGACCGATTCCGAGCCGTTGGCTTGCCACCCTGCCCCGGCCAGGGAGGTGAACACACTCGGCGCGGCCGCGCCCAGTGCGATCAGCACCAGCAGCCATATCCCGATCACTGCCCGGGTGCGCCCGGCCATGAACGCGCCCCACCGGCCCAGCATTCCTGGCCCGGAGGTCGTGCGGGGTGGTTTCGCCGAGGCGGTATCGAGCTTCGTTTCGGTCATCCGACCCTCCTTTAATACCCCCTGGGGTATATTGATATCGAGTTCGACAATACCCCAGGGGGTATAGTCGAGCGCAACCCCTGTTCCTGTGTCGAAGGAGTGCAGCGTTATGGGCATCGTCGAATTCATGCGAAGTACCGCCGGGCGCCTGGCCCGTATCGCCGCCGGAATCGTGGTGATCGCCGCGGGTTTGCTCCTGGTCGGCGGGACCGCCGGGATCGTGGTGGCGATCATCGGGCTGGTCCCCATCGCGGCGGGAGTGTTCAACTTCTGCTTGCTCGGTCCGGTGTTGGGAGTCGACCTGCAGGGTCGACCCCGCGGCAGCCACTGATCGGCCCAACTTTCGCACCGCATCGAAACCCTGCGCGGCGGCCCACGGCTCATGCCAAGGCGCCAGCCGCCGTTCCTACCATTTCCCTCAGGAGGCCGTCGATGGCCGAAATCGACCTGTATCTCGATCCCGTCTGCCCGTTCGCATGGGTGACCTCGCGGTGGCTGCTCGCCGCCACCGAATCCGGTCCGCACACTGTGCGGCTACAACAGATGAGCTTGGCGGTGCTCAATGAAGGCAGCGACGTCGACGCCGATCACAAGCCGATGATCCAGCGATCACGCCGCCTCGGCCGGGTCTTCGCCGCGGCGACCGACACCGCCGGAAGCGAGGCCTTCGCGCGACTGTATGAGACGCTGGGGACACGACTGCACGTTCGCGGCGACGAGATCGATCACGACGCGCTCACCGACGCACTCACCGAGGCCGGCCTGGATCCGGCATTGGCCCAGCGTACCGAGGACACCGCCCTCGACGCCGAACTCGCGAACACCCACCGAGCCAGTCAGGACGCGCTCGGCAGCGCCGGTGGCAGTCCGATCATCGTCATCGACGGACACGGCTTCCACGGCCCCGTCCTGACCGAATCCCCGACCGCGCAGCGCGGCCCGGGCCTGCTCGCCGCCTTGGTCACCGCCGCGACCACCCCGGGATTCGCTGCCCTGCATCGCCCCTATCAAGGCCCGCCCACAATTGATGCCACCACCGAGGAGGCCCGCTGATGTGCTCACCGGTGCGATGCCGCACCTGCGGTAAAACCACCTGGTCGGGCTGCGGCGCCCACATCGAGGCTGTCCGCGCCCGGGTGGGCCCCGATAACTGGTGTCCAGGCCCTCCAAGGCGAACGGCAGACCGAGCACATCGCCGTAGCGGCCCATGAGCCCCGGCCACAACAGCCCCATTTCGAAACTGAGCACCGTCCCGGAAACAGCACCGATCGCGAACAGGATCGCCGAGACCGTCGCCCACCTTTTGGCCAGCCCCAGCGCGACGGAATCCTCCCGGACCAGGCCACGCCGGTGCACGACATAGATCATGGCGGGAAAGGCGACACCGAAACAGGCCAGCACGATATGCCAGCCCAACGAGAACGCCATCTGCTGGCGAGCGGGCAACAAGCCCGGCGGTCCTTCCCCACTCGCCACCAGGAGCGAGACCACTGTGTTCGACACCATCACAGCCCCTTTCCGCCCCCTGTGACAAGTCAGTTCGCCACTCGGGACTGCACGATCCGATCGCCCCAACACGACCTGTTGCGAAATGCCCGCGCCTGCTCGCCTAAAACAGTTCCCGGGCCCCACCCGTCGACATCGGTGGCAATGCGTACCGGCATCTGCTTCGCCCGCCGTGATCGCGCAGGAGCAGCTCGGCCAGGCGCCGGTCACCGACATCGCATCCGGGCCGACGATACAGTCAGCAATGCGCTCACTGCGGATCCGACATTCGCGCGGTGATTCGGTCCGGCACAGGCGGGTAAGGCCTGCGCATGAAACGGTCTGCGCCGGGCTCTGCCGCCGACGGGGACGAGCGGCAGGCGGCGTTGATCACCGCCGTGGGCTTGTCCTACCCCGAACAGCATCGCCGTCGGGTCCGCAAGTACGTGGTCCTGATGGCGTGTCGGGTGCCGTCGTTGCTGTTGGCCACCGCCGTGTACGCCGCTGGTGGTCCCGGCTGGGTGGCCGCGGCGATCATGGGGGTGACACTGCCGTTGTCGTGGATGGCGGTGTTGATCGCCAACGACCGCCCACCCCGCGAGAAACGCCTTCCCTCGCTGCACCGGTTAACGCCAGTGACCTCATCGCCTTCGACGAACACATGGGAGATCTGGAGGTCGCCGTGGGTGAATGCCGGCGTTCACGGCCGAAGCGCGATCTCGGCTATCCGGCGGTTGTGTGCGACTACGTTGGTGGGGCCACCCCGCTCCTGGTAAGCGCTGCACATTTGCGGTTGAGCTCCGATGCGTGCGCGTCGAGGCTGCGGCCGGGCCATGGCGGTAGCGGCGCGTCGTGCAGCTTCCGTATGGTGGCGCCCGCTGCGGCCCACGCCGCTGGCGATGCGGTCGACGGCTCACCGAGGCGCCGAGTGCCAATCCTGGCAGAGCGGCGAGCGCGAGCACTGGTGGCTTACGCCACAGAACATCCGGAGTCGGGAACGGTGCCGGCCATCGCCTCGACCTTGGTGTCGGTGTTCGACTGTTCAGCGTCGATCTTCAGGAACACCCCGCCGACGTGCAGAGTCGCGCGCTCGTACTGGACGACGACCTCGACTTCTTTCACGTCGGAGATTATGGCTGGGGTGACCATCGACGTCGCCGGGATTATCGCTGGCCAGTGGCCCGTCGCTGGCTTAGCTGAGCGTTGTCTCAACGGATCTTCGCCCGGAACTCTGCTGGTCGCCGCTGTCACTGTTGCGTGCTGCCAACTGGTCGACAATCCCGCCCTGCCACACCCGGCGACGTCAGAATTCACCAATCGGATCGGTGAGATCCGACACTGAGCAACGCTTCAGCCGATGTCCGTTGCCAGTGAAAATAGGCTATTGCCAACCCACCTGAGCCATCGACGCAGCCTTGCCACTGAACCTGGACCATCGAGAGCCCGACCAGCCAGTTCGCCGTGGCCGATGGAGAGAGTTGGCTCACTTTGAATGGCAAATCGGGTCGGGGAGTCTGCCACTCAAAATGGGCCACCGCAGGTCAGCGAGGTTGGCGTGGCTCATCTTCACTGTCACCGGACAGTCGATGCGATCCCTCAGCACAGATGCTGGCTGAACTCGCCGATACCCACGACACGGAGATGATCCATCATCGGCATCTCCCGCAGCGGCATGCAGTTGGCTAAGAGCGCGAAAACTGACACCACCCGAGCGCGAACTCGAACACCACTTCGCGATCTTGGTCTGCCGATCGTCAGCGCGAATTTCGACACCACCCGAGCCAGAGGAAGGGCCGTTGCGTTGCGGGTCGTCGTGCCGCCGAATCGCCCTCGGCACGCGGAGGTCGCCCAGATCAGCAGCGATCGGCGGCTTGGCGCCGCCGGACGGCGAGCGCGCCGGACGAGCCGAGCTCGGGCGGCGGTGTTGAAATTCGCGCTGACGGACATCGAGCCGTCGGCAGGTGGTGTCGGGATTCGCGCTCGCGTGGTGTTCACTTTGGCGCTCAGAACCATGCAGTCTCATGACTTGCCTGTAATGGGGCCGGCGGTGGCTTCATCCCCGCTCGGGCGGGGAGCACTGTAGGCCGGACAGCTGCACCTCCCCCACCCTGGCTTCATTCCGCGCGCCCGGGGAGCACGCATACGCAAAGGTGCCGCAGCTCGATCGGGAGGCTTCATCCTCGCTCGCGAGGGGTGGCCGTCGACGCGCACACCGAACAGTTCGTAGGCGGGGTGACAAGTCTGGCAGTCGCCGTCGCCGAGATGGACTTACTCGACGACGCCGAATCAGGGCCCGGTGCGCTAGTTCAGGGCCAGGTAGACGGTCATGGCGCCTCTCGCGCGACATAGCAATCCTCCACACGGTCGACCGCCGCCGCCACCGTAATGGTCGCAGCAGCCGCTAGAGCTGCGCATTCAGAAAAGTCGCCTCCCCAGACACAGGTCACGTGGACCGACGCCGCGTGCTCGACGCGCACTGCGCGAGGTCGAACCCCGAACTCCACCCGCAGACGACGCCGACTCCCCAACTCACCGAACGGAAAGGGATTTCGTTGCCACACCACACCAAGACAGCCGCCACCCACAACAACCGACTCAATCGGTGTACCCATGACCCGCGGTAGACCACCCCGGCCCCTCGGGGTCCCCGGCAAACCGATGCTCACCGAACTCGCTCCCGGGCACTGGAAAGCCCGCGTCCGGGTCCGCGACTCCTCCGGAAAACGCCGAGAGCTCATGCGTGTCTCCCCGACCAAACTCGACTCCCGCCACCGCCCGATCCCCGACCGCACCGGCCAACGAGCCCTCGACGCCGTCATGGCAGCCGCAGCCGTCATCACCGTCGGCCTCGGCGGGGAACTGTCCACATCCATGACCGTGCGCGACCTCTGGGTCCGCTACCGCGCGAGCCTCATCGCACAAGACCGCACCACAAACACCATCGCCCGCTACGACGAAGTCGCCAAAATGTTCAACACCGCCTTCGGTGACCGGCGCCTGTTCGAAGTCACCACCTCAGCCATCGAAACCTTCCTCACCGAAGTCGGAAAGGCCAGGGGCCCTTCGAACATGCGCACCGGGCGCATCGTGCTCTCCGGGATGTTCCGCTACGCCGTCCGCACCAGCCCCCTCGAAGTCAACCCGGTCCGCGAGGTCCAGATGCCGAAAAATATCGAAGCCAAAGGCCGCACCGGCGGGGCCGGCGACCTCACCACCGACGAACTGCGGTTCATCCTCTCCGCCGTCCGGACCTCCCAGATCCCGTGCCCGCGACAGCTCGCCAAAGCCGAACGAGAACGCGGCACACCCGTCAAGGCCTACACCCCACCGACCGTCGCTGCGTACTGCGAGAGCGCCGACCTCGCCGACGTCATCACCCTCTACGCCGCCACCGGCCTGCGCCGCTCCCAGATGCTCGCCTTGCTGTGGACCGACATCGACCTCGACGCCGCGACCCTGCGCCCCACCGGAAAACTCGTCCGCGTCGCAGGCAAAGGACTGGTCCGGGTCACCAGGAAAGACGACCCGAAGAACCGGACCGGCACCATCGCAGTACCCGAGTTCGCGGTGGAAATGCTCAAACGCCGCAAAGCCGCGGTGGCGAACCGCCGACCGGCTTCTCCGCCGGACCCCGGAATCGAAGTGCTGGACCTGGTATTCCCCTCAGCCGTGGGGACATTGCGTGACCCGCAAAACGTCGGACACGGCTGGCAGCGAGTCCGTGAAGCCCTCGGATTCGCCGAGGACATCACCCCACACAGTTTCCGCCACGCCGTGGCCACCATCCTCGACGACGCCGGCCTGTCGGCCCGTGTCACTGCCGATGTCCTCGGCCACGTCGACCCTGCCATGACCCAACGCCACTACATGGCACGTGGACGCCCACACAAGGCCGCCGCCGATGTCCTCAACCGAGCGGTGACCGGATAACGGATTCAGACCGCTCGCGAATCCGTTCGAAATACGCTGCCCAACTCGAACCCCGCCGGACACTCGCCACTTGAATTAGTGGGGACTTACTGGTGACCACATAGCCCGCAAATCAGACCAAAAACATGGCCTGAACTGCGCATATGTGGAGCTAAGGGGAATCGAACCCCTGACCTTCTCGATACAGGCGAGACGGGCTACCATAGACAACTCCAAACAACAAATCGGACAACTGATTTGCGCTCCTACCTGGTGAAACGCACTGGCTACGACAACTTTCGACAACGATGGACAACGGTCAGCAACGGGCCGCCCAGCTGAATTAGTGGTGACATAGTGGGGAGCGCCTTGCGGTCCCACTCCCGACGCCGAGCATCACGTGACGCATTGGGATGCCCGATTCCGCCGAGCTCAGCAAGCCTCGCCCGCACCAAGTTTCGGGAAACCCCGAGCGCCCGCGCGGCCTGAATCGGAAGCTGGTCACGGCCGGTCGAGGCGGGCGATACGCGCCAGCACCGACGCTCGGGTCAAGCCGCCGTCGGGGTGGCGATCCAGGTCGGTGCGCTCACGCGCCATCATCGATTTCACTGTGCCGGTGGCGACTCCCAGCATCGCCGCGGCCACCGAGTACGACACCGACTCGGTGTCGTCCCTGCCGACCGAGCGGCCCACCATGCGCCCGACCGGTGTTCGCCACCACACCGGCTCAGGCTCTTCAGGCCAGGCGACGCCAGCGAGGTCGATCACGGTCTGCGCGGCGACCTCATCATCGTCGCTACACAGCGACGCCGCCAGGGTGGGGGCGGTCTCGGCGATGCGTTCTCGCGTCATATCGGCGAGGTCGAGAGCTCCGATCGCTTCGAGCGCTCCGACGATGTAGTTGTCCAGGGCACCTGCCAGCTGGTCGGCGACGGCGGCGGTATTGCTATCGGTCATCGAGAACACTCCTTGACGGTAGAGGCAGAACCGACCCAGTGATCACGGGCAACCGGTGCGACCCACACAACGGTATGCAACCGCAAATCGGTTGGCAACCATTTAGCGGTTGCATTGTGGCTGGATGCCGCGCGCCGTGTTGACCCGTCCCGTCAGCCACCGCGTGGCACATCCGATCGCCGCAATGTCCTGACCATCAACACCCCGAACGATGGGACCAGCCATGCAGCCTGCATCACCACGATCTACCCGAACTCAGCCGACTACGAGCGAAGACGTGCGCATGGACCGTGCGCACGTCTTCTTCTGGACCGAGCTCTGCATCGCCGCCGGAGTCAGCGTGGTCGGCAACGCAACCCAAGCCGTCCTCCATACGACCGTCTTGCCAGCAGTCGCGGCCACCGTCGCTGTCATCCCGCCCCTGGCCTTGCTGGCCGCGGTGCACGGCGTCGCCCTGCTCACCCGTGCGCACACCGCCTCCCCTACTGCGCGACGCGCTGCGACCGCGCTGACCGTGGTCATCGCCGGTGGCGCGTTCTGGCTGTCGTTCACCGCGCTGCGCGCTTTGGCGATCACCGCAGGTGTGCCCGCCGCCGAAGCATGGCTTTGGCCGCTCATAGTGGAGGGGAGCATGACGCAAAGTTCTCTGGCCCTGTTGACGTTGGCTCACACTCAGCAGCCTGACACCGACACCGAGTCGGTAACTCCAGCCCCAGCACCACAGCCCACACCCGAACTACCCGAATCTCGCAGCGCGCCCGTCACACTACCGGCTCCACAGCCAGCCGCCACCGAGCCCATCGAGGACGCCGCCGCCGAACAACCTGCGGACAAACGCCCCGACCTCGACGTGTTGGCAGCATTGATCTGCGAACAAGATCCCGGCGGGCGGCGCGATCGCGGCACTGTCACCACAGTTCTCACACACCGCTATGTCGACGAGTGGAATGCCAGTCGTATCTCTCGCGAGCTCGAATGTAGCCGCTCGGCGGTCAGCCGTATCCTGCGCGACGCCGAGCGGTTGCGTGCGCACGCAGCCACCGACCGTGCACACGCCGAGGTTGGGCCGCCGACTGTGCGTGCGCACCCTGACAGCGATCGTGCGCACGGAGAACACCTATGACGGGTTGGGCCAGACAATGTTTCAACATGCGCACACCCCGCCCGAAACTATGCCGATGTGGGCCAGGACACATCGACAGTTTGAGGCCATCCGGTGTTGGATCGATGCACGGTTCGTTGCCAGGCACCACCTCTCGTGTACTAACTCCAGCGAAACCCACGTCCTTGGGGGACCAGTGAACTTCGATATCAGCTGCCCGCAATGCCAAAGTATCGACTTGGTCCAGAGCGTGCCCGCCGCCATGTCGGAGGGAACGCACAGCGGCTACAGCACCGGCATGCATGCCGGGTTCGGCGTCGCCCTGGGAGGAACTGTCCCCATCATCGGTACCTCTACCCACGAGTTCAGCCACAGCTCCGCCCTAGCCAGAAGCTTGGCGTGGCGACCAGTTCTGCCATCGGCGGGCCCGCTGTCCGCCCTAGGCACGGTCCTGATGTTCTTCGTCCTGATCATGTTCGGCTTCTGCAGTATCGGGTTGACCATGGATCCGTTGCCATCCAATCCGATCCGGATGATGGCCTCGCTGCTGGGCCTCTATCTGTTTCCAATCGTGCTGTCTATCCCGGTTGTAGCGATCTTGACCGTCGCGTTCAAGCGTGCCCGCCGCAACGGCAAGGTCGATGCCGGGCACAACCGCGCGCGCGGTGTCTGGAGCCACGCCTACTACTGCCACCGATGCGGTGTCGCCTACTGGCCATACCCAACAGAACCCGGCATCCCCTACCGGGTCGCCCTCGCACCAAGCCAATTCCGTTGGCATGTCTGGAACACCGGCGGCTACGCCAAACTCTGACCGTCCGATTCATCAGCGTTTGGCATGACCTGCGGTTCCCTCTGAGCCTCTGGCCGTCCAGGTTCCTGGGCCAATCCGGGGAGTCGACCGCGATCACGCAGCTTAGGATTGTTCGCTGCCCTGTCGGAGGCTCGGGCCGAGGCCATCAGTTGTCGCACTTGTTTGTTGGTCAATTCGAGCAGTTCACCGATGCTGTCATCGGACTCCCCCAAGTCGCGTATCTCCGCCACAGCGCCCGCTTGCTGACCGAGCCATCGAGCAACTTCTGCCTCGTGCTCGCTTTCCAGCTGTTCGATCCGTTTGCGTAGCTCACTAACGCGCTGATCATGTACCCCGGTGCACCGGCGGATCGATCCGGCAGCGCGCAGGTAGACCTGGACCGCGTCCATCATGGCGGCCTCGCGACGTTCGGCTTCGTCACGCCGAACCTTCATCACGTTATGGACCTCGTCCAAACGCCGACTCAATTCGGGATCGCGCTTGGACCGTCGTTGTTTGCCAGTAGGCATCTCAATCTCCTGAGAATGGCCCGACCAGCGGCTCTTCCACTTTCAGACTACGCCTCCGCCAGCGGGGCTTGCCAGTGCTGTGAAGGGAACCACATCTGCCACAACATCTCTCAGTCGAAACGGTGATCCGCTGAATGTCGCACGTTGCGGCGGGTCGGACCCAGCGGTCTTCGCGCCGCACCCCCACATGAGCGTTCACCCGTGGCACCGATTGCACAGAACGGACACCAATGACCGATGCACTCAACAGGATCGAGCTGGCACTCCGCGAGATTGCCGGACCAGAGTTCATCAGGACCCTCACAACGACTCTCACGCAGCAAGACTGGGCCGAAGACGAGATCAGTCGAGCACAACAGCGACATCCCGACGTGGCTGACGTGATGCACCACAGCTTTTCGTTGTTGACCGCGACTCACGAACGAATGGCCACCGAGTTCGTCTACCGAGCCCATGCCCGGGAGCTCATCGAGCGGGTCGCGACCGGAGTCTCGACCAAGCCCGGGACCTCGGTCGAGGTCGTGCTGTTGCTGATGCGTGCCAGCCTCGTAACGCCGTTGAACACCACCGCGTTCGGCCTGTACTTACGAATGTGGCGCCAAGCAGGACTGCCCGACCTAGGCGGGCCGATCGAGGACCTTGACGGGCACTACGAAGCCATCAATACCAGCGGGATCGATGACTTCGAAGCCATCGCCCGTCGCAAGCTCGCGAAGCCCTCACGGGTGCTGACGCTCGTCGCCTGCGAGGGCCGCCACCTCGGCGAACCGGCCGACTGCCGCTTTACGTCCGCGCGAGCCGCCTGACCTGCGCCTCCGCCTTTTCGTCCTGAATTTTCGCGCCGCATCCCGGGTTTCGGGTGCGGCGTTCGTCGTTTTCCGGAAGGGGTTATTTGCTGTGCCCGAACTTGGTTTGCTCGACCCGTGTGGGATCTGTCGATCCCGTGAGCCCGACATCCACGTCGACATCGACGGCGGACGCGTCTGCCAACGCTGCGTGCTGACCTGCGGACAGTGCTACCGCTGCGGTGCCCGCTCGATCGCCCTGACCGAGACCGCCGAAGCAGGACAGCTGTGTTCGATCTGCGTGTCCAGGTTGCACCCGTGCGGGTCGTGTTCGGCGGTCACGTTCACCCGGTTGCCGGTCGATACCGGTGGGTTCGTGTGCGGGATCTGCGCACACCAGCTCTATGACCAGTGCTTCCAATGCGAGCGCTACACCCTGCACAGCCGCTACGTCGTCGGCAACCAACGCGCCTGCCCAGCGTGCGCACAGTTGCAGCGCTCGTGCCGGGACTGCGGCACGCTGATCGCCGGGCGCCGCGGCTGCGATCGTTGCGCTGATCCGCACGCGTTGTGGAACTACTCCTACCGGCCCGATCCGATCTTCCACGGCACCGGGCCGCTGTTCCTCGGGCTGGAACTGGAAGTCATCGTGCCCGAGGATCGCTTCGACGACGCGATCGCTACCGCGACCGATGCGCTCGGTTCGCTCGGGTATTTGAAGCGTGATTCCTCGATCCGGCCATCGGGTTTCGAGATCGTGTGCCACCCGATGACCTACCAATACGCCCTGACCGAGTTCCCCTGGCAGCTCCTCGACAAGCTCGCCCGGATGGGGTGCGAAACCGACGACAGTGTCGGTCTCCATGTCCACGCTTCCCGGACCGGGTTCACCGGGCCCGCCCACATCTACCGGTGGATGAAATTGGTCTATCGCAACCAGGACCAGGTCTCGATGTTGGCCCGACGCGTCAGCCGCTACGCCCCCTTTGAACCCAACACCCGCGCTCGGGCGAAATACCTCGCGAAAGGCTGCCGCAACGCGGTCGGGTTGCCGCGGTATCAGGCGATCAACCCCCACCCCCGCGACACCCTCGAACTGCGGGTTTTCGCCAGCTCTCTCGAAACCCGCGCGGTGCAGGCGGCATTGGCGTTCACCGAGGCCTCGATCCGCTACACCGCCGACCTCACCATCCCCCAGATCCACGCCGGCGGGTGGGACTGGGAGCGGTTCACCGACTGGCTGACCCGCCGGCTCGAATACGCGCCCTTGGTCGCCGAACTCGCCGACTTGACCAACCTTGCTGACGAACAGGAGGTCGTGCTGTGTGCCTCTTAACTTTCATCCCGGCCTCCGTGGCCCCCGACCCGACCGCGTTGCGCCATGGTGCCGAGTCGAACCCGCACGGGCACGGGTTCGCGGTCATCGCCGGGCCGACGATCGTGACCGGCCACGGCATGAACGCCGATGAGGTGATCGACTTGTTCGCCCGTGTCCGAGCCCAGCACCCGAGAGGTCCGGCGCTGTTTCATTCCCGCTATGCCACCCATGGCATCCGGACCGTAGACAACTGCCACCCTTTCCGCCTCGCTGGAGACAAGCGAACGGTTCTCGCGCACAACGGAGTCCTGCCCAAACGCGTCCACCCCGGCCCGTATGACTGGCGATCGGATACGCGCATCGCGGCCGAGGACTACCTGCCGTCTGAGCCGTTCGGGTCGATCGATACCTACCGCGGGTTTCGTGGGCTGGAGTCGTGGTTGGGGTCGTCGAAGCTGCTGATCTTCACGGTCGACCTGGCCTTCGATCAGCAGGTGTATCTGTTCGGGGAGTCGAAAGGCCAGTGGGACAACGGAAT
The DNA here is from genome assembly GCF_019266065.1 of Nocardia sp. MH4. Lineage (GTDB taxonomy): Bacteria > Actinomycetota > Actinomycetes > Mycobacteriales > Mycobacteriaceae > Nocardia > Nocardia canadensis. The sequence goes on along the minus strand of NZ_LPNR01000128.1, from coordinate 132,753 downwards.
CTGGTACTCGAACACCAGCTATCTGCCGTTGAGCCAGCGCTACCCGAAGCGGTATGTCTGCGAGAACTGTGACGACATCGACCTGTACCGGGTGAGTCGCTACTGCGTCAAGTGCGGGTGGTGCTTCGCCTGCGAGAACCGGTTCCCGCACTGCGAATGCCGCCAACCCCGCGCCCGCAGCACCCGCCATCGCGCCCTCAGCCGCCCGATCGCCCTGCCCGCGGCGCGCCCGCCGACTACACCGAGCACCTAGCAGACCTGACCTGCCCACCACCACTTTTCACCTCAGCCTGCACCCGTCGGTGCGGGCTTTCGTCGTTTTCAGGGAAGGAATTCGATGCCCACCGCTGTCATGGTCGACCTCGCCGAATGCGAGGCCTGTTCCACCCCACACCCGCTCACGGAGTTGGTCGAGACCGCTGAGGACGACCGGCTCTGCTCTGGTTGCGTCGCCGATCTGCAGCTGTGCGCGGGCTGTGATCTTCCCGCCCGTGAGACCGCGCTGACCACTGATGACGACTACCGGTGTGCCAGTTGCCGATCGGCGTTCAGTGTTTGCGATGACTGCGTGCGCTACGCCCGCTACGTCGTCGCGGTTATCTCCGGTGGTGATGTGTGTGAGTCCTGCGCGCTGGAGTACTCCACCTGCGAGGACTGCAACTTCGCTGTCGCCGAGCCGATCTCGATCAACGGTGATTGGTCGGTGTGTGATGACTGCCGCCAGGACTATCGCGAGTGCGACCGGTGCGAGACCCTCATCCGCGGCCGCGAGGACTATTGCGAGGACTGCTACCGACCCGACCATGCAATGGTCCACGACTCCGAGTACACCCCGCGCCCGATCTTCCACGGCAGCGGCCCGCTGTTCCTGGGCCTCGAGCTCGAACTGCGCACCACACCAGTCGGTTTCGACGACTCGGTCGAGACCGCGAACGACCAGCTCGGGCGTTTGGCCTACCTCAAGCACGACGGCTCGATCAGCTGCGGATTCGAGCTCGTCACCCATCCAATGAGTTTCGACTACGCGATCGCGGAGTTTCCGTGGTCGGTGCTGTCGCGGTTGCGGTTGCTGGGCTGCTACACCGACGACGAGGTCGGCATCCACGTCCATCTGTCCCGGGCCGGGTTCGACTCCCCTGCCCACATCTACCGCTGGCTCAAACTCGTTTACCGGAACGAGGACGAGGTCACCACGCTCGCGCGCCGACACGATTCGCAATGGGCGGGCTTTCATCCCGACATCCGCGCCAAAGCCAAGGAACTCGCGCACGGCGGCCGTGGATGGGGCCGCTATCACGCCATCAACACCCGCCCTCCGCACACCTTCGAGCTGCGGATCTTCGCCAGCTCACTGCAGCGCCAGCAGGTCCAGGCGGCCCTCGGTTTCGCCCACGCCTCCGTGGAGTACACGCGCACCCTGCGCTCCTACGACGTCGCCCGAAACCAGGGCTGGGACTGGGCCACGTTCACCGCGTGGGTCGCCACACGACCGGAGTACGCCGCGCTCACCGCGGAGCTGACCGCCACCGGATCGAGTGTGTCCACCGAACACCAGGAGGACCTCGCATGTGCATCCTGACCTTCATCAAGCCCGGCATCGTCGCTGACTACGACGCCCTCGCCGCCGGCGCCGCCGCCAACCCGCACGGGCATGGTTGGGCCGTCCATGCCGGAGACCGGCTCATTGTCGGGCACGGCCTGGATCCGAAGACCACGATCACCGAATTCGCCCAAGCCCGCTCGCTGTTCCCGGACGGGCCGGCGTTGTTCCACTCCCGCTTCGCCACCCACGGCAAACACACCACCGCGAACTGTCACCCCTTCGCTATCGGTGGTGACAAACGCAGCGTGCTGGCCCACAACGGGATCCTGCCCGAGCATGTCCACCCGCTCCCGGGTGACGATCGCTCCGATACCCGGATCGCGGCCGAGGACTTCCTGCCCCGGTTGCCGTTCGGGTCGCTGGATTCCTGGACCGGACGCACACGGTTCGAACGCTGGCTCGGGACCGACAAGGCCGTGATCCTCACTGTCGATCCCGCCTACAAACACCCCGCCTACATCTTCAACGAACAGGCCGGGCACTGGCGGGACGGGTCCTGGTATTCCAACCACTCCTACGACCTGGGCCGCTTCCCCCAGGGCGTGGTCTTTGACTACGGGTTCGACGACGGCTTCTGCGACAACTGCGGCGCCGAGATCGACGACCCGGACGGCCCGCACTGCCTCTATTGCGGTTACTGCGTGCAGTGCCAGCGGACCTACCCGCGCTGCACGTGCGCCTGCCCCGACGAGTCCGAGCGCTACGCCGACTTCATCGACATCGAACTCGAAACCGCCTGACCCCCAACATCTATCGCTCCGTGTGGAGCTCTGCGGGAAGGAAACCCTCGATGACACATCCCCTGACCACTCCTCCCCTGCGGTATCGGCTGCGCGCCGCCCTCACCCAATTGCGCGGAGCAGGGTCGGCCGCCGATCCCGCCACCGGTTCGCGCGAGTCGACGCTGGTGGTAGCCGCACTGCACGAGGCACGCCACCACAACCGCCCGGTCACGCTCCGCACCCGCGGTGGACACCTGATGCCGCGGCTGAGCGTGGACAACGTCCACAACCGCCACGCCAGCCTGAGTACCGACTCCCGCGAAGCAGTGATCGTGCCGTTGCGGTTCATCGAATCCGTGCAGCAACTACGCCCCACCACCGACGGCGAGCGGGGGCTGTTGTGAGCACCACTGCCCTCGGCGCGGCCGACCCCTCCCGCTGGACCGCACGCCTGCACCCCATCCCCCAGCTCGCACGGGAAGTGTTGGTCATCGGCTGGCACGCAGCATTCGCCACCACGCCCGCCGCAGGTACACGGGTTGCGGTGTTTCCCGACGTCGAACCCGGCCCCGATCATCTGACGGTGATGGCGTTGGTGCGCATCGAACACGCCACCGCGCTCGACACCATCACCGACGACGGCACCCACGAAACCCAATGGGGTCCAGACCCGTTCGGGATCGCCAAGACCGGCATCAGCTGGCGGCTGGTCCCCGCCCACCGTGACGGGGATGGCCGGTGGGTGATCGCACCAGGGTGGTGGGCCGCCAACGGCGAGGAAGCAGTTCTGTCGAACTCGGTCACCGAACGCGCGCTCGGCGCACCCACTGTCGTGCCGGTCTATGACCACGACCCCCACACCGGCAAACGCTGGACATCGTGATTACCCACATCGGTGAACTCACCGCGTGGATGCGCGCCCAGATGCCCGCCCTCGACGAAGACCGGCACCTGCCCTGGAACAGCGGCACACCAACCGCCGCGTCGCTGGTCACGCTGATCCACGTCCGCGTCGAAGCCCCGTTCACCCCCGATCGGGCCACCACGGTGGTCCTGGTCGCCCACCCCGCTCCCGCCGACGACACCGAACCGCATGCCGGATCGACAGATTCGAGGACCACTTGCCCAACAATCCCCGCTGCCCCGCCTCACGCTCGGCTGCGGCCGAGCGTGTTCCGATCCCCGCGCGCTTGGCGCATTCTCCGGTCTCGGCGGGACTGGTAGTCCCGTATATCACTCTGGCGCACCGGGATCGGACCCGTCCGATATGGGGTCGGATCGACGCGCAGCGCCTCGGTGAGGTGCTGGACAACAAGCGGTGCCAGGTCTGCGGCGAACCGCTCGACGCGACCCTGGTGCTGATGATCCGCCCTTCGGACTACGTGCGCGGCGTGGCCGTAGAGCCCGGCTTGCATCCTGAATGTGCTCTATACAGTCGGCGTGCGTGCGTGATGCTGGCCGGGCACGTCGACCGCTACAACCCCTCCGGCGGCAGCCCGCTCAACCGGTGCGGTGACCCGCTGTGTCGCTGCCGATTCTGGGCCTCTGTCGAAGACAACGATGCCACGCCGAGCCGCGAGGGCAAACCCGCCGAAGCCTGGTACGAGGCCTGGATCAAGCTCGAGGACTACCGCATCTTCACCGTGCCCGCCGACGAATCCGGTCCCGCCGCCACCGGAATCGCGCTTCGCCGGGTGCCGTTGCTGCGGCTGCGTAAGGTCCGCGATCCCGCACCCGACGGCGCCAACACCGAGTGGATGGACATGCTCGCCAAGATCGTCGCGGCTCGAAGGCTGTGGAACACCCTGGTCGTCGACGAACACCCTGACATCAATTCCTGATTCCCGCCCGTTCCGGCGTTGCGCCCGTCACCGTCCGGCTTGGCCGTGACCGGTGCGGTCGCGACTTCGGGCACCAATGGATGGAGAACCTGTGACAGAAGAGGGTGCACTAGTGACCGACGAACACTGCGCTCAGGACCAGCGTGCCTCGCCAGCACAACGTTCCTACTATCAACGGTGCGCAACATGCCAGGCACCGATCGCGCCATTGCAAGCCGACAAAGCAGTCGGGGTTACGCCGCCCCGACAGTGGGTCGACAAGACCAACAACGTCCACCAGTTCGACCCGGTCGACCACGAACACTCCCCCTCGCCCCTGTGCTCGTGCGGTCACACCGCCGAGCAATCCACCGGGCGACCCGGCCGGTGTGGCGTCTTCAAGTGCACCTGCACAGACCACCCCGCCCCGGACCTGATTCCGCGGGCCGCGCCGATCGACTGGGCCCAGGTCGGTCAGGACGCCCACGCCCGCGGTGAGCCAGCAGCCCCCGCACTGAACTCCTCTGTGCGCGAGGCGATCGCGGGGATGGCGGTCGGTGGCGGCGCTGCCGAAATCATGCGAACCTTCCTCGACGGATGGAACCAGGCCCAAGCCCTGGCCGACATCGCCACCGCGATGGCGGACAACGCAGAGGTCGCGGCCGCGATCGGCCCGGTCACCACAGCACGATTGATCTCGATCGCTACCGACCTCTACGACACCTACGGCGACCCCGACGACATCCTGAGCACCGGACAACTCGACACCCTCGAACGGTTGCGCCTGCACCCAGACCCATCAGACGGGCGATCACCGGCGATACGGCCCTGGGATGTCATCGCGATCGCCGTCACAGCGATGGAGCTCGCCGACCAGCACGGACTTCGCGACGCGTCGCTGTGGGAGGTGATCGACTGCGCATACCTCCACATCCACACCGGCCCACGCCACTGACCCGATCACCAACTGGATCCGTCGGCGATCCGACCGACAGATGGTGAGCCACTCTCACCTGCATCCACATGTTGTGGATAACTCTGTGGACAACCACAACACCTTCGACCCTGAACCTCATTATCGAAAGTTTGTTCGAATACGAGTAACGTGCCGAACATGACCCCGCCGCCGACACCGGAATCAACCGCAGCCACCCTGGCCCCGGTCGGTCGGCAACTCCGTGACGCGACAGCCTTCGGTGCGGTCGCGTCCGCCGACCAGATCAATGACGTCCTCGCCCGCATCGACGCGCACAAGCAACGACAGTTCCGCGTCGACGGGCTCAATGCGGCGAACCGGCCCTTGAAACCGCCATCGCCGATGGGTTGCCAGAGCTACCGACAGACCCCACGGTGAACAGTTCGTCGTCGTTGTTCGAGACCTGGCCGCACGACCCGACAGCGCCGATGTGGCGGATCGTCGAGCCCCCGCTGCCGGTCACCGTCGAACTCGGGACCGCGATCGTGACCCGACCGGCGCACTTCGGTGTCAACAAGGTCCGCCTCGGCATCCGCAAAGGCGGCCTACGCCTGACAGATACCACACCTGGCCTCCTCCGAGCTTGGGCCAGGGTCGCGGACGGGACATGGCTGGGGCTCGTGGCTTTCACCGTGCCCACCGGGAACGGTCAGGGGCGTCTCCCAGTCGAACAGTGGTGCCCCGAGCACGCGCTGTCTCCGCAGAACCCGTCGACTTCTTCGCGACGCTGATCGGACCCCGCACGCAGGGCGCCGGGCACTCGATGACCAGCCGCGGCGTCAAACAAGAAGCGTCTCAGCGAGTTTGCTGATCCGAGGTAGCCCTCTGTCGTGATCTCGATGGCACCGCGGCCCGATTTCCGAACACCAAGGTCCCGGCCCAGCAGGCAATACTCGCCCCTTCTACAACCGGGACCGCCGCCCTGTGATCAGGACGATGAACAACGGCACCGTGAGATCACTGGGCCAGTCGATCTCGGTCATCTCAGGATCGGCGGTCAGCAGCAACAGCGAGTCGATCTGCCCGGTCTCGGCGTATCGGACGAGCTGATCCTGCACCACATCCAAAGCCCACCATCCCGCGCCTTTGATCTCGATACCGACCCGATGCCCCTCGTCGTAGGTGGCGACGAAGTCGATCCGACAGCCTTTCGCGGCCGAGGTTCCCTCCGAGAGATCCAGCTCGTGGTCGATGCTGACGTCGTTGTCAACGCCGGCGTCGGCCCACCGCTGCCAGATCAGTTCGTGGAGTTCGTCCTCATCGCAATACCGAAAATCGATGTCCTCGTCGACGAACGGGTCGACGAGGAGTTTGAGGTAGGCGTTCCAGATCGGTGAGGTTTGCGACTGACCTGGCCTCACGCAGTCCCGATGGACGTAGTGCTTGTCGAGATAGTCCGCGCTTTCCCCGCTACCAGCATTGCTGCCCATCGCACTTCCCCCTTGCTGCCGATCCGTCGAACACCAGCATGCCGTGGGGCACCGACAGAGTTCGCCGTCGCAATGGCGGCTAAAGCGGGCGTACCCCGGCCCGCCACTGCGCACTTCAATCATCCACCGACAGAAGGACGACCATGGACATGCACACAGGCGAATTCGAGCTGCGATTCCCACTCAGCCAGGTCAGCACGATCGCCGAACACGCGATGGCCGCGACCGAACATTCCTGGCCCACCTGGGACGACAACAAACCCAACCCGATCCCACCCGCTTTGGCATGGGCCAAAGACCAAGGCACCTACCTACTCTCGAACGGAGTACCACGGCTACTGGCAGACCCCGCCAAACCCGACGGTTCCTCCCAGGTGGTGTACGCGCTCGGCTACGACAGCTACTTCAACTTCACCGACACCGCGGTCGGCGGCGACGACTTCGTCGAATACATCTCCCTCACCGACGAGCAAGACGGCGTCACCTTGATCGAGCTGATCCGCCACCACGCCGCTCACGGGGGATTCCTGCTGCTGAACGTGTTTCCCGGCGGTACCTACTACCTCAGTTTCAGCTCGGCCGCCTCACCATTCAACAAGTAGCCGTCATGTCGAGTCACCGAAACGGACCGAGGAGTATGTCGCGGATTTGCTCCCCCGCCGATCCGGTTAGCTTGTACCCATGAGGTTCGAGGTTGGTGCGCGGGTGCGATTACACCCCAATGGGGCAACGGTGTTCAGGGTGCTCGAAGTCGACTATCTGGGCGATCCGGAACGGGTACTCGTCGAAGCCGTCGACGACACCCCGGGCACATACCCGTGGCCAGCCTCGACAGCGTTGATGGTGACCGCCGACGACTGAACCCGGCATCACGGCAGCCGTACAGGACCGATGCCGAGATCGGACTACGCTGATGACCGTGGTCCCCGATGATGGCGATCCGATCCCGGCCGAGCAGGCAGCGATCGTGGCGTTGGTGATCGATCAGATTGAGCCCGATACCGACATCACCGCCGAAGACGTGCATCGCGGCTTGGTTGCCGAATCGTCCAACCCGCCGAGCCTCCGGGACGTGCGTGCCGTGCTCGATATCCTCGCGATGCCCCACGTCGGCTTCACTCCCGGCGAATCGTCGGCGGCTGTGCTGTCCCGCATGCGGGACATGCTCGCGGCAGCGGAAAGCCCGCCCCCACAGCTCGACTACTGGAATGACCAGCCCTACTGACCATCGACGTCGTCACTGGCTGCTGTACCGATGCGCCGCCCGAACGCTCACCACACACCGGCATTGTTCGCGGTACCGAGCCAGGGTCTGCCATCGACGAAACCCTGGCAGGTGACCACGTGGAGCGGAAATGCACTCACGCCAGCCGACTAGGGTCTCGGCACCGGCTTCACGGCCGCCCGGTCGGGGTTTCGATCTCGTCGAGATCCTTGTCCAGCCGCAGCCCTCGCCAGCTCGGATGCCGTAACCGGCCGTCGCTGGTCCATTCGGTGAACGCCACCTCCCCGATCAGCGCCGGCCGAACCCAGGCCACTCCGTCCGAGGTACGTCCAAGGCTGGGGATCGGCGGGTCCGACTGTTGCAGCGGTGCCAGGCGTTCGCGTAGATCGGTCAGCATCGCGGCGGTGAACCCGGTCCCGACGCTACCTGCATATTCGAGACTTCCCCGGTCATCGGGCACCGCCACCAGCAACGACCCGATCTGTCCCGCGCGTCGACCCGACCCGCTCTTCCACCCGATCACCACGACCTCTTGATGGCTGACGTTCTTGATCTTGATCCAGGCCGGACTTCGCTGGCCGGGCAGATACCAGCTGTCGCGACGTTTGCAGACGATGCCTTCGGCCCCTAGTTCTTTCGATACCTCCAAAGCGGCAGCGGCAGGACCCGGGAGCAGGTGCGGGATCCGCCAATGCGGTCCAGCCAGCCCGATGCGTTCGAGGAGCTCGCGGCGTTGGGCGTAGGGCAACTCGATCAGTGAACGGTCACCGATGTGGAGCAGGTCGAAGATCAGATAGGTCGCCGGAGACGTTTCCGCCAGCGCCCGGATCGTGGCCGGGTTGCGTTGATGCATCCGCGGAGCCAACGCCTGGAACGAGGACCGGCCCGCGTGTTCGATCACGATCTCCCCATCGACCACGAAACCAGGCTCAACCGGAGCCAGCCCGGCGAGCTCGGGCCAGGCGACGGTGATGTCGTTGCCGTTGCGCGACTCGAGCCGCAGCTGGTCATCGATATAGGCGATAGCCCTCAGGCCGTCATGTTTCATTTCATAGGCCCTTCTCTGAACTACAACATCGCCTGGACCACGGAGCATTACGGGCTCGCTATCGAGCAGATGCGCCGGGCCGGGCAGCGTATCGATGACGAAGTCCTGACCCACATCAGCCCTGCCCACAGCGCCAATATCACCTTCTTCGGCGCGATCGAGGTCGACATCGACGCCGAGTTGGCCCAGCTGGGCCAGACCGGGTACCGGCCGCTGCGGGTGCGCGACACGTTGTTCTGACCCGCGCGACCCGGGATCTGTGGTTACGGGGTGGCGATGTCGATAGGGGTGTGTGTCGGGGTGTTTGTTCGGTGGGCGGTGAGGAAGTTGTCGACGAGCCGGGTGCAGTCGTCGTGGTCGATGGTGCGTAGTCCGGTGAGACGGGCGAACACGATCGGGCCGATGAGTTCGATGATGGCGAAGGTGGTGTCGAGCTCGCCGAGCATCGCGCGGGCCTGTGGGCTGGTGAGGATCTGGTCGAACGGGTGGCGGTACTGCTCGATGACGCGCGCGCGCAGCGAGGTGACCGCGGCCGGGTCTGGGTGGTCCTCGCCGATGGAACCCATCGCCAGCCAGGACAGGGTGGTCATCTGCACCGGGGCCTGTTGGATCAGGTCGGCTTGGGTGGTGAGCAGCGCGACGAGCCGCTCGCGCACGGGCCCGGTGCTGGTCGGTGTGTCGACCTGCGGAAGCAGCCGTTCGAAAGTCGCCGCGAGCAGTTGGGTGGTACTACCGAAGTGCCGGTAGAGGGTGGCGCGCGCGACCTTCGACACGCGGGTGACCGCCTCGACTGTGACCGCTTCGACACCACCGGTGGACAACAGATGGCTGGCCGCGTCGAGCAACCGGTTGCGTGAGCGTGCCAGCCGCGGATCGGCCTGCTCCGGGGCCGTGGTGAGCGGGTCGGCCGCTGCGGGGTCCGGGTCGGTCATGGCCGCGCGCTCCTTGCGATTCGTGTCGTTCAACCCTGCGAATGTGTAGACATCATCCCACACCCCGACCATTATGATACTGACGGTCTCGCACAGAGACTGCTGGTCTACAACGTCGGGAGGTGCCGGTGACCGCACCCGGAACGGACACGGTCGAGATCGCCCGCTGGACCAGGGCCCAGTGGTGGATGCTGACGGTGTCGTGCCTGGCGGTGGCGCTGGTGGTCGCGGCGATGGCGGCGTTGTATTCGGCGTTGCCGCAGATCGCGGTCGCGACCGGGGCCACCCAAGCCCAGCTGACCTGGATCGTCGACGGCTACACCCTGGTGCTGGCATGTCTGGTGCTACCCGCCGGAGCCATCGGTGACCGTTACGGGCGTCGCGGGGTACTGGTCGCGGGACTGGCGGTATTCGCCGCCGCCTCGGCGTTGCCGCTGCTGCTGTCCGACCCGGCGTGGTTGATCGCGGCACGCGCGCTGGCCGGGGCGGGCGCGGCGCTGGTGATGCCCTCGACACTGTCGATCCTGACCGCGGGCTTCCCTCCTACCCATCGTGGCCGGGCGGTAGGGGTGTGGGCCGGAGTCGCCGGGTCCGGGGCGGTACTGGGCATCCTCGGCGCCGGGCTACTGCTCGAGCAGTGGTCGTGGCTGTCGGTGTTCGTCGGGTTGACCGTGGCCGGGGCAGTGCTGGCGGGGTTGGCCTGCACCATCGCCGAGTCCCGCCAACGCGAGCATCCGCCGGTGGACTGGGTCGGCGCGGGCGCGGTGGCCGTCGCGATCGCGGCGATCGTGTTCGCCGCGGTCGAGGTCCCCGCGCGCGGCTGGACCGACCCGCTCGTCGCCGCCACCGCCGGGCTCGGTGTCGCGGCGGCGGTGGCGTTCGTGGTCGTCGAGCTGCGCTCGGCGGCACCGCTGCTGGACGTGCGGTTGTTCGCCCGCCGTGGTTTCGGTGCCGGATCGCTGTCGGTGACCATCCAGTTCCTGGTCACCTTCGGAGTGTTCCTGCTACTGGTGCAGTATTTGCAGCTGATCCTCGGCTACGGGCCGCTGGCCTCGGCACTGGCGCTGGCGCCGATGGTGGTGCCGCTGGTCGTGATCTCGGTGATCGCGCCGTGGCTGTCGGGCCAGGTCGGGTTGCGGGCGATGACCGTCACCGGCCTGCTCACCATCGCCGCCGCGCTGGTGCTGGTGAGCCGGTTGACCCTCGCCGCGCACTACCTCGATCTACTGTGGCCGCTGCTGATCATGAGCGCGGGCCTGGGATTGTGCACCGCCCCAGCGACCTACGCCATCGTCGCCGACACCCCCGAGGCCAAACACGGGGTCGCCGCCGCGGTCAACGACGCCGCCCGCGAGATCGGCGCCGCGATCGGGATCGCCGTGGCCGGCAGTGTGCTCGCCGCCGGCTACTCCCACCACATCGCGCCCGCCCTGCCCCGCCTACCCGAGCCCGCCCGTGGCCCGGTCGCCGATTCCCTGGCCGCCGCCCTGCAGGTCGCCGACCAGGCCGGACCCGCAGCCGCGCCACTGGCCGAGTTCGCCAAGGCCGCGTTCGTGCACGGCAGCGGCCAAGCCGCGCTCACCCTGGCCGCTCTCACCACGATCGGGGCGATCGTGCTGGCATTCCTCGCCCCCGGCCCCACCACCCGCCGATTCCGAACACCACGCCCACACCCGTCCATCCCATGAAAGACGCCCGTCATGACGGCCTATCGCACGATCATCGTCGACACCGACGGATCCGACCGCTCCTACCGCGTGGTCGACCACGCCGCCGAACTCGCCCACGCCACCCACGCCCGGCTCCTGATCATCTGCGTCCGTCACGACATCGACGAACATGATCTCGGGGCCGACCTCGACCGGCTCGGACCCGACGCCTACCAGCTACGCGGCACCACCCCCACCGACACCATCCTGCGTACCGCCCACCAGCACGCGATCAACCACGGCGCCACCGACATCGAAACCCACATCCTGCCCGCGCCCACCCCGCACGCCCTGCTGCACCTGGCCGCTGCCACCGGCGCTGACCTCATCGTCACCGCCGATGCGCACCGATCACCGCTGCTGGCCCGGCTGCTGACCACCCCACCGATCGCACTCGCTCGTAAAGCCCACTGCGACATCCTGTTCGCCACCACCCGGTGACACACCCCACAGAAAGCACCTATGAGCCGCACACCCGATACCACCGGACCCCTTCCCCCCGGGTCGGAGAACTGGTTCCCCGCATTCCCCGTGGCCCCGTCCGAAGCCGCCGACCTGCCGCCTCACCACGACCACTGCCTCGGTTGCGGTCCGGCCAACCCGCACGGTCACCAGCTGCGCGTGCGAGGTGACGCCCACGGTGTCCACGCCCACCACCGCTTCGACTCTCGCCATGTGGGTGCCCCGGCAATCGCGCACGGCGGCGCGGTCGCCACCGTCCTCGACGATTTGTTCGGCTTTCTGCTCTACAGCGTGGAAGAACTCGCCGTCACCCGCCACCTCGCCATCGACTACCTCGCCCCGGTCCTGCTCGACACCGCCTACACCCTGCGCGCCCACATCCACGCCCGCGACGGCCGCAAACTCCACCTGCGCGCCACCATCGAAAACGACCACGCCCAGGTGGTCACCACCGCCACCGCCCTGTTCCTCATCGTCGACATCGACCACTTCCTGACCCCACGACACACCAACCCCACACGCAGATAGCACCCCAGGCTGCGGCCATGCACGCACACGAAGACCAAACAACGCCCGCAGATGGACAGGCTCTACCGGAACCCCGAATAACTGAGCTTCGGAAAGCGCGGGCGTCGACCGCAGAGGTCGCTACCACAAACCGGGCGGTGGCTGGCCGGCCGTTCAATCCGGGCGGACGGGTATCACGGCTGACCGAGCGGCGATGTCGGGGAAGCTCGGCAGGCTCAGACACACGGTACCGGCGCGCGCGATGCGCGCGTCGATCTGGGAGAGCTTGTCCTCGGCGGCGGCCAAACTCACAGCCAACCCATCGGCTTCGCCGACCCAACCCGCCTGCTGCGCTTCGGCGATACGAACGGTGAGGTTGTCGCGGATTTCGGCGAGCCGGTGGCGCTGGGCGGGGTCGACCCGCAGTACCGGGCACCGGACACAGCTGTGCTCGTGCTGGCAACTTGTGCCGTAAGCGCGCCCGCAATCGCCCAAGGCGAGTTTGCGGCGCTCGAAGTGGCCGAGAAATTCGTCCCACTCGGCATCGGTCGGAGTGCGGTACTCCTCACCGGGGCGCAGCGCGCGGCGACGGGCGATGAAGCCACGATGTCCTTCGATCGCTTCCTGCGGATAGATCGCCTTGTAGCCCATGGTGGTGTTGATGTCCTTGTGCCCCAACAGCAGTTGCGCGATGTGCGGGGGCATTCCGTTCATGATCGCTTCGGTCGTGAAGATCCGGCGCAGGTCGTGCGGTTGGAAGTACAACGGCGCCCCCGCAGCGTCTTTGACACCGGTCGCTTCCAGTAGCTCGGTCAGCGCCGTGCGGATCATCCCGGCCGATACGGGACGGACTTGCGCTCCGTTGTTCCACTGGAACAACAGTGGCGCGGGCTCGCTCCAGACGCGCTCGGCGATGTCGTAGAACGGCACCAGCGGCACCCGTCCATCCGTTCCTCGCACTCTGCACACGATCGCCGAAAGCACATCGGCCAGTTCCGGGCCGACGACCAAAACCCGTTCCTCGTCGGATTTCGATGGCGCGATCTGCAACAACGGGATGATCTCACCGGTACTAGGCAGCGTGTACTGCGTGATGCTGTGGTGGCTGATCTCGAGCAGTTCTTCTATCCGGACACCGGTGTGACGCAAAACTTCCACACTGGCCCACGCCCAGAACGCTCGGTTCTCCAACTCGCGGAGCTTGATTCTGCGACCGGCTTCGTCGTAGACGATTGGGATGTCGTTGGCCCCTGCACGCGTCCACGGCTTGGACCGGACATACACCTGTCCGCCTGCACTGAACCGGCCGCCCGGCGCCGCCGCCAAGGCCGCCGCGACGAAAGTCTTCGCGTCGGAGGCACGCTGCTCGGCGATACGGACCAGGGTCGGCAGCATCGGAAGCCGTTCGCGTGTGCGTTGATCCATACGCGCTTTTCGGCGGCGTTCCAGCTTTTTGCTACTGGTTTCAGCCGGGGTGATCGGACACGGAGCCACCCAGTACGCCCACCGCGCGGGATCCGCGGCCGACCACGACGCCAGGTCGAGATAGAACGCGCGCACCGCGGTGAGCAGGTTGATGTACTGGACCCGAGGGACCTGGATTTCGGCGAACGAGCCATCGGGTTGTCGACGGCGCACGGGCCTGGTCTGGAGACGCCGTTTCCATGCCGTCGCCATCTCGCGGTCGAGGCGGAACGAGTCGATGCCGGGATGATGTTTTTCGAGGTCCGCCCAGAAGTGCCCCACCAGCGTGCGCGCGAGATCTTCGATCGTCGAATAGTCTAGTGCGGGTTGGCGTTCGGAGAGATAGTCGATGAACACCGCCCGTACAGCCGGGTTGGCGACGCGGTAACGGTCGACCATGTCCTCCACACTGGCTTGGCCCTTGCGGCGAGTTACCCAATGCAGGCTCGGTGGCGAATCGGCAGGAAAGCAACCGATGTCACGTAGCACCATGTAGAAGCCATGGCGGCTGTTGCCTGGTGTGCACACGATCCTTTCGGCGATACGTAGCTGGACGCAATCGCCGACCGTGATCTTCGAGATACCACCGCCTTTGACCAGTATCAGCGCGGTGATATACCAACGTGCAGTGCGGCCCTGCATCGAATCCCACATCGCCGCATCGGTACCTGCCTGCAACCGCGCGAACCCGCGACGGTCACGACACGGGCCCGCCCACTCCCGCCAAAACGCCGTACGGCGCTGGGACAACAAGAACTCCAAACCCGGGCGCACCACGTCGGCACTGAACAATCCCGCCAACCCGCAATCCAACATCATCACTGGTTCGCACTCAATGCCCCGCGCGAGCAGCCAACGCCGGACCGGGGTGCTCCACTCCGATCCCCAGCGCGCCGCGCCGCTAGCATCCCAGCGCTGCTGCCACGTGGTCCCCGAAAACGTGACCAGCCAGTCCAACAGCCATCTCGCGCCCTGCACACCGAGCGCTTGCGTCGATTCCTGGCCGGCCAGCAGAAAGCTCGGACCGCTCAGCGTCGCCAGCACCTGTCCTGCACTGTGTGTATTTCGCGGCGGTGCGGTTCGACGGGCTGGGAAGCGTGTGAGTAGGCGCTCAGCGACCGGCCCGGTATGGCGAGGCGCCACGGCTCTGTGCGGGTCGGCGCTGGCGGGCAGCTTCGAGACCCCGCGACCCCTGACGGTAGTCATCACGGCCGCCCGAACAGCACATCGAGCGCGGCAGGGTTGTAGCCGGGCGCCGGAGTCGCGGGCACTGCTGCCGCACGCGTGTTGGCGCGGCGGGCGTAGTGGGCCAGGGCGTGCTCGATCACCTCATCCTCGCTCGGCGTGAGGTACAGCTGGGTCGTGGTCAAGGAGACGTGGCCGAGGATCGCCTGCACGTCGAACAACGGCAGCTCCGGGTCGCTGGCCATCCGGTACGCCGCTGTGTGACGCAGATCGTGCAGGGTCCAATTCGACCCGAGCAACGCCTGTGCCCGCGTGAACATTGCTCGCGCCGCCGGGTACGACAGCCGCCGCCACGGTTGCCGCAATGTGAACCACAGCGGAAACCCCCGCCCCCGCGGCGCGCCGCGACGCCACAGCTCTTCCTGATAGATCCGCAACCACACGAACGCATCCGGCGAGGCCGGAACTCGCTGGACCGCACCAGAACCTTTGCGCGTCACCGCGATCACCTGCTGACCAACATCCGGGCTGTCTTGCCCGGACGACAACAGTTCCTCTGCACGCACACCCGTAGACACCCAGAACGCCAACAACGCACGATCCCGGGTCGACCGCAACCCCGCGAACACGCCGTTGAATTGCTCGTCCGGAATCCTCCGCGGAATCCGCTTGGGCACCGTGGGACGGTAACGGCCCACGCGTTCGTTCCCGAACCTATCGGACGGATCGTGGTGCGCGTGCACGCGCCCAGCACGGCGCACCCGATCCAGCGGGAATGGATTGACCAGCGGCCCGCACCCGATGCCCAACTGAAACTCGTAGAACGAACGCAACACCGTCTCCGCGTGAGCACGCGTGGCCGCCGAGAATTTCACACCCTGGCCAGGTTTACCGGTGACCGGATTCAGGACCGCTAACTCTGTTGTCTCCGTGCCCTTCTCACCCCGACCGGCCGCCCCCGCTTCGTCACCGCGATGCCGCCAATGTGGACGTACGGGCTTGTCGGCGATCTTCATCCACCGCGCAAAATCGCGGCCATCCGCTGGCATCGCGCGGTCCCATTCCACCCCCAGCACAGTCAGGAAACGCCACCATCGCAACAGATCCAGCCCATAGGAGCGGATTGTCGACACCGAGCGATCCGATGCCTGCAACTCCGCGAAGAATCGTGTGGCAGAAGACACCACTTCACCATCCGCACCCAATAGGCGATACGGCTCCCACGCCGAATCCGTCCGCTCCAACCGGCCGACCATAGGCAGCACCAACACGTCGAGGTCTCTGGGCCGCTCGTCATCGCGCATGGCGGCAGAAGCTATCAGCGAACGGCGTTGACCTGCAATAACTACGACGCTAGTTCAGTTAACACGCCAGCGGTCATCGTCGGCGGGCAGTTGGCCCGCCGTGGCCAGCATCGCGGCGTAGTGCGGCAATCGGGTCATCCGGCCCTCGCCATCACCTGATCAGTCCCACGGACACAGTCAGCAAACATTCAGCATATGCCCTGGTTATCGCACTCGGCTGTCGCGACGCCGCAGGACAACCCCACCGGTTCGAAGCCGAGATTTCCTCAACGCTCAGGAGGTCTGTCATGTCCACATCCACCACCGAAATCGCTTCCCCGACCGACCCAGCAACCACCACCGGTGTGCCGGGCGTTGTCGACTCGATCGAGCGCGCGGAGTTCGTCAGACGCGAGCATTTGGGCATCGCTGGCCCGATCAGCGCGCTGACCGACGAGACGGCGATCGCTGGATGGCGCGCGGACTATCCCCGGTGGAGGGGACGGCACTGGACCTACACCGCCGACAACGACGGTGTTCTGCGTCTACGGCCGGTCAACGTCGCTCGTGCCGCCCGTCGCCGCAGCGCCTGACTCTGTCCCACACCCACCTGACCAGCGCGCCCACCGGCTCCGTGGGTGCGCTGGTTTCGTATTCCGGAAAGGAATTCCTATGCCCGCCACCCTGGCCGAACCCGGCACCCACGAGCTCACCGAGACCGAGCAGATCGAACCCAACCCACGCGACGCTGAGGACAACCCCGACGCCGACGCCACTACTTCGCCGAACGCCGCGCTGGAGGTGGTGCCGCCGCTCAATGCCGAGGCCGGTTTCCGTGATCCTCGTGAGCTGGTGATCGGGGAGAACATCCGCCAGGAGTTCGACCCCGCCGACCATCCGAAGCAGGCCGCCTCGATCCAGGCGTTCGGGGTGCAGGCACCGGTACTCGTCGAACGCGAGACCGACGGCAGCTTGCATGTCCTCGACGGTCAGGTCCGCACCCTGATCGCCATCACAGAAGGTGTGGGCACGGTGCCGGTGTGGATCACCGACGTCGACACCAGCATCGAGATCAATGAACGCCGGATCACCCGGGCGCTGCGTCAGCTCAATCTCAACGACCGGCGCATCCCGATCACCGATGCCGACCGCGCCGGCGGCGTCGCGTTGATGCTCGACCTCGGTGCCAGCGTGACCCGCATCGCCGAGGGATTGCAGACCGAGCACGCCAAGATCCGCACCGCAGGGGTGATCGGTCGATCCGCCACCGCACGCGGGCTGCTCGACGATTCCCAGTACTCGCTGCCTCAGCTCGAGACGATCGCGCACTACGAGGCGCTCGGCGACACCGACGCCGTGGCCCAGCTCAGTTTCCCCCGCATCAACTTCAGATATCGCGCCACCTTGATCGAGCAAGATCGAGCCATGACCCGTGCCCGGCTGGCCGCGGCACTTCCCTACGCCGAGATCGGGTTCGGCGTCCTGACCGAGGACCCCGACCTCGCCACCGAACCCACCAACCTGATCCCTGCCACCGACCTTGTCACCGGTGAGGGTGAGACGGTGACCGAGACCGAGATCTACGCCGATGCCTATCGGTGGGCGGTCTATGTTGTTGTCGACGACAGCGACGCTGATCTCATTGCCGAGGACACCGGGGAGCTCGTCGATCCCGACACCGTCGACTGGGACGCCACCGAACCCGGTATAGAACCGGGCGAGGGGTTGCGCAGCGCTCACGGGCTGGTGACCCGACAGCGATGGGTTCCCGCCTACTACCTGCTCGCCGAACACCTGCCTGCCAGCGGACTCCAGGTCCCTGTCCCCGAGCCCGTTGTCGACCGTGCCGACGATCCCGTCGACGCGACCGACACCGAGCAGGCTGACCGGGAGGCAGCGCGGGCGGCGCGGCGGCGGGTGATCGAGTTGAACAAGCAGGGCTCGGCCGCCAAGATCCGCCGCATCGAGTTCCTGACCGAACTGCTCACCGCGCGGACAGCCCCACCCGGGACCGCGATGTTCGTCGCCACGTCGCTGAACCGGGAACCAGGGTTGCTCGCGAGCTGGGGCGCATCCACCACGACACACAAACTCTTGGGCGTCACCAGCACCGGCGAACTCACCGAGAAGATCGCCGCAGCGGCGACTGGGCGCGCGTGGGTAATCGTGCTCGCACTGGTCCTCGGTGCCCTCGAGTCGCAGATCGAAAAGGACTCCTGGCGCAGGCCCCCGTCCGGGGCAGGCCGGTATCTGAACTTTCTCGCCGACCTCGGCGCGAGGAAAGGCTTCGCGCTTGTCGATGTCGAACGCGCTATCACCGGCGAGATCGACTACAACGACATCGATCTCGACAACCCGGCCGCCGCGCCGGTCGGGGACGAAATGGTCGAAGCCCTCGCCGCCTGATTTGGGTGGCTTGCAGCAGACGGTGGGCGTGTTGCGCCCCGGTCCGGAGGGGATTGGACCGGGGCATCATTGACCGTAGCGACATTGTTGTGCCCGCGCCTGCCGCCAATTTCTTTGTCAGCTGGTAGCGGAAGATGTTGAGGCTTAGCAACTTTCATTCCGCAGGCACCACTGACGACGAGTGTCCGACCGCGCCGATCCAACGTGACACCGACTGCGAATCACTGCTGCTCGGTCGTTGGCTGCGCAGCGATCGAGTGATGGCCGGTCGACGTGGCCACAGCGAAGCGGAGCCGCTTCGTGCCACGTCGACCCGGCAATCGGTGGCCGAGGCGTTCTGAAACCCGGTATGCCCGATCCGATCCGATCGTGGTCAGTCAGGCAGATAGCGGATCGGCACCGCACGCTCGATACCGGCGGCGTCGAGATCTGCCAGCGTGAACACCAGCTGCGCGCGCTCGCCCAGCAACCCGGTCAGCAACAGGTCCAACAGCGCCCGATGCTTGGACCGCGACGCTTCCACCGTCGTGCGCAGGTCCACCACCATCGACCGGTGTGCTTGACCGATACCGAGATCATCGAGCGCCTCGAGCAGTGCCCCGGCTTCGAGGTAGCCGTCCCACGGGCTGCCGGTGCGTAGCAACGACTTCGCGGCATTGAGGACCAGGCCGTGCACATACCGGGCCCGATTCCAACCGACGGCCTTGCGCGAGGTCGGCAGATCGAAGTCGAACAGTCCACACAGACCGTCGAAGTAGGCACGACGCTCCTCGGCCATCGGGCGCGGATTCTCTTCGTCGGCGACCGCATCGATATAGGCATCGCGTAGCTCGGTCAACCCGAAAATGGTCGGCGGATTCGGTACCAAGCTCGCGTAGTCGTCATCGGGCAGCATGCTGCCATTGTCGCCACTGTGGTGGTACCTCGGGCCGATCGCGCGGTGGATGTGTAGATCCGATGAGCGATCACCCTGTCGGCGCGGCTCTAGCCGGTCCAGACCAATAACTCTGCGCGGCCTCGTAGCCCGGCGCAGACACGCCCGTTCACAGCAAGGTCAGTCCTGTCGGCGCCGACCACGTAGGCCGGCGAGAACTTCACGCGGATTCGTCCGCAATATCGTGCGCGAGTCCGAAAGGGACCTGTCATGGAAGCCAAGGATGAAGTCCGCGCCCCCGAGTTCGATGAGCCCGTCCGCGATCCCGATCCGGCGGAGGGCAACATCGCTTTGGGCCGGGTCGCCGATCCCGGGGAGTTGATCTCCGCGATTCCGGCGATGCTCGGATTCTGTCCCACCCGGTCACTGGTGGTGGCGTTGCTCGGTTCCCACCCTGAGAACGAAGGCGTCCAGGTGATCGGTGCCGTGACCCGGTTCGACATCGACTCCGCCGCAGGCCCTGCCGAAGCCCGTGGTCTGGCGCGCATGTTGGAATCGGTACGTCAGTGCCAGAACTCCAGTTCCACGATGGTCGTCGTCATCGACGACCGCCCGACCTGGTCGACCAACGCAGAATATCTGCTGGGCCACCTCGCTCGAGCAGGGATCGAGCCCAGTCACGCTTGGTGGGTCGCGCAGATCGCGACGGGTGTCGAGTACCGGGACCTGTTGAGACACGGCCGCGATGGCAGCGTGGGTGATCCTCGCGCCTCCACCGTCGCGTTCGCTCGGGTCGTCTGCGGCCACCAGATCTACGCCGCACGTCACGAACTCGCCGACCTGCTCGACTCAGACCCGGTCCTCGCCCAGCAGGTTTTGCCCTATCGCGGTGGCGCTGTTGCCCGCTACCGCGACGACCTCGCCGCCGCGCGCACCCCCGATCGCGTGCGCGAGCTCCGACGTGACCGCATTCTGTGGGTCCTGTCTCAGATCAGCACAGCGGAAGAAGAGCGGCCCAGCGCACAGGATCTCGCCATGGTTGTCGCGCTGCTGCGCGACCGGACCATCCGCGACATCATGTACGGCCTCGCCCGCAGCCAGTACCACAGCGCGGCAGAGGCGCTATGGCGCCAGATCGCGTCGGCGACCGACGGTCTCGACCGCGCCGAGGCCGCCACCATGTTCGCCTACAGCGCCTACCACCGCGCGAACACCGTGCTCGCTGGGATCGCGATCGCGACCGCACTCGACGCTGAGCCGACCCACGCCATGGCGGAACTGCTGGCGATCGCGCTCGACGAGCACCTGCCCCCCGAAGAGATCCGGAGCCTGGCCGAGGCCGGAGTGGTGGTCGCGGCCGACCTCTGCCTCGACATCACCTGATTGGCGGCTCTCAGATCCGCGCGTTCGGCACAACCTTCGCCACATCCGAGCCAATGCCGGACACCGGCGGTATCGAACAGGACCAGCTGATGCCACGACTACACATCAATGACCGATTCCGCGTCCTGGACGAGTCCGCGCGCACCATCGTCGCCGACGGCTTGTCGGTCGAGGAGGTCCACGCGACGCTGGAGCAGATCCTCACCGATCACAGCGACACCGATCCGACCGTGGGGATATGCCGATTCTGGGAGCGGGCCCGAGTCCAGGGGCCGAGTTTCTATACCTGGTACCGGATCCTGCCGGTCCAACCCGATGACGCCGACGCCAACACCCAACTGCTCGCCGCGGCACTGCGCCGCCGCTGGCCCGACGCCGCGTTCACTGTCATGCCGATCGGCGACAGGTCGGTGTCGATTCGTTGGATCGACGGCCCCTCCAACCTGGCCGTGTACGACTACTGCCTGCACGTCGCAGGCCCCCGCGGCACCTTCGCCTCCGCGAAGTACATACGGATCCTCACCCACAGCGCATGGCAGTCCATCGCCAGCCACGTCGAGGCGTGGTTGCCGGTCACGGTGCCGCGTACCGAGACCGGCGACATCGACTGGCTCGCAGCGCAAACGATCGAACTCGACGGTGCCACCTCGGTCGCTGGTCACCGTGTGTGCCACGAGCCCCACCTGATCTCACTCACCCTCGGTGAACTCCTGCGACACCTGCCCGACGCCTACGACCTGACCGACCACCACGGCCCGACCATCGCGCCCGTACACCCACAGGAGCCCGATGCCGAACAACCCTGAGGACTTCACGACCCGCATCACCGGGACTCAACGTGACCTGGTGATCGTCGGTCACGTGCTCACTCACGACTGCGACGCACCGCAAGGCGCGGTGGTCACCCCGTTCCCCGAAATCGATTTCCACCAGTGGACCCGCACCTCCCACGAGCCTGTCGCGTTGGTCTTGTCGTATTGGGATCAGTCGGTGGTGTTGGCCAGCCCTGAGGAAATGCGGCGGCCACCTGATGCCTCGAGCAGCAGGTTCACCGGCAGCCTCGTCCCGGTCTGGTTCCACCGACCGAGCAGCCAGCTCGTGCTCGCACCCCACTACTTCGCCGGGAGCAACAAAGGTACGGCCCCGATACCCGCCGGTGTCCGCGCGCACCTGCCCCATGCCCCCGACACCATCAACAACCTCTACAACGACCTCGTCAAATAGCAACGCCCTGTGCCGGTATCCACCTGTGGGTCCGCCCTCACCCATCACCGGTCGGGCTCCGACGCCTGGCCAACTGCCTGACGTCCTCGATGTGTCCTCACGATCAGAAAGGTCCGACTATGCCCAGCGAGCCGACACTGCCCTTGGTAGGCAACTTGGCCTCCGAGATAGAGCTCACTTTCACACCTGCGGGTGTGGCGGTGGCCCACTTCACCGTCGCTTCCACGCCACGGGTCTTCGACCGCAACACCGGCCAATGGCGTGACGGTGACCCGTTGTTCCTGCGTTGCAACATCTGGCGCGAGGCCGCCGAGAATGCCGCGGAGTCGTTGTCCAGGGGCGCGCGAGTTCTGGTGATGGGACGGCTCAAGCAGCGCAGCTACGAAACCCGCGAGGGCGACAAGCGCACCATCTACGAGATCGAGGTCGACGAGCTCGGGCCCAGCTTGCGTTTCGCCCGCGCCCAAGTTACCCGCACCACCGGCCGGACTAGCGGCGGTGGGTTCGGCCAGCGCGACGCCACGGTACCCACCACCCATACGAGCAGCGAGACCCCCACGGCGAGCGGGCCCGCGGCTCCATGGGCCGGTGACGCCACCGATCGTGATGATCGGCGTGAGTCGTGGGAAACGCCTGTACTCGCTGGTGCCGGTGCAGGTTTCGGCGAACCACCGTTCTGAGCGCGCCGGTCTCCTGACCGCATCCGGATAGGTCGGCGGCCGACGGTCGTGAGGTTGTCGGGAGGTGGTGTGTCCGGGTGACGGTCTGGGGTGGGCCCAGCCGATCGAGGGCTACCAGGACCGCGTGCGCCACGCCATCGGGCCCGCGCCCGGCACAAACGAATTCCCCGCGCCACCACCAGCCCCACCCACTGGTCTTGCTGTCAGCGCGGGGAATTCGTTTCCGCACGCCCAGGCGCGTTCCCGCCGTCGTGTCGCCCACGGTCCTGGTCGGTAGCCCTCGGCTGGGCCCACCCCAGCCCGGCACCCTCTTTTGTGCGAAAAGCGTGGCAGTTCCAGCGCGCCCGGGTGCCGTCGAATCTCTCGTCCTAGTCAGGAGATCTGCTGTGTCCACCCTCGTAGCCCCTCACACCCCTGTGCCCACAGGTGCCGTTGCCACTCAAGTCGTCGAGCCCGAGTTCGACCCGAGCACCTTCATCGGTCCGACACTCGTCACACCGGCCGAGTTCGCCACCGTCACTCCCGATCCCGCTGTCGAGCCGGTGCCGGAGCCGGGCACCGCGGCGTTCCTCGATGCGATCTCCGCGATCGGGCTCACCTTCGAGCGTGACCGTCGCGCCGCCAAGCGTGCGTTCCGCGGCGCGCTTGACCTGGCGACCGACGCCGACTGGGACGTGCTCGACTACATGGTCGAAGTCTTCACCCTCTACCCGCGTGAGGCAGCGTTGCGGCGCTTGCGCGCGCGGTGGGCTGCCGGTGACGACCTCGAGCGGGCACGGTTGGTGCGGTTGGTCCCCGACACCGACCCGGTCCTGCACTCCCACGCCGACCACGACCTCGCCCAAATCCTGGAAGCCCGGGCCAAAGCCAACCCTGATCCCGAGACCACCGCGGCCGACGAGTTCGCCAAGCTCCACGTCCAACTCCTCGCCGCCGAAATGCCACGCCAATCGATCCGCCTGTGGCGCAACCCGTTGCCCCGACTGACGTTGCCCGCTTCCCGGGCCGTCGATGCCTCCAGGTTGCGGCCCGAGCAGATCCGTGCCCGTGTCGGCGCGCGGGGCAAACGACGGCCCGCCGAGGCGGAGCCGTTCGAAGTCGCCGACTACGTCGCCGAGTCGTTGTTCGTCGACACCGAAGTCGACACCCAAGCCAGGTTGCGCCAACGCATGGCCGAACTGATCGCGCGCGGTGTCCGATTCACCGGAACCCAGCCGGGCTGGACACCGCGCCGCCCTGGCGAGCGTGCACCGCTGCCCACCGAGGTCTCCGAAGCGATCTGGGATCACCAGTACTGTGCGTTCGTCGCCGACCAACACGACCTCGACCGCGCCGAGGCCGGTGCCCCCGTGAAATCGCACGAACACTCCTTGCTGTGGGCAGAGCGGCGCACCGGACTGGGCTCTCGCTCGGATCGTCGTGACTCCTATATGTTCCAAGGCAACGGGCTCGATGACTTCCGCACCGCCATGAACCCCGTCGCGGGATGGCGGTGCGTGTCGTGCTTTGTCGAACGCGCCGCCACCGACCAACGCCCCATCCACACCCGTGACGGAGTGCTGCGCTCTGATGACGGGCTGTGTGACTACTGCCGCAGCGACAACCGCACCGGTCTGCCCGAACTCGAGTCCGGGTTCGAACTGTCCGAACTCGCCACCGCGTACTGCACCTACTTCGCCGAGCACTACCGCGACGCGGCGTGCGCGCTCCTCGCCGAGGTACGTCGACGGGCACCCGAGTGGTTGATCCGTGTCGTCGACGGATTCCTCGCCACGCATCCGGATCTGCCCGGCGCGCCCACCCTCGCCGACCTCGAAGACGAGTCCGCGCCGGTGCGGCCCGCGCCGCGCAGGCAAGCGCGGGCACTTCCCCCCGGCCAGCGTGCGGGGCGGTGCGAGGGCTGCACCCAGTACCTGCCCGTCCACGACGACGGATTCTGCACTCAGTGCCGGGTCTACCTCGGCCTGTACGTGCCGGCGGCGCGGGACAACACCGCCGCCTGATCTCGTCCTCGCCCGACCCGTTTTCTCCGTAGTCGGTTGGGGCACCGCGCGACTGGGTGCCCCAACCGCTCACCCGATGGAGGTTCCCGTGTTCGGCCGTGCCCATCACCCCCGCGCCCGCCGCCGATTCCGACCACAACCCAGCGGTACCGCGCTGCGGCAGCTCTGCGTGACCGCGTATCTGGCCACCGAACCGCACACCATGCTCCGCGGGTACCCGCCCGGCATGACCTTGGTCCTCACCGACCGTTTCCTCGTCAACGTCTCAGCGCGCAACACCGACGTCGAGATCCTCCACGACATGTTCGCCAGCTTCGACGACCGGGCGGTGACCGAGCACGCCAACGCTGTCCGCGATGGACGCCCCGACACCTACGACCACAGCACTCGCCGTGGCTACAGCCCCGCGCGCCGACGCCTGATGGTCGGAGACGTCATCGCGCTGGGCTCACGTCACTACGCCTGTACCGCGCTCGGGTGGCTGCACGTCCCGCCACCCGGCTGACCCCCAGCTCTCACCACTGCACCTACACCCGATCCGAAAGGTGAACCGCGATGGGCCAACCCTTCAAACCTGTCTTCCTCGCCGAGGACTCCGACACAGTCATCGGCCACCTCGATCCAGAGATCTTCTACAAACTCGCCGAGCACGCCACCCGACAAGACGACTGGTTCGTCTCCGACGTCGCACGAATCCTCACGACACCGACGCGCATCGTCTGGGTCGGCGCGTCCGCCGACCCAGAACCTGGCACCCAGCCACCGGCTAACCTCCGTCAGCTCTCCCACGCGCTCCCTCAGACGCCGGTCCCCGATCGCGCGAGCGGCCCGTACCTGATCAACCACGACCGCCGCGTGTACCTCCTCGACGACTCCACGACCGAGGACGAGGCCCATCCCTTGGCCGCGCTCACCGTCGAAGGCGGTGAGGGCTACCTCGAAGACGAACACGGCCTGATCGGATCCTGGGCGCGCCAACGCATCAGCGTCGCTGACACCGCGCCCACCGGATACACCGAAATCCAGTTCCGCGCCTGGTTCGTCTGACCCAGCGCCGCCACCCGGCCGCACCGTCACCGGACCGCGAGTTGGTGTCCCAACCCATTCCACTCTCACCGGAGGTATTCGTGTTCCACCGAGCCCGCCGCTACCTCACACGACTGGGCGTCGTCGCTGCCCGCGCCCTGCGCCGACACCGATCGGTCCTCGTCACCGTCTATCTCGCCAACGACCCACTCGCGCTCATCACCGGCTACACCCCCGGCACCGCACTCACCCTCGCCGACCGGTTCGATCTCGACCTCACACCCCGCCTCGCCGACACCGCCTTGCTCGAGCGAGTCTTCGCCCGCGACACCGGCGGTCCCGACGACGTCGTGCTCGGCCGGATCTTCGATGCACTCAACGACCACCCCGAACCCGGCGACGAACACCTCACCACCCGCTGGTACAGCGGCGGACGCCGCTCGCTCTCGGTCGGCGACGTCGTCGCGCTCAGCGGACGCCACTACGCCTGCGCGCCGATCGGCTGGGAACCGATCGCAGCGCCGGACTGAGCCCGCCGACGGGTGGGGATCAACCGCGTTCCACCCGTTGATCCCCACCCGAAGCACCCCGCAGTAGCCCGCCATACTCACCACCGCTGCCTCCAGCCCATGCCTGCCCTACGCCGCACCTCTCGCCACTACTCCCGCACCCTCTTTCACGCTCCCACACACCTCTCCTCGCTTCTCTCCGCCCCTTTTAACATGCAGACATCTGGCATCTCGGATACTTCTGTTGCCTATTGCGCCAGATGCAACATTCTCAGCGTCACGCTGGTCACGTATTCGGCTCGCTCCGTATGCCATCAACCGCGTTGCCGCTGGCCCTTGACCCCACTCCACGCACGTGTACTGTGAAGCAACATTGTTGCATCTAAGTACACACCGGAGGATTGATTGGCTGAGGTTCCTGGCTTGGCCCGACTGATCCTGGTCCCCGGCATTGCCCATCTCGACGAACCGACCGCCGTATTCGAAGCGATGCTCAAAGGGTGGTCCAACCAGCAGAAATCTCGGTTGCTGGCCGACTCGACCGTCGCACCGCGGTTGACCTTCATCCGCCGTTTCGTCGAATTCACCGGGACATACCCGTGGACGTGGCTGCCCGGAGATGTCGAGGACTTCACCGTCTCGCTCACCTCGACCGGCAACCTCGCGCCCTCCACGATCCGCGGCTACCACCTGATCCTGCGAATGTTCTGCGACTACCTCACCGACGCCCGCTACGAATGGGCCCGGCAGTGCCACGACCGATTCGGGCAAGTTCCCAGCCAGATCTGCCACGAGTGGAACACCGCAGCGCACCTGAGCGACTACGAAGGACGGCCCGCCAGACGCCCGTTCACCTACGACGAAGTCGAGGACCTTTTCGGCTTCGTCGATGACCGCGTCGACCGCATAGCCCGGTCAGGACGCAAAGGCGCGCTCGCGGCGCTGCGAGATGCACAGATGGTCAAAACCGTCTACGCGTTCGGGTTGCGGCGAAACGAGGTGTGCCACCTCGATATCGCCGACCTGCGACCAAATCCTCATGTTCGCGAATGGGGCACCTACGGCTCGGTCCACGTCCGCTTCGGCAAGGGCCGCGGCGGAACGCCCCGCCGCCGAACTGTCCTGGTAGTGCCCGAATTCGACTGGGTCGTCGCGGGCCTACGCCAATGGGTCGAACACGCCCGTGATCGCTACGACGTCGCCGACCATCCTGCGTTGTGGGTGACCGAACGCCTGACTCGGGTCACCGCGGTGCGGTTGGATATTCGCTTCGCTGAACTTCGTGACGGTGCTGGTCTGCCGCCGGAGTTGACGTTGCACTGCCTGCGCCACGCCTACGTCACCCACCTCATCGAGTTCGGCTACCCCGAGCGATTTGTTCAGGAACAGGTCGGCCACGCTTATGCGTCAACGACCGCGATCTACACCTCGGTCAGCAACGACTTCAAAAGACGAGTCCTGCGCACTGCTCTGAGCAGGGTCTATTCACCGGACGGGAAAGGCTGATCATGTCAGATCGACGAGTCACGGTGCGCTGGAACCTGCGCCAGCTGATGGCCGCCCACGGCATGTTTCAGACAAGCGAGCTGATGCCGCTACTCGCCGACCGGGGCATCACGCTGACCAGAACATTTGTCTATCGACTCGTCACTAACACACCCCAACGCATCAACGTCGAAGTCCTTGCCGCGCTCTGCGACATCCTCAACTGCACCCCCAACGACCTGCTCGAACTCGTCACTGAACCCGTCGAAAACGCCAAGACCGGTACCACCGGCCACCACGAAACCCAGGGCATCGGCGACCTGCGGCCGATCCGCTCGACCATTCGACGCCCCAAAACGGGCGAGTGACCGGCGATCGCGGGGCGCGCGCGACAGTGTGCGCGCACTGCGGACAGCACCGACCAGGTCGGCGCCACATCCTGGATCAGCCAGTCTGCCCCAACTGTGAGCTGCGCTTTCGACGAAAGCCCAGGCAGTGTCCACACTGCGACGAACCGAAAATCCTTGCCTTCTACGACAAACAACGTCGACCAAGCTGCGCGGCATGCACCGGGAACGAACCCATCTACGCCTGCCCCTGCTGCAACAGCGAGGACAAACACTTCGGCGCCTACTGCGCCGAATGCACCCTCGAAGACCGGCTGATGACACTGCTCAACGACCCCGCCACCAGCGAAGTTCACCATCAGCTCGTACCCGTGTTCCGCGCGCTGATGGACGCGCGAGATCCGCGCGCCACCTTGTACTGGCTCACACGCCCCACCAGCCGACCCGACATCCTCGCCGACATGGCCAACGGTGCACTCGCCATCGCCCACACCGCCTTCGACGAGCTCCCGACCACCCGCAACGTCTCCTACGTTCACGATCTACTCGTCGCCACCGGAGTGCTCACACCGCACTCCATCGCCGTCGACGCAATCACCCGCTGGCTCACCGACAACGTCAGCGACCTGCCCAAAGCCCAGGCTGACCTCGTGCGTCAATACGCGCGGTGGCGCCTGCTACGCCGCCTCCGACAGCTCGACGCAGCCGGCAACCTCACAGCCGGTTCGCTCGACACCGCACGCGCTGCCCTGTCCAGCGCCGTTCGCTTCCTCACCTGGCTGAACGCCCGAGGGTTGACACTGGCCAGCCTCAACCAGCACCAACTCGATGACTACCTCACCGAGTTCCCCACCCGAGCCAGCACCCTCGGGAGCGGTTTCCTACGCTGGACCACGAGCTCCAGAATCACCCATGCAGTCGCAGTTCCGGTACCGCCTCGACCCACCCCGAATGTGGCGATGGCTCATGACCTCCGCTGGGACCATGTCCAAACACTGTTGCACAACAACACAATTCGCGGATATACACGTGTCGCAGGACTGTTCATGCTGCTGTTCGCGCAGCCCCTCGTCCGCACATTGCGGATGCGGCGCGACCAAATCGAGGTGCACGGCGGCGGCGAGGTCACTGTCACCTTCGACAGCATCGCTATCGAATTGCCCGACCCGCTCAACAAACTCGTCATCGACCACCTCGACTTCGGCGCCCCAGCCTCATACGCCACTTCGAACTGGCTCTTCCCCGGCAGAAATCCCGGAAAACCGCTGGTCACCGAAAACGTCCGCGGCGAACTAGTCAGCCTGGGGATACCGCCCAACCACGCTCGCCAAGCGGCGATGTTCCAACTCGCCAGTGAGATGCCCACCGCGGTCCTCGCCGAGGTCCTGGGCCTCAACAACATCACCGCGATCCGCTGGGCCACGCTCGCCTCCCGAGACTGGGCCTACTACGCCGCCCTGCGCCGCGAACCCACCTAACGATCCACACCGACCATCACCATCACCGAATACGTAGAAGTCGAATACGGTACGTGCACCAGCACGATCCGATAACGCCCGTGTCGATAGTTGTCCATCGTTGTCCAGCGTAGACCAAGCGAATAAATTGCCCCTTGCGGCAAGGGAATTCGCGATGCTTCATGGAGGCATGGTCGCGACCATTCATCGAGTCGCCGCAGGAAACGGCTACCAATATTATCTGCGCAAAACCGCCGCCAACGATAGGACAGCTCGCGGGCGGTCATCGCTGTCGCAGTACTACTCCGACCACGGCGAAGCACCCGGACGTTGGCATGGCACCGGACTAACCTCGCTCGGCATCGCCGCTGGTACGGAAGTGACCGAGGAACAGATGAAGTCGCTGTTCGGGCAGGGCCTTCACCCGAACGCCGAGCAGATCAAGACCGAGGTCTTCCAACGCCAGATTGCGCTCGGCGCCAACGACCGCGACGCCACCCGCACGGCTGAGAAGGCAACCAAATTAGGCAACAAATTCGCCATCTACAAGGTCCGTTCGGAGTATCGGAAGCGCTGTTCCGAGGCCTACCGTGCGCACAATTCAGAACGAAATCTCGAGCCCACTGCCGCAATTCCCGATGATGAACGTGCGCGCATTCGTACACGACTCGCGACCGGAATGTTCACTGACGAGTACGGCCGCCCACCTCTGAACGCACGAGAGTTGTCGGGATGGGTCGCCAAAAACTCGCGCGCGAACCAGGCCGCGCTGGCAGGTCTCGAGATCGCCTTCTCCCCGGTGAAGAGTGTGTCGGTGCTGTGGGCGTTGGCCCCACCGGACATGGCAGCCCGGATCGAGGCCGCCCACCAGCGTGCGATCGGTGATGCGTTGACGTGGTTGGAGCGCAACGGCTTGTTAACCCGGCTCGGCCGTAACGGGGTCCGCCACGTCGAAGTCGAGGGGATCGTCGCGGCCTGTTTCACCCATCGCGACAGCCGCGCAGGCGATCCCGACCTACACACCCACGTCCTGATCGCCAACAAGGTCCGCACCCTGGACGGGAAATGGCGCACGATCGACTCCCGGCTGTTCCACGAAGCCGCTGTCACGGTCTCGGAGATCTACGACTCCCGCCTCGAGCACCATCTCGAACTCGCTCTCAACCTGCAGTTCGAAACCCGCCCCGACCGCAACATCCACCAAGTCCCCGTCCGTGAGGTCATCGGCGTCCCGCTGGAACTGATCCACGCCTGGTCGCAGCGAGGCACCGCGATCAACGCGCGCCTGGACCAACTCACCGCCGATTTCCAGACAACCTTCGGCCGCGAACCGACCCCGGAGGAGGTCTACGGTCTCGCCGACCGGGCGACGTTGGATACCCGTCCGGCCAAACACCTTCCGGAATCGCACACCCAGCAAAGTGAGACCTGGTTGGCCCAGGCCACCACGTTGCTCGGTGGCCGTGAGCCGGTTGAAGCGGTAGCGATACGCGTGGTGGCGGTGCCGCGGATACCTCGCCCGGACCCGGACGCCGTATTCATCGCCGCGACCGCCGAGCGCGCGCTGGCCGCAGCGTCGCAGCGACGCTCGACATGGCGGCCGTTCAATCTGCGGGCCGAGATCGAACGCCAACTGCGCGGCCAGATCAGCCCGGCCGACTGGGACTGGGTTCCCGACAAAGTCGTCGTCGCCGCGCTCTCGCCACGGTCGGCGGTTGCGCGCGGTGATCCCGACCTCACCGAAGAGCCCGGGCTGCGGGCGGTGCCCGCCTGGTTGCGCCACCGCGACGGCAGCCCCGTTCACGTTCGACCGAACTCCCAGATCTACACCACCGAAGCCACTCTCGACGTCGAAGCCGCACTCATCGAGCTGTCGATCGAGCCCGGCGCCCGCACCCTGGACTCCGCACTGCTGACCAGCGCGGTCGCTGACTACAACACCGCGCATCCTGATCGGCCGCTCAATGCCGGCCAGGTTGGTGTCATCTCTTCCTTCGCCACCTCCGGGTTGCGCGTGCATACCGCCAACGCCCCTGCCGGAACCGGCAAGACCACTGCCATGCAAGTCCTCACCAGCGCATGGCATTCCAGCGGCGGCACCGTCCTCGGCATGGCGCCCACCGCTGCCGCGGCCGCTGTTCTCGGGGAGTCGATCGGCACCCGTGCCGAGACCGTCGACAAGCTTCTCGACGTCATCGACCGCCACTCCCGCCGCCCGGATTCGCCCACGATCGTGCGGGATCATCCGCCGTCGTTGCCGCAATGGGTCCTCGACATCGACGACCGAACGCTGGTGATCGTCGACGAGCACGTCAAACTCGGCAACACCAAACGTCTCCAACTGCTGCAGTTCCTCTCCCAGCGCGGCGCGACGGTGCGCTGCATCGGCGACGACCGACAACTGCCCGCGATCGACGCCGGTGGCGCCGACGCCGACATGAACGCCGCCTCCCCCGAACAGACCTTGACGCTGTCGCACGTCGTCCGGTTCGCATCCACCGGCGAAGCAACGGCGTCGATCGGGCTACGCGAGGGCGACCCGGCCGCGCTGGCCTGGTATCTGGACAACGACCGCATCCACGCCGGGCACACCGGATCGGTCTACGACGACACCTACACAGCATGGGCCGCTGACAACGTTGCCGGTCGCGACGCGGTCATGTTGGCGCCCACACACAAGGTCGTGAGCGCGCTCAACGCACGCGCCCGCGCCGACAGACTCACCCGAACCGGCACGAAACCCGATACTGAAGTGGCCCTCGTGGACGGTCTTTCCGGCTCCGTCGGTGACACCGTGCGCACCCGACGCAACAACCCGAAGCTGCGTTTCGGCCAGACGGACTGGGTTCGCAACGGCTACTCGTGGACCATCACCGCCGTCCATGAGGACGGTTCACTGACCGTTTCGCATCGACGCGGCGGCACCGACAGCGACAAAACCGTACGACTTCCGGTCGAGTATGTGCGCGTCCACGTGCACCTCGGATACGCCGCGACGATCGATTCCGCGCAAGGAATCACCGCCGACGCCTGCCATGTCGCGCTATCCGGGCTCGAATCCCGCCAACAGTTCTACGTCGCGATGACCCGCGGAATCCACGCCAACCACGCCTACATCGCCACCGCCCTCGACGGCGCCGAAGGCTCGATCTACACCGAACCTGCCGTCTACCCGCGCACCGCAGTCGAAGTTCTGCAGCGAGTGTTGGCTCGCGACGGGGCCCAGAAGTCAGCGCACACCGAGCTTCGTGACGCCCTCGACCCGGCTTTGCGGATCGGGCGGGCAGTCGATATCTACCTCGACACCCTCGGCCTGGCCGCCGAACACGCCCTCGACACCGACCGTCTCGCAGAACTCGACCGTGCCGCCGACACCATCCATCCCGACCTGACCGAGAGTCCCGCTTACCCGGTGCTCCGTCAACACCTGGCCCTGATCGCACTCACCGGCGCCGATCCAGTAGCCGCACTTCGCGCTGCGGCTACTGCCCGCGAGCTCGACACCGCCGACGATCCTGCCGCGGTGCTGGACTGGCGTCTGGATCCCTCTGGAGCACATTCCACCGGTAGCGGGCCTCTGTCCTGGACGCCAGGGCTCCCCACCGGTGTCGCCGATCAGGCTCTCGCTGAACCTGTTCGGGCACGCGAACGGATCGTGTCTGCCCTTGCCGAACAGATCCGTGATGCCGCGGCAGGGTGGACACCGGCCACCGCACCCGCGTGGGCGCGCCCACTGCTGGGCACCGATCCCTCATTGCTGGGCGAGCTCTCGGTGTGGCGGGCCGGACTCCACGTCCCCGACACCGACACCCGACCCACCGGCCCTGCCCGCTACACCGACCTCGAACGCCTACACCAGAAACGCCTGCAACAACGCGTCATCGACGCCTACGGTGACCCGGCACTCCCCCGCAATCGGTGGGCCGACGTCGTCGATGACCTCGATTCTCGTATCAGCACCGATGCGTTGTGGTCGGTCGTGGCTGACAAGATCGACCTCGCCGCACGTTCCGGACTCGACATCACCGTCCTGCTGACCGACGCGGCCGCACAGCGGCCATTGCCCGACGAGATGCCCGCCGCAGCATTGTGGGCGCGCCTGGAACTGGAACCTTCCGCCCTCGATACCACCAGCACTGACCTACTCCGACCCGACTGGCTACCCGACCTCGAAGCCGTTCTGGGCACCGACATGACCGAACAAGTCACTACCGAACCGGCCTGGCCTCGCGTCGTCGCCGCCGTCGAACGCGCCACCAGCACCTGGTCACCCCGCGATCTACTCGTCACTGCCTACGAACTTCTCCAAGGCGCGCAACCCGACGACGCCGCACCGCTGCGCGCCGACCAACTCGCCGCCGCACTGGCCTGGCGCATCGACGCACTGCACCACCACACCCCGACAGAGCAACAACCCACCCAAGGCCATGAACCATTCGCGCGTGAACCGACCGCCCCAGACGCCGAGAGGGAGCCCTCGGCCAGTTCTGCTACCGCCGCGTCGGCCACAAATGAACACGACGCCGCTCCTGTCGTCACCGTTATCAGCGACCCACTCGAGGAAGACCTCGTCACCGGTATCGAAGGCATCGCCCGATTGTTCGCGACAGGGCGAGTCGCTGACGCTGTCGCCGCATACCGGGGCTTCAGAACCGAGCTGTCCGACGACGAACAAGCGGTCCTCACCGCAGTCTCAGAAACCCTCTACCAGTACAGCTTCCCCGTCGCTCTGGCTCGACTGCGCTGGGCCGAGCAACAATTCCCGCAACACCGCGCGCTGATCCACGCGTGCACACCCTCGACCGATCCGCAAACCTTCCACCGCGATACCGAACCCGAGCGTGGCCGACCCCACCCTGTCTACGACCACCGCGAACACGTCGACCCCACGATCACACCGGCACTGTTCGACCCGATTCAGGCCGCCGGCAACGACGCCTTTGACACCTACCTCGACGACGCCGAACGTTTCGACAGCCGCTATATGGCACTAACGGGAGAGCGGCAAAGACCAGCAGGCGCTGGTTACCCGATCGACTACGACTTGGCCGCGATGCCCGCCATCGTTGGCCTCCCGTGCGTCGACTGCAGCACCGAACGTCCCCGCAACGCCAGCTCCCCCGTACCTCCACGACACTCCGACGACGGTCTGTGCCTCGACTGCCGCGACAACGAACGGCCAGGTATCCCCGACCACAACCCTGCCGATCACCTCGTCGCGCGATGCGCGCACATCGCCGAAACACATCCTGCGCCTGCGGCGCTAGCGATGCTCCGCCGTGACTGGCGCACACTCGACCAAGCCGGGCGCGCTGTCATCCAGCAATGGCTGACCGACAATCCCCTCACCGAACAGCCACTCCCGGTCCTCGAGCCGCTGCAGCGTTTGACCGAACGTGACCTCGCCGACGCGATCGACGGACTTGCCCAACGGCTCGGCAACTCCGCAACCGAGGCTGAATTCTTCGCACCCATCCGACACGACGGCTTCGACCCCGGGCCCGACCCGATCGTGGTCGCACACCAGGATGCTGCCGACACTGCCCGCGACACCGCACGAATGCGTGCCGACGAACTCGACAGCGCCATCCGGCGACTCCGCATTACCAGCGACGCGCTCGATACTGCCCGCGAAGCGCTCGACGCGCTGCCGCTGATCCGACGTGCGGCACGCCAGACCATTCAGAGCCGTATCAACGACTTGTCTCGAGAACATCGCGAGCGCCGCGGGGAACATCAACAGGCCCGCGACATCGCCCGTGCGGCGAACCGACACGCCAACGAACTGATCGCCCAGGCCGAGCGCTCCGCTGCCGACGACGAGACGCGCCGAAGCGGTGAACAAGCTCGAGCCGCAGCCGAAAACACTGTCGCACGCGATGCCACCGTTGAGGCGCTCCACCAAGGGCTCGAATCCGAGCTCGCTGCTCATCGCACAGAACACAACAGGCGACAGAATCTGACCAATCCTCAACGGCAGCTGGAGGAACGCGCGCGCCAACAACATGCGGCCACCGCCGATGAGTTCACGGTCGAGGAACGCTCTGCAGTAGAGGGCACCGGGCCTGACTACCGATCGGGCATGGGTCTCTAGGCGCCAAACCAGGAGCCGGGGCTAGAGCTGGGTGTTCTTCCTCGCCACTTAGGATCCCGCCGCCGATCCAAAGGTGTTTCGGATCCGCCTCCACAGCAATCACGCGCTCGCGCTGCGGCCATCCTGCCGCCGCACAACCAACCGGCGCGATCGCAGTACCAACTCGACCCCGCCAGACCTCGGTTTCGGGAAGTCGGTGCAGCAGAGGGACAACGCGACGGCACTCCCGATCGACCCGCCTTCAGCTCGCTGGCTACCAAGGTTGCGCCGCAGCCTCTTTCACCGTTCAGAGTTCTCGGCGAGGGTGCGCGCCAACTCGGTCAGCTCGTGCGGTCCTCGAATTCCTGCACACGCATCACAAATATTGATCACGCGATCAGAGAACGGCGCAGCGAAGGCAGGTAGGCCAATGTCCTGCTCAAGTTCGTCATCCCATTCAGTGGTGGTATTGACCTGGCACAGGTTACAGGTCCACGTCCAGTCACTATCCGCATTGTCCGCCATAACACAAGATTACAGAGAGAAACGGTACCCACTGGTTTGAACTATACTGCGACACAACACAGGTCGGCGCGACGTCGTCGCACCCTCCGCCCGCGTCGGCGTCGGATTTCGTACCGCCGCTGTCGTGATGGGTAGGCGGATGCCCCGCAAGAGTAGCCGCCGACATCATCGACGACACCTCACTAGGCGACCGGATATCTCGCTCGGTCTCAGCGGAAACCGCGGCCAACCGCCGGTCTGTACGCAAGACCCAGTGCGAGCGATAGCCGCTGAGCTACCGATGAAGGCATCGACGCTGAATCTTCTGTGGTAGATAGTGACTGGTGAGTGAGACACGTATTCGGGAGCTGTGTAGCGCCCTCGTTGCCGCAGCCTTCGAGGAGCTGACGTCTGATCGAGTGATTCCGATGTGGTCTGATGCTCCGAGACTCCAGGCGGATATCGACTTCGATGCCGATCGAATCCGAAGTCGGTCAGAGTACACCGCGCTCAAGGACGAGCTCCTCCAGTCCTTTCCCGCCCTGTTCGACGACCTTGATGACTTCTTCAAGTCGTTTACTGTTCAGCAGTATATCGATACCTTCCTTGAGGAAGTTCTCTACCAGTGTGGTTATGCGGATGATTTTTCGCCGACCGGAGCGCCGGTGAAGGAGGTCATGGATGAACTCGAACGGGTCCTCACTGGGGCACCGGGAGACTTTGTCGTAGCACGATTGGTTTCCCACCTGACAACGGAGTCGGGTGCGTCGATCGAGCTCGAAGGCATCAAGGTCATACCCGATCAGGTCGGGTCAGCGTCAAATATCGTGATCCGCAGACAGATTCCGGACTCGGCACACGTCTTGCAGCGTCGGCCGTCCGTCAAGGGACTCACGCCGCGGAGTCTGCTAGTCCTTCGCCAGACACTCGATACGCCCGGTTTTCACACCGGCAGAGAACTCAGTCGAAAGCTTGACCACTTCATCTTGATCGCCTCGCTTCTCACCAATGGAACCGCTCAACCTGTCTATGAGGTTACGGGGATGTCCACGGCGGTGACTCAGGTTCCGGCCAGGCTCCGGGAGTTGATGAACGATGGGTCGATCACAGTGGCTCGTCGAGTGATCCGGTTGAATGACGCGCACGGCCCAGCTCTCGATGCGCTTTCAGCACTCGTTCGATCGGCAGATCCTGGACACGAAGGCAAGATTCACACCTCCTTCGGCCTGGCGCTCAAGAAGTTCGGCGGATTCGATCACACGACTGACGCGTTCGAGCAGTTGGTTGATCTGGCCACCGCGCTGGAGGGCGTCATGGTGGGCACCAACGAGGGGGAGGGACTTACGCTTCGATTGTGCACGCGTGTATCCGCGTTGCTTGCTGCCGACGACGACTCTGCACGCGGCATCTTCGGGGATGTGAAAGCGCTGTACGGTCTGCGCTCGACAATCGTGCATGGAGGCGAACTCACCGAGAAGGCGCTCCGGAAGACCCTCGCATCGGTCTCGACGACATCGGATACCAGCGACGATGTGAAACTCACAGTGAACCTCGGATACGCGATTGATCGGCTGCGTGACATCGTGAGGCGAGCCATCCTCGCTCGGCTCTGTCTCGCCACGGGGCCCGATCCGATCCCGCACTGGCCACTCGGCGACAAGCCGACTGCGGTTGATGCCATTCTCAGCGACGACAGCTCACGTGAGGTTTGGCGATCGTACTGGCGAACTCACCTTGCCGAGATCGGAGTCGGAGAGGCAGCAAACCGGGCAACTGCGGTCGAATACGCGCTGAGTCGATCTGAGCGCTAGCTCGATGATGGCTGCCAGGCCTCCTCCGTCTGGACCAGCTAGAACGCGACTACGTTGGCAGGACAATTGTGTGAGTCCGTGGCCGTCGGCGTACTGACCGGCGAGGTGGTGTGGTTCGCCGGTCATCGCCGCCAGCACCGACACGACACTGACGGCGCAGCCGAGCTGAGTTACGGCACCCACCGCTTCGCTTGGACCACACGGCGCGCTCGTTCGTGTAGGGCAGACGTGTCAGACTTGAAGAGCAATTTCAGCGCTAGCTCGACGAGTTCAGCAGCTTCGACGAAGTCAACTGCGTCCAGTCCTCCAGGATGAGTACCTTCGTTCCCAACCCATTTGACGGCCTCCAACAGGTCTGCCACTTCGGATTCGATCGCCCGAAAGTCGGTGAGGCGCTGGTGTAGCGGCCGAAATTTGTCATTTGTCGTTGTGGCGGCAATCCCTTGCTCGTCCATCAGACGCTCGATGCTCTGGCGCAGCAGCGCTATCCCCGCCGATGGATCGCTCCACGCCACCCCAGCAGCACGCAGGAGGGTTTGTCGGATAGAACCTGGGACCGAATCAGGAATTTCAACAACTGGAACTGGGGGATGGAGCACCCGCACGCGGAAGTAGTGATCGAGATTGTCGTCGATGTCGTACTGGACTGCGTAGTCGCCGACAACGGCGACCCGCTCCCGGCATGCCTGAGCGTTGCAGAAGAGGAAGCCATGGAAGATCCCGCGGATATCGGTGGGATCACCACCGCTCTCCCAGCCATACGTGCTTGGGCTCTGAAGGTGCTTCAGATGTTCATCGTCGGCCGTCAGCTTGCCTTTCGAGCACGCGGGACATGGCAGTACCGGCCAATTCCCGGTACGAAACCAGCCAGTCAGAAGGCGAACCTGATCGTCCACGGCATCCCTATCTCAGTGATCCATCATCCAGTCGCGACAGACTGACAGCGACGTCCTAGCCTACGAGCTGCGATTCGTCGATGTCCCAGTCTGCAGGACTCGGTACCCTACTGTCGGCCCGAGACGGAGCACACTCGTTGTTGGAGGCCCCCGATGCCCACCACCGCTTAGCGGCCGCCTGTGCACCGCGAGATCGTTTGGTACTGCAGCACGTTCGTATTCAGCTCTGTAGCCGCCCAGTATGGTGGGGACTAGTCGGCCACCATCGGTTCGTAGCGCTACGCGCCGCGGTCCCACACGGTCATGATGATGCGAGGTCGGTAGGCCGTTGCGGTTGCGGTTGCGGTATCTCCATTCCGGATGCCGACCGGTACCATCTTCGCGACGCTGAGACCAACAACATCGGGATCGTCCAGAACTGAAGCCAATTCGGGATAGCCGCGCCCGACGATCCTGATTCCTGCGTCCCAATTCCGAGCTGCTTCTTGAGACTGGCGATCTGTAGGCAGATCAAGCGTCTGAGCGCGCGTCTAGCAAACCTCGCGGGGAACCATCGCACATGGTCATCGCGTGTCACCAGGGAGCGAATCATGATAATAATGGGTGCAAGAATCCACCATGAGCTGGCAGCACCCTGTGTCAAACGGACCACGATCGAGTCATCGGCAGTACCGATGTAGACGAACGGCAAAGCGATGAAGAGGGCAAGCAAACCAGCGCAGATAGCTGCTATCGCCCTCGCAGTGAAAACGGGGCGACACACAATCAACCAAAGTGGCATGAGGATGAGAACTGACACAATTGCCCAATACCCGAGGGTTGCGACGATAAGCCACACCAACCCTTGCCAATAGCCTTCGGTATCCGAGCGGATCAGCCGATCGGTGCCGACAACCACCGCTGGACCAGCAACCGTTATCGAGACAACGACGATGACTTCGTATGCCCACCAGAGCCGTCGGCTCCATGCGTGGCCTGCCCAGCGGGCCGACGTTGCAAGATCTGACCATCTCGGAGGAGACTCATCATCTCCTGTTGTCGGCTCACGGACGATGTTGTTGAGCCTAGCTAGGTCGGACCTCTGACGATGCCTGGTCAACGCCCTACTGAGCGCCAGACTGTCACGGAGCCCTGACTGTGAGTCGATGCTGATAATCGAGATCGCCGTAGCAATAACAACGATCACGACTCCGGTTAGCAGGTTGTCGTCATGGACAGCATCGGCGAGCGATGCAAGGCCGACGACCGCAGCGGTCAATCCCAACGCCAACGCAGCATCGGAGAAGTGCAGATGTCGCGCGAATTCAGCTGCCCGCCCCTTCAGCCTCTCCGTGCTTTCGGATGCGGTTGCGGTTGCCTGCGACGGGCTTGAGGTTCGAGTCCACCACGCGGCGATGTTGAGCGCGACGACAACCGTCGCGATGACTGCGAGCAGGTCAATGCCCGTCGAGGTGTCGATGGTGAGTTTGAGGCTGAGCTCACGGGCGCGGTCCGGGCTCGTCCGCGATAATATGAGGAGACCGATAGTGAGCACGCCGTAAATCACAGACGCGCTGATCAAAAAGACAGCCGTTCGCGATGTCGAGCTACTCAAGTGATTGTCTACAAAAGGTGCGACATCTCGATGGTCAGCCAATTCACTGGATCCGCTATTCGCCGCACTCTCGGGCACGCTGGTACTTATTATTAACCCCCATGAAGAAAATGCCGTAACACGCGCTCGTCAATGAACGCTGCATGATCATCGCGCGACCAACTACTCGATGTCAAAGCGCACCGGCCGCGTCTACACAATGCCCAAATTCCATCCAGACCGTCGACTTCGACCTTGCGCCAGTAGCGCAAGCAGCCCAGGTCGCGAGCAACCGCCACGACCGCATCAACCCGCGCGCGGCGCCACGATTCCCGAACCTCGCACCTCACAGAACCCGGGTTCGTCGGCAACCACACGAGAGCCCCACACCAGCCAGTCCTCTTTGCCGACAACGACATACGCCACGGCCACCACTGTGACAGGCCGATCCGCGCCAGCACACCGACGACAGGGACTCGAAGTAGGTAAGGTCTTCACCGGCGAGCGGTCGCTGGATCGCATCGAGATCCTCGACTGGTTGCCCCGCACTGCCCAACAGCCTGCGACTCCGCTCATCACGCTGGGCCACGGCTGTGTTCGATGTCGCGATAGATCCGGTCTGTCGCGGCATCGAGAGTCCAGCTCGCATCGATGCGGACTTCTTCGACGAACGGCAGCGGCTGCCAGCCGTGATACCACGAGGCCATCTGCTCCGGTGGAATCGTCGCCGCCTGTGGGCGCCCCGCGTGACGGTCCAGGGTCTGGGCGAAGGTGAGATCGAAACTGTAGAACAACGACCTTTCCACCCAATGTGTGAGCCGGCCGAGCATGCTCCCGTACCGGTGGGCATGGAGGATTCCCTCGATGATCACCACCATCCCCCGCCCCGAACACGAACGGGCGATCTCCTCGATCAGGTCGATGTTGAACGCGCCCGCCTCGTCCGGTTCCCGGAGCATGTTCCGCCGCACCAGATCCTGGGAGATCACCGCGCATTGCCCATGTTCGAATCGGCGCTGGACTGCGATCGCGGTGGTCGATTTGCCCGAGGCCGAGTTTCCACGGATCACTACCAGTGGTTTCATCGGACGGTCGTGGGTTGCAGGACGGTGTCGAGCTTGCGGATGAACCGGCCGAGGTGTGGGTCCGTATCGGGTAGGCCGTGGGGGTCGAGATCCCACCACTGACCACCGTCGAACTCGCCCGGGTCGAGATCTGGGCGGCTGGTCCGATCGCCACGGGCGACGAACCACAGCGAAACGTCCACGTGTCCGGTGGTGGGGCCGATGGTCGAAGTCACGGTCAGAAGCAGTGGCCGTTGGCCGACGACATCGAAGCTCGCGTCGATGCCCAGTTCCTCACGGGCTTCTCGGCGCGCTGCGGCGAACGGATGCTCGAAGGGATCTAGATGCCCGCCCATCGGGAGGTGAAGGCCGGACTTGCGGTGCTGACCGAGGTAAAGGCCACGCTCGGTGGGGTCGACCAAGACCACATAGGCCACCAGGTGCGGCGATGGCGTCGCAGGCGAAATGCGACGGTAAACATCGGTCGTTGCGGCGAGCCAGTCCAGGGTCTGTTCGATGTGTTGCTGTTCGAGATCGTCGAACGGGGCCATCGCGGCGATCAGCTCGGCGACGGCAGCGGTAGAGGGGTCCATGGCGCGCGAGGATAGCCGCGGCCTCCGACACCAATCCGGGGTCCGTCAGCACCTGACGCGACCTACTCGGTTCGAGCCAGTTTCCCTCGTTCTGAGTGTTGAGGTGACCGAGCAACAGTGCATCCTCTGTCGACCAACAGCCCTCCGGCAAGGTCCAGCCACGTCGCCAGGTGCGAGGTCCTGCGAGTTCGGAGCCCTACAGTCGTGGATCGTGCACAAGCCGGAAGTCGTGCAATGGTTCGCCCCGGCCGCCAGCGGCGGTGAACTCCCGGCCGATGGCTTCGCCGGCCGGGATGGTGCAGTCGCGGCCGATCACCGCGGCTGACAGGATCAACGGGGCCTGGTGCGTGTGCCATGGCGTCACGCAGTGAGCGTCATCGCCCACGGTCAGCATCACCCAGAACGGCACCCGACCATCAGGGAGAACGCAATAGTCGTCCCCGGTGCTTGCACCATTGAAGTCGATGCCGTCCTGATCGCCCATGCGGCTGCGCCTTTCCGGCATTTGTCTTCGAGCAGAGGCTCCTCAGCGTTGCTGGCCGCGCCGGGAGCAGATCGCACGGTTAGAAGTAGTTCTTGAGCATCTCGGTCGACCAGGGCGCCTGCTCGACGTCGCCGCGAGGCCCGAACTCGGCGAACCACGGCTTGATATCGAACACGGGAGTGCCGTCGACGGCGTCTAGTTCAGCGACGTGGAGGTCGAGACCGTCGATGCGAAGCAGTCGGGCGCGGGAGACTCCGAGCCAGTTGACGCGACGCATGTTGCGGTGCCCGAAGATCCCGACCTCGGGCCACTCAGGGTTGTCGCGCGCGCTGCGGGCACCTAAGTGGAGATCGGATTGATCGGTCAGATGGAACCGGAACACGACCTCAACATGGGAAAATTGGTCGAGCCCCTTGACGGAATCTTCACTGAACCGAGGGTCATCGATCCTGATGATCGTCTCTGTGTCACCCCACTGATCGTCCGTGGGTTCACGGCG
Source organism: Nocardia sp. MH4 (assembly GCF_019266065.1). Classification (GTDB taxonomy): domain Bacteria; phylum Actinomycetota; class Actinomycetes; order Mycobacteriales; family Mycobacteriaceae; genus Nocardia; species Nocardia canadensis. The sequence continues at coordinate 89,496 of NZ_LPNR01000128.1, read as the reverse complement.
CCCACCGACCACGTGCGCGATCGGTACCACTTCGAACTTCTCATCAGTCATTGCTGCGTTCCTATTTCCCTTGTGCTTGCAGGTATTCAGAGGCTCGGTTATCGATTTCGGCCAGCCCCTCCACCGCCGAACCACGATGCGGCGCGACGGCCGCCCGGATACCGTGTGCCACGGCGCGTGTGCGACCAGATTGAACCTGACCCATCGACACCAGCGCGGACTTCCATGTTGCGCAAGCTACTTCGAGGTCGCCCTGTCTCGCTTGCACCGCCCCTAGGTAGCCGAGGGTGACCGCATGAGTTCGTGCAAATGCCTGTGCTTTCCGTTTGCGCACACTGCGGTCGAACTGTTCAGCAGCGCCGTGCAGGTCACCGGAGTCACGGAGAACACACGCAGTTTCGTGGGCCAGGCTGGCCTCGGTGAAGAAGAACACCCGCGAGGGTTCAGCGATTGAGCTCGATGCCGAGGCGAGGTCCTGTTCGGCGACAATCACAGCCTTCGCAGCCTCCGAACGTCGGCCGGCAACGCTGAGGGCTTTCGCGTGGACAATCTTGAGCAATGCTCGCTCGCGGGGGGTAGCAGTGCTGTACCGGGAGCCAGCGACGGAAGCCGCGGCCAATTCGAGCCCCTCTGCGGCGTGTCCGAGGTCGATCGCCTGGTGCGCCATCGCACGCAAGATGTGGCCGGTCAACGGCGCATCCTCCGCCTCGGCGGCGAGTTTGGTCGCCGTCGCGAAATAGCGCTGAGCCGCGGAATGCTCGTCGTTGTCGAAGGCCATCCAACCTGCCAAGTACGCCATCTCGGCCGCTGCCGAGAACATATCTCGGCGCACGACTTCGTCGGTGTAGGTGCCGTTGAGGTAGTCGACGACCTCACTGCTGAGGTACTGGACAACAGCGCGTCGCCCGTGGCCACCCCCCATGCGCTGTTCGATCTGGGAGAACAGCGTCATGACGTTGCGGACGTCGGTGACATCGGAAGATCCGACGTGCCGGATCGCGCTCTGCGCTCTTGATACTGGTGCGGAGGTGTCCAGCCATCCAGGCCGCAATACCGAGGCGCCCAGCGCTGTCGAGTACCCGCCACGCAGGAACGCGCGTCTTTCCACGTCAGCCTTTCCAAGGTCGGCGAGGGTAGCGACTGGATCTTGAAGGCCACCGAATCGCTTCTCGTAACACGCTATGACATCCGGCGGCGGTGTGCGCTCACCGGTCTCGTAGTAGGCCAGCGCGGACTTCCCCCGGTGAATTTCGGCCGCCAACGCAGCCAACGAAACGCCTGCGGCCTCGCGGGCGGCTCGGAGCTGCGCACCGACGATAGCGGCGTGACTGTCCATGCTGTCGAATCATGCCATTCTGTGGACACGTTGTGGATAACGCTCCGTGCAGTGAACCTGCGTCCTAGCGACACACTGGTGCTCTCGACCGCTAGGAATCAGTTGTACAGCACAGTTTTTCAAGATGTCCGCAGCTCAGTTTTCGGCGAGAACCCGGCAGCTTCACAAGATCAAGTAGCTATCGTTTGGTTGCTTCAAGGTAGCTCGCAAACGAATCGGTGAGGCTCGCGAGCGCGGCTTCGCCTTTGGCGGCGGTGGCGGCCGAGGGGAGACCAATGATGCCTGTGGGGGTGTATTCGGCCATTCCAGTCAGGAGGAAGTGCCGTCGTTCTGTTGCGAGGTGATCGGCGTCGCGATAGGAGTCACGCACCAGTTCCGGGCGGGCATACAACAGGATTGATGTTTCGAGCTCGCCGCCGTGCATGTCGTCGTGCATGTCGCTCACCATCGCCGCTTGCGTTCGAGCAGCTTCCCAGTCCACGCGACCGGGGTAGAGCGCGACGTTACGGCCGCTGACGTTGGCTTCGGCGGCGATGTTGGACAGGACATAGTTTCCGCCGTGGCCGTTGACGATGACCAGGGTGGTGATTGCGCTTCTCTTTAGGGAAGTTCTGATGTCGTCGATCATCACCGTCAGGGTGGATGCGCTGATGCTGACAGTGCCGGGGAAGGTCTCGTGTTCGTGGCTGCAGGAAAAGGTGATCGGCGGCAGCAGCACGAGTTGATATGTGGTGGCGATTCGTTCGGCGATCAGGCAGGCGATGGCTGTGTCGGTGATCAACGGGAGGTGATCGCCGTGTTGTTCGAAGCTGCCGACGGGCAGGACCGCGACCGTACTGTCGAGACGTGCGACGTCGGTCGAGGTGGCAGTCGTGATCAGCTCCACTCGAACTCCTCATCGTGGGTTACTGAGGCGACCTGGGCTGTCGCCATGTGTGCGCGCAGCATAGCGGCGAAGTCGAGGATGTGGCTGCGGTGTCCTCGGGCCGCGAGCGCGACGCCTACTTGCTTCAACTGCTGGATCGTCCGGTGTGAGCCGGTGTCGGAGTGGATTGTCAGCGCATGCCTGGCGACGTCGAGGGCTTGGTCGGGTTGGCTGACGCCAGCGTAGGCGGTCGCGAGCCGGGCAAAGCCCATCCCGAGGTCGCGGTGGTTGCCGGGTGTCCAATCCGCGAGGCCTGATTCGAGGGTCGCCAGGGCCTTCTCGGGGCGGCCGAGTTGGACCCAGCAGTGTGCGGCTTCCATCGCGATATAGCCCGATGAACAGTATTGCGCCAAGTCGTTGGGATCCGTGTTGTCGTCGGAAGCGAGCGTCGCGGCCTCCGCCAGTGCATCGACACATGTTCGGCGGTCTCTTCGGTCGCCGGTGATCGCGGTTCGTTGTGCGTAGGCGTGACCTTTTTGCCGCAACAGGACCGAGCGTTGCCGCACGGTCAGTCCGACTGTTCTGGTGAGTGCTTCGTCGACCAGATCGACTGCCAAGGTGGTGTTGTCGGAGTCGGCTGCGATGTTGGATTTGCGCATCAGGACGTAAGCCCGCAGTTGGACGTCGCCGCTCTGCTCCGCACGATTCTGGGCTTCGTTCGACCATCTCATCGCGGTGTTGAGGTTTCCGGCGTCTTGGTGCAGCCAGCCCAGGAATTCGGCGAACCGGGCGGAAGTGTAGAGCAGCTTCTCGTGACGCCGCCCCCGACTGGTTCGCATCGCGGAATCTATTGTTGCGAACTGGCTTTCGACGACATCGAGCAGATCGTGCGGACCTGCGAGCATGTCGAGATTCGCGTAGTGGGTCAGCGTCGCGAGGTGCGTTTCGGCGAGCGGGTCCTCCGTCGCTGCGTTCGATGCTGGGACCGTTTGGCCGCTAGGGAGCCGCACCGGCGCGATGCCCTGTGCCGGAGGCGTTTTCGACTGGAGGTCGAACCAGAGAAGCTCTTCTGGGATTCCGAGGATGTGGGCGATCGTCGCCAAGACCGTGTCATCGAGTTGGGCACGGTGGTTTTCGAGCCGGCACAGTCGCGGCTGCGAGATGCCCAGCCAGCGCGCCAACTCCGATTGCGGCAGCGGGCGGTGCCCGTGCGCGGGGTGATGCCGGTACGCCGCGAGGATCGACCCGATATCCCTGCTGCGCAGAGCATCTCGCAACTCACCGGTCCACCACTGCGCGGCGGGCAACCGTGAGGCGTATGACGCGTGCGCGCAGTCGACGCACAGCGAACGCGCGTCGGTGCCGACGGCGGGCCGTCGGCACCGAACGCAGCCTCGGAACCCAGGCGATGACGCCATCTGTCCACCCTAATCCTCGACCGATCTCGCAGTGAATCAAACCTATTCACCCGAGCACTACAGCCGGAGCCGACCAACGCCCACGATGACTACCAGCGCTAAAGCCTGACGGCAGGTCAATTCGCCGCCAGCAACCCGGAATTTGCGTAGCTCCTCACATCGGAAGACCGGCGACGGGGAGACCGAACAGGATCAAGGAGGCCGTATCAGATGTCCACCAACGGAATTGTGAAGTGGTTCAGCGCCGAAAAGGGGTTCGGGTTCATTTCCCGCGCAGACGGCCCTGATGTCTTCGTCCACTACTCCGGCATCATCGGCCAAGGCTACCGAAGCCTCGCCGACGGTGCGCCCGTGCAGTTCGAGATCACCAAAGGCAGCCGTGGTCCCCAGGCAGCCGACGTGCGGCTGATCGACACCGGCCCCTCCGATCAGCAACCGGATCCAGCAACGGGCACTGAATTCCCGACGGCCACCACAACACCAGCCGCGGATGTGGATGCGCTGTGGACACCAAATCTCTAGTCGGCACCACCTGCCGCTGGTTGTCTGAACGAAACCAAACACGCGCATACCAGTTGGGGGTCGAGGCGGTGTGGAACAGAAGAAGCCATGAGCTACAAGCCATCCTGCGATGGGCGGCCCGCCATCGTCCGGACGAGCTGGAAGCCTGCGTCACCGAACTCAAATCCGAACCCACAGGTCGGCTTCGGTGGCGAGCGAGGACCCGCCGATCCGCAGCAGTAGACAAGGCTTTGACAGCCATCACCACCGGACCGGCCACCCGACATCGACTCCTGGCCATCATTGCGCGCTCGACAGTGAGAACCGGCTACGTCCGTGGAGGCAACGAATGAACGCGTTTCCGGCGCGGACACCATCCACAGCTCCCATGGACCACCCCCCGTGCACAACGACTTCCGGCGACACTGTGTTGGATTTCGTGGGCGTCACCGCGGCATCGCGTTGCACCTACTACCGAGAGGTCTGCCAGCTTCCAGCCGTCCTCGACCCCCTTACCGACCAGATCGTCGTCATCGCGGGTCGTGTACAGGCGGTCATGGTCCCTGCCCCTCTCGGTCGACGAATGCGCGCGGAGTTGGACAGACGAGCTGAAGAATGTGGACCGATCGTGTCCCATCCCCAGTCAGGGTCGTGGACCTTCCTCACCAGATCCGAATTCCGACTCGATATCCCCGCCGCCGAGGCCGCCTCGTTGTGGGACCACAACGTGGTGGTCATGGCTTCCGGCGTGCAGATCGGACTTCCGACGCCGACCGCGAGAAACGACGACCCTGTCCGTCTTTGGGAGCTGCCACCACATAGCCCGCAGCGCCCGGGGACCACAACGGTTCTGCGTGCGGTGCGTGCCTGTGTAGAACGGGGCGAATCACGATGACTCGCGGACGAGTTCTAGCGACCGACAAGGTTATTCGTCAGGCGACCGTTTACCGGCAGGTGTGTGGATTCGATGCGTTCGCCCGGGAATCCACCGGCCAGATCGTCGTGCGGACCGGCACCATCGGCGCGATCGTGTTGCCGTCTGCGCTGTGTCAGCGAGTCGTTGCGGAGATGGCGTGGCCGGGACCAGTCATCCTCGACACCAGCTCCCGCCGTCCTGTGGCGACAATGATGACCAGGCCGCCACCGTCATACCTGCGTAGCTCGAGTACCTATGCGGCACTATCGGCCGTCGAGGCCGTGCTGATGCCCGACGGTGACGAGGTGCTACTGCCCTCACCACGTGATCCCGCGCGACGCTGGCTGCCGTTCGAACCACTGGATCCGTATCGGCCTACCGCCGAGGTCGTCGTCACCGCGATCTTGGCGTGCCGGTAGGGCACCGGAGGTTCGCTATGCCGCTGCCGCGATCACCTCGCCCCGACGAACCCGACACCCACCTACGGGTGATCAGCGCCGGGCTGGTGGTCGACTTCCGCGGCTGCCGCACCGCGGTGCGGAACTTTCTGCGTGACTGGCTTTCCCATCCCCATCCATCCATCACCGCTACCGAGATTCGGGACGGATTTCTCCCGATAAACCGAATGCCCTGCGAGGAACTGTGGCTACACCCCTGACCCAAACCCCTGCCGATCGCTGCATCGCCTACCGGAGCCTTGGTTGGCGCGTCGAGCTCGACGGATACGACCAGATCATCCTGCCCGCCAAGACTGTTCACGGGATCCAAGTGTGTTCGGGATTGGCGGACCTGGTCCTGGACACGCTGCGCCACAGCAGGGTGATCACGCCGGTCGTGGACAACGTCGCCACCCGGACCCGCACCTTCTTGACCACCGCGCCCAAGGTCGGCGATACCCGGGCGATCAGCTTGTTTCCGCCTACCTCGACGGTGCAGGCCATCCGTACCGCCCCCGGTTCCCCGATCCCACTGCCCACCCCGGGAGACGAGACCCGTGTCTGGCTCGATGAACCCCGCCCGGACAGTCTCGCCGATTTCGAGTTGCTGATCAGCTTCACCCTCGACGCCGCGCGCGCCGCGCTGCACGCCGCGTGACCGACCACCACGCCAACTGAACCAACATCCCCGATTCGCCGGGCGCCGACCGGCGTCCCCACCACCACACAGATACGGAACTGACATGACCTATGCGAGTTGGTACGCCCGGACCGAGTCCGGCCTGGCTGCGCTGCAGCGCAGCCTGATCGACATCGAGAGTGGTGTCACCCGCCAGCGCGCATGGAACCCGGAATTGGTCATCGGACTGGCCCAGACCGAGGACTACGCACGGGCGGTCCTGACCGCCTGCATCGGAGTCCTGGGCGTTCCGAACGATCTCGACGAGGTCGTCGCGGCCCGGATGCAACGCCAACTGATCCTCGACCGCGAACCCCACACGTTCGAGTTCCTCATCGGCGAGTGGGCCTTGCATCGCACGGTCGGTAGCGCCGCGGTGATGCGCGCTCAGATCAAGGCGTTGATCGATGACCTGGACTCCCGCCCGAACCTTCGCATCGGGATCGTCGCGCTCAGCGCCGAATTCGTAGCCGCCACCTTGGCTTTCGTTATCCACGACAGCTCTGCGGTCGAGATCGAAACCGTCACCGGTGAAGTCATCGCCACCCGCCCCGACGACATCGCACTCGCTGAGCGCACCTTCGCCCTGCTCCAGAACCAAGCCGTCTACGGCGACGACGCGCGGGTCCTGCTCACCCGAGCACTAGCTACCCACACCGACTAGCCGTCACCGTCGTCCACCGCCGAGCCAACCGGCTCGACGGCGGCGTGGTCGCGAGTTGTTCTGCCCCCGATCTGATTCACCACCACACCGACGCCGCAAGGTCGCGAGTGTGCGCTGTTCGCAAGGAGCTTCGTCGATGACCAGCGCAAACGAGCCGTCACCGTCGCTTCCATCAGGGCGGGTCGTGCTGCAAGCGATGTTCGGACGGGCCAGCAGCCACCAGCTGACCCATCCTCTCCTCGCCGCCGCGGCCGAGCTGGTCCGTCTGGCCACCCGCGCCGCCGACGACGAAGTCAGCAGGGCGCGGATCGGGCAGATGCGGCGCATCGACACCTACGTCGATCAGGTCCTGCCGATCCCGGTCGAGTCAGCGGTGCTGCACACCGAAACGGTCTCGATGGTGCTGGTCAGGATGGCCGACCACGCCGCGTCGCCGGGCCGCCCCGTCGACCTCGACCGGTTGTCTGCGGTGTGGGGCCCGCTCGATGAGCTGGTGCGCGGGCTCGACGCGCTCACCGACGATCTGCTCGCCGGACGTCGGCGGGTCCCGTTGAGCATCTGGTGGAGCACCCGCTCCGACTTGATTCCCTTGCAGGAGAAGCGATGACACTCACCCGAAGGACCGCGGCGATCGTCGCTTGCGTCGCGGTCTTCGTCTCGGGCGCACCTGAGGTGTGCGTGGCCTCGGCGTCACCGACGACGACACCGGCCCCTTCGACGTCGCTGTCGCTCACGAAATGTCCAGCGCTGTATGTGTTCGCTGTTCAGGGCACCGGTGAGTCCTCACCGGATGCCGCGCCGAGCACTGACACCGGGATGTTGTCGCTGGTGATGCGGCCGATGATGGCCGCCGCTTCCGATCCGGGTCTGGTCGATCGCGCCTATGTGCCTTATCCGGCGGGCTTCGGTGGCGCGGTCGGTGCCTCGCTCGTTCCGTACGCCGAATCGGTCGCTACCGGCGTGGTGCGCACGGAATCGATGATGGCGCAGCTTCATTCGGTGTGTCCGCGAACCAGGGTGGGGTTGGTGAGCTATTCGCAGGGCTCGCATGTCGCCTCGATCGTGGCCCAGCAGATCGGTGCGGGCCACGGGGTCGTCGATCCCAGTGTGATCGCGGCGGTGATCTTGATGGCCGACCCGACCCGAAGCCCCGGCACGGGATTGTTCCCTGGCACCGAAGCCTCCGCACCGGCCCCGGCGCCAGGAACCAGTGGAAAACATCTGGCAGCACTGCCCGCAGCGCCGGTCCGATCAGGGGTTGCGGGTGGTGGGATCGGCCCGCAGCGTGACATCGCCGAAGATTTCGGCGCACTGACCGGCCGAGTGGCCAGTGTCTGCGTCTCCGGTGATCTGGCCTGCGACACCCCCGAGGGGTCGGCGATCTTGCGTGCCGCCGCGGGGGTGGCTTCGCAGTCGCTGATTTCGACCGGGGACCCGATCGGCTCGCTGATCTCGATCGGGCAAGCCCTCGCCTACACCTCGCTCAACGCAGCAGCCACCGTCCTCGACGACATCGCTGTTGTTGACTCATATGGCACGCTGAGCATTTCACCGCAGAAGTCGATGTCGCAGCGCCTCGCGGATGCCTCGGACCCGCGGGCCGGGTTGGATGTCAACGCCGCCCTCGCCGCCGTGACACGTGTCGGAACTATCGGGTTCGACGCGGTCAACGCTGTTGTCGCGTCGGTGCTCAACCCCGCCGCCCTCACCCAGCTGGCGGCTGTCGCACTGTCCAATCCGGCCGCCGCTGTCGTCATGCTGGGCGAGAAGTTCACCAGTGCGGTCGCCGACCTGGTGGCGCCGACGACCGGAGATCGACTGATCTCGACGGCATTCGATGTCGTGCGGCGCGAGGTTGCCGACAACCGCGACCTGCTCGACCTCACCACGTGGGTGCGGATCTGGGAAACCGGAATGCGGCACGACGCCTACTCCCATGCCGTCGGTGACGGGCCCTCCCCTGCCGCGTGGGCGGGAGCGTGGCTTGCCGCCGTCGCCCACGACGCCGCCGCCGCACCCTTGTTACCGGCGCGCACTGGTGAAGTTTCACCTCCGTCGCCGACCGCTACCCTCACGCGCTCGGTGCTCGTCTCGACCTCGTCCGCGCCGTTCAGCGTGGACCTTCCAGCTCCCACCACCTCACGAGGACCGAGCCCCTTGCCGGTCGAGGTGGTGGGAGCCCCCCAACACATCGCGGCACCACCCACCGAGCTGCCACAACTACCGGCCACCGTTCCGGTGACCGTGGTCGGCCCAAGCCAGCCCGGCGTCAGCGCCGACGCGACCCACCCCCCGACTAGCTCGACCGTTGCCCGCCAGCCCGGCATCACCGACCCCACTCGCTAACTCCCCCAACCCCTCCGCTGTCTGGCAGCGCACTGCCCGTAACCAGCAGTCCTCACCGATCGATCGGAGACCGATGAACAGAAGAATCGCACCGTTGCCCGACACCAACCGGTTGCTCACGGTGTGGAACGGCGCGCAAAAGTCGACGACCTCGCTCGAGCACGCCACGCACGTCTTCGTCACGATGTGGACGATCTACCTCACAGACGTGGACCCGGCGACCATCAGTGAATGGCAGCACTACGAGATCCCCAAAGCCGCGACCGATCTCAGTCGCACCATCGCCCGGGTGATCGATGACGAGATCAGCTGGCATATCGGGAACCGACACGACACAGCGGTCCTGATCGACGACGACTCCCCCGAGCTCGTCACCGCCGGGGAACTGGTCGGTCGCATCGCTATGTTCACCGTGCTCTTCGACAAATGGCCGCCGCACCTGGGCCAGTGCCCGCTCGGTCCGGCGTTCCTCGAATCCGGCCGACAGTTCGACAAGCTGATGCGGGGCCTGGCCAAAGGTCGTCGCCAGCCTCGTCGCCGTTGCGACGGTTTGCCGCCGGTCCCCCGACCGCAGCGCATCGAGCTGGGCGCCGTGCCCCGAAGCAGCCAACCATGACGACTACTCGCCCGATGTTGCACTACAGCAACATCAGCGCCCCCACCGCAGCGATGGTCCGACACGGCCCCGACACCGTTGTCGGGCTCGCGTTCAACCCCACCTGCCTCGCCCTGGTCTACCTCACCGTGCATCCCCGCGTCCGCACCGTGACCAGGGGTTCGCGCTCGGTCGGGGTGGAAGTCGGATGCGACATCGTCATCCACCACGGACTCCACCAGCAAGCACGCCGACTTCTCTCTGCCCGCATCGATCAATGCTGGCGCCACGCCCGCGCGCTGGCAGCGCACAATCCGGTGCCGGATCTGCGCTGCTATTACGGATCGCAAGTGCTCTCCGATCTGGCCGGGCTCTGGAAGTTCCGGACGGGGTTCGAATCGGAAATCATGACGATGATCGATCTCGCCTACGACATCCCCGAGGCCGGCGCAGAGCTGTTGAACGCGGTGATCGCACACGGGTTCGCACCCGGCACCCCACCCGAACAGCTGGCCGAACGCACGGTCCTCGTCGAAGCGTTCGCCGCCGCCGCCCAGGGTGCACGCCACCTGAAACTCCTCGATTCGACCGACCTCGACATCGTGGCCCTGCTCGACCAGATCGAACCGCCCGCACGGTCTTCGACAGCCCTCATCTCTCATCAGGCTCCGCCGCTTCATCAGGCTCGGCCGCGCCGTGTCGAGCTGACCGCACGCTGACCTTCACACACCGTCACCCGTCCTACCTACCTACACCCGTACCACTGCCAGGGGGCCACCACATGACACTGGACTTCGATCCCGCCACCGCACACCAATTCGCCACCACCGGCACATACATCGCCGCCGAGGTATCCCACGCCACGAACACCACCACCGCAGCGGTCGACGCGGTGCCCGGGTTGGGGCTGATCGGCGAAGACTTTCGGGCTTTGCTGATCACCGCGATGACCAACCACGCCAACCATCTCGGCGGCTGCGCGCACACGGTGACCGATCAAGCCGACCACGTCGCGACCTACCGCGCCCAGATCAGCGGGCTCGATCAGCGCATCGGCGACGGCCTCGACAACATCGGGCAGTTGTGATGGCCGGGCGTGTGAAAACCTCGACCAGCAGCCAGGTGGCGCCAGATCCCGATGCGATCATCGCCTACCTGTCGGCACCGATCCGCGAGCTGCGCACCAGCGTGGACGGCACCGGCGACCCAGCCGAGGCACTGGGCCTGCTCAACAACGCGATCAGCCAACTCGACTCGACCGAGGCGCCCTACCGCCTGCAGGCAACCGATCTCGAATCGAGCTGGAGCTCCACAGCTGCTAACTCCGCGATCCCCGCGATCCGCGCCTCCCGCACCAGCCTGGTCGAGGGCAGCGACCAAACTGGAGAGTTCGCCACGCTGATCGACGCCGCAGTCGGCACCAACACCACCGCCGCCGCGGCGATCGATGCCGAACTCGACGACTTCGAAACCCGAGCCCGCCGGATTCTGAAAGCTTCACCGAACGAGCAAGGCGTCACCACCGTCATCGAGCTGGCCCGACAGATGTACAGCAACTCCCTCTCCGCAGTCGACAACGCGCAAGCCGACTACGACACCTACACCAGCAAGCTGCGCGAAACCGACTACACGACACCGAAATCCAGCCTCGGAACCGGCGGCGGCCCTTCCACCGGCGACCCATCCCTGACCAGCGACGACGACACCGACACAGGCATCGACGACACCGGCAGTAGCTCGACATCGACCGATCCGGTCATCGCGATGCAGCAAACCCTCGCCACCGCCGGCATCGACGCCGCGACCACCCTCGGCACCCAATTGATCACCTCCGGGGCCGAAGTGCTGACCACCCTGATCACCGAAGCCGCCGGGGTCGCGACCCACGCCATCGACGTCCTCGGCGACGAAGCCGGTGAAACGATCACCGCCGCACTCACCGGCAATACCGGTGACAGCACAGGCACCGCGCCCACGGCGAACGGAACCGGGACCGGTTCGAACGTGCCCAGTAACGGCGGCACCGGTAGCGGGGCACCGCTGTTCAACTTCGGTGGTTCCGACAAACCTGCCACTGGCGCGAACGGTGCCAGTACCGGTACAGGATCGAATACCGGTGCCGCGCCGATCACGCCGAAACCAGACGCGCCCACCAGTGACGGCGACCAGAAACCCCAGCCCTCCCCCGCGCCTGGCCCCGCTGTGTCGCCTGGCCAGAATTCGAGCACCGGCGCTGTGGTGCCGCCTGCTGCGGGTCAAGCCGCCGGGACTGACGGCGAGCACAAACCGCGTGCACAAGCCGGCACGACCTCACCATCAGCAATCGCCGGTGACGTTGTCGCGGTGGTGGTTCCCGTCATCGGAGCTGTGGGGACATGACCGACAACCCACTCGATCTGCGCCGACCCGACCCTCCGACCGGACCTGACGATCTCAGTAGCGACGCCGACCACGGGTTCGACGAGGACGACGACTACGACGACTACGACCGCTCCAGCGACTGGTCGGCCTGGATGGACCCCACCGACGCCGACCCCGACGAACCGAAGGCGCCGCCCGGGTTTCGGCAGGTCGGACGTAACTACGCACCCGCACGCCCCGACCAGCCCGGCACCGGACGAGTCATCGCCACCCTCGGCGCGGTCTTCGCGGTCGTGATCATCGTTGTGTTGGTCGTGCTCGAGTCGCTGCCCGACACCGACGAACAATCCAACACAGCTGCGAGCACGCCTTTGCCCGCACCGTTGACCGGGATGGTCCACGCGGTCCCGACAACGACCACCGCGCCACACGCGATCGCCGACTGCCCCCACAAACGCAGCACCGCTCTGTCTTCGGGCGCCGACCCCGGCGACACCACCAGCGCGGTCAGCGTGATCTTCGCCTTCCAATACGCCTACTACGTCCAACGATCCGCCACTAAAGCACGCGAATACGTCACCGCCGACGCGAAAGTCCCATCCACGCAGCACATTCAGGGCGGCATAGATTCCGTGCCCGTCGGAACCCGCTACTGCGCCACCGTCGTGCCGACCGCACCGGGCCGGTGGCAGGTCCAGATCCGTGAGCAATGGCCGAACAAAACCCCAGAGCTGTTGGCGGCCTTGATCATCACCACCGCGACCGAGCCCGACGGCACAGCCACGATCACCGCGATCAGCGCGGCACCATGACCCGCCCAACAACCACCACCCCACACCTCCGACACCAACAGACACCGAGATGAACGAGCACCGAACGCGGCAGGAGCCCCCACCGTGACCACCCGTCCACCAAACCTGATCGACCCCGACCAGCCGACCCCCGCACGCCTGCACAGCGCGTTCCTCGGCGGGAAGGACCACTACGACCCTGACAAGGTGCTAGCCGACGCCTTGGCGAGCAGCACGATCCGGCCCGCGGTCGCCGAATCCCGTCGATTCACCCGACGCGCGGTCGAGTACCTGTCCGACCATCACGAGGTGTCTCAGTTCGTCGAACTCGGGTGCGGCATTCCCCACTTCCCGAATATCCACGACATCGCCGAACGAGCGAACAGCAGCGCAAAGACGTTGTATGTCGACTCCGACACCGTCGTGGCCGCGCATGGGCGTGCGCTGCTGCACGAACCACCTACCCGGTTCTTCACCGATACCGACATCACCGACGCTGACACGATCGTGGGCGATGTCGCCGCCGTGATGGACATGACGGCACCGTTGGCGGTGTGCGTGTCGGGCACCGCAGAATGGATTAGTGACGCCCCTGCCGTGCTCGCGGCGTTGACCGCCCGGTTCCCGGTCGGGACATGGCTCGTGTTCACCCACGTCACCGACGAGTTCTACCCCCAGCACGTCCAGGCCGCCGCCGAAACCCTGCGCCGCGCGGGCATCCCGTACCACCCACGCGGACGAGACGAGATCACGGCCATGCTCGCCGAGTACCAACTCCTCGCGCCCGGTCTGATCGCCCCGCACCGGTGGGTACCAGCCCTCAGCCGCGACGACGACAACCGGAATGGGAACGAGGACGGCGAGGGCGACGACCGCGACAGAGTACGGAGGCTGTCGCCCGCCGCACCACGCCATCGCGGGGCGTGGGACCTGAGCGCCTACGCTGCCATCGGCCAGCTCCACCTGAGGGGTCCTCGGTGACCGGCGGCTTGTGCAACCGGGGACGGACCTTCTGCCGGTGTGATGGATAGCATCGGCATGGTTCAGCGGAGCACACCCATCGTGAGTTCATCGGAAGGACAGTCCTCTTGGACGACTACCTCGTTCCCCACTCTGAATAGCCACGACTGGGGACGATCACCAAACACCGCCGACATGATCCGCCTCATCGTCCGCGACGAAGCAGTCCACGGCTACTACTTCGGATACAAGTTCCAGCTCGGCGTCGGCCAGCTCGGCGTCGGCCAGCTCGGCGTCGGCCAGCTCGACGACGAGCAAGCCGATGCGCAAGAACTGGTGTACGAGCTCTACGAGAACGAAGTCGAGTACGCGCGCGACCTCTACGGCCCGATCGGGTCACCAGCGATGTCGAGAAGTTCCTGCGGTACAACGCGAACAAGGCCCTGATGAACCTCGGCTACGAACGCCTGTTCCCACGCGACGACCGCGAGGTCAACCCCGCGATCCTGTCCGCCCTCTGGCCCAACGCCGACGAGAACCACGACTTCTTCTCTGGGTCCGGGTCGAGCTACGACATCAGGAAGGGTGTCGAGGCGGAGGATGACGACTGGGAATTTTGACCGTCACCGATCTACCGGTTCCCGGTGAGCTTGTAGCCCAGGCTATTCGGTGACGCCCTGCGGATCTTTCCTTCGCGAAGGGAGGCCGAGCGTGTCGGCCTGGCGAAGGGCGCCAACGATGGCCGATGTCGCTCAAGTGGGTTATGCGCGTCGGAAAAATCGTCAAGAATGGCCGTATGTCGAACCCGACGACTCCGCCCCCCTCTTCGTCGACACCTCCGCCTTCGTCGACACCTCCACCCGCAGCGTCGTCGCCAACACCCTCGCCGGCCACGCCACCAACCCCGTGGTGGAAGAACAGTGTTGTTCTCGGGGTAGCGGGACTGGTCGGGGCCGTTGCTGCCGTACTCGCGCTCTTTCGCGACACAGTCGACTTCAAGATCGGATCTGCGACAAATTCGCCAACCACGTCGATCGCATCCACCGCGAATCCGGCACCTGGTATTGGCGTTGGCAACAACAACTATGGATGGGGGCCGATGCGGGAGATGTACACCAAAAATGAACCCTCCCCTACCGCAGTCTTCAATAGCCTTGCTGACAATAAGCAGATGGGCGACGAACGAAATTATGTGCACTGCCGTGTGGCGGATAGCAAGAACATGTACGCGGATGAGGTCGCGATCAGTGGCGATGTTGAAATTTCAGTTATGGTATTGATTGACAATTCCAGTTCGCTCCCTGACCAGGCCATAAGGGGTGCTCGGATGGACTTGCTGGTCGAATCCAAGCCAGTCTTCAATCCCGTATTGAATGTCACACTCTCCGCAGACAATGCCATCACAGTATGGAATGGATGCAAAATCCTTTCGACAAAACCTACCACCCTTTCGTATGTTCCGGGAAGCGCGCATCTCGCTGTTTATGAGCATCCGCTAATAAAAGTAGAAGACCGGGTAGTGCGCGGAGATAAACTACTGCCGGGCGTGCGGGGGAATGCCGACGGAGTAATCGGAGGCAACAGCCAGACCTACGGGTGGATTGAATTTCGCGTGGCGGCATTTGGGAGGGGCTAGCGGGTCCTTCTCGGGGGTCGTCGGCGCGGGTTACGTCATCGAGAAGGCTGTCGAGACCGCGGGGGCGCGGAATCTAGGCTTCAGTCCCAGGAATTTCGCTCATTGAGAGCGAGGGCCAGGCTGGTTGCGACCATCACCGCGAGAACTGCGTTCTCTGGCGTGTAGTGCTCGGGATGCGCACGGTGGACGCTGACGTGACGGGACAGCGGCGCCGGGCGTGGCTTACCGCTCTTTGGGCTCCACTCAGTCAGCAGGTTCACCACCGGCGCAACCCCCAACGTGTACCGCAGCGTGTTCGTTGCGAAGGCCTCGGCCAGATTCTTGACGACGCACTGATTCTTGGCCTTTCCGTGCGATTCGTTGATGTGTTCAGTGATCAATGTGTCGCAGATATTGACGGCGAGCGCTTGCGCCGACTCGAGGTGTCCCTGCTCGAGGGTTTCGATGGCCCGTTCGAGCAGCACCTTCTGGGCGGCTACCTTGGGATGCACTCGACGATCGAGGGCTTCACGGCAATCGTCCACGATGTCCGCGGTGCGGGCGACCAGTATTTCGACGCGGCCGACGCGATCATCCGCCTCAGCCAGATCAGCAACTATCTCTGCTCGAGGGATGTACGCGATCGGGATTCCATCGTCCTCGACGATCTCGCGGGCAAGCTCGAAATCTAGTGCGTCGTCCTCGGGCCAGTTGCTCGGATACCGCTTGGCCAGGCTGCGTAGGAGATCGCTGACGGCCGGCGTGACGATGGACTCGGGCAACCCGATGCTTGGAAAGTAATCCACAAACAGGCGTGAGGTGTTCATGACCGGGGCAAGGTCCATACGCAGCTTCGACAAGGTCGATGTGTAGGTGTCGAAGTCAGCGGTGCGCAGGTGGTTCAGCTCAAAAAACTGCCGACCGAGGTCAATAGTGGGGAGCACGCTGGTGTACGTGCTCATCGCGGTAGTCATCGGAGGAAGGCGCAACTGGTCGAATAGTGGTGGTGGCGTGAACATCCGCATACGCTCGTCGTGCGCCTTGAGAATAGCCGCGAGCGAACCGTTCTGCTGCACCGTGCGCCAAGCCGCGGCGGCTATCGTGCGGAACGCGCGGTCTTGGGCCTTGGACATGGATGGACAGTACATGATCGTCTATCCCATACCTCATCTGATTTTCAGGCGGCATGACCATGGTTGGTTGCCGTCACCGTGACAAAGCACTCTAAATTCCGCGAAGAGCTTGAGTGCGAGTGCGAGAATCGGCGCCGTGGCGACCGTGACAGCCAAGTCGTGGTCACAAGCGTGTTCAAGATCGTCCCCCACGACTCCAATGCTTGGCGCCCCGGCTCGACCCGCTCCTTGCCTGGATTCAACCGCATCCCGGATCACATCCAATACAACAACGCAATCGTTCCGAGGTCAACCCCTTCACATCGAGCCTTGTGAACACAGATTCATCGTTCGAATTAACGACTAACGACATATATCGCCTTCACGCCGTGATCCGAGTATTGAAATGCAACCTTGGTTCCATCAGCACTGACAACTGGGTCGAAACAATCGCCGCATTACTTTTGGCAGCAGTGAATGACTTGGGTCGGCCCGCCCGGTTCCGCACCGCAGACAGCCCTCGCGCCGTCTTGGGAGACATGGCCCAAGCGCCCAAACATGTACAGGCCCCTGGAATTCAGCTCGCCACCGAGGTGGCGATGCGGATACTTGACCGATGAGCTTTGACCTCCTGCTGTTGGCGGTGCCCCTCTCCATCGCCTTCTGGAGCGCGTACCGGTATCCACGAGTTGTTCGACGCAGCGAGGTGGGCAGGGCGAGCCGCGACGAAAGCCGAGGTAAGGTGAATCCGCGTGCGGGCCTTCCGGTCCCGCACGAGATCAGAACTGGTCACCCCGAGAACTACTACCGTCCTCGCCCTCCGACGATCTATGACCGTCGTTATCCATGGTGACCGAGGGGAGCGCTGGCCGAGGTTCCTCCGCTTAACAGCGTTGTCACTATCGCCAAGTTGGGCGTTGTGAGAAAGGGACAGCACAGCACGGATCTGGGATGCGCGCACCCATCATCAGGTCGGGCGACCCCTCACCGGCCACACTGACTGGGTGGTTTCGGTGGCGTTCAGCCCCGACGGGGGCCAGCTCGCCACTGGCAGCAAAGACAGCACGGTGCGGATTTGGGATCTCAGTACCCATTGGCAGGTCGGAGGGCCCTACCGCGAACACACAGGCAGCGTGAATTCGGTGGCGTTCAGCCCTGATGGCAGCCAGCTGGCGACCGGCAGCAATGACCGCACTGCGCGGATTTGGAGGGTGGCCGGGCCCGCGTAGCGCCTGGGCCGACTGCCCGCAGTTCACGTCTGTGCCCGGCGACGTCGGTGCTGCGGTGACGTAATCAGTGACGGCCGGTTTGTGCCGCGCCGCCGACACGCAGCCTCGCACTGTGCTTGGTCTGCGCCCCGGGCAAGCGTGGCCGTGGCTTCCTACATGGTCAGTTCGGTGTACGTGCGCCCGATACCGTCGGGGATGGAAATGGTGGCACGCCAACCGAGTTCGCTTGCGGCCACAGTCGAGTCGAGTGCGCCGTGCAACCACTCACCCTCGCGGGCCGGAGCGAATTCAGGGGAGAGATCAGTACCGGCGGCTGCGTTGACCGCGTCGAGCAGTTCGAGCACGGAAGTGCCTGTACCAGAGCCGATATTGAACACTGCTGTGGTGCCGGTGTAGCTGCCTGCGGCCACGAACGCGTCGACAATGTCAGCGATGTACAAATAGTCGCGAGTCTGTTTGCCGTCACCGAAAACCGTGGGTGCCTTACCAGCGGCGGCGAGACCGCAGAAGATCGCGACTACACCTGCCTCACCGTGCGGGTCCTGGCGCGGTCCGAACACATTGCCCAGACGCAGGGCGATGTGGCGGCCGCCGTACAGCCGGTTGTGCAGAGTCAAGTACTGCTCAGCGCAGTACTTCGAAATCCCATACGGTGCTTGGGTTTGCGGAAGCACCGTTTCCGGCGTCGGCATCTGCACGCCGTCGCCGTACATCGCGCCGCCGGTGGAAGCCATGATGACGCGGGCGCCGACGGCGGTGGCCGCGGCCACGACGTTGAGGGTGCCGTTGATGTTGACGAGCGCGTCGCGGTGGGGGTCGGCGACCGAGTACCGGACGCTGATCTGCGCTGCGAGGTGGTAGATCACCTCGGGGCGCGCTTGTTCGATGATCGCGGTGACCGCGGCGGTATCGACGACGTCGACCGTGTGCAGCGTGACCTGGTCTGGGATGCGTGTTCGGTCGCCGCTGGAGAGGTCGTCGATGACGGTGACGGTGTGCCCGTCCGCGACCAGCCGATCGAGCAGGTGGGATCCGATGAATCCGGCACCGCCGGTGATGAGTGCGCGCATGGCTGGAGACCCTATCTGATGAGTGAGAGCACGTTGGTGGTGGTTTCGGGTAGGTCACGGGCGCAACGGAATCCGAGGTCTGGTCCGGAGTAGTCGGGGCTGCACGCGATACGTTCGCTGGTGCGGGTTTGCCATCGGAACGACTTCCAACCGCCGCCGCGCACCGTGATGTGACCGTGGTCGGCGACGGCGTGATAGCTGGGGTCGTAGCGGCGGTGGCGGTCGTAGAGCAGATACGACGACGCGGTCCATTCGGAGACGTTGCCCGCCATGTCCACCAGCCCGAAAGGGGAACTTCCGTCGGTGAATGCTCCGACTTCGGTGGTAGCGGGGGCGGGCCCGTGCTCGGCGTAGTGAGTTCGCCACCACGCTTTCCAAGTGGCCAGATCGTGGATCGGTTGGCCTGCCCAGTGTTCGGCGGTATTGGCGCGGGCGCTGTCCCAGCTCGGGCCCCACGGCCACGGCCGCCACTGGGGGCCGTGGGCGGCGTACTCCCATTCGGCTTCGCTGGGCAGTCGTTTGCCTGCCCAGATGGCGTAAGTAGTGGCGTCGGTGTGGTCCAGGTGCACCACCGGGTGGTGTGGTCGGTCGGTGACCGCGTCGAGGTCGGGGCGGGGGTGGCGCCAGGAGATGCCGTCCATGGTGGTCCAGTAGTCGGGCCCGTAGACCAGGGCGTAGCCGCGTCGCTCGGCGGCGCTCACATGCCCGGTCATCGTCACGAATTCCGCGAACATGCTGTTGGTGACCGGTGTCCGGTCGATCTCGAACGCGGGCAGTGTGATGGTGTGCTGCGGTGTTTCGTCCTCGAACCAGGTCCGAGGGTAGTGCTGGGAGGCGGCGACGGTGTCCAGGTGCGATTCGGGTGACCCGACCGCCACCTGGGCGGCCGGGATCGCGATCATCTCGGGCACGTTCACCCGCCCACCAACGCCGGGATGATCTGGAGCTCGTGATCTCCGGCAGGAATCGGGGTGTCGAGGTCCAGGATGTGAGTGTTGTTGAGGCACACGATTGTCCACGGTGCGAGTCGCTCACCGTCGAAGATGCGTTCACCGAATATCGGGTGCTGACCCACCAGCCAGGTCAGGGCTTGCCCGATGGTGGTGGCCTGGGTGCTCAGTTCGGACAGGTCTGCTCCGACCAGTGTGGGCCAGCTCGGTGGCAAGACGAATCGGACGGTCATGACGGCACCGCCACGGTGCGCATCCACGCCAGCGTCGCGGCGACGCCGACGTCCAACGGGGTTTCGGGTTGCCAGTCCAGAAGTTTGCGGGCACGGGTGGTGTCTGGTCGGCGCACCGTGACCACGTCGCTGCGACCCGCGACGATATCGAGGGAGCCTGAGCCGGCCTGGTCGATGATCAGCTGGGCGAGATCGCGGATCGTGATCTCGTGTTCGGAGCCGAGGTTGATCGGCCCGAATTCGGTGCTGTCGAGCATCGCGAGCAGCCCGGTCACGAAATCA
Source organism: Nocardia sp. MH4 (assembly GCF_019266065.1). Taxonomy (GTDB): domain Bacteria; phylum Actinomycetota; class Actinomycetes; order Mycobacteriales; family Mycobacteriaceae; genus Nocardia; species Nocardia canadensis. The sequence goes on along the minus strand of NZ_LPNR01000128.1, from coordinate 69,136 downwards.
CCGACCCAGACCAGGGATCGGGTTTGGGTGCCGCCTCCCTGGAGTTGGAGCGTCTCACCGGCCAGGGCCGCGGCGCAGAACGCAGCGACCACCCGGCCGTCGTCGGGCCACATGAATGGTCCGTAGACATTGAACGGGCGCACGATCCCGACATCAGCGCCCATCCGGTGGTAGGCCGCGGCGGCGGCTTCGGTGGCGCGTTTGCCTTCGGTGTAGGCCGAGTGTGCTCCGATCGGGTCTGCGTTGCCCCGGTAGTCCTCGGTCTGCGGATGGACCAACGGGTCACCGTAGATCTCCGAGGACGAGGCCACGATGGCTCGGATCCCGGCGCGGTGCGCGCATTCGAGGACGTTCATCGTCCCGACGGTGGCGGTGCGCAGGGTTGCCAGTGGCATCGCGGTGTTCGCCTTGGGCGAGGCCGGGCAGGCAAGATGGACGAGGTGGGTTGCCCCGGTGATCGCGGCGAAGCTGACCGGTGCGTTGACATCACTGACGCGCAGGCTGAATCGGGGGTTTTCCAGCAGGTCGGTGACGTTGTCCCTGCGGCCGGTCGAAAGGTTGTCGATCGCGGTGACCTGGTCACCACGGTCGAGCAGGGCGCGGCACAGATGAGAACCGATGAACCCGGCGCCGCCGGTGACGATGACGTGAGATGCGTTGGTGGACAATGAATCCTCCTGAATCGGGTGGAACTGCGGATGTCGGAATCGGTGTGGTTCAGAGGTGTTCGATGTTCGGTGCGGTCGGGAGCGCCCCGCACGCGTCGAACACGTAGTTGGCGGTACTGATCAGCTTCAGGTCCAGGCCGGTATGCCCGACCAGGACCGCGACCCCGGACGCGGTGTTCACGATGTCGGCGGTGACACGGGGCAGCACCTGGAGTCCCTCGGGGATGGTCGGGTCCACGATCACGACCTCGGCGCCGTAGCGGCGCAGCGCCCGGATCACTTCGAGGGCGCACGATTCGCGCAGATCCGCGACATCACGCTTGTAGGTGACCCCGACGGCGACGATCCGGGCGGACTCGATCGCGACACCACGGCGATCCAGGCCACTCACGATGCGATCCGCGACGTAGGTCGGCATCGAGTCGTTGATCCGGGAGGCAGTTTCGATCAGCACCGCTGGAGTCCCGGAAAGGGTGCGGATCTGCCAGCTCAGATATCGGGTGTCCACCGGCAGGCAGTGCCCACCGGCGCCGACACCGGGATGAAAGCGCATGAACCCAAAGGGTTTGGTCTCGGCCAAGGCCAATGCCTGGCGTACATCGGCACCCAACGCCCGCGCATGCTGGGCGAGCTCGTTGACCAGCGACACGTTGACCAACCGGAAGACGTTCTCGAAGAGCTTGGCCAGCTCCGCAGTCCGGATATCTGGTGCTACAACGACTTCGGCAACCAGTGCGCGCCAGAACTCGGCGATCACGGTTGTGGAGGCGTCGTCGATGCCGGCGACGATCTTCGGGACGGCGCGCAGTCCTGCCAAGCCCATGCCGGGGTCGATCCGCTCGGGTGAGTACCCCAGGTGGAAATCGACCCCTGCTCGCAGCCCTGAGCACTCCAGGATCGGCTGCACGATGTCTTGTGTGGTGCCTGGGTAGGTGGATGACTCGAGCACCACCGTGCATCCCGGTTCAAGATGGGCCGCAACATGTTTGGCTGCCGCCTCGACCAGCGTCAAGTCCGGGTCGCCATCGCGATCGAGGGGGGTCGGCACGGTGATCAGCACGATGTCGAATCCGGCCAACGCGTTCGGGTCCGCGGTGGGAAGCAGCCGACCCGACCCGAGCGCGTCGGCCAGGTCAGAGTCGGTGACATCGACGATGTAGGACTTCCCGGCCTGGAGTTGCATGATGCGGTCCGGGTCGGTGTCGATGGCAACGACGTCATGTCCGGCGGCGACGGCGAGTAGTGCCACCGGCACACCGACATACCCGCAGCCCAGCACAGCGACCCGCCTTGGTACGAGTGGTTTCATGTCACGACCTCCACCGCAAGCAGGCAAACGCCTCGGCATAGGAGAACCCGCTCTGCGCACCTCGCACGGCGGCCAGCCCCCGCAACGCGTCTTCGGAGCGGGTATGGGGATGCTCACGCCACTGGCTGCCGTGCAACTTCAACGCGGCGATCTTGCGATCGAGATCATCGGCGGTCAGTTCGACGAAGAAGTTGCGCGAGGCCGCAGCCACCGTGGCGCCGCTCCAACCATCGGCGGGCTCTTCGTAGGCCAGCACCAGCGGTGGCTGCCAGCGACTCGCGTCCGGGCCTGGGCGTAGCGCGGTCAGCGTCGCCCGCGCGATCGCGGCGTGATCCTGGTTGTAGCTGGTGATCTCGGGTGAGAGGACCACTGTTGGGCGCAGCACCGACAACGCCATTTGGTGGGTGGGTCGCCCTTCGAGCAGGTCGACTATCTCCGTTTGTGCCATGGTGTCCAGTCGCAGCGTCGCGCCTTGGCCGACCAGACCTGGTTGCCAGGCGTCGAGGGGGAAGAACTCCGCGACCCGCGTGATCTCGGCCAACCGTTGCGCGGTACTCGAATGTCCCGCTTTCGAGTATTCGATCAGATCGTCGACCACCGCATACAGCACATGAACCTGTCCGCCCTCACGTTTGATCCGGCTGATCAGCCCACCGCAGCCGATGACCTCGTCGTCGGGATGGGGTGCGATCACCAATGCTCGCTGGGCTCCCCAATCGATCCGCACAGCGTTCACCGCGAGGACGGCTTCATCGGCACCACACACAGCGAGGTCATAATCGGCTCCTGGGATCGATGGCTGGTCGCCGTGTGAACGTGGCGACTTCCTCAACCGTGACTGCGCGCGGAACCCGTGGGAATGACCGATCGCGCATACGGTATGCATCGTCCGCATACCGCCAGCGCCAGTGGGCGAGCGCCGATAAACTTCCCCTGATCGGGCTCATCGACAACCATCAGGTAGGACCGCATGGACACCGCGTCGACCGGGCAGCACCGTATCGGTGCGGGACGTGGCGCTCCGGATTCTGACCAGTGCCCCTTGGTGGCACCTGGATTCTGGGATGCCGTACCCATCCGGGCCGCGCTGAGCAACCGGCACATGGGGAAGGTGATCGCCGCCTATCGCGCTCATCCGGCCCACCCTCGCCCGATATCGCAGGCTCAGATGGGACGTTGGGTCGGGATCACCCAAGGTCAGCTCAGCCGCATCGAGAACGGCCCACCGATCAAGTATCTGGACAGGCTTGTCCAGTGGGCAACCCTGCTCACAATCCCGGCGGATCTGCTCTGGTTCCAGTTGCCTGGTCAGGCCCCTCGCGCAGTACCAGCGGCTATCCCGGCGACGGCACCTGCGGCAGGGCCGTTCCGGCTGGTACGTATCACCGACGCGTCCGGTGACGAGGATCCCGACCTCGCCGCCGTGCGCGCGTTCCGCTCCGCCGACCAGTCATTGGGCGGTGGACACCTCTACACCGCGGTCATCGACTACCTGCACACCGATATCGCGCCCCGACTGTTCGGGGGAGACCAGCGAGGCGACGCCCGCTCGTTGTTCACCGCCGCCGCCGGCCTCACCGAAATGGCCGGGTGGATGGCTCATGATGCCGGACACGACCGCCAAGCCGACCAGCACTTCCGCCGCGCCCTGGACCTCGCAGTCGTCGGCCGAGACCACCATCTCCACGTCCACGTCCTGGCCAGCCTCAGCCACCTGTCCCTGCATCGACGCAAACCCGACGCAGCCCTGGGCTATGCCCACGACGCCGAGATGGCACTGTCGCGGGCTGGCCGCAATCCCGAACTCACCGCCCGCATCTATGCCCTGCAAGCCCGTGCACACGCCGCTCAACACCAACCCGGACACGCCCACCGTCTACTCGATCAGGCCGCTCGCACTCTCGAGGCCCCCGCCGAACCGGTCGCCTCACCGTGGGCAAGTCACTTCGACCAAGCTTCACTGGCCAGCGACGCCGCCCGATGTCTGCGCACCGTCGGCGACCTGCCCGCCGCGGCCCGAAATGCCCACCGCATCATCGGCCTACGCCCTGTTGGTACCCGCTCACACGCCTTCGCGCAGCTGAGTCTTGCAGCGATCCTCACCGCTCAAGGCCACCCTGATCACGCGTGCGTCGTCGCGACGAAAGTCCTCGACAGCATCTCCACCATGAACTCCCACCAGCTCACACTCCAACTCCACGGCCTTGACCACCAACTGCGGCCCTACCTCACCAACCGCATGGTGGGACAATTCGTAGACCGACTCACCGCGGTGATCCACGAAAGGGCCTCGATGCATCGAACGGCGGCGATCACATGAACCGCGCCGACCCGCTCTACCAGCGCGATCCCGATGCCTGGCGCGCTCACCTCGCCGAAGGCAATGCCAAACAACCACGCAAGCGAGTCGGTGCCGATGCCCTCATCCACGACTCCGACGGTCGAATCCTGCTGGTCAACCCCAACTACAAGCCGGACTGGGACCTTCCTGGCGGGATGTCGGACGCCAACGAACCACCCGATGCCACCGTGCGGCGCGAGCTCGCCGAAGAACTCGGCCTGGATCGTTCCGCCACACCACTGTCGTTGCTTTGCATCGACTGGGTAGCACCCCACGGCCCATGGGACGACTCCCTCATGCTCATCTTCGACGCTGGAACTCTCAGTCCCGCAACAATTTCGACGCTTCACATCGCCGACGGCGAACTCGAGGACTTCGGCTTCTTCACACCAGACCAAGCCCGCCAACGTCTTCGCCCCTACATTTGGCAGCGGCTCCAGGCTGCACTGCACGCCCGCACCACCGGACACACCGCCTACCTTCACGACGGCAATTCCACATCTGGTCGGTGAACAGGGCACCGTAGAAGGCTTGTGGCCGGGGTGACCGCGCTGCCGGGTCCGCGCGATACAGTTGTGCGCTCGCGACCTGGAAACTACGGGCTCAGCCATCCCTGATCTGCGCGCCACGCCGCTGTCTGCACGGCGCGGGGACTAGCCAATCCGGTGTACGGCCAGCCCCTCCACAGTGCGGCCCATCAGCGATTCCACACGAGCACTGGGGTCTCACACTCACGGGCGGTCTATGCCGGTTCGCCATCGCGGACAGGCCCGTTGCGCTGCACTGTCTTTTAGCGGCATTTTCAACAGCATCGCGGAATCACCAAGATGGGCAGTGCGAGAACTTGCTGGTTAGGATGAAGTGCGGGTCGGCAACCTTATTCCCCCCCAAGGATTGTCACCCGAATCAGCGGCATGCCGCGCCCTCGCGGGTCGGTCGGCGCCGTTGATATCGATGCCGTCGGGCTCACTCCCCCCTTCGCCCGGCGGCATCGGTCACTTCGGCGTCCGATGGCATCGCCGATGGGTGCACTCCCCTCCGAAGCCGATCCGCAGAAGGCGACGAGCTCGACTGCGGGTGCTGTCAATGCCCTCGCGCCCGCCGACTGCGATCATCGCATCGGCGCCGACATGCGACGCCCGCCTAGCCGCGGCCGAGCCTGCTAGACCGCAACACTCCGGGCTTCATCGACCGGAGTGCTGCCGTCGGCGTTCGCCGACCTAGTCCAGCATGTACTGACCCCCCTCCACGCCAGTACACATACGGACCGAGTGGCGTGTACTGATGTACACGAAGCGACTGTGTCATGCACGCTGGTACATGTCAATGGCCGTCTATTGTACTGTGGTGTAAACGGCCGTATTTCGCAGGAGGGGGAACAGTGGACGGGCGACAGCACGAAAACCCCGAGAGCCCAACCGATTTGGCCGCGAAGATCAATCGGTTGTTCGAGGTGATGCGCAAGCCCTCGGTGCCGCCGCTGTCCAATGCCGCTGCCGCGGCTGCGATCACGGAGGCGACCGGGGTGTCGATCAGCCCCGCGTATCTGTGGCAACTTCGGTCGGGGATGAAGTCCAATCCGACGGTGCAGCATCTGCGCGCGATCGCGCAGTTCTTCGGAGTGTCCGCGTCGTATCTGCTCGATGCCGAGTCCGACGAGTCGACCGAGGCTCAGCTGAATTTGCTGCAAGCGATGAAAGATTCCGGTGTACGCGGCCTGGCGTTGCGGGCATCGGGTCTCACGCCTCGCACGTTGGACAGCATCGCCGCTATCGTTGATCGTGCGCGCGAGATCGAGAATCTGCCTCCGATCGAGTCGCAGGATCGCTGATCTGGGGTGGACGTATCGGTGGGGACTACGGGGTCATGAAGAATTCGACGAAGCGGATCGACAAGCTGGTTACCCAGCTCCCGATTCCCCGGCCGTGGAACCGAACGACGTTCGTCGACAACGTCGCCACGCTGCGCGGGCGGCCCATCACCCTGATCTCGACTGCCGACCTCGAACTGCCGGTGACGCCCGACAGCGCGTGCGGCATCTGGCTGATGCGCGACAGCGAGGACGTGATCATCTACGAGGCCGCGACCTCGGAATATCACATCGATCAGATCGTCTGCCACGAGCTCGGTCACATGCTGCTCGATCACGACCGCGCAGCAGGCACTGCCGAGAACGCCCGAGCCCCTGATCCGTTGCTCCGCTCAGCTTTTCCAGACCTCGACCCGGCGACGGTGCGAGCGGTACTGGGGCGCTCGGACTACGGTGACCGCCTCGAGCGCGAAGCGGAGACCTTCGCCACCCTGGTCATGGTCGCGGCAACAGCCGACCACCCCAGCCAGGGTCTACGCAATGTTCTTTTCAGGCAGCAATGACCTCGGCAGTATCGGCAACGATCGCATGGCCGATCATCGTCGCGATGACGCTGGTGGTGGGTGCGCGTTGGAACTGGTTCGCCAGCAGCACGGCCGAACGGTACCTGAACACGACCCTCACCATCATTCTCGCGACCCAACTGCTGCGTGAACGCGCAGTACAGCACGCGATCGCCGAGCACACGCCGCTGAGTGTGACCGCGATTCAGCAACTGACGCTGTGCACAATCGTCTGCTCCATCGCACCGTTCCTCTGCGTGGTCGGCATGTTGTCGGGCTGGAATACCAAACATGCACGACAACAATGTCTTCGGTATGCGTTCGTCGCTGTCGCGTTGTCGGCCCTCATGCTCATCGCCGGTACACGAGCACGACGCGCCCACATGCCCATCGAAATAACCGGCGGTTGGGACGGGGTACTGGTGTGGGTGGGTTTCTCGGTGCTGCCGACCTACCTGGCCTATGTGATGGTCAGCCGGTGCCACACCGAATACCGGCAGCCCGGCGTGATCCGCAGCGAGAAACTTGTTCTCGCGGGCATCGCGGCAGCCGGAGCAACCATCGGAGTCACCACCGCTATCGCGCTGGTGCTCGCGGTCCTTCAGGAACTACACCTTCTCGATTCCGTCGAGTACCGGATGCAAACCCATCCGCGGAACTTCTTCTGGATCGCCGCCGCCATAGTGGCCGTGTCAGCCGCTCCGCCACTACGGTCAGCGACGCGATGGCTCGGCTACGACACGACAAGCAGGCAGTGGCGCCAGCTACGATCACTATGGCAAGCGATGGTGTCACTGTTCCCCGACAGTCGACTTCCACTTGGCCCGCGCCCGTCGCAGCGACGGATCACTACCTTGCAGCTACACCGTGCGACAGTCGAAATACGAGACGCCATGCTCGGGCTGCGTTCCTTCGCTCACGACGTAGAACCCGACATGTTCGCGACTTTCACTGCGCGAGAGCACATTCCCAGATCCGAATGGGACACAGCCACCCTCGCACTGCAGTTGGCGAGGGCCGCCCACGATCGCCTCGAGGGGATCGCACCGCGTGCCGAGACCGCAACGCCGCTACCTACCTCGACCTCAGCGAACCTCGCAGACGAGGTATCAGAGTTGTTGCGACTGGCCAAGTGGTGGTCGCCTGCCCATCGGTTCGTCGCCGCCGACCGGTCCGCTTCGCACCGACCAGCCGAATCACCAACCCAGAAGACGTAGGGACACAACATGATCGAGACGACCACCGCTACGGGGCTATCGGCGAAGCTGCCGCATCCCCGATTTCGGCTACCGCTGCTCGGCGACATCCTGACCACCGATTTCGCAAAGCCGTGCCAACGGCTGGCCGAGCAAGCGCGGGAGTTGGGGCCGGTCTTCGAACAGAAGCTGTTCGGTTACCCCGCGATCATCGTCACCGGAGTCGAGGCCGTCGAGGAAGTCAACGACGAGTCGCGGTGGGAAAAGCACGTCGGGCACGCGCTGATCAAACTGCGACCACTGGCGGGCGACGGATTGTTCACCGCCTACAACTCCGAGCCGAATTGGGCCAAGGCACACACCATTCTCGCCCCAGCCTTCACCAAGTCGGCGATGGCCAACTACCACGGCTCGATCATCGAGACCGTTCGGGAGTTGACCGATGTCTGGTCCGCGACACCGCAGTGGATCGACGTGCCGGCGACGACGAACAAGCTGACGTTCGAAATCATTGCGCGCGCAGGGTTCTCGCATTCCTTCGGTTCGCTGGCCGATTCGAACAGCGGTTCCTTCGTCGAAGCGATGGTGCGTGAGCTCGCCTACGCCAACCGTCGCACCGACGTCCTTCCCTTGTTCGACAAAGTCTTCCGACGCGACGACCGCGAGCGACACCTGGCCGACCTGACGCATGCGCACGCTGTCGTCGACGACATCATCGAGGCCCGCAAAGGCCATCCCCATCGTGAGTATCGCGACATCCTCGATCTCATGCTCGACAGCGTCGACCCAGAAACCGGGGAACGTCTCGACACGGTCAACATCCGAAACCAGATCCTCACCTTCCTCATCGCGGGCAGTGAGACCTCCGCCAACACCATCGCTTTCGCTCTGCACTACCTCTCGACCCGCCCCGACATCGCCGCGACCGTCCGCGTCGAACTCGATGAGCGTTGGCCCACAGCGGAATTCCCGGACATCCGCTACGACGACGTGGCCAAGCTGCGTAGTCTGCGCCGCGTCATCGACGAAACTCTGCGGCTGTGGCCAACCGGGCCCGGATACTTCCGCCGGGCCAAGCAAGACACCACGCTAGGCGGCCGCTATCGATTCGCTAAGAAGGACTGGGTACTGGTGCTACTCCTCGCCGCCCATCGAGACCCCGCCTGGGGCCCCGATGCCGATCAGTTCAATCCCGACCGGTTCCTGCCGGACAACCTTCGCGGCCTACCGCCCCGCGTCTACAAGCCTTTCGGTACTGGCCCCCGTGCCTGCATCGGGCGCCAGTTCGCGTACCACGAAATAGCGGTCACCCTCGCGGTGCTTCTGCACCAGTTCGACCTGGAATCCGACCCCGGCTATGACCTCGATGTCCGCGAAACTCTCACCCTCAAGCCTGCAGGGCTCCGGCTGCGCGCACATAGCCGCCGCTAGGCATCGCCTGAGCAGCAGCGGCCCGCCTAGACGCGACCGCTCATCCAAGTCCCGCATTGTCTTGACAACAATCGACGGACCCACAGCGAGATGATCCGGGCACGACTACTCCGTCAAGGATCGACGGGCCACAGCTTCAGGATTCCCGGGCCGGACCCAACCGAGTGCGAGATACTGCAACAGTCAACCAACCCTGGCCCGATGTCTGTCGGCAGCGCATACCCGCAGAACCCGGGGTACATCACCTCGTCGACCAACCTATAAGAGGAGCATCGTGGGTCTGTTCGACGGCGCGCAGCGCGCAAAGGCTGACCGAGACGCAAAACAACAACAGGAAGCTTCCGCTGCCAAGAAGTCCGGGGAAGAGCGGGCTTCACTCATGGCGGCCGAACATGCTCTTCTGCAAGAGTTCGTCGCTGAAATGACACGATTGAGAATTGCTCCAGCCAGTCACAGAGATACGCACTACCCCGACTACGGCGGCACTAGTTCGATAGTGGTCAAACGGAAACGTATCACCGGGTGGAGCCTGTCGAGCTGCCAAGGGTGTACTGGTGACCGTAGTCCCGCGCTGTCATCGTACGGGCGAGGGTGCGGCGTTGTGGTCGGCACTGACGGATTGCTCTATCAGCTGACAGCTCAGCCGGAAGGAATGTTCAGCAAGCCTGTGCCCACTCAGCACCCGCGAGAGAATCTTGAGAAGACGCTAACAATCGTGCTCTCCCGGTACCTATAGCTATTGCGTCGCAACCGGTTGCTCATCGGAACTATGTCAAGCTGACCCCTGCATATGACCACTTAGGCGATTCTCCGATCTCGCCACGAGCTCGGCCGGCAGACATGCGTGACACGTTCATCGGCGCTCCACCAGAGCTCTAGCATTCGCGGCCACCCGCACGAACGATTCGGCTGGATCGCTGTCTGCGATCGCTTGTTCGAACTCGCTGACGGTTCCAGGCCAGGCATTGGTGATCGTGCCGTCAGCGCGCTTCCACCACGTCCTCGCCGCACCATCGCACCAGACAGTTCGGGCGAGAGCACGATCCAACCGATCGATGTAGCTCGCCATCGCCCGCTCGATCACCTCCACCGGCGCACCCCAGTCTGCACTGAGGGCCAGACAGCGCATGATGTACCGGGCCTGGTGTTGCTTGACCGAGGGATTGCTGTTCGACGGAGTGAACGAGTGCGGCCCAGCGATCATGTAGAGATTCGGAAAGCTGGGCACCGCAAGTCCGTAGAAGGCGGTCGGTCGCCCATCTCGCCGCCACCGGTCGTGCAGGTCCACCCCGCCGCGGCCACGGATCCGCATCCCGGCAAGAAATTCCGGCGCGCGGAACCCGGTGGCCCACACGATGACATCCGCGCGGCGCTCGGTGCCGTCGACAGTGCGGATCCCGTCCGGGCCGAGCCGGTCGATGCGGTCGGTCACCAGCTCGACGTGTGGCTGGGACAGCGCCGGATAATATCCGCTGTCGAGCAGGATCCGTTTCTCCCCGATCCGGTAGTTCGGTGTGAGCTTCGCGCGCAGCTCACGATCTCGCACCTGCCACCGAAGGTGGGCCCGCGCAACGAGTTCGGCAGGTCCCGCCGACCACCCCGCGCGCATGATCGGCGCGAGAACCAGATCAGCGGCGTGGTAGAGCCCCGCCCGGTAAAGGTCGTGCAGACCGGGCACATGTGTGAGTGCTCTTCGTGACAGCGGTCCGAACGACGCGCCAGGCTTGGGCAGTACCCAGGACGGGGAACGCTGATACACGGTGACACCGGCCGCAACGCGGGCCAGCTCGGGAATCATCTGTGCCGACGAGGAACCGGTCCCGACGACGGCGATCTGCCCGCTCAGGTCGGCGGTGTGATCCCACCGTGCGGAGTGGAACGCAGGGCCGCCGAAGGTCTGCGTTCCACGCACCCGAGGAATCGCGGGTCGATGCAGTTGGCCGAGCGCCCACACGACCGCGTCCGTGTAAATGATCTCGCCGGTGGCGGTGCTCAACGCCCAAGTGCGGTCAGTGTCGGAGTAATCCGCGCTCACCACGGAGACGTTGCACCGTAGGTGCGAGCGCAACCCGTTGCGGTCGGCGACCTCTCGCATGTAGGTCAAGATCGCCTGCTGGCCCGGGTAACGCACATGGGCGTCTCGGTAGGGGTCGAACGCGAAACTGTACAGGTGGGCGGGCACATCGCAGGAACAGCCCGGGTAGGTGTTCTCCCGCCATACCCCGCCGACCTCTGGTCCTTCCTCGAGGACCAGAAAATTCTCCACGCCAGCTTGTTTCAGTTCTGCGGCCATGGTGAGCCCACCGAATCCCGCGCCGACCACGACCACACTGTGCTTGATCATGGGTTCGGTCATGGCTTCGCCTCGTCGCTGGCCGAGGTGATGGTTGGGGTGCTCGGCCAACCTGCCCATTCTTGCCACCACCGCAAGTAGTCCGGGGCGGCCATCGGCGCGTCGAAAACGTCCAGGGCGATGTCGAACCCGGCGGCCAACTCCCCCAGGTGTGCTCCCAGGTGCTCACGATGGTGGTGCAGATCGCGGTGAACGCGTTGTGCTACTCGGGGTGGCATCCGACCATTCGCGGCGAACCAGGTACCACGGCACAGGATTCGTTCCAGCGCGTAAACAGCGGTAGCGGATTCGAGCAGGCCACGGGCTATATCGTCTTCGGCCGTCGTCGATGCCTGCCACAACGCGGTCGCCGCGAGTCGTTCACTGGTCGCCGCGGCGAGTTCGATGGCGGCGGTGTCGCGATCGATCGTGATCCCCGCGACGGCGATGTCATCGCGGCGCCACCCGGCTGCTATGCCCTTTTCCCGATCGCCCAGCATCCGCACGTACCAAGGCAAAATCCGGGGCGTGCGCGGCAGCGCCAAGGCAGCAAAATCACGGAAGGTGAGTTGTCCGGCTTGTTTCCACAGCAGCTGCGACTCACCCTCGGCGGTGATAGTTCCTTCGGTGTTGCCGATCCAGTCCTGAATCCAGTTGGTACGCAGTGATCCCTGCGCGCCGCTGCGTTGCCGACAGGTCAGTAGCACCTCGTGCGCGGTGTAGGCCAGCAGCGGTTTGACCAGCATCGACCACACGCCCACGACCGGATCTCCGGTCGGTGCGGTCGCTGCGATGTCCTGCACGCGGCGCCCGAGCACGCTGGTGGCGTAGGTCGCCGCGAGCGCGGAGACCAGGTCGCGGCGGACCATGCCCCGATCAGCCATCAATGTCCGTCCACCAGGGCGGCGTTGCAGTGCGTAGTTGACCGTCACGGCCAACCCTGCTCGCGCACCGGCTGCGGCCGCGCCTGCCAGATCCAGTCGCCCCTGCCCTAATGTCGCGATCGCCCGGTGGAACCGTGCGCGCACCGGCACCGTCGACTCGAACCCGTCAGCGCCTATCTGAGCCCATGTCCCACCGAGCAACCCATCAGCGGGTACGAACAGCTGGTCAAACAGGATGAGCGCGTGATCCATTGGCGCCCAACCTTTGTCAGGCAGTGCAAGCACACTCAGCCCAGGTTGGAGGCCTTGCTGTGTGCGCACCCTGGTCAGGAGCGGCAGGACACCTTCGTCTCGACCGTCGACGATGACGCGGGCGGTGATCACTCCGATTTTGGGGGTGGTGGTGTCGGCGATGTTGGGCATGAACTTCCAGCTCGCCGGGTCGGGCGAGTCGAGCCAGAACCCACCTCGGGTGCTGTCCCAGGTGGCGATGGTCTGCTGGTCGGCACCGTTGGTGCCACCGAGTTCGGTCAACAGCAGCACTCCGACCGCGGCGCCGGTATCGAGTTCGGTGAGCAGTTCACGCTGGTAGGCAGAGCTGTTGCCTAACGCGGTGACCGCCCCTATCGACAAGTCGAGGTGGCCGGTCAGGACCGGCAGCAAATGTGGGGCGAAGACCGCCGCCCATTCACACACGATCCCGTGCAGCCGGGGATCGTTGGCGATCGCGACGGCCGACCCACCTAGTGCTGCGATCGTTGCGCGGAGCAGGTCTGGTGCCATGCTCGCTTCGGTCGGGTAGGTCAGACCTGTGCTGGGTCGGTCACCGAGTCCGGCGATCACGGCACGCACTCGGTGATGCAGGAAGGTTTCGGTACCGAGAATCGCGGTGCGCAACGAGTCGACGGTCGGGTCGGAGGGCATCGGCAGGCGGCTCCCGTGGGGGTGGGCGAGAATTGGCAGTCCATCTACAGTGGTCATCGCAAGGTTCTCCAAATGTCTGTATCTGCTCTGTGGGCGGTGGCGACCGCGGCACTGAGGTCTGGTTTGTGTGGCTCCCTGTGCTCGTGCGGAGACACCCGATCCGGTATCCGGGGAAGTGCGCCCTGTGGAAAAGGGCGCGACCCAGCTGTTGTTCGGGAGCAGAGTGGTCCTCATCGACCGCATTGCTCTGTGTCCCCTGGCCGGCGGTCCACGCGGTGCCGTCGACGGGGTCCGGCGGCCAGGCGTGGGGCGCGGTGTCGGCGGTCGCGGTATCGAGGGCAGCCACGGTGGATTGGGCCAGTTCGTGCGGTGGTCTCGTTCGTGGCTTTCGGAAGCAGCCGAACGGTGATCACCTGCCACCGCAGTCGGGAGGTGACTCAGATCGGTGCGCACGCGGTATGTCCTTGCCGACCACGTGGCGATGAGTGATGGCTGAATTCGGGTGCGGGGACCGAGCCGGGGTGTCGTCATAGTTCAGTGCCCGGCATGAGGGAGCGATCTGTTGGTTGGCTGGTCGGTCGGTGGTGCTCGGCTGCTTCGTTGTCGGGTTCTGTTGCCGTGGTCGGTAGCGCGAGGTGGACGGCGTTTTCGATCCGGTGCCCGATGGTCGAGGGACCATCTGCTGTGGTGGCGTCGATGAGTTGCTGGTGAGCGCGGGTGAGCAGTTCTTGTGTCGTCGGCGGCATCAGCAGGCCCGCCTCGTCACCGGCTGGTGGTCTGGTGCTGCGGCGCAGGCTAGCCAGCGACGAACGAACACTCGCCGCGACCGCCGGAGTGGCGAGGTCACGCCAGAGCGCGGTCAGATCATCGACGGCGAGCGGTCTGTGGGCGGCGAGACGATCAGCGAGGTGGGCATCGGTCACTGTCACCGCGCGGACGCGTTGGGCGGGACTCATCCCGATCGCGGCGGCGGTGTGAATGATGCGCGTGCGGATCGCGTCCATATTCCGCCGAAGCTGGTGCGCCACCGCAGGTTCTGGTTCTGACTCGATCCCGGCTCGTTGCAGATGTTGGTGGCGCATCACCGAGACCGTGGCCATGTCGACGAACCGGTTCGTGTCGGCGACGACTCGGCCGAACCCACGACGGATCACGTTATTTTTGGGTGGATCGCGCAACACCGTCGTCGGTCGCCACACCCGGTTCGCGGTGCCGTATTCGCGAGCCTGGTTGATCCACACCGCAGGCACTCCCCTGCTCGCGGCGGTGATCTCAGCGATACTGCGGTCAAGGTCGAGCCGAACGAGTTCGGGGGCATGCTGCTGGCGTCCACGGACGACACCGGCGCGGCGAGCCAGGTCATGGATCAGCGTGAGCGACTCAGCCTGTGGGGCGGGCAGGTCGGAGACCAGACGCGGGCCAGCCGAGGGGCTGCTCATGGATCGATCCCGGGATAGTTGATTTCCGGGTCGCTGAACACCGGTGCGGTGATGTCGGCGTCATAGTCGGTGTGGGCCGACTGCGATCGTGTGGCCTCGACAGCGGCACCGATGTGTGCGCCTGGCGCGTCGGAGAACAGGCCACCCACACCGACATCGCGTTCGCTGAGAGCGTGGAGTACGGCGATCGGCTCGGGTGGGGCGATCGTCGGGTTCGGTGTGATCCCTGCTGCGGCCAAGGCGATGGATTGTGCGGTGTAGCTGGTCATGTCGGTGTTCGCGATCGCGTGCCAGTGTTGGGTGAGTTGGGCTTGGGTCTGCCCGGCCGCCGATGCCGAGGCTTGCTTCATCCATTGCTGGTGGGGCCAGTGCTGTCGGGCTTGGTCGGTGTCGATACCGAGCAGGACACCGATCTGAGCGGATCGGCGCCAGAGCGTGGTGAGGGTCTGGTCCACGGTCGCGGTGGTGTCGTCGTGTCGCCCGGTGCCGTGGGTGTAGGCCGCGTGGATGCCGGTGAACCGGGCTAGTCGGTCGATATCGGCGCGGAGGTTATCGACCAACGCGTCGCGGTCGATCGGGGCTGCACGGCGCAGGAACAGGTTGGTGTTCCAGCGGATTGCTTTGGTGCCGCGTTCGCGTGCCTGATCGACCCACTCGGCCGGCACCCCACCCGCGAGGGCCGCTGCGGCGAGTTCGGTGTGCACCGTCGCCCGCGCGTGGAAATTCCGCGTCCCGTCTTGGGTCGGCTCAATACCGCTGGCGCGCTGGATGGTCAGCAGCTTCTGTGAGTCAGCGGCTTGATTCTGCAGTGCTTTGAGGACCCGTTTCTGGACTGCGGTCGCGTTCGCCATACTCACTGCGGCTCACCGCCCTGCGCCAAGGCCCGGAAGTCCGGAGCGAAGCCGAGGGCTTCGATCGGGATCGCCGATCCGGGGGCGCCGAACCAATTCGCCGGAACCCGCTCGCTCGTGAGCCCAGGGCTATCGACGTGCTGGTCGGGTGTGCACCTGTGCAGGGGCCCGTTGGCGGCGTCGAGGACGTAGCGGAGCTGCGGGTCGACGTGACGGACGAACAAGGCTGACATCGCCATCTTGTCCTCGGCATTGACCGCGGCCTCGAAGCAGGCGTGCAGCCCGGCGAAGCGGATGGCGACGCTTTGGTGGCGCCACCACTGCCGACACCACGTGTACTGGCCCTCACGATTGTTGGCGGCGATCTTTACTGACGTCACCGGCAGCAACCACTGTTCGGCGAATTCGCTGTAGTGGTCGAACTTCTTCGGCGGTTTACCGTCGTCGACGGGGGGCTTGGTGCCGAACCAACCAGGTGGGACGGGGTCGAACGGCAACGACGGGGTGGTCTGGTGATGGGTGCGGGTGCATCGGTGCAGGGGGCCGTTCGCCGCGTCGAGGATGAGGTTGACGTGCGGGTCGAAGTGACTCAGCAGGAAGGTGCTCAGGCTCGATCCTGCCTTGGAGCGGCGCATCGCCTCGAACGCGGTATGCAAATGGGCGACCCGCACCGCGACCGGGCGATGAGACCACCACCGCGAGCACCAGGTGAAGGTGTTCTCCCGGTTCGCTTGCGCCAACCGGACGCTGATCGTGGGCAACATCCACGCCTGCGCGAAATCGGTGAAATGACCGAACTGCGGCGGCATCGGTGTCTGCGCAGTGGCTGTCGATGCAGCGTTCGGGCTCGTCACGACTGGCCGCCTGCTACCGATGGGCTCGACTTGACCAGTGAGACCCGCCCACCTTCGAACCGTTGCATCGACTTGCGCACCAGCGGCGCGTACTCGCTGTCGAACCAGGGAATTTTGCGGACCACGACTGGCCCGTGGCCGGGAAGTCGGACCAGGGCGCGGTCTTTCGGCAGGGCGGCGAGCATCGCGACATCGAGGATGGGTTCTGCGCGCCAGGACAGGCTGCGTTGGATACCGCCGGGTGTGTGGGTGCGGGAGCGGTCGGAGACGTCGTGTTGCCCGGCCATCGCTGACCAATGCTCCAAGTAGTCCCGGGAGGCAATGGAGCCGCCGTAGACCTCGATCGACTGGGCCATCATGGTCTTCAAACCATTGGCACCCCACAGGTTTTCACCTTGCTCGAGGACCTGGAGGATCGTCATCAAGATGATCCCGCAACCCGCCGAATACGTGTAGTAGGACGGCAGTTCACTGATTCGGGCGCAGTTGGCGGCCTCGTCGAGCACACACAACAACGGTGTCGCCAGCCGCCCATCCGGGCGGGCTCGCGCTTGGGTTAAGGCGGCTTCGAGGACTTGGCCGACCAGCGCGGCGGTCAAGGGCGTGGCACCATCAGGCCCGGTCATCGACAGCGGATACAGGGTGTCGTTGGAGGTGACGAACGCGACGGGATCGAATTCCGGCAACAGGTGGGTCCGCGCCTGTTCGGTGGACTCGATCACCACGCCGTTGCGAATCGAGGACACTTTCCCGCCCCGACTCGGTGCCGCGGTCGTCGGCTTGGCAGCGGTTTCGCTGACCTGGAACAGTTTCCGAACCGGGGGCGTGACCATTTGCGCGTACCCGGAATCGGAGAGCACGTTGAGGAACCTTCGCGCCATGTCGTAGAGGCCATCGCGTTGCCTGGCGTAGAGGCCTTGGCATTCGACGATCCTGGCCGCGGGTCGGTCGTGGCCGTAGTGGCGCAAAACCAATGCCGGGGTCGGATCTTGGTCGCGGCCGAGCCATTCCGCGACATGGTGCAGGTCCCCGCCCGCGCACGCGGCGGCGAAGACACACAGCGCGAACAGCTCTTGCGCGCCGCCGTCGAAGTAGGCATCGGTCTTCGCATTGGCGATCTCATTGGCCGAACCGGCCGACCCGGACACGAAGAAACCCGCCAGCTTTCGCGCCGCGGGTAACCCGGTGACTTGGTTGAACAGATTCACCCAGAACCCGCAGACAACGTGCCCGGTCACCGCTTGCAGGTCACACACCCATACCCGGCCGACTTGCTCGCGCCCATACACGGTGTGCCGGTACAGGTCCGGTTTGTTCGACGTGGCAAGGCACGGCCCCCATGCCGAGAGCACCGCCGGGATCGCCCATGCGACGGTCTTGCCGGTGCGCTGACCGGCCGTCACTGTGACACCGAGTTCGGCGGGTACGTGCAGGGCGATGTCGCCGATGACCGTGCGCCCCAACAGCGGTCCCGGATTCGCTCGCACTTCGGGTGGCGCGTCGGCGAGCAATCGTTGGTTGTCGGCGAGGTTGTCGGCGACGCGAGCGATGCGGATCTTGCCTGGCCGTTGCATCGTTCGCGCGGCCACATCGACCTCGCGGCCGGTGTTGAACATCTGAACCCCGCGCACCGCCAGCGCGCCGATCGCGCACAGCAGCACCACGGCGATCGGCGTCGCTTGCCAGGGCCATCGTTTGTCTGCGGCGAGGACCGACAGCAAGGCGATGAACGGGTTCCATGACATCGGCTGCCCGGCCGACCAGCTGCCGAGTTTCAACGCCGCCCACAGCACGAACACGACAGCGAGCAGTGCCAACAGAATGAGGAGCATGCCGGCTTCCTCACCCATCCCGGATTTGGCGCGCCGGCGGGTTTCACGGGGAGAGAACATGATTCACCTAGACCTTTCAGAATTGGGGGTCGACGACGTGTTCGCGCGGGGGCGCGTCGATGACGCCGGTGAGTTCGGGGGTCGTCCACTCGGCGGCGAAGTCGGCATGGGGCAGGGCAGCCTCGACCGCGCCGGAGATCACCGCCCCACCTGGCTCCAGCGCGGCGGAGCTGGCCGTCGAGCTCAGGCGGTAAGTGGTCTCTGCACCTACGGCCAGCGCGAGCGCCGGAGGCTGGTCGGGTGCAAGGCCGAGCTGGGCACGCAACCCATCGAGTTCGGCCAGCGCGCTGTCGCGTTCGGACAGAACGTGGTCGAGCTGAGCCAGCCGAGGCGCCCCGGGCTGTTGTGACCAGAACTGCCCCGACAGCCCCGCTTGGTAGGCACCGGTGATCTCGTCGGGATCAGCGCCTGCGGATAGAGCAGCGCGGTTGGCCTCGCGCGCACCATCCATCAACCGCTCCATCTGCCCGATCAGGACTTGCCCACCCTCGGGTGTTCCGTCGAACTCGGAGGCCAGCCGGATGTGTTGAGCGGTCAGGTCTTGCAGTCGGCGCACAGCAGCGATCTGTGCCGGGAGCTGGTCGAAAGTGGCAGTGACGGCGCGGTCGAGAGGCGCGATGCGTTGCTCGGCGGGCAACAACGCGGTGATTTCCTCCGCGCCGGTGTCCAGATCACCGAAAGCTTCCTCGGCGGAGAGCAGCTCGTCGGAGCTGTTGATGATCGCGTCGATCTCGGCCAGACTTAGCTGTTCACCGGATCGCCCGCCCAGCGCACGATCAGCGGCATTACCTGAACGCGTCGCCTCGGCGCCGGGGTCGGGGACCACGCTCAGGTGGCGAGGCCGCCACCGGGCACCGTCTTGAGCTGAGTGATCGTTGACCGGCTCGAGGTGCCCGGTCAGTTCCGCGGCTTGTCGCTGGGTACGGACGGTGCTCGGGTCGATACCGGAACCGCCCTCGATGAACGCCTGCTGGAGGCGACCGAACTCAACCCGTGCGGTTTCGGGGTTGGCAGTCCAGGACTCGACCGCGGTGGTCAATTGCTGCCACAACTGCTGATGCTCGGGTGTGCCACCCTGTTGCCACTGGCGTGCTATGGCGTGCGCGCGAGCATTCAGTTCGACGACCTGGGCCGGGGTTTCGCCGTAAGCGGCGATCTCGCGTGTTTGGTGGTAGGTGGCAAAGTCAGCGCGCAATTCAGCTTCGACGCGGTCAGCGGCTTCGCGGTAGTAGTCAGGGCTGGTGAAGCTCGTTCCTCGGGTCTCCCAGCTCATCGCATGCTCCCGGAGGAGCGATCGCGGTGCAGCGGTGCGGGGTTCGAGGCAGAAGGTGGTCTTTCACGGGTATGGATGGGCATCGTGCTTCCTCGGATCGAGAAAACGTCACACCCTTGTCGGGTGTGTGAGGTCCCAGCGGTTCAGGTTCGGTCGCCTCGGTCCAGTTCCCCCTAGCCGATGCGCCGACAAGGCACAGATTTGCGGTTGCGGCCCTACAGTTCTGGTCCGCGGTCGGTGCTGATCTCTCGACCGCGCCCGGCGGCCGGGTCGTGGTCGGGCTCCCAGGTCCACTCCCGGTCCTCGCCCAGGGCCGCGTCGACCACGGCGGTGATCGCGGTGCTCTCGGCGGCGAGATCGGTTGATTCGGAGTTACGGATGGCGGTGTCGACGAACTGGACCCGCAACGCACTCGTCGCGTCGGCGAGCATCTGGCGCGGCGTCGGCGGGCCCACCGTGGCGGTCTCGGTGGGCGTGCCGGTCTCGGGATCTCGCGGAACATACGGTGGCACCGCCAACGCCGGATCCGCGCGGGCATAGCCGTTCCACTCCTGTGCCAGGGCTTGCTCGTCGTAGGCGGCGAAGGTGACCGCGTGCACGCGGCGGATCCCTTCCACGCTCGAACCCCACAGACTGTCGCCTTCGGCCGGTGTCAGTTGCGCCGCGGCCGCGAGCACCGCCACCCGGTTGTGCAGGGCAGCCATGTTGTCGGAGAACTGGGCCACCGCGATCGGGTCGTGGTCGAAACCCCATCGCCCAGTCACGACCCGGTCCACCCGCGCGGCCTCCAGGCCAGCCATCCGTTCCAGATTCCACAGGTCGACCTCGAGCATGTCGAGGTAGAACTCCTGCGCTTCGTTGGCACGCGCGGGGTGGGAGCGCACCACGTGAGGCGAGGGTGAGCTCGCGCCGCGCTTGCCGAGTTCGCGGGCATCGAGGACCCAGCCCGGATCGACACCTTCCAGCATCGCCTCGAACTCGGCATGCTCGCTTTCGATGCGGAGAGTTTCGAGTCGCTCGGTCCACACCAGTTGGCTGTCTGCGGAGACGCCGTCGTCGAACATGGCTGGTCCGGCGTCGGTCACCTCGCGGAGCTGGGCAGCCATGTTCTGGACCCGACGCAGGAGCTCGCCGTGGCGCTGACTCATGGAGGGTTCGTGTGCGCTGGTCATCACGACACCCCGGGGTTGTCGGCGCCCTCGGGATCACGGGAAAAGAGCGTCAGGGCGGCGCGCGCGATCATCTGCCGTGGCGACGGTGGGTCGGTGAGGCTGTCTGCCAAGGACACCTTTCCGGTGTCGGGGTCCTGGCTGCAATTGGGGGGCATCCGCAGTCTCGCGTCGGCGTCGGCATACTCGTGCCACTGCCCGAGCAGTTGCACGTCGCTCATCTGGTCGATCGCTGCGGCGTGCATTCGGCGCATCGGTTCAGCGCCCGCGCCCCACATCCGATCGCCTTCCTCCGGGGTGAGCTGCACGGCGGCCACGAGGGACGAGGCCCGCGAACAACGCACGTGCATGCGCTCGAACAAGGCTAAGTCGCGCGCCGAGTCGCCCGTGATAACTCCGTGGCCTGCCGCAGCTCGGACCGGGAGCGCCATGTCGAGGGCTGCCATCCGCTCGAGCTGCCACAGATCCACGTCGAGTAGATCCAGGAAGAACTGCTCGATACCCGACTTGCGCTGGGGAAGCTGCCGCACCGCGCCTGTTTGCGGGTTCGTGCCTTGGTGCGAGCCCACCGTGCGCGCGTCGTCGATCCACGTCGGATCCACTCCTGCAGCCCGTGCCTGTTCCTCGGCCGCGGTGAGGGCGCCGTGGAGCCGATCGGCCTGCTCCTGCCACCTCTGTCGTGGGGGATCAATGACATCGGTCTCGGCGATCACCAATGTTGGCGATCCGTGAAATCGGCTCACATCAGCGGCGAGGTTCTGGATCCTGTGCATCCAGGAGCTCCACCGCAGAGGCGTTTGGTGTAGATCGCGCCCGCTGGTCATGACCCCACCCCTTGATCGACGCCCACACCAGGTCCGCGTCCGGGCGGGTGTTGTGGATCGGGGTCGGGCTCCCAGTCGGTGCCGAGCCCGGTGCTGGTAGCTTCTACCGCCGTGCCGATGCCATGACCCAGGCGTGGGGCCAACTCGTCAGCGAAACTGGCTGCGGCGAGCGCCTGTTCGGCGCGCTCGGCGACCTCCCACGGGGTCGGCGGTCCGAGATTGGTAGAGGCACTGGTCGCCAGGTTGTCGAAGCCGCGCGAGACCTCGGCTTCGACACCTTTCCACGACATTTCCGCGAACCGTTGCTGCAGCTCGGTGTCGGTGTAGGAGGCTGCGGTCAGCTCCGCCAACTGCTGCCAGGAGTCGGGTCCACGGCCCCACAGCTGGTGGGCTTCGCCCGGCTCGAGGTCGATCAGCGCCGCGGTGCCGGCGGCACGGCGCCACAGCGCGGCCATGTTGTCGTGGAGTTGGCGTTCTCCGGGTTCGTTGTCGGCCAACCCACCGGTGTGGACGCGATGCAGATACTCCGCGCGGACCAGGGCCGAGTGTTCCAGGCGCCACACATCATCGGCGATCTGGTCGAGCAGGTGCACCCGCGTTGGGTTCGCCCCAGGCGGGGACATCGGCAGGAGCGCAGTTTCGCGGGTATCACCCCAGCGTGCTCCCCTAGCTCCGGTCTCGGTGGCGTAGTCGATCATCCGTTGGGGGATGTCGAGTCCGTGGGCGTGGAGTTCGATCTCGGAGCGCTCGGCTTCGAGTGCTCGCAGGTTGGTCCGCCAGTTTTCGAGTTGGATGCTCGGGCCACTGGCGGCGGTCGAGTATTGCGGGTAACCGTGAAACAGCGTGCGGTAGTGCTCATAGCTCGAGTTCTGGATTCGTTCGAGCAGCCGAAGCTGCCACGACGGCAGATCCTCGGCACCTGAGAGCGGNAATCCTGTTGAATCACTGGACTTTCTGTGATGGCGGGTTGCGGGGGGGGGCGATAGCAGTGGCATCCGATCTGTCACGGCCCTGGGCCCATGTCGGGCCCGCGGTATCGATCCGGGTGCGACGCAGGCCGGTGATCGGTGGGCTCGAATTCGGTCTGGGAATCGGCGCCGGTGGCCTCGATCGCGGCGTCGATGCCAGCGCCACCCTTCTCACGCATGACGGGGTCGGGTTCGAGGGCGGCTGCGGCGAGCTCGACCATCCGGTCGGGCAGGACGGGGAGTTGGCGGTTGATGTCGTCGGGGGTGATTCCGGCGGCTTGGAGCACCATCACCGGCATCGACACCGTGGCGAAGTTGGTCTCCACGACGGCCCGCCACCGCGTCATCAGCGCTGTCCGGTCCAGCGTTGCCATCGTTCGGGCGACGTGGTCGGTCCACGGGCTGTCGGTGGGTTGCCACGCGTGTTGTTGTTCGACTGTGGTCAGGCCCAGGGCGTGGCCGACGGCTCCGACGCGTTGCCAGGTCACACCCATCACACGCCGGAACGCGGCGAATCCGTCGCGCGGCAGGGTTCCCTGCTGGGAGAACGCCGCCCCAACCCCGGCCATCGTCTGTAGTTGCGCGACAGCTCGCAGGTGTCCGCGAAGCAGGGTGTCGCGGTCGATGGATTCGGTGCTCAGCAGGGGCTGGCCGGGTTGCCAGCGGTGTCCGCGTTCACCGGAGGCGCGGGTGTAGTCGATCACCGATTTCGGTACCCCGACCGCGGTCGCGATCGCTTCCAGGTTCTCCCGGGTACGGCGCCCGATATCGAGATGAGCCAGCGCCATCGGCGACAGTTGCTGGTTGTCCCCGGTGCGGGATTGGTCGATCAGGCGCGCGTTGTCGCTGGCCAGGTTCTGCACGGCCTTGAGCAGCTTGGCCTGGATCGGGTTCGGGTCGAACATCTCACCGGCCCCGTCCCACACCGGGATCGCCCCATACTTCGATTTCCTTGCCTGTCGCGCGAGTAGGCGAGGGTTCAGCTCCCCCGCTGGTCAGGTCAGGGTCGGGGGCGGTGGGGTCGATGTTGTGGACCGCTGCGGCCGATACGGCGGCCTCGATCCATTCACCGGCCTCGACGACCTCCGCGTCGAGAATGGTTTGCGCGGTCGGGTCAGCGTTGTCATCGAGATGGTCAGCAAGGTGGTTGAATTCGTCGTTCAGGTGCGCGTTGATTGTGAGATCCGCGGCTAGCCCGTCCATGTCACCGAAACCTCGAGACCCGCTATCGGATAGATCGGCCCCGTTCTCGGAGAAGAAGTCGTCCGGTTCGATCCCGGTGTCGTCGACGAACCGTTCTTCGTAGGCTCGGGCCGCGGCGTCGGCGTCCGCGGAGAGGTCGCGGGTGGCATCTGCGGCGGCGAACTGAGCTGCCGCCGCCTGGCCCGCGCCGGTCCGTGCATCGGAGTGGTGCAAGGTGTCGGTGAATCCCGCGGCACGGCGGCGAATCTCGATCATCAGTTCTTTGAGCTCGACATCGAGTTTGTGCAGCTCGACGTCGCGGGCTTCGCGGTTGGTGTAGCCGGCGATGCGTTCGGTATGGAGCTCCTTGCTCTGCCTTCGGGAGAGCGCACCATCGTGTTCGCGTCGTGCGAGATCTGTTTCGGCGCGGGTGATTTGGCCTTCTTTGTGGCGGAGGTCGACCTCGGTGATCTGTGCTGCGTTGGCGATGCGTGCGCGGACCTCGTCGATCTTGGCCATGCTCAGCGCTTGCTCTGTCCCCAGGTTGCCGAGCCTGGTCTGGTGCTCGATCCACGACCGTTGATTCTTGGCCGCTTCGATCGCGGATCGCTGCTCGGATTCGGCGCGTGAGCGCGATTCCCCGCCCCTGCTGCGGAACAGTGCGTTGGTGGTGTGGGCGGTCTGCAGCGCCTGCAGGAATCCTTGGCGGACCGCTTGGCCACCTTCTTCGACCGGATCCCCGCTCATCACAGCACCTGCATTTCGGCGAGAAGCCACGCCCGTTCCGAGCCTTGGCGCGTCGATCTCGCGTACACCGCAAAGACAATCGGTGTCCGTTCGGCCGGGGTCAGGGTGACCGACAGGACCCGGCTCGACGAGGTCGCGGTATCAGGCGGATGCTCGTCACCGGTAAGACGAACCTCGGTCCGCAACGGCACCTGGTACTCGACCCAGTCCTGCCACAAGTCGACGGTGATCGGCGACCAGAGTGATGCCCCCACGCGAGTGTCGGTCGAGTACGCGGCCCGCATCAGCGGTCGCGCGGCCTCGAACATCGACCGCGCATCCAGCCCGACCACCGGGTCCAGTTCATACAAGGTGGTCACTGCGGCCCGCAGAACATCCGATGCCGAGCAGGGCCAGACCTCGGTGTGTGGTGGCGGGAAAGCCTGCGCGCTGCAGACCGGTTCGACCACCGGCGCATCCGCGGTCGAGCACCCACTCGCTGCCGTGGCCGCCAAGACCACTGCGGCGATAGTCGCCAACAGAGCGGGTTTCATGACGCGCTCTGCCAGAGCTCTTGCAGGTCGACCGTCCGCCAGACGACCCGTTCGGGCGCGATGCATTGTTCGGCGGCCGGGTTGCGGACCGCGACGGTCGCAATATCGAGGACCAGGCCCTCGGTGGCGGCGATGCGGCGCAGCCGTTCGAAATCCAGGCCGCGACTGCGGGCCAGGTTCAACCGCAAGACACCGGCTTCGGCGCCCCACTCACGCAAAGCGTGAGCGGACAGCTCGATCGCCTTCTCTGCCGACACAGTCGCCGCGTCGACACCATCGACCATGGCGGCACCGAAAGGTTCGTGCCAGATCATGCGACCGGAGGCGGCGCAGACGGTGAACGCCTGCAGCGTCGCCGCCGACCACACTGTCAGTGCCGGGCCCGTCGCGGCCTTGCGCACGAGGTTGGCACCTGAGTTTGCCCACAGGATTTCGGTCTGTCGCAGACCCTGGTAGTCGATACCTGCGACATCCAACAACGCCGCGACGTAGCGCAGCGACATTTCTTCGGTCGTGAAGCCGTATTCGGTGGCGAGGCTGTCGAACTCCTCCGTAGTCGCAAAGGTCCACAAGTCGGTCAACCGGTCGCGGACCAAGTCTTCGGGTGTGGTCGGGGGCGACGGGTCTTTCGAGGTGGCGGGGTGGGTTGTCATGGGATTCTCCTCGAGATACTTGGGGGTCAGAAATCTGGTTCGGCGTGCAGTTGCGCTGACCCGGTCGGGGGTGGCAGGTCGTGGGTGTCGCTATCGGCGATGCCGTGGGCGTCGTCGATACCGGTCGCGGCGATCGCGGCGTCGATGCGTGCCCCGCCTTCGGATTCCAGAGATGCTGTGTGCCAAGCGTTCTCGGCGGTTACCGCGAGCAGGTGCGGGGCAGGCGGTAGTTGATGTGGGGCACTGGCTGTGAGGTCGATGCCGACCATGCGCATCGCCGCGACCCGGACCCGTGCTTCACGCACGCTCGCAAAATGGGTGAGCTCACGCCATTGACGCCCCTGATCGGGTACCGACTGTTGCTGAATCTGGGCCTGGCGTGAGTGCCAGTGGGTCGGATCGGTGGCCCACCAGCCACGGGTTTCGGCTTCGGTGAGATTGATGGCGGTGGCGACCATCGCCACCCGCAACCACTGCAACCGCAGATGCTCACCCAGCTTCTGCGCTGCCGGTGCGGTCACCTGGCCGCGGTCGCGGCGGACCGGGCCCACTGCGGCCATGGTCCACAGGGTGTCGGCCTGGTGGTGTAGCTGAGCGATCAACAACGACCGCGAGACCGGACGGCGAGGAGGCAACGAGGAGGTCCCGGTCGCTTTTCGACCTTCCTGACCAGCTTGGCGTGCATAGTCGATCCAGTTGGCGGGCACCCCGATCGCCGCAGCCTGTTCGTGGAGGACCCGCCCAGCGATCGAGAGATCCCGGAAAGTCTGGATGCGGCTGTGTGGTTCCCGCGCCAGCAGCATCAGATCGACGGTGACGTTCTGGATCGCCGCCGCCATCCGTCGATGCACGAGCATCGGAGGTGTACCGAGGAGGTTGTTGTCTGGCGAGGCGGCCAGCATCCGGTCAGCCATGGCCGGTCACCGAGTTGATGCGGTAGCTCGACATCCGCCACCCCTGCGACGTTTCTGTCACCGTGGCGGTGACGTGCATCCGCCGGTAGAGGGTGGTGGAGCCGTCCCGGTGGAGTACCTGCTGGGTCACCGACGCCGCGACCGTCGCCCCGGCGATGTCGGTTTTCGTCTGCTCGGCGTCGACCAGGGCGGTGACGATGTCGTTGCTGTCGCGCCATCGCGCCCATTCCGGCAACGGTGCCAATCCGTTGCCCGGACCACTGTTCGCTGCGGCAGCCAGTTCGCCGGTCAGCCACGGTGCGGCGCGGGTCAACCCGGTGCCGGGGCCGGGGTCGGTGCGTGGTTGCCAGGAGAACATGGCCGCCAAACCCATGTGGGTGACGGTCCGGGCGTCGGCAGCCACGGGATCCGGCCCCTCCACGTGGGCGGTACCCGGTGTGCGCGTACCGGGCACGGGCTCACTGTTCTGCGCGCCGACCACCAGCACCGTGGCGAGCACAATCAGGACGGCCGCGACACCGAGGGTCACAGCCCACAGAGGTAGACGGTTCACCATGGTGTCCTCAGCTCATCGTCGTCGACATCTGGGTGGCCATCGCGAGAATGCTGGCCACATACGGGCGGGTCTGAACTTCGTAATCCGGTGAACCCGTGGGGAATCCACCCGAGCGCAGCACGGCGTATTCGCCCGCGTTGTAGCCGGCGAGGTAGAGCTCGACGGCACCGTTGGGGGCGACGACTTTGCCCTGCTCGATCCAGGCATCGACGTGGTCGGCGATGTCGCACAGGTAGCGGGCTTGGCCGATGATCGCGTCGCCGTCGTCCCACACGCTGGCGACGCCGCTGCTGTCGGCGTCGATCACATACGGCTGCCCGTCGGAGGCGAGAGCGGTCGCGGTGCCGGGCAGAAACTGCGCCAGACCTTGCGCACCAGCCGACGATGTCAGCCCGCGCCGGTACCCGGATTCTTGTTTGCCCTGGGCAGCGAGCAGCGACGCGCTGATTTGCGGGCATACGGTGCCACCCAGCCGATACCACGGTTCCAAGTCGGCGGGGACAGTGTTTGGCGCGAGATCGGCCTCTCCGCCACTGGATCCGCACGTCGATGCTGTGCTGGTGCCGGGTGGGTTGGTCGCGACGGAGCCGATCGGTGAGCCGTCTGGGTATCCCCCGCCCAGGGTGGTCACGTGGACATGGTCCATGTGATTGGCGGTGGCCCCGCCCCGGTCTTCCATCAGGTTGGACTCGCCGCTGGCCGCACGGTAGGTCTGGCGCCAGATCAAATAGTCGATCCGCAGTGCAACGGAGTTGGTGAGAACGAAGCCGGCGATCTGGTCACCGAGGGCTTTGCCGTCCCCGGATGTCGGGTCAGGGATCATGATGTCGATCGCCCGGCCACTGGGGTGATCGGGCAGATCATCCTCACGCTGCCCATAGATCTTCTGCACCTGAGGGAACCGTTGAACGATCGTGCGTGCCAGACGGATCGAGTCGACCTGCAACCCACGCTCCAAGCCGATCGACGCAGGCATTTCGGGCAGCTCGGAGCCTGCCGCCGTACCAGCGCCAGCTACGGGAGCATCGCTGACTGATGTCGTCGGCGGCGACACCGCGCTCGATGTCGCGACACTGGTGGACTGGTCCGCATTTCCTTGGAGCAGCCACGGCATCGGGTCGATGGCCGTGCCGCCGCCGAATCGCCCTCCTTCGGTCCAGATCTCGAGATGCAGGTGCGCCCCGTCGGGGCCTGCAGGGACGGTTTGACCGTTGTAGCCGACGCCGGCGATCAGTTGACCGATACGCACGTTCTGGCCTTGTTCGACACGGACGTCGTCGGCGAACATGTGCCCGTAGACCGAGGACACGGTTTCGCCGTCGATGTTGTGGTCGATGACCACCCAGATCCCGAACCCGCTGGCAGCTCCCACCCGCACGACGAGTCCGTCGGCGACCGCGTAGATGGGAGTCTTGGACGCGGCGGCGAAATCCTGGCCCTGATGCTGTGTGCCCCAACGCATCCCGAAACCCGAGGTCAGGGTGTAGCTGCCCTCGGCCATCGGCATCGTCCTCGCGTCACCGGTCGCCGAGGCCGCCCCGCTCGGCACCGCCGACGGCGCGCAGCCCCCCTTGTCGG
This sequence comes from Nocardia sp. MH4, assembly GCF_019266065.1. Classification (GTDB taxonomy): domain Bacteria; phylum Actinomycetota; class Actinomycetes; order Mycobacteriales; family Mycobacteriaceae; genus Nocardia; species Nocardia canadensis. The sequence goes on along the minus strand of NZ_LPNR01000128.1, from coordinate 40,245 downwards.
CAACGCCCGCGAAGAGCAGCAGTCCAAGCAGCATCAGGGTCGCGCCCACGACCGCGACCGTTACCCGAGCGGCAGCACTCATCGCGGCACCACCGGGTGCGGGCGGGTCTCGCGGGTGTGAGAGCTCGGGTTGTGGTTTCGCTGACGACTGGGTTCGACGGTGCTCATCGCGGATTCACCGACCCACCGGAGGTTTGGCCGAGGTTGTCGAAGCGGCGGTTGGTGTTGTGGATATCGGAGTCGCGTTCGGTGGGGGTGAACACCATCCGGAACGGAATGCCGGGCTCTTCGGCTTCACCGGTCTTGAGCAGGTAACACCCTGTGCCCGGCGGGATCTCGCGCCGCGAGGTATCGAGGTCGTCGTCGCTGGGTGGGCGCGGCGCCGCCCAGGAGGTGACCAACAATTTCTCGGTGTCGGTCATCCCGGCGACCGCGGCGATGCGGTTGGCTTCTTCTGGACCGACGGGGCCAATGATCTTGGCCCTCGAGCGTTCGAAGAATCCGAGCGCTTTCGCTTGTGCGGCAGGGGAATCGAACGCGGCGAGGTCTTTGATGGTGTGGGAACACATGATCAGCCCGGTGGCCAAGGGCCGGTTGAGTCGGGTCAGCGCGTCGACGCGGTCGACCATGAATTCACCGACACCCAGCACGCGCCAGATCTCGTCCATCACGACTTCGAACGTCCGCGCCGGAGCAAGGCCGGCGTCAGCGAGAGCGTGGGCGGCTGCGACCGCGCCGAAGCCATCGGACCAGCACGTCATCAGCACAGCCGCCAGCAGTTTGGTGTCGCCCTCGGGGATATGGGAGATATCAACGCAGATCGCCGGGCTGGCAAGGTCGATCCGGGTAGTGGTCGCCCCGTTGAAGATCGCCCCGAACGGTCCTTCGACCAGGGCACGCATCGACCGACGCAAAGTTTTCGTCGCGGCGCGGTAGGAGATGGCGTCGTCTTCTTCGGCGAACGCGCGCAGCCGCTCACCTCCGGCGGAGATCACCGCGAGCAGGTTCTCCAGCAGTGGCGGGTTCTGGTGGGTGAAACCACCTGCCGGGCTGTAGAGTTCGCGCAGACCGGCCGCGAGTAGGACTTCCTCGTAGTCTTCGACCCGGGCGCCGCGCACGAGTTCGATCAGCCCGGCGACGATGTTGATCTGGCCCGCTTCGACCCGCGCCACGACCTGGCGGCGTTGGTCGGCATCGGGGAGCTGGTCGATGGTGGCGCCCAGGGCGCCGACATCGAGGGGGTTGATGGTTCCGTGGCCGTAGCCGATGTCGACGACCTGACCGCCGAGGCGTTCGACCAGGTCGCGGTATTCGCCTTTGGTGTCGCCCATGCACAGCACGGTCTCCCCCGCCGCGACCGCACCCGTGACGATGCGTCGGATCAGTGAGGACTTGCCGAATCCGTTGAGCGCCAACACGAACGCGATCGGTGCGGTGATGAACCCCCGCAGGAACCACGACATCGGGTCGAAATGCACCGGGGCGCCGGTGATGTAGTGGCTGCCGACCGGCACCCCCGCAGTGGGTGCGCTCGCGCCAACGCAGAACGGCCACAACCCAGCGACCTGGACGGTCGTCGCACGCCACTCCGGTGTGCGCGGCACCACCGACGCGCGGCCACCGCCTGCACCGGTGTAACCACGGTCAGTGAACGCCGGGGCGTTCAGGTCGAACCCGTCCCCGGCGGTGCCGTCGCGGCGGCGCGCGGCAGTCGCTCGGCGATGGTCATCGCTCGAAAGCAGCATTCGTGCCCGCCAGCCCCGCAGTCCCCCGCTGGTCAAGGCCGTCATCTCGACTTCACCACGGCGGGCACGGCTTAGGATCCTGATACCCTCGACCAGCTCGGTTTTCGCGGACCTGGTTCGGGAACTCCCTGCGCGCGCGTTCATCCCGACACCCGCTTGGAGATAGAAGCGTGTTCGGGCAAGATCAACCCGATCCCGAGCGAGGCGGCGAACCCCGCGGCCTGGTAGCCGTAGCAGCGGCGCACCGTTAACCGCGACGCCGCCGCCATTCCTTTGACCGAGGCCTCGATTCCGGGCAGGTCGGCGTCGAGGTGATCGGTCACCGTCACCAACACCCCGAACCGGGTCAACCCCGCCCCGCGCGCTTGCTCCTCCCGCGCGGCCGAGGTGTTACCGACCCGAATCCGCGCCGCCGCCGACGAGATCCCCCGTTCGGTTTGCTCGGCGGCGACCGCGTCGCGGAAGTCCGAGTCCACCAACGACGTCGCTTCAGCCGCCGAATGCAGGCGGTAGACGATCGCGACCCGTTTGCGAGGCATGTCCGGGCGCGGGCGCAGGAGCTCTTCGAGGACGGTTTCCATCACCGCCCCGCGGGGTGCACCGTCCATCTCCCAGGTGATCGAGCGGGCGCCGTCGTGGATGTAGTGATCCCACCGATCATGATGGGCGAGCGGGCCGACCGAATCCCACGACTGCGACTCCACGATCTGCGCCCCGGCCGCCTCGACATCGCGCTGCGAAGCGAGGTCGAATCGACTGCGCACCAAGCCGAGCACTTCCCACGCGTGCAGGGGTGTGGCGGGCAGGCCGGCACGGGCGAGCTGCGACAGCACCGATTGCAGTCGTTGCCCGATCTCGCGGGCCTGCTCGGCCTGGTCACGGCGAATACGGCCTTTGCCGATCGCCCGGTAGGTGATCGCGATACGAGCTTCGATCCGCACCCCGACCCCGCCGCTGTCAGCGGCGGCTTCCTTCATCACAGCCTTGGCGAAGTCAGGGGCGTTCGGGCGGATCAGGCGGGTGACTTCCTGGGTTTGCTTCAATCGGGTTTCGACGGTGTTGTCCAGCACCGCGGTCACCGCGACGACTTCTCCGCCACGGCTTTGCGCGGCCAGGAATTGGCCGAATCCATCGACCCAGGAATCGATTTGGGCTTGGTCGACGAGTTCCTTGCCGCGCGGGATCACCCGCACGATCACCGTGTAGTGATCGCTGCGCCGGATATGCAGCATCGCGAACCGCTTCCCACCTGGGGTCTCGTACTCGGTCAGGCGCGAATCAGCCATCAACCCAGGAAGTTTCGCCAAACCCGGAAGCCGGGAGAACCGCCCGGACCGGTAGGTCAGCTCGCCGCGAGAACGAGCGCGGGCGAACTGAACCCTCAGCAGCAACAGTTCCCAACCGGTACGCCCATTGCGCGTCACCGCCAGCGGGACGAACACCACCGCCGCACCGAGCAGGACAGCGCCTGCGAATTCCAGCGAGCGGGTGATCATGAACGACACCATCACCGTGATGATCAAGCCGAGCCCGAGAAGCGAAACCCCCCAAGTCAGACCGAAGAACCCGGCCGAACGCGGCTGCTCCCAGCGCCCATACATCCGTGTGCTCATCGCCGAACCTCCCCGGGACCGAGGGCATCGGGATCCATCTGTGGCGACGACTCCGGAATAGAGCTTTGAGCGGCCGAAGCAGTGCCTCGCAGCGCGCCGCCTGCGAGTTGGGCGCCTAACATCGCCCCACCCGCAGGACCCGCGCCCATCGCACCGGCAGCGGCCGCATTGCCCGAACCACCGGCACCCGCTGCAGAAGCCCCGCCAGCACGCGAACCACCCCCAACCGGACCTGCTGACATAGACCCGCCGCCACCCGGCGCGGAGCCTGTCCCGCTAGACGGCGTTCCCGAACTCGCTGCCATCGGCCGCGCCCCGCCAGCACCATTCGGCCCAGAAGGCGGTGAGCCTGTCCGGCTCGTTGATCCGGCCGATGGACCAGAGTTTTGAGCCTCGGACATCTTTCTGGCCTGCGATCCGCCGCTGCCGACCGCCGACATCGCGATACCCGCGCCAGCGCCGGCCAACGCTGATGCCGCTCCGCCTCCGCCGCCGAGCGTGGCCACTGCTGGTGCGATCAAGCGGATCAGCGCTGGTAGCACGATCACGCTCATCACCATCAAGATCACTCCCAGCAAGATCATCTGGGGATCTGGCTCGTCGCCACTGCCGGTGACGGTGAACGCGATCGCATAGACCAACGCTCCGACCGGCTTCCACAGCACGAACGCCAGCGACCACGCCACCAACCGCTTGTAGGCTTGCGAACCCGGCCCGGTCCCCGACGCCGCTGCCGCCATCGGAATCACCGCGACAACCACAACCAGCAGGGCCTGTCGAACGACCAGCATGACGAGCTGAACCAACATACTGATCAACCCGAGCACGCTGAGAACGAGCAGGATCCCGTGGCCGAGGTTGCCCGTGATCCGCGGATCGGCGATGCGACCGACGGCGGTATCGAGGTCACCGCGAGCGGCGTCGAAGACGACCCAGTCTGCGAATTCGTCGCCAGCCGTAGTCGCGACAGTGATCAACACACCGAAGGTCATCGCGCCGAACGTTGCTCGCGCCAACATCAGAAAGCTCTCCTGAGCTTCCCCCGCTGCGGCACCACGCTTGGCCAATGCCAGTCGCGCGGCCGCGAATATGATCCCGGCCGTCAACAGCACCACCTGTAGACCGCTGGTGTATTCGCGGATCTGGGCGAGTACCGGGGCGGGCTGGCCCTGGGAGGTCGTGAGTTCCGGCGACGGAAAGGTCGTCCACCATGCCATCACCAACCGCAGCGCCGTCACGAGGCTCTCTATGAGATCGTCTGCGATGCCACCGATCACCGAGTCGCTCGCCGCCTCAGCCACGCCCCCAGCCGCATCTGCGAGTTGGCACGCCTCCTTTATCCCGGGCACCGCGACACAGGCGATATCGGGCAGTTGGGCGTGGACACCATCTCCCGGTGCGACCGGTGCGGCGAGGATGCTGGTCACGACTGCCTCCAGCGACCGAATCCAGCCGTTGAGGCAGTGGGTGTGGCTGGGCGCCAAAGCGTTTCGATGTCGTCGGGCGTGCGGATTCGCCAATCCCCGTCGACCCAGACCATCGGCCAGGTCGCGATCGCGTACCCAGTCGTAGAACGGACCGCGAGCTGAACCACGGCTAAGTCTTCGCGGTAGTCGGGTTGGACCCGCACTCCTTCGGGGACAGTGACGTAGCGGGCCATATCCGGGGCGCTGGCCCGGGAACGGTCGAACTGGTCGATCAACGTGTCGCCGCCACCGTAAAAACGGTCGCGCACTACGTTTCGCCAGATCGGTTCCGGTGCGCCGTAGACCCTCCCGATCGCGTCCATCGCCGCCAGCGCCGCACCTTGTGGTGTGTGGGCGAATCCCGCCGCCACACCGGCGTCGATGCGGGCAGGGCCGTCGCTGCCTGAGACCGGCACGGCCGCGCCGTTCCAGATCCGCTGCCACTGCAGTCGAGCAGGTGCCGCGGTCAGGAAATCAGATCGCGTCGGTTCGATCCGATCCTCGGCAATTTGCGGCAACACCGCACCGGCTTCCTCAACCGGGACTTCGAGACGGTTGCCGAACATGTCGACTGTTGGCGGACGCGCTGATGAAGGTGTCGGCGGCGGCGTGGCGGTCGTCGTGGGCTGTCCGCCCTGCGCAGGGGGTCGGGCGGTGTCAGGCTGGTCGCCGCCAGTGACGGTCAGGACGAACACGGCGATCACCACGGCGGCGATGATGCTGAGCAAAATGAGCAGGGTTCGATTCGAACGCATCAGAACTAGTCCTCACGGTTTCGGCAGGGCGACCATGTCGTTGGGCACGGAATCCACTGCGGCGACAGGGCTTTCGGTCACCGTGTCGGGCAGTCGCAGTCGCCACCCGTCGGTGGCCCAGATGACGGTGGCGGTGTTGCGGGTGATCGAGCGGTCCGGATACGTGGAGTAGGTCTGAACCTGCGCTTCGGTGTCGGCGTAGGCCGTGACGAGGTAGCCGAGGATGCGAGGCACCATGTCAGTGGCGGGGGTAGTGATCGAGATCTGGGCGCGAGCTGTCGCCCATGTGTCGCGTCCTCGCCCGGGGGCGATCATGCGTTGCCCGACCGAGGCCCACTGACCGTCCGCTGCGACCGACACGCGCACGGTCGCGTGGATCGCTGCCAGTGCGGCACCGACCGGAGACCGGTCGAAGTCCGAGGCGATCGCACCATCGACTACGCGGGGGCCTTGCACTGCGACCGGCAGGTCGATGCCTCGGTAGGCCCGCCAACTCAACTCACGGGGAATCAGCTGCGTAACGTCCGTGGTGGCTGGCGTGCGCAGGTCTCCGCCCGCGTCGATGTCCGCACAACTGGTGGCGGCGATTACCGCCACGGCAAGCACGATCCAGACGGCGATCGTCCGATGACCGCGTACCGAAAGTTTCTGTGGCATAGGGGTGTCCTGCGTTTCAGGTAGGGAGGATGGCGATGGCCAGGGCACTGGCCGAGCCGAGAAGTGCGGCGGCAGCGAGGGATCCGATGAAGCCTTCGATCGCTTCTTCGCGGTAGATCCGGAGGGCGAGTTGGCCGCCGACGAAGGTCGCGCGAGCCACACACAGCAGCAGCACGAACCAAGCCAGCCAGTTCACCAGCTGTGTCAGCGGCGCCAGCACCTGCGCGGGCAGCGGTTCGGCAATCACCAGCCACCCCCGAACCTGTCGGCGTCGTGAGCCGCGCGGATCGCGGAGGACACCGCGGCGGCGGGCAGCCAGGGAAAGGTGCGGGCAAGGTCATGGCCTCCGGCGCGCAAGCTGCTCATTTCGGCCCACACCGTCTCGGCGAGTTCCTTGACGCGCTCGTAGTCCGCCACCGGGTCCGCTCGTCCAGCCACGATCCAGGTCGGTGTTGCGCGCAACAGATCCTCGACCACTGCCAGATCGGCACCGCATCGCCTATACGCACGCAGTGTTCGGCGGGCGGACTCGATCTCGGCCTCGGTGTGAAGGCCCCGCTCACCCAATGCCGTGGAAAGGTCGTGGATGAGACGGGCACCTGCTTGGCGGGCCACCCCGGTCGGGTGCGCGGTCAGTACCCCATCGTGATCGGGTAGTTCGGTGACCGGTCCGATCGCGACGATCGCAGCGACGCGGCGGGTCTGGTCGCGTCGATGATGGTAAAGCCATTCCTGCGCCACGATCGCTGCCAGCGAATGCACCACCAACACGACGCGACCTCCCGCGTGGGAAATCACCGTGTTCAGGTCCTCGACCAGTTGAGCCATCCCCGCCCGGCCCGACGCCAGCGGAAGGTCGTTGCCGTGACCGCGCTGGTCGTAGACCAATTGCGCGGTGTCTGCGCTGAAATGTCTGTCGACCACAGTGATCATGGGCGAGAAATGCGCTGCGCTGGCCAGCGGTCCGGGCAGATAGACGACAGTCAGGGTGGCGTCCGGTTTCCCGAAGCGGGTCGCCGGCAGCGCTGTGCCGTCGGCCGCGGTGATAGTCACGGTGCGCGGATCTGGTGCGCTGCTGGGGGATTCGTGGCTGAACTGAGGTGCCTGCATGTCAGGAACCTCCGGTGACGGCGGCGTTCATGATGGCGCCAGCAGAGGTGGCGATGATCCCGCCGACCATGGCCGCGAACACGATCTTGGGTGATTCGACCGCGCCGCCGTGCCAGCGCTCCCACCCGAACTTGCCACCGGCATAGATCAGGGCTGCGACCCCGGCCAAGATGACCAGCCACGACAAGTACCCCACGAGGTTGGTCAGTTTGTCTCCGCCCGGCGGGATGGTCGGGTTGACCTTGATCTCTTGGGCCAGCACAGACACGCTGTCACCCACCACGGATAGAACGGACATGGTTATCTCTCCGAATCCTGTTGTTCGATAAGCTTTTTCGTGGCGCGCGCGAGAGCGTCGATGAGCTCGCTGCCGACGTGATGAACATCGAGGGGCACCGCTTGAGTCAGGCGGGCGCGCCGTTGCGGGACTGGGTCGAACGGGCTGAACTCGGCGAGCTCGGCCAGTTCGCGTTCGATGAGCTCGTCATGCCAGCCGATGTCCCACACCTGTTCGGCCAGGTCCTCGACCACGGCGCGATAACGGCGTACCGGCGCCGGTACTCGCCCAGGCCGGGCAGCACTGAGCACGACACCGACGACCTCGACACCGCCAGGAGCGGTACCGACATGCCATTCGCGTAGTCGATCTGCACACGCGACCAACCCCGGCAGACACAGCCGCGCCGCCACGACGACCCGCTGCGTCGTCTGCACCGACCCAGGCCAGGACTGCCCACAGTCCGCCGCTGGCGCCCACCACCGAGCGAGCGTCGAGGTGCCGGCTCCGCCGTGAGCGCCGACGATCGCGACCACCGGTGGATGCGCTCGGGTCGTCGGCAGGGGCTCGGTGCGGATACTGGCGACGCGATCTGGAGGGCTCACAGTGGCCGGGTCCAGACGGCGGCTGCCGATCCCAGCGAGGGGGTGCGCGCGCAAGGTCAAGGCATGCATCAGCTGCCTCGCTTCTGAATGTTGGTGATGACCAACCCGGCGGGGCCGACGGCGGATACGTTGATCACCTGCAGGTAGTCGAAGCGGCGGCCATCCGGATGCAGCTCCACCAGATGGACCTCGGCGGTGTTCTCCGCGATCGAGGTGACGCCGACACAGTGGGTGGTGCCGATCGGCAGCGCGGTGATAGCGGCGGCCAGCGGTTCGTGTGCGAGCCCGGCCTGCGGACTCGTCAACCGCAGGACTTGTTCAGCACTGCGGGTCACGTAGTAGGCGTGTTCGAACGCCGCGATCACGCCCGCGACAGTCGCGGTGTCACCGGCACCGGCCGTCACGATCTGAGCGGTCACCCCTGCACAGGCCCGCTCTGTGGCAACCACGACGGAGGTGGTGCCCGTCTGCGGGGCCGAGGTTGTCGAGGAGGCGTCGGCACGGTCCTCGCTCCCGCCCGACATGCTCACCGCGAGGGCCGCAGCCGATCCGGCGACAACGCTCAAGAAGGCGGCACTGATCCCGACAATCCGGAAGCGGTGCGCCCGCCCCCGGTACTGCCCGTGCTGTCCCGCTTGGCTGTCGATGTGCTGGTCGACCCGCTGGGGTTCGTCTGAATGTGGTTCTGGGCTGTCGGGGCTGTGTAGCCAGGCGGCACCATGGTTGCGGCTCAGGTCGTCGGTGGGCATGTTGTTCACCTCCTCGATCAGCTGGGTTGTGGTCGGGCCCTTCGGAGCACGCCGCTGGAAGAGCCACTGATCCGGCGGGGGAAAGCCCAGTAACTCTGGTCGTGCTCCGAAGGGGTCTAGGGGTGCGCCACCGGCGGGCTGGTGGCGACCGATTCCGAATTGGTCTGTTTGGCAGAGGTTTTCGCTGCGGTGGGCGAGGGTGCCGGGTGTGGATGAGTCGAAGACGTCACGCCGCTCGAGGGCGTCGGTTGCTTCGTCGATGACGTCGCCTGGGCGGCCAGGTCGTGGGCGATCGCGGTGAACCACGAAGTGGTCGCGGCCAGCGGGGTATCGCCGCTGGCAGTCACCGAGACGGTGCTGTAGCTGCTGCGTCGCCCGGTGGCGTTGCTGTATTGGGCAGTCGCCGAGGTCGTGTACAGGTCTTGGGGGTCGGTGATCGTGGACGTGATCGCCTCGAACGCGTCGTTGACCCATGTACTGATCGACTGGGGCGGCACCAGATCCACCACCGCCTCAGCGACCTTCGTGCCGAGCACCGCGACGGCGGCGGCGGGGTTGGACAGACCGACAGCGGCGAGTTCAGCGATGGTCGTGGCGGTGAAAACCTTCTGCGCCACCGACACCACGGCGTTGAAGCCGATCGTGCCGACCTTGAACAGCGCTGACAGAGCATCGGACTCGGTGGTTGCGGTGGCAGCCGGTGAGGACGCCGCCGCGACGCGCTGGCCCAGAGTTTGGTTCGGTGTGTAGGAGAGCTGGTCCAAGCTGGTGCCGGTGATGTCGTCGTTGACGACGCCGACCGCGGTGGTGAAGGCGGTGGAGGCCAGGGCTTGGGCGACGGTGGCGATCGCGGCGACCGGGTCCTTGCCCTCTGTTTGTCCGGCGATGTTGCTGACCGCGGTCAGCAACGGGCTCGCGGACTGGACATCGCAGGTGGCATCACCGGCCACGCACAGATCGGCTACCCGGCCGACCAGCGAGCCGTAGCTGGTCGGTGTAGCGCTGGCGGCGATCCCTGCCCCGGACAATCCGATGTTGGTCAGCTTGATCTTCGACACCGCGGTTCCGTCCGTGCCGGATGCAGCGGAAGGGGCTTCCCTGTTGTCGGTGCCCGGCAGGGCGCCGGTCGCTGCTCGTCGTGAAGGGTTGGCCAGCAACGCGATCCCTGCGATCTTCTCTGCGGGCACTCGTGATCGACCCGCCCCGGATTTTTCGGCGAAAACTGCTGCCGCAGCAGCGCCTTGGGCATAGCCGGCGACCGCGATCTGTGTCGATGGGCACCGGTCGATCACCTCACTGGCGCGTTGTTCGATCTGATCGGCCGCTGCGGTCACCGCTGCGGGGTAGTTCGCCGTGTTCACCTCGGCGCCGAAGACGATGTAGGACCGCGCGATCGCCGCGCCGACTGTGGTGGCCATCCGCCCGAAGGCCTGGCCCAGCACCCCGGTATCGCCGGTGTCGACGGTGGTGGCGGCGCCTTCCTCACCGTTCTGCACGCCCAGCACGTACAAGGCAGGACAGGCCGAGGTTGCAGGTTCGCCCGATGTCGTCGACGGGCGAGGTGGGCTGGTGGTGGGCTCGGCCAGGGCTGGTGCCGCGCCGATGACCGTCACTGTCAGCCATGCGGCCGCGATCGCGCAGGCTCTGCGCTGAGTGGTGTTGTGGTTCATCGGATTCGGCTTCCTTTCGGTGTCGAGCGAGTGGGCTCGGCCTGCCCGCGCCGGAGGGGGTGGCGCGGGCAGGCGCGTCAGTTGGTCGGGTTGGGGCCTTGATGGCGTGGTGGTCTGGCGAATCCCGCCCGGAAGGTGGTCAGGACGTCAGGGACTCCGAGGTCAGCTGCGCCGAGGTGGGTGACGTCGAATTCCGACCAGGACACCGCGACGTCGCGGGAGCTGTACTCGGCGAACAGTTCGCGTCCGGACTCGATCGGCACCAGCCCGTCGAGCAGCCCGTGGTACAGGTGGATCGGCACCAAGGGTGTAAAGGTGCCCAGGGTTTCGTGGGTGAGGACGTAGTTCCAGACCGGGTCGTTCCAGGGGTCGGGGCGCTCACACCATGTAGCGAGGGGATGCAGAAACTCCACCAGCAACGTCGCCAGGTCGAGCTCGGAAGCCGCGCGGACCGCGCGCACGCCGAGGTCGGTGAGTAGGTGATCGACCGGAAGGTGCGCGTAAGCCCGGCCCAGTCCGACCATGCCGGCGAATGCCAGGCCCGACCATGGTCCGCCGTCGAGGCTGTTTATCAGCGCACCGGGATCGCGGATTACCGCACCGGCCGCGACTGCGCGAAGATCGAGCTCGGGAGCGTAGGCGGGCTGAAACTCTGCGGCTGCGGCGGCAACCCGGCCTCCGTCGGCGTAGCCCCAGACCGCTACCGGACCCTCGATAGTGCCGTCGGCAGGCTGGGACCCGACAGCGCGAGCCAGGTCCAGCACCGCATGTGCGCCCGCCTGCTTTGCCAGGAAATGGTGGGGTCCGGCGCCGTGGATGCCCAGGCCGATCCCGTCGGGCACCGCGACCGTCCATCCCTGCACGAGCGCGGCGGCGATGCTGCTCGTGTCGGGTTCGTTGCCCTCGACCAGCAGCTGAGAGGGAGCGCACCGACCACCGAGGCCGTGAAAGGTTGGGCAGTACACCACCAAGGGGGGTTTGATCACCGCACCACCGGTCGGCGGTGCCGGCTCGAGCACGATGCCTGAGGCGGGGACCGGGATGCCAGAACTGGTTTTGGTTGTGTAGATCACCTGCCATGCCCGCCGCAGACCGGCGATGTGCGGCACGATGACCTCGCGGGTGCGCAGGATCTTGCCTGGGGTGCCGGGCCCGATCGTGGTGTTCGCGCGGAACTCGTCCGCCCCGGTGCTGGTCATGAGCGCGATCCCGCGATGTCGTGGGCGAGGGCGATCATCCAGGCGATGCCCGAGTTCAACTGGCCGGTCAAGGCATAGCCGTTGTGGCGCCCGACCGTGTCGGCGAACCGCAACCACGTCGCGGGGTTGACCAGCTCGGCGTTCTCGGCCGCGAGCTGGCCCCACGCGCCACCGAGCTGGGCGAGCAACCTCGGCAACAGCACCAGCGGATTCGCCATGACCGTCGCGCTGATCTCATTCCATCGCGCAGCTGCCGCACCCGGATCCGTGACGGATGTGCGGGGGTCACCGGCATCGACCAGCCGCTGCCCCAGATCAACTTGCGGCGCATAGTCGACCCCTCCCGCGCCCACCTGAAAGTCGTTAAGAATCACGGTGTTCCATGCCTCACCGAGCGCCTCCGAGAGCGACGCACCCAGAGTGGACAAAGCTGCGAGGGGGTTGGTCAGGTCCGCTTGGGCGAAGACCTGCGCCCCCAACCGCAGGACCGCGGCCTGACCTGGAGCGGAGCAGGCGAGGTCGCCGTCGCTACAAATATCGGCGACCCGCCCGACCAGTGCTCCGTATCCCTGGTCGGTGGTGGCGATGCCCGCACCCCCCGCGGGGGCCGCGAGGACCTGCACGGTCGAAACCGCAGCTCCCGACGTGCCGGGTGCGGGGTCGGGCACGATCTGGCCCGGCCTCCCAGGAAAGACCGGTTCGAGCTCGCCGCGATCGGGGTTGGCATACAACGCGATCCCCGCGACGCGCTCCGCCGCAACGGGCCCGTTTCCGGCGCCGACATCACGTGCGAAGCTCGCCATCGCTTGGGCGCCCTGGCTGTAGCCGATCCCGGCGAGCATCGTGTCCGGGCACACCTGCGCGACGTGGCGTGCAGCGGAGTCGAGATTGGCCCGCGCGCCCGACACCGAGGACACATACGGGTCAGAGCCGCCACCGGGGACGATGCCGCCGAATCCGGCGTCGTAGCCGATATAGGCCCGCTGTACGAGGGCTGGCACCGCATTGGCGACGGGCCCGATCAGCGATCCGACGACACCGGTGTCAGCGAGCGGATCCGCGGTCGGCGACGACTGGCCGGTGCCCTGGACACCGAGGATGAACAAGGCCGGGCACCCATTGATCGGCACCGCGACCGCAGGGGCCGCAGGTGAGGAGGCGGTGAGTACCGCCGCCCCCACCATCGCGGCGACGACAGCGGCGACATGACCTGCGGCGCTCGTGGTCATTGACCGACTCCGACGCCCGCGCCGAACCCGGCACCGATCGTCCCGCCGACCGCCGCGCCGACAGCACCGGCGGGTACGCCGAGGATCGCCGCACCTGCCGCGGCTCCGGCCGCAGCACCGAGGGCGGTACCCGCGACTCCGCTGGTGGCTTGTCCGATGATGGGGACAGGGATCACGATTCCTAGTGCGGCACCGGCGATCCCGCCGACGGTGCCGCCGATCAGCCCGCCCACCGTCGCGCCGACCGCCGCCGCGGGTGCGCCGAGCACGGTCGCACCAGCCGCACCGCCCAGTCCCGCGCCTCCCAGCACCGCGCCGCTGACGCGATCGGAGCGCCCCGCCGGGATACCGACGGAGTCAAGGGCGGTTGCAATCTGCGCTTCGGCGCCTGCTGCGGTGTTGTTGATGGTGTCGCGCACTTCCACCGGAACCCAGTCGGGGCTCGGTGTCTGCCACTCCCCTATCCGGATCGTGTTCTCCGGCGGGGTAATCGGCGCGACCGGCTCCACCGGAACGGGCAGGTGGAGTTCTTCGATCCGCACCGGCTCCACCGGCTCGTCCACCTCGGGGGCAGGGCGGGTCGGTGCGGTGCGCACTTGCTGGGGTTGTTCGTAGTACACCACCGGCGCCGGTTCGGGCTCAGGTTCAGGTTCAGGTTCGGGAGCTGGTGGCGGCGTGGGCGTTTCGGTACCGGGTTGGGTTGGGCTGGTGACGCCACCCTGGTCTGCGACAGTGGATAGTGGTCCGTTGGCGCTGGCCGCGGCGGCGTTCCCTACCGCTACAGCTACCGGAACCGCGGCCACCAACAGCAGGGTGCTGGCTCGACGAATACCGGGGATTCGATCTCGCCCGCGAGCGACTGTTGTGCGTGCGGTCGGAGTGTTTTTGGGCATGACCGGTCGACCCTTTCTAGTCGAAGGGTGAAGCAGAGGGTTTGTGCCGCAGCGGGATTTGATGGCGCGCGGCGTGAATTCAAATCGGTGTCTGCCTGGCACCGCCGGCCGGTGTTCGACCTGGCGCGGCGGTGTCGTACAGCGAGAACGTCAGAGGAAGGTCAGCGCCAGGTAGAGGACCTGGTTGGCCAGGGCAGCCCCGTTGGCCAGCAGCGACAGCCCGGCGTTGATGTAGCTCGCGATCACGATCGGATCCACAGGATTTCCTTTCTTGGAGGGAATTTCTTTCGCTTTCCATTCAAGCCATGAAACCGACTGGGCCGCTAGGTCGTTAACTGATCCAGTTTGGATATATCTAAAATGATCAGTTAAGAGGAACCAACGCTGGCGGCGCATCTACAGGACCGAAACGGGTTCATTAACACCGTGTTTACTTGCCTGCCCGAAAGCGTCCCGGCGACATTGAAACTTCTACTGACGCCGCATATTTGGCGAACGCCGCCGTCCGCAATCACGAAGCAGTCGGCAAACTTGCCGCATGAAAACCCTTCTGGTAGACAGGGACCCATCACCAACAGGCAAACCGCACCTCAAACATCTCAGCCTGTGACTTACACCACTAGCTCCCGGGGGGGGAGATTATGAAAAAGGACGATATTTCTCGGCGTTCGGATCGGACGCGGCGACGGCGTCGACGCGATCCGACCCGACCCGATGTGTCCATTCCAGACCTCGGCACGACGTGCCGGTGGATCCGCGAAGATCTGGGCCTTACTCGTGACGAGGCGGCAGATGTGGTCGGGTTCAGCGCGGTCCACCTCGGGCGCATCGAACGCGGCGAGCGCGAGCCGTCGCTGAGTACCCTCGAAGGGGTCATTCTCGGCTACCGATCTGACCAGGCGATGGCCGCGCACCTGCATGATCTCGCCCTCCCCGATATCCCGCTGGCCCCGACCCACTACCTTCGCACCTACGTCCAAGCCGAGACCGCGTTGGCAGTCAACCTCGAACGCTTCCAGGCCCGAGGAGTCTTGGCCGCCTATATCGACCCGATGTGGAATGTGTTGTCGCGCAACGACTTGTTCGCCGATGCACTGACCGGCATCGATGACGTTGGATCGGCACCGGTGTGGATGTTCAGCGAGCACGCCGAGACCGTCCTCGTCGATCCCGACGGCGAACGGTCCTGGGCGGTCGCGATGATGAAATCCGCGCTCGGCAGGCACCGGACTTCGGTGCAGGCAAAAGAACTCGTAGCCGCGCTGGCCCCGAGCAGTGAAGCTCAACGACTGTGGGCAGCGAGCGTGAACGTCTCCCGCGGCCGCGACTCCCGGTGCCTGTTGCACGCACACGGCACCAACCACAGCGGAATCTCCTACCAGTTGTCGCTCACCGACAGCATCGTCGCCAAGCACATCCGGCTGATCACCGCCACGCCAGAGTCCTACTCCGGACCCGAACTCGACTGATCACCAACAACTCCCGGCCGGCGCAGCGATGACAGACCTGTCGCGCCGGTCGGGTCTTTGTGAGCCTTCACAGGTCGGCCTCGCCCAACAATCAACGGCTAATGTTCAGCAATTTCGAGGTGTCGGCAAGAACTTGGTGGCGAACTCCGCGAAAGTCGTGTTTCCTTGTAGTTGGAAGAGCCATTGATCGGGCAGAAATGATGCCCGATGAAATTTCACTCGACACCCGTCCCGCCCTGTGGGCGCGACCATTCTCCGGCGGCGTCATCGCACGCCACCATCGCCGATCGCCGGTGGCCTCGCAATGCCCGAAGTCAGTCTGACCCTTGCTATGACTCGACCTCGGCCGGGCCATATTCACACCATTTCTCACGCCACCTTCGTCGCCGACCTCGCGCGAAGGCAGGACCGCTTCTTGGCGATTTCCGCCCGCCTCTAGTGCGCGGCGCCCGACAGAGCGCATACGGAAATCCGTGCCGACCACGACCGGAGGCACGCCGGTGAGCGATGAACCCCCAACCCCACATCCTCCGCCGCTTCGCCGGTGGGTCAACACCCGATCCGCAGCCGCCCACATCGGCATCCATCCCGAAGTGCTGCGCCGGTGGTCCCGCCAACCAGGCAAGCACACCTGGCTACCCAAACCCATCCGAGTCGGAAAGGAATTCCGTTGGGACATCGACGCACTCGAAACCGCCCTGGCGGACCTGAACGACCGACCACAGGAGGACAACGATGAGGCGCGGTAGACCGCCACGGCCTCTTGGCGTCCCCGGCAAGCCCATGCTCACCGAGATTTCTCCCGGTCGCTGGAGTGCACGGGTGTACGTCCGCGACACTTCAGGCAGACGACGCGAGGTCACCCGCGTGTCTCCCCTCAAACTCAGCGCTCAGGGCCGCGCGGTCCCGGACCGCACCGGACAACGCGCACTCGAAGCCGTACTGCGCGCCGCGGTCGACATCCGTGCTGAACTCGACGAGGCACTGTCCGATTCGATGACCGTCCGAGAGCTGTGGGAGCACTATCGCGAACACCTCATCTCGCTGGGCAGAACCGAGGGCACGCTCCTTCGCTACAAGGAGGTCGCCGACATGTTCGACACCGCGTTCGGTGGGCGGCGACTGTTCGAAGTCTCCACCTCGGTCGTGGAGGCCTTCCTCACCAAGGTCGGCCACGCCAAAGGGCCCTCGACCATGAGGATGGGCCGCATCGTGCTCTCCGGAATGTTCGGGTTCGCCGTCCGCCGGACACCGATGCAGACCAACCCGGTCCGCGAGACCAAGTTGGCCCGAAACATCGCGCCCAAAGGCCGCACCGGCGGCGCGGGTGGCCTGACCATCGACCAACTCCGCTTCATCCTCAGCGCCGTGCGAACCTCTCAGGTCCCGTGCCCACGCAAACTCTCGAAAGCCGAGCGTCAGCGTGGCACACCGGTCAAGGCATACACCCCGCCCACTGTCGCCGAATACTGCGAAGGCGCTGACCTCGTCGACATCATCACCGTCTACGCCGCCACCGGACTACGTCGATCCCAGATGTTGGGGATGCTGTGGTCCGATATCGATCTGGAGGCGCAAACGCTGTGCCTCACAGGCAAGGTCGTCCGAGTTCCGGGCAAAGGGCTTGTCCGCGATACGAGAGAGGAAGACCCGAAAAACCGCCCCGGCACCACGGCACTGCCCGAGTTCGCCGTGGAAGTACTCAGGCTGCGCAAGGCCGCCCTGGCGGAACGACGCCTCACATCACCTCCACGACCAGGAACCGACGACCTGGATCTGGTGTTCCCGTCCGCGGTGTGGACCTTGCGCGACCCACAGAACGTTGGACACGCATGGCAGCGCGTTCGCGAGGCACTCGGCATTGCCGAGGACATCACCGCGCACAGCTTCCGTCACGCCATGGCCACCATCCTCGATGACGCCGGCTTGTCGGCCCGCATCACCGCCGACGTCCTGCGCCAGGCCGATGTGTCCACGGCCCAGAAGTACTACTTGGAGCGAGGTCGTCCGCACAAGGTGGCCGCCGATATCGTCGATAACGCGCTGACCGGCCAGCCGGACTGATGCCCTTCCGGTATCGGGATCGCATATCGGTGGCCAACTTCACCGCACCGTAGGCGGCTAGTTGGCAGTGCGTACCCTCGGCTGCAAACGGATTCGTGCGCGCTGTAGGGAGACGCAACGCCTATCGTCGCAGCTGCGTATCTGTATGGGTCGATGATGCGGGTGGACCGAATACGACATATCGGGAGGTAGTGGTGACGGGATCAGTACCGGACGAGCAGGCACGGCAGCGCGCGCGATGGGGTCAGCAGCAAGGACTTCGGTCCGACGCACAACTACCAACGACCGACCCCACGGAGCTGTTCTGGGTACCCATGCGGTTCGCCTGCGGGCACGCACTCGATGTCGGAGTAGACAGCATGGGTCATCCGGCGAATTTCCAGGAGAAACTGGCTCGATTCCTGGATTCGTCGTCTGCGTTCCCATGCACTCGGTGCGGTAGCACGACAGGTGCGGCTTCCGAGAACCCGGTCACCGCCGATCCGACCTATCTGGTGGCGCACGATTTGTGGTACCGCGCGTGCGCCAACGATCGCCAAATCGACGCGACGCGCAACGCGGCAAGCGCTCGTCTGCACCGAAGTGACCCGACACGCACGGATCGTTAGCGGGCGCCCAAGCACTTCCGAAGGGATGTACAACGGACAGACGTCGTAGTCGGTGACTCGGTCTGTGGTGGCCTGGACCATGCCCTGTTTGAGCTCATCTCGGATGATCGCCAGTACACCCATTTCCGTGGCCAGGGTGTGAGCGAGGGTGGACTTGCCCGATCCCGGGGCCCGCTGACGACGAGCACTGGAAAATGCGGGGAGTTCGCCACGACGGATTTAGCACGTCAGGCATCGTCGTCGATCCCACCATCGCTGGTGGCCGGTTTGGCTAGTCGGTAGGCGATGAAACCAGGCTGGCGGGTGAGGGTTTCATATTCGGCGGGGTGGGTTCGGGCCATCTCGGCGGCGGGCTGGTGCTCGGTGATCGCGTCGATCCCATTAATCCATCGCGGACGCAGTCCGGCGCATCCCGACCCTTCGCACTGACGGGCCATTGTGTCTCAGCTCGGTGGCCGTTCTTCGCAATAGCCGATCTCGCGGGCCACTAATTCGTCTTCGGTCGCCGTGTTCGCTGGTACTGGTGGGTCTCGAACTGGTCGAATCGCACAGGCGGGCCTCCAGACGCGGATTTAGCATCGGCGGCGGGCAAACACCTTGAATGCGCCGCCCGCTCCGACGTCCGCCAGCGAACAAGCTCACGCCGTCCGCGCATAGTGATACCCACGCGACGTCGGTAGAGATGATGCCCCTGTACCCACACCATGTCTCTATTCAGCAACCCTCCGAAGGCGATGCCGAACGGACAACTGCCGCCCGCATACGTCCGTTCGCGTAACTCGTAGTCCCACATGGAACCTACCGTTCCGAGGATCTCGAGCATCTTCCGCGCATGGGGCTGGCGACGAAGATAGCTAACCAAGCTGTCGGCCATCACCGTCCTCCCCTGATGATCCGCAAGGTCTGTCGGGCCGCGTCGCGCCTAGCAGGATCGGGGTGAAGTGTAGCGACTGCCACTGCAAGTGCCCAAGGAGCTTTCAGCACGACGATGGCCGCGAAAGCACTGTGAGCGAAGTCCATCAGGGTCATACCTCGCAGGTTTCACGATGGACTGATCCGGTACAAGCCGCAAGCCTCGTTCCCTTCGAACCTTGAGATAGTCGCAGTTCAGACAGGATTTAGCGCCTGAATATATGAATCGAATCACATATTGAGTCAACGACGCGTCTTCGGCATCCCGCGCGGTGAGATTCGTCATTTGGATGTCAGTTGGCGACCTGGGGGTTCGTCACTCGTGTCAGTAGCGTTCGTCACGGAACGTTAGTAAACCGCAGGTCAAGGACCGGTTCTGCGCGCGTGCGCGCGTGCGCGGAATCCTTCGGGAACCCCGTGGAGATGTCAGTAGCGACGCGTCACTACTGACAATTCGGCGCGTGGCCAGATCTCTGGTGCCGGAGCAGCGCCGCGATCAGGCCTTGCCCTGGGCCGGTTGGGTGGCGAATTGGGTGATCGCTTTGAGACCGGGCTGGTACCCGTCGGTGGTGTCGACCGCCAGTTCCGCGACGTCCATATTCACCGGCACGAACGCGCCGACGGGTTGGCCACCAGCGGCGATCGCCGCGAGGAGACCCTGGTCGTTGTGCGCTTGCCGGTGAGGATCACTCCCCACGCGGTGGGCGATACGTTCGTGCAGGACCGATTGCGGCGCGGTGCAGTGAATGACGCGGATCTCGGCGAATTCAGCCAGCGCGGTCAGGCCCGGACGCCACAACTTGTCCTGGAACGCAGCCTCGGCCACTACGCTGACCCCGGCGCGCGCCAGCAGGGTCAAGACGCCGAAGAAGGCGTGCAGTACGGGGATATTCAGGTCGTCGTAGTCGGTGACTCGGTCTGTGGCGGCCTGGACCATGCCCTGTTTGATCTCATCGCGGACGATCGCGGGGACACCGATTTCGGCGGCGAGGGCGTGAGCGAGGGTGGATTTGCCCGATCCCGGGGGCCCGCTGACGACGACGAGCACTGGAGAATGCGGGGAATTGGCCATGACGAATTTTGGCACGTCAGGCATCGCCGTCGGTTCCGCTGGTCGGTTTGGCGAGCCGGTAGGCGATGAAACCAGGCTGGCGGGTGAGGGTTTCGAACTCGGCGGGGTGGGTTCGAGCCATCTCGGCGGCGGGCTGGTGCTCGGTGATCGCGTCGATGGTGAAACCGGCCGCGGTGAACTCCGCGCACCATGCCTGCAACGGTTGATGCCAGAAGCGGTGCGTGATGCCGCACGACCACCGTTGTTGCACCCATCCGGTGTCGAAGTAGCTGCCCTCGGCGGTGAGCCAGTCCGCGGTCGGGTGGCTGGTGGACACGATCAGGTACCCGCCGGGACGCAAGACGCGGTGCAGCTCGCGCAGCAGCGCGATCCGGTCGTCGATGTAGTGGATGACCAGGGCGAGTAGGACGATGTCGACAGTGTTGTTGGACAGCCAATACAGGGGATCGGTGAGGTCGTGCTGGCGCAGGGTGATCTGCCCGGCGACGTGTCGGCGGGCGAGGTCGATCATGTTCGCGGAGGCATCGACGGCGATGACGTGGGCGCCGCGAGCGAGCAGGTCGGTGACGTAGAGGCCGGGGCCGCACCCGGCGTCGAGGACGACGCGGTCGGTGAGCTCGCCCAACAGGTCCAAGACCGCGGGGCGGTCGTAGTGCGCGTTGTAGGGGCTGTGGGCTGCCTCCTGGGCGAACGCGGCGGCGTGCTGGTCATAGGACGTGGTGACAGTGTCATCGGTGCGCATCGGCTACCTGACCCTTGCTGGTTGACGGTGGGCTGAGTGGTGTTCGGGCAGAAGCGAATCCAGCACGGCGTGATCGGCACGATGACCGGTGACGAAGCGGTGGTGCAGCGTGCGCACCGCTGACTCGTAAATATGGGCCGGGGCCGGTCGGCCGTCTTCGATGAGTCGGTCCAGGCGTGCGTCGAACTCGGTGAACCAGGCACGGTAGTCGACAATCTGCGGGTCGGTGCTCGGCCACGTGCGAAACATGTTGCGGCGGGCGAGGGTGAACGGCGTCGGGCTCGACAGGTAGGCCGCCGAGACCGCACCGCCGCACTGGGGCACCTGGTGATAGACGCTGGTGGTTTCGCCGAGGTAGGCGAACCGGTAGCCGAGGCTGGTGTGCAAGGCCAGCCACAGGTCCCAGTCCTCGCAGTGGGTCATCGACTCGGTGAACTGGGCGGCGGTGTCGGTGAAGTTGCGGCACACGAGCGAGCCTGTGTGAATGAAATTGGCGCACAGCAGGAATCGGCTGTCGAACTCGTAGTCCTTGCGTGGCAGCCAGCGGACGTTGCGGGGAATGGATTCGATCCATCGGGAGCTGACGAGCGCGCCGCCATAGACCACGTCAGCGGTGCCGCGGTCGAGCACCGTGTGGGCGGCGCGCAGGTGTCGGGGGAACACGATGTCGTCATCGTCAAGGAAGGCGACGTATTCGCCGTTCGCTGCGGCCATCGCGGTGTTGCGGGCGGCCGAGACGCCGCAGTGGTCTGTCTCGATCAAGCGGATCGGCAGCGCCGTGCGCCAGCTGTCGGTGACCGGGCGCACGGGTGACGTGCCTCCGTCGTCGACGACGATGACTTCGAAGTCGGTCAATTCCTGGCGTGCGAGGCTGCGCAGAGCACGGTTCAAGGGACCGGGCCGGTTGAGGGTGGGGATGATGACGCTGATCATGGTGTCCTCGCGAGGTCGAGCAGTTCGCAGCGCACCAGATCGCGGGCCGATCGGGTGGCAGGGCCATCGGTCGGGCCGAGCACCGACGCGGCGGTCGTGGGCGCGACGGCCGCCATTCGGTAGAACTGGGCGCGTTCACCGGCGGCGGTCAGAGTCCGCACTGCCCACGCGGTGTAACCGTCGCGGGCCACTTCGAGCGCCTGACCTGCTTGGGCGTCGCTGATCAGGATGCTGCCGCCCGCGAGCGGTTCGGCGCCGCCGGCCACGGCACAGAACAGGTTCCGTGCCGGGTCGGCGAGGTGCTGCCAGCTGATCGCATGCCGTATTGGATCAACCTCGACGACGCGGGAGAACCCGCGGCGTTGGCCGTTGTCGAACACCAGTAGGTGCCCGTCTGCCAGCATCGTCGGCTGGTGTTGGCCCGACAGCTCGCCGGGACCCCACCACCACCGCACCCGGTTGCCGGACAGGTCCACGACCACGATGGTGTCGAGCTCGCGCATCGAGACCAGCACATCGCCCACGCTCCACAACCCGGCCGGATGCGCCCGCAATACCTCGATGGTGTTGGCGTGCAGAAGATCTGCCGGAGAACCCGGTACGTCACGCAGCAGCCGGGATGCGTCACGCCCCGGTTGGACCGAACCGGCGCAGGCGAGGTCGTGATAGATCGCTCGGGCCGCGTGGTGGTGCGGGGATCGGCGACGGCGGTCGATATGGCTGGCGATCACCACCGACAGATTGGCGTCGCTCATCAGCAGGTCGAACAGCGAGTGGGTCGCGGTGGTCGCGCCGGTGACGTCGTCGAGGACGGTGATCGAGTTGTCGAGCAGGACGAACGGATCGCCGGGCCCGCCGAGGAGACGGGGTTGCTCGGTGAGGACAAAGACCTGACCGGTGTGGGTGATGTCGAGGTCGTGGTGGACGGGTAGCTCGGCCCGCCAGATCAGCGAGGAATCCGGCGCCAGCTTCAACAGCGAGTGCAACGGCACCGTGGCATATAAGGCGCCGTCGGCGCCGAGTTCGACGTGGTTCCATCCACGCAGGTACCCCGGTGGCGCGGTCGAGGGGTCGGGTTGGTCGAGATCGCTGCTCCACGCGTGGACGATCTCGGCGTCGCGGTTGATCAGGCACGCCACCGGGTTCGGATAGGTCGCCGACGGGGAGAACAGGAAGTGTGTGTCGGGTGCGAGCATCGTGATCACGCTCCCGCCGTATCGATGCCGAATTCGAGCCGCACCGCGGCCGCCATCTCGAGCGCGACCTGGTCGGCGACCCGGACGCCGATCTCGGCGCTGGCAGTGTGGGCGGTGTAGACGATGCCCGACGGTGTCGCGGCGTCGGCGGGCAGCGGGAACACGTCGTAGCTGAACCGACGCGCTCCTAGCCCCGTCGAGTCGGTATCGATGAGTTCGGGGCGGGTCGTGTCGGGTGCGACGTGCATGACCAGGCTGGATTCGACCATTCCCGCGTGGTGGTCATCGCCGCGGGCGACCCCTGTTTCCGTGGCGAGGGCGTTGCGGAATCCTTCACCGACGACGTCCCACCATTGCACGATCATGACCTGGGTGCCGGGGTGTGCGGCGGTCACGATGCGGGCCGTTTCGCACAGGAAGCTGAGGTTGTCGATGGCGGAGTTGACGATGACGAGTTGTCGCACACCGTGTTCGGCCAGCGCGGACGCGATCTCGGTGACGAGCAAGGTGAACGTCGAGCCGCTGACGGCGATGACACCGGGGAAGGTTCCGCCGAGGCGTTGAGACGGGGTGGCGACGCCGTAGCCGATCGACGGGACGATCAGTGCGTCGATGTCGGCGGCCAAGCGGCGGGCGAAGTAGTCGCTGATCATCGTGTCCGCGCCCAGCGGCAGGTGCGGACCGTGGGGTTCGACTGCCCCGATCGGCAGGATCGCGCGACCCTGATGTGCGCGGTCATCGAAGTCGGGCCAGGTCATCTCGGCGAGCAGCATCGGTGAATCTCCTTGTGTAAGAGCGAATAACGGGTGATCGGTGGGTGCTAGGCGTCGGTCCAGCCGAGGCTGGGCACGACCGACGGACGGAGGTGCTCGGCCAGGCGCAGGTTGAGGAAGTCCTCTTTGTTAGCGCACCCGGTGGCGGCTTCGCATGGGGCCCAGGTGTTCTCGCGCAGGTGTAGCTCGAAGTCGGGGTCGAGGACGTTGCCGTAGCGGTGCTTGCCTAGGGTGGCGTAGCGCGAGCACCGGTAGACATCGCCGTGGATGTCGAGGAACACGTAGTCCGAGCCCGCCCGGCACGCCCGGTGCTGGGGCGAGGTCAGCCCGGTCAGGGCGACACGGGTGAGTTCGGTGTCGCCGCCACAGGCAGCGACCACGTCAAGGACGTTGCTGCCGTCGCGCAGCACCGGCACCGCGGCTGTGGCATCGGCGCTGGTGGAGTTGTTCGAGGGCACCGACGGGTCGTAGCCGAGGTCGAGGTTGAACCGGAGCCCGGCCGCTTCGGCGGCGGCTTTGACGCGGCCGATGGTGGTGGTGTCGTGGTTGGCGAATAGCAGGGCGTTCACGACGACGAAGCAGCCGTAGGTGTCTTGGGCAAACGCGGCGGCGGCGATGAACTTCTCCAACGGCATTTGCCCGCTGTGCCAGGTCAACCAGAGTGAGAGCTTGCCGAGGTTGGCGTGGGGTTCCAGTTTCGGCAGACGGCGTTCGATCAGTGAGGCGTTGGACAGCAGTTCGACGAACCGCACGCCGGGTTGGTGGGTGAGCCAGGCGGCGCGGTCGAGGAATGCCGGGGAGGCGAAGGGTTCGCCGAGGGTGCCGAGGCGGACATCGACCGGAAAGGGGCGGGTACCGATCCAGTCGACGACGGCGGCGAAGTTGTTGCGGTCTTGTGGAGCCCGCCAGTCCTCACGGCTGCTCTTGGCCCAGTCGCCGGTCGACACGCAATAGGTGCAGCCGAAGTTGCACAGTCGTTGTGCGGCGACGTACCAGATCCGCACCGGTCGTTGGGAATTCATCGCGTGCCCCATCATCCGAATGTCGCGATCGGTCGGAAGTCACGGCAGGCGAAGTCCAGGGTCTGGTTGTGGCAGCGCCTGCACACGAAGTCGTCCTCAGCGACGGCGACGCCGAACACCTTGCGGCGCGCGGTGACCGCAGCCTCGCTAGTCATCAACTCGTGGATCGAACCCTCGCGGATGTTGGCGAACCGTTCGCGCTGGTAGTAGTCGTTGCAGCACAGGAACAGGTCGCCGCCGACGCTGAAGCTGGCGTGATGAATCGGGTAGCCGCAGCCGGTCAGTGGGCCCTCGATGCGCAGGTTCTGCGCGAACTCCCCGCCGACGTCACCGGCCCGGTCGCACATCAGGTTCGCGGTCACCTCCGCGCCGAGCGGCCCGAAGCGGCGGCGCACCTCGTCGAAATTGCGGGTGCCCCGCTCGCCGACGCCGTTGACGCCGATCTGCACTGGAAGATCGGCCGCCAGTGCGGCTTCGACGTTTCGTGTGCTGTGGGTGTAGCTGGCCGAGCCGGTCAGGTCGGCGAACTCGGCCGGATCGTCGCTGGGCAGGTTGACCACCATCGTGCGCAGCACTCCGGAACGGCGCAGGGTCTCGATCTTGTCTGGGGTTAGCGCGGAGGCATTGGTGTAGAGCGCCAACGGCATCCCGTGTCGGGCCAACACGTCGATGCGGTCAGCGAAGTAGCGGTCGAGGGTGGGTTCGTTGAAGAACTGGAAGGTCACGTAGTCGATCGAGCCGTGGTCGACCAGCTTGTCCACGATATCGATGAACATCTTCATCGGCATCGTTCGGCGTGGCTTGGGATCGACCGCTACCGGGCAGCTGCGGCACCCCCAGTTGCAGTGGGCGGTGACTTCGATCTCCCCTGAGACGAGCCGGTAGTCCTGGCACAGCTCCTCTGGTGGTTGAAGCCATTGGCGCGCTGCGGCTTCGGCCACCAGGGTCGCACCGAACCGCTGCACGAGCTCCGCGGCGTCGCGGGGTTCGCGCGCGCAGGCGACCAGCAGTTCGAGCATGCGGGGATCGGTGTGCCAGTCGATGTGGCGGTCCAGGCCGACGATCCCGAACACCGCGCCCTCGGTTGGAGTCTCGTTGACGGGGGTGGTAGGGCCGAACGTGTCGGAGAAGTACCTCACCGGTGACGGTGTACCGGGATCGACGCGCGTCAGATATGGCGAGGTCTGTACCGAGATGGGAAGTGGAGTCATGTGAGCGCACCTGTCTGGTCGTGCCACGCGAGGCTGGCCGTTCCGGCATCAGCGGTCTCCCGCTGTGACCGTCGAAGCGGGATGTGATCGCAGTGTCGGAGTGCGTCCAATTCCGCCACGGGTGCAGGGTGTTTCGACAGAGTGGGCTCATACTCACGGGGTACGCACGCACACGCACACCCCCGCGAACAGGAGCGCCTGACAGTGACCCCGGCCGGAACTTCACCCGCCAATGAACCCGCGAACACGCAGGTCAACGTCTTCGCGCTCGAGTTGCGCCGGTGGCGTGATGTCCGAGGGCTGTCGCTGCGTGCGCTGGCGGCCAAATTGGGCTACAGCCGTCCCTATGTGTCCAAGATCGAGTCCGGCACCGAGAAGCCCTCGGAGGCGTTCGCCGCGCGCGCCGAATCGATCCTCCAAGCCGGTGGTGCGCTGCGGGCTGCGTTCGCCGAGTTCATCGCCGCTCGACCCGGCACTGTCCGGTCGCCCGTAGCTGTCGAATCGCGCGACTCGGCGGGGTCGCTCGTCGTTGATCACGATGATGCGAGTTTGTCGTTCGACGGCCTCAACTACCGACTGCGCCAGCGGCGGCGGCTGATCAATGATGGGTCCGAACCCATCACCCGTTACCTGATCCGGATCTCAGTAGACCGTTACCCGGGCGACCCTGAACGGTCCAACCACCTCTATCAGGAAAACCCGCTGACCTGGGAAGAGATCGACCTGCACGCCTGGTACGGCGAAAACAGAACCGAGCCGATGACGTGGACTGCCCACCACGACCGCGACGCGTTCAAAGAAGTCTGGCTGATGTTCAGCGAACCCGACAGTGGACGCCACTTCCCGCTCTACCCTGGCCAAGCCTGCTGGATCGACTACGAATACACCGTCTCGGCGGCCCACTGGGGCAACTGGTTCCAGCGCGCGGTCCGTCTGCCCACCAATCGCCTCTCGGTCCGGCTGGATTTCCCGGCCGAGCTCGAACCGTCGGTCTGGGGACTCGAGACCTCGATGACTGCCGAAGGGCAGCCGTTCCGCACACCCATCACCCACCAGGCCGAACCGGGACGAGCCATGTACTCCTGGTCCACCGACCATCCGCCACTGCATGCCCGCTACCGCCTCGAGTGGGACTTCCGGGGACGTAGCGACGACGAGCGCACTCCGCCGAGCAGGGTGATGGCCGGTCTGGGCATCGCGCAGGAAGGTGACGAGATCCTGCGTGAGGTCGCACGCCCGTTCGATCTGCCCGCCGAGGCCGAAGACGCACGCCGTGTCATCGCTGAATTGAATTCGGCAGCTCAACGTGTCGCCCAAGCTCACGTATTCGGCAAGGGGATGGGCATAGCCGCCCCGCAGATCGGCATCAGCAGGGCCGCGGCGATCGTCCGAACTCCCAACGGGGACACCATCACCCTGTTCAATCCACGCATCGTGGAAACCGGCGGCGGCGAAGACGAACAGTACGAGGGATGCCTAAGTTTCTTCGACTTGCGCGGACGGGTGCCGCGCCCGTTGACAATCCACGTCGAGCACACCGACATCGACGGCAACACCCGAATTGCAGTGTTCGACCGCGGAGTCGCACGCCTGGTCGCACACGAAGTCGACCACCTGCACGCAACTCTCTACCTCGACCATCTGAAGCCTGGTGTGGAGCCGATCTCTGTTGAGCAGTACCGGGGCACCGGCGCGAACTGGGCCTACTGACCAGCCGCGCGAAGGAATCGGCACTGGAACGCATCGTCGTTGAGGATCAGGTGCCCGGACAGTGTCCGGGAACCTGAGTTCTTGCCATCCGATGCCTGGAGGGATCGGCACCGACCTCACCGAGCATGCTGCCACGACCGACCGACCGACCGACACCGCCGTGCTGGTCAGGTGCGGTGCGGTACGCCGGACTTTAGAGTTCGCAAAGTGGGGATGCGGTCGCGAGTATTAGTGGGGACTTACTACGAGAAATAGGTCAGGCCGAGCCCGAAGTAATTCTCGGAACCCGGCCTGACCTGCACATACTGTGGAGCTAAGGGGAATCGAACCCCTGACCTTCTCGATGCGAACGAGACGCGCTACCAACTGCGCTATAGCCCCGTGCGGCTCTGGCGAACCGCGCTGTGACACTGTATCAGGCGTTGCGCCCAGATACCGAATCGGTACTCTGACCTGCTGTTCTGCGTGGTTCGACCAGTTATTCGCCGACTGCGCGGCCGAGGTCTTCGACCCGGGTGCGGAGCGCGCGTGCGGTGGCCGGATCGAAGGTTTCCAGGTGCTCGAACATCGGGTCCTCGTCGTCGGTGTCGAGCAGGGTGGAACGGCGGCGCAGGGCGCGCGCGGTGTCACGGTCCATCGTGCGCCGAGTCGTGGCCGCCTCGGGGGTGGCGGTGGCCTCGCGGCGCTTGCCCCGGGTGAGGCGGGCCGCGCGCCTGCGGCGGATCTCCTCCTCCACGTGGACCTGCTTGCGCAGGTAGGCCAGATAGCCCACCAGCACGGCCGTGGACAGCCCGCACGCCCACCAGAACATCGAATTCAGCAGCAGGCCGAACGCCGCGAACAGGATGGTGGCGATGATGAGGCCGAGCACCGCCCGCTGCCGGAAGCTGTAGCGGGCGGCGCGCGCGATGGCGTCGGCCTCGGGGTCGTAGCCACCGCGCCCGCGCCGGTTCGGCACGAAGTCCTCGTCGTCGTCGGCCGCCGCGTCGGTGGTCTCCTCGGCGACGTCCTCGAGGCGGGCGGGCGGGGCCGGTGGGATACGCGCGGCGACGGGCGGGTCGGTCGCGTCGTCGGCCGCGGCCGACTCGTCGTCGGCGTCCGGCTCCGCCGCAGCGTCATCGATCGGCGCGTCCGCGGCATCCGCGGCCGCGGCGCGGTCTTCGGCCGCGGCGTCGTCGAGGTCTGCCTCTTCCGTCGACGCGGCTTCCAGTTCCGGTGTGGGAGTGAGCAACTCGTCGTCAGCTTCGGTGACGGGCTCGTCGGCCGATGTCGTCATCCGATCCTCCGAATCAGTACGGTGGGGGCGCTTGGTCAGCACGCGGGGGCGGTAGTCGGGGTCACTCTCGTGACCGCCTGCCGCCCCGATGCGAATCCGTCGTTCGGCCCCGCCACGGTGCAGCACGCGCGTGGCGAGTGCGGCATCGGTGGTGCGGCGGATCCGGGGATGCCGGTCCGCCAGGATCGGGAACAGGACGAAGACCCACAGCACCACAAGTCCGATCCACAGGATCGAATTCGGCATCGCGGTCATCACCTCCCGTCCCCGCCTGCGCGTTTATCCATAGTTGGACGCACTACCGACGTCCGTAGGTTAATTCGGGCGCGCCTGCCCTCGCGGCAGGCGCGCCGTGCACACCTGCCACATGAGTAACAGAAATTTCACGGCAGTGCCGCTCGACCCTCTCTGACCAGGCGATCCACGACGGTGCCCATGACTTCTTCGACCGTCAAGCCCACCAGCAGATGATCGCGCCATTCGCCGTCCACATCGAGATAGCGGCGCAGCAAACCCTCTTCGCGGAATCCGACATTGCGCAGCACCGCCTGGCTGGCCAGGTTCTCCGGCCGCACTGTGGCTTCCACCCGGTGCAGCCCGACCGGCCCGAAGCAGTGATCGAGTCCCAGCGCGAGCGCGGCGGTGGCCACGCCCTGACCACCGAGATCCTTGGCCACCCAGTAACCGATCCAGGCCGAGCGCAGCGCGCCGCGCACGATATTGCCGATGGTCAGCTGTCCGCTGAACTGGCCGTTCACCTCGATCACCAACGGGATCATCGCACCCCGCCTGGCCTCGGCTTTCAGGCTCGTCCACAGCGACGGCCAGTTCGACGCGTGATTGCGCGCCTCCCAGCTCCCGCGTCCGGTCGGCTCCCAGCGCTCCAGATGGTCGCGATCGCGCAGCCGGATCCGGCTCCACGCGGCGGCGTCACGGAAGCGCACCGGGCGCAGCGTGACCTGTCCGCCCGCGACGATCACCGGACCGAGCCGGGCCGGCCATCCGGGATGCTGACCTGCCCGGAATACGTTCATCGAGTCCACTGTTCAGCCGCGCTGCGCCAGGAACGCGACCCGCACCTCGTCACCGGTGCGGAAATCGGTGTCGTCGGGCTCCACCACGATCAGGCTGTTCGCCTCGGCCAACGTCGCCAGCAGATGGGAGGACCCACCGTTGCCGTTGCCCAGCGGCTGCACCAGGTAGTCACCGGTGGCCTCGTCGCGCAGCAGCTGCGCGCGCAGGTAGCCCTTGCGACCGGGCATCGAGGTGATCGGAGTGATGGTGCGGGCGTTGACGATCCGGCGCATCGGCTGCCGACGGCCCAGCGCGATCCGGATCAACGGACGCACCATCACCTCGAACACCACCAGCGCGCTCACCGGATTCGACGGCAGCAGGAAGGTCGGGACCTCGTCGCGGCCGAGCCGGCCGAAGCCCTGCACCGAGCCCGGGTGCATGGCCACCCGGTCCACCTCGAGCTCGCCGAGCCCGTCGAGCGCCTCGCGCACCTGGTCCGAGGCCCAGCCGCCGACCGCGCCGGCGATCACCACGACCTCCGAGCGCACCAGCTGACCCTCGACCACATCGCGCAGCCTGCGCGGATCCGCGCTGACGATGCCGACCCGGTTGACATCGGCGCCCGCGTCCCGCGCGGCCGCGGCCAGCGCGTAGGAGTTCACGTCGTAGACCTGACCGGGGCCGGGCGTGCGATCGATATCGATTAGCTCGCCGCCGATGGAGATCACCGACAGCCGCGGCCGCGGATGCACCAGCACCTTGTCCTGCCCGACCGCGGCCAGCAGCCCCACCTGGGCGGCGCCGATGATGGTGCCCGCGCGGACGGCGACATCGCCGGGCTGCACGTCGTCGCCGATGCGGCGGACGTAGTCGCCCGAGCGGACCGGCTCGAAGACCTTGATCCTGGCCCGGCCGCCGTCGGTGAAGTCCAGCGGCAGCACCGCGTCGGCCAGGGTCGGCAGCGGGGCGCCGGTGTCGACGCGCACGGTCTGGCGCGGCTGCAACCGGATGGGCTGGCGCGAACCGGCGACCACCTCGCCGACCACCGGCAGGGTGAGGTCGATCAGCTCGCCCGCCTCGTCGCGCACGTCGGTGCCCGCGGCGGAGACGTCGACGCTGCGCACCGCGTAGCCGTCGATGGCGGCCTGATCGAAGCCGGGCAGCGGCCGTTCGGTGACGACGTCCTCCGCGCACAGCAGACCCTGGGCCTCGGATATCGCGACCCGGACCGGCCTGGGTGCGACCGCGGCCGCGGTGACCTTGATCAGCTGATCCTCAACCGAGCGCATCGAGCTCCTGTGTCTATGTGTCCATCGCTTGTCGCGCTTACGCGTTCGGGGAGTTGGGGTCCCACTCCGGGCTGAGCCGGAACTTCAGCCACTCGCGCAATTGCGGGCCGTATTCCTCCCGCTCGAGGGCGAAATCGACGGCAGCTCGAAGATAGCCGCCCGGGTTACCCAAATCGTGGCGCGACCCACGGTGGACGACCACATGGACCGGGTGTCCCTCCGCGATCAGCAGGGCGATCGCGTCGGTGATCTGCAATTCCCCGCCCGCGCCCGGCGTGATCCGGCGCAGCGCGTCGAAGATCACGCGGTCGAGCAGGTAGCGACCCGCGGCGGCCAGCGTCGACGGCGCGTCGGCCAGCTCGGGCTTCTCGACCATGCCCTTGACTCGCAGCACGTCGGTCTCGGCGCCCTCGGTCAGCTCCTCGACATCGAAGACGCCGTACGCGCTGACCTGCGACTTCGGCACGTCGATCGCGCACAGCACCGAGCCGCCGCGCTCCCGGCGCACCCGGCTCATGGTCTCGAGCACGCCGCACGGCAGCACCAGGTCGTCGGGCAGCAGCACCGCGATGGCGTCCTCGTCGTCGTCGAGCACCGCCTCGGCCTGGGCGACCGCGTGGCCCAGCCCCAGCGGCTCCTCCTGCACGACCGAGGTCACATCGAGCAGACCGGGGGCCTTGCGGACCTTTTCCAGCAGGGCGAACTTGCCGCGCTCGGCCAGGGTGCTCTCCAGCACCAGGTCTTCGACGAAATGGGCGACGACGCCGTCCTTGCCGGGCGAGGTCACGATCACCAGCCGCTCGGCGCCGGAATCGGCGGCCTCGGCGGCGACGAGCTCGATGCCGGGGGTGTCGACCACCGGCAGCAATTCCTTGGGCACCGTCTTGGTGGCAGGCAGAAACCGCGTCCCGAGTCCGGCCGCGGGTACCACCGCAGTGCGGAAACCGGAAGTCTTGTCTGTCATGCGCATACCCTATCCATTCAGCGTGCCGTCCGATCGCCCGTCGCGACGATCCGGCGTCGGCAAGAGCTTAGGGTGGTCGCTGTGGAGATGCCCGGTGAGCGCACCAAATATGCATGGCGCAGCCACATCCTCGCCGAACGAGCGCTGGTCGGGCCCGCCGATCACGCACGCGAGGCCGCGGCGCTGGCCGCCGCGATCGGCCCGCTGGCCGGGGCCGACGACGTGGTCTGCGCCTATGTCCCGATCCGTGGTGAGCCCGGCGATCTGCGCATGCTCGACGCGCTGCGTGTGCGCAACGCCACGGTGTTGCTGCCGGTGACCGGCGAGCCGGGACCGCTGAGCTGGGCCCGCTACGAGGGTCCCGATTCGCTGCGCAGGGCCCGCTTCGGTCTGCTCGAACCGACCACGGCGACGCTGCCGCCCGCCACCGTGACCACCGCCGCGACCATCCTGGTGCCCGCGCTCGCGGTGGACCGGCGGGGCGTCCGACTGGGCCGCGGAGCGGGGTACTACGACCGCACGCTGGGCGCCGTCGGAAACAGCACTCGCCTGATCGCCGTCGTCCGGGATAATGAACTCGTCGACCGGCTGCCGGAGGAACCGCACGACCGGCGGATGGGGTGGGCGCTGACGCCCGGCGGTGGGCTGCGTGAACTGGGCGGTGACCGGCCCGTTCCGCCGGAATGAAACGGCGATTTCCGACGTTGGCAGTGTCGGCGGTAGAGTGCTAGATCGACGAGACTTGCGGAGGATCCTGTGCCAACTTATTCATACGCGTGCACCGAATGTGACAACCGCTTCGACATCGTTCAGTCCTTCTCCGACGACACGCTGACGGAGTGCCCGCAGTGTTCCGGGAAGCTGCGGAAGCTGTTCAACTCGGTCGGCATCGTGTTCAAGGGCAGCGGTTTCTACCGCACCGACAGCCGGGGTGGCGCGTCCACCGCGAGCGAGCCCGCGAAGTCCTCCGCGGACAGCGGCAGCACCAACGGCAGCAGCTCCACCAGCACCAGCTCGACGCCCGCCGCCGCGAGCTGATCTCCGCCGGTTTGTCCACAGCCCCGAAGTTGTCCACAACCAGCACTTTCGGCGGCTGATCCGCACTGCCACGCCCCTAGGCTTCGGGCATGACTCGCAGTCTCGCCGATCTGGGACGTGGCGGTTCCTGGCGTTTCGCCCTCGGTAACCGCCCGGCCTGGGCCGATGCGCTGCTCGCGCGGCGCATCGGGGCCGCCGTGCTCGCGCTGCTCGCCCTCGCGCTGTTCGTCCGGGGCGATCCCGGCACCACCCGGCACGACGTCGTCGTCGCCGCCCGTGAGCTGGCTCCGGGCCGACTGCTCACCGCCGACGATCTGCGCGTCGACCGGCTCGAATCCCGTTCGCTGCCTTCGGGTTCGGTCACCGATACCGCCGTCCTGGTCGGCGCGACACTCACCGGCGCGATGCACGCCGGCGAAACCTTCACCGACCTGCGCGTCATCGGCCCGCGGTTGGCCGCGGCCGCGGCGGGCTCCCCCGACGCCCGGATCGTGCCCATCCGCCTGGCGGATTCCGCGGTGGCCGAGGTGTTGCGCGCGGGCGACCGGATCGATGTCGTCGGCGTCGAAGACTCGGGCGGACCGGGTGCGAGCAAGCCCGCCCGCACGCTGG
Source organism: Nocardia sp. MH4 (assembly GCF_019266065.1). Lineage (GTDB taxonomy): Bacteria > Actinomycetota > Actinomycetes > Mycobacteriales > Mycobacteriaceae > Nocardia > Nocardia canadensis. The sequence goes on along the minus strand of NZ_LPNR01000128.1, from coordinate 6,369 downwards.
CCACCGACGCCGCCGTGGTCCTCGTCACCGCGACGGGCGAGCGACGTTCGGGCGCGGAACGGGTGGTCCTGGTCGCGCTGGACGCCGAATACGCCACGGCGGTGGCCGGTGCCTCGTTACGAACGGCGCTCACGGTCGTCTTCCATTGACCCCGCCGGCCCGCACCGTGGACGCCACCTGGGCACTGTTCGCGAGAAATTTGCCGCAATGCTGATTAGCATCACACACGAACCTGCTCGACCGTTCAGCGCATTCGAACCAGGAGCACAGCGCCCCCGGCCGGCTCCTCGACGAAGGAGACATCGGCAATGCTCAAAGGTTTCAAGGATTTCCTGCTCCGCGGCAATGTGATCGACCTGGCCGTCGCCGTCGTGATGGGTACCGCGTTCGTGGCCATCGTCACCGCGTTCACCAACGGGATCGTCAATCCGCTGCTCGCGGTCTTCGGCGGGTCCAACGAGATGGGGCTGGGTATCCAGCTGGTGGCCGACAAACCGGCCACCTTCGTCGAGATCGGGCCCATCATCACCGCGGGCATCAACTTCCTGATGATCGCCGTGATCCTGTACTTCGTGCTGGTGCTGCCCGCGACCATGGCGAAGAAGCGCTTCTCCAAGGCCGACGAGAAGCTCTCCGAGAACGAGCTGCTCATCCAGATCCGGGATCTGCTGGCCGAGCAGGGCAACACCTCGAACGGCAAGCACGGCATCGCCACCGAGTCGGCGACCAGCAACGGCGAACACACCCGCTGAGCTGCCTCGACGACGAAGGTCGGGGCCGGTTCCGGGAACTCGGCCCCGACCTCGTCGGGTGCGCTGGTGGCCTGCGTCAGCCGAGGCTGAACGGCTGACCCCACAGGGTGACCCAGCTGATCACGTTGTCGGTCTCCACCTCGACGCTCACGAACGAGCGCGCCTGGGCGTACCCACCACAGCCCGACAGACCGATGGTCTCGTCGGCCCAGGTCACCGAGCCGCTGCCGCCCTTGAAGGCATTGCGGGTCTTGTGGGACTCGTTGCCGTAGTCGTCGGGCTGTTCCAGATCGAGAACGTAGAAGGACTTGGACTGACCGGGGCCGACGGTCAGTTCGCCGCCGGAGGTCACGCCGCCGGCGACAGTGCCTTCCCAATCGCTTTCGCCCTCGGCGCCGCCGGCGGCCGCGCCACCGGCGATGTTCACCTGGCAGCCGACGGTGTAGCCGGGGAAGATCTTGCCGCCCCCGTCGCCGGAGACGGTCACCTGCGCGCTGCCGGAGACCCAGGCATTGCGATGGGCCGGTGTGGAGCCCAGCGACGGATTGATATTGGCCGATTCGTTGACCAGGCTGATGTCGACGACGGTGCCATCGGACAGAGTCTTGGTGATATGCCCGCCCGGCAGCGGAACGAAGGTGTCGGCATCGGCCGCACCGGTGGAGAACAAGCCCAGCGCCACAGTCGCCGCGGCCGTGATCCCGGCGGCGCGCGTCATGCTCTTACGGTTGATCGTCACTGTTGACCCCTCGAGGGTGAATTCGTGTGCGGTAGCCAGATTTTCGGGTTCGGCCGCGATCAGCCGATGCTGAACGGCGCACCGTACAGCGTGGTCTTGGAGTAGTGGTCGCCGATGATCTCGACCACGGTGTACGACCGTGCCTGGGCGTAGCCGGCGCAGCCCTGAATCTGGATCTCCGCGTCCTGGTATTCCACCGAGTAGACACCGGGCTTGAGGATGTCCTTGGCATCGATCTGCACGAAGGCGACCTCGCCGGGGCCGAGATTGAGACCGATCGAGCCACCGGCGCTCGGGCCGCTCGTGGACAGGCCGCCGGACAGGCCGGCGCCGACCGCGTCGTCACCGATGCTGATCTGGCAACCGACGATGTAGCCGTGGTTCAGATTCGATGCACCGTGCGTCGAGGAATTGTTGGAGCCGGGACGATTCGACGGACCGTTCCACGGGCCGACCTCGCCCTCCGGCGTTTCCTGCACATCGGCCCGCGCGTTGCCCGACACCCAGACGACGCGGCCCGCGCCGTTGGCGGCCAGCGACGGGGAGACCAGGGCGTGCTCGCCGGTCCGGCTGAGATGAACGCCGGGGCCGTGCTTCTCGCCGTCCGGCAACGGAACGAAGGTATCCGCATCGGCTGCACCGGCCGACAGCAGGCCGATCGTCACGGCCACTGCGGCGCCGGCGCCGACGGCGCCGCGGCGCACGCGGTTGGTGCGGTTCTCGCTCATACTTCCCCTCGAGGTGTACGCAAAATCGACCTCGACCGTCGAGGTCGATATCTGTGCTGCGCCCGGACCCAGCCCAGACGGGTCCGCGGACCGCGTCGCTGGCAACAGGGCAGATTCGCCCAGCCGGGAGGTGTATCGAGAAGCTGAAAAGCACGAAATTCGTGGTGATAACGACCACAACAGCAGTCATTTCGCCACAAACATAATGAGGGGACCCCGCAATGTCCAGCGCTATGCCATCGACGGCACAACAAAACGGGCCGGTCGCAATCGCGACCGGCCCGTGGTGTTCGTGATCGAACAGATCAGCCCAGGCTGAACGGCTGACCCCACAGGGTCACCCAGCTGATGACGTTGTCGGTCTCGACCTCGACGCTCACGAAGGCACGAGCCTGCGCGTAGCCGCCGCAGCCGGTCAGGCCGATGGTCGAATCCGACCAGGTCACCGAGCCGGCGCCGTCCTTGAACTTGTTCGACTTGCCGTGCGACTCGCTGCCGTAGTCGTCGGCCTTCTCGATGTCGAGAATGTAGAACGACTTCGACTGGCCGGGGCCGAGCGAGAGCTCGCCGCCGGTGCCGACGCCACCGGAAGCGTTGCCCTCCCAGTCGCTTTCGACCGTCGCGTCGCCGGAGACACCGCCGCCGGCGATGTTCACCTGGCAACCCACGGTGTAGCCCGGGAAGATCTTGCCCGAGCCGCCGTCGGAGACGGTGACTTGCGCGCTACCGGAGACCCACGCGTTGCGGTGCACCGGGGTGGAGCCCATCGACGGGCTGATGTTGGCCGACTCGCCCACCAGGCTGATCTCGACGACGGTGCCGTCGGACAGGGTCTTGGTGATGTGGCCGCCCGGCAGGGGAACGAAGGTGTCGGCGTTGGCCGCGCCCGTGGAGAACAGGCCGACGGCCACGGTGGCCGCGGCGCTGACGCCCGCCATCCGCGCCATGAACTTACGGTTGATCATAGGAATGTCCCTCGAGGATTGAGTTCGCCGCAGCGAGAAGAAGATTCGTGCCGGTTCGAAAGACGTCAGCCGATGCTGAACGGCATGCCGTACAGGGTGGTCTTCGAGTAGTTGTCACCGATGATCTCGACCACGGTGTACGCCCGGGCCTGCGCGTAGCCGGCGCAGCCCTGGATCTCGATCTCCGCGTCCTGGTAATCGATCGCGTAGGTGCCGGCCTTCTGGATGTCCTTCGAGCTGATCTGCACGAACTTGACCTCGCCCGGGCCCAGGTTGACGCCGATCGAGCCGCCGGCGCTCACGCCACCGGTGCTCAGACCGCCGGAGACGCCGGCGCCGATCGCGTCGTCGGCGATGCTCACCTGGCAACCGACGATGTAGCCGGTGTTCAGCTGGGAGGTGCCGTGGGTGGAGGAGTTGTTGGAACCGGGGCGGCCCGACGGGCCGTTCCAGGGGCCGACCTCGCCCTCGGGGGTGTCGGCGACCTCGGCCAGCGCGGTGCCGGAGACCCAGACGACGCGTCCCGCGCCGTTGGCGGCCAGCGACGGCGAGATCAAAGCGTGCTCACCCGTGCGGGTGATGGTCACGCCGGCAGGGCTCACCTTCTGGCCGTCCGGCAACGGCACGAAGGTGTCGGCGTTGGCGGCACCGGTCGACAGCAGGCCGAAAGCCACGGCGGCCGCGGCAGCGCCGACGCCCGCGGCACGGGCGCCGCGGCGCACACCGGTGGTGCGGTTCTCGCTCATACTTCCCCTCATCAGTGTCTAACAGCCGATCTCGACTTTCGAGACCGGACGGGTGGACCTCACAGGCCCAGCTCAGTGTGTCGCCCCTTTGTTGCCGTTACGTAACCAACTGTTATTTCGACGATACGGCCGGGGCCGGTGTGGCGAACCCGAGCCAGGGTTCCACCGGGTGGTTCAACGCACAGAAGTGGGGTACTGCGGGGACCAATAGTTGATGGCTCGATGGCGAACATTAAACGCTGCGCCGTCGTTCCGGCAACGAAAGAGTTCGTAAATTTCATTGTGACACCCAGCACAGTTCCACACATGGTCACATGCTTTGAAGTGCATAAATGCATCCGAGATCCCGCGCGTCAACGGGGGTGGACCAGAAGTGGTTACTGGCGAGTTTCGAACACTCATACGACAAAGGACCACGCTTTCGCGTGGTCCCGGGGAATTGTCACCTGTTCGCAATCACACCGAAAACGACATTTCGGTGAGCGCCTATTACGTAGCGGCTACGTAGATAACGGTACGGTCACCCGTGGTGCGGTGGCACCTGCGAACGTAACCATTCGTCGTTATCCGAACGCCCGCCGCGCTCGTCGCCGGTGGTTTCGGGCAGCACGTCACCGAAGATGCGGGCCAAACGCGCGGCCTCGGCGGCCTTGCGGCGGAGGGCCTCCTGGTCCTGCGGCGACGTGCTGTCCGACGACGTCATCGTGTCCTCACTCGTCCAAACCGGAGAGCTCGTCGATCACCCGGCTCGCGAGCGGACCCAGCGTCGCCATGCCGTCGCGGATGGCGGAGCGGGTACCCGGCAGGTTCACGACCAGGGTGCTGCCGGAGATGCCCGCGACACCGCGCGACAGCCCAGCGTCCAGCGAACCCGCCACCCGGCCCGAGGCCCGCAGTGCCTCGGTGATGCCGGGCAGTTCCCGGTCGAGCACCTGCGCGGTGGCCTCGGGGGTGACATCGCGCGGCGACATACCGGTGCCACCGACCGAGATCACCAGGTCGACGCCGCCGATCACCGCGGTATTGAGCGCGTTGCGGATCTCGACCTCTTCCGCCTGCACCGTCACCGAGGCGTCGACGAGGAAGCCGGCCTCGCTGAGCAGTTCGGTGACGAGCGGGCCGAACGAATCCACGCCGCCATGCGCCGTCCGATCGTCGACGACAACAACCAGTGCACGCCCTGCCACGGGAGCATCGATGTCCATGCTCATCACCGTAGCGCCTACGCACGACAGCGCCGCGTTCGAACGCATCATCGGCCACCCTCCGCCGCCGCGCCGGTGAGGGTGACCTCGACCGTCTTGGCGTTGCCACCCTGCTCGTCGGTGTAGGTGAGCTCGACCTTGTCGCCCGGCTGATGCGAGCGCACCGCCGCGATCAGCGCGTCGCCGGAGTCGATCGGCCGATCGTCGAGCCGGGTGACGACCGCGCCCGCGGGCACGCCCGCCTTGGCGGCCGGGCCGTCCGGGGTGACCTCGAGTACCCGGGCCGCGGTGTCCTGCGGCCGCAGCTTGATGCCGATCTGGGCGTAGGTGGCGTGGCCGGTCTTGATCAGTTCGTCGGCGACCCGGCGGGCCTGATCCACCGGGATCGCGAAGCCGAGGCCGATCGATCCGCTCTGCGCGCCGCCCGCGGCCTCGCCGCCGAGGCTGGCGATGGCGGTGTTGATGCCGATCAGCTTGCCCTGACCGTCGACCAGCGCGCCGCCGGAGTTGCCCGGGTTGATCGCCGCGTCGGTCTGGATCGCGTCGATCACCGGGTTGACCTGGCTGGGGGTGCCCTCACCGCTGGTCGAGACCGGGCGGTTGAGCGCGGAGACGATGCCGGTGGTGACGGTGCCCGCCAGACCCAGCGGCGAGCCGATCGCGATCACCGGCTGACCGACCGCGAGGCCGTCGGAAGTGCCCAGTTCGATCGGGGTCAGCCCGCTCTTGCCGCTGACCTTGATGACGGCCAGATCCGAGACCGGATCGGCGCCGATCATGGTGGCGGGCGCGGTGCTGCCGTCGCTGAACACCACCTCCATCTTCGCCGAGGCGCCCGCGCCGGCGGCGACGTGGTTGTTGGTGAGGATCAGGCCGTCGGTGGACAACACGACGCCCGAGCCCTCCCCGGAGGCGCGCGCCCCGGCGACTTTGATCATCACGACGCTGGGCAGCACTCGCTGAGCTACCGCCTGGGTGGAGCCCGCGGGGGCGTTGGCGACGTTGTTGACCGCGGGTTTGGGAGCGTCGAGCGCGTTGGTCACCGGCGCTCGGTCCGAGCCGGTGGCCAGCACGCCGACCACACCGCCGACACCGCCGCTGACCAGCGCCAACGCCGTCGCCCCCGCGACGAGTCCGAGCCGCAGCGGCTTGCGCTGCGGCGCCTGCGCAGGCGCGGCGGCGAACGGGCCGGACGGCGTGCCGAACGGCGGCTGCCCCGGCGCCTGGTGGCCTT
>NZ_LPNR01000127.1 GCF_019266065.1 Nocardia sp. MH4 | reverse complement strand
CCCGCACCGCCGGGCCGCCGATCCCGACGAGCGGGCGCGGATCCTGCGCGCCGAGGTGACAGCGGGCGGCTCGACGGTGACGCCGTCGCGGCGGTGCCGGCCGCCGCCGAGGGCCGCAGGCCACGCAAGCGGGCCCAGGTCGCGGGGCTCACCGCGGGCAGCCACATCGAGCACATCTACACCAAGATCGGGGTGCACAGCCGTGGCTCGGCCGCGGTGTTCGCGATGCGCCACGGTCTGCTGCCGGACGAGGATCAGCGCGCGAAGATCGGGTGATCGCCCGATGTCCGGCCGCCCCGCGGAGCCGACACTTCCGATATGACCACGTCCACCCTCCCCCCCGAAGTCGACCGAATCCCCGGTCGCCGACGCGTTTCTCGCCGCACTGATCCGGCGCGACTTCACCGCCATGACCGCCTGCCTCGCTCCCGAAGTGCGCCTGCGCGGCCTCATCCCGCCCGGCCCGTTCGACGCGCTGGGCCCGGCCGCGACTATCGACCGGTTCCGCGGCTGGTTCGGCGGACCGGACGACTTCGCCGTCGTCGACGCCGGTCACGAACGCCGCGGCGACAAGCTCGCCCTGCACTGGCTGGTCCGGATGCGGCCGACTCACGATCCCGGCGCGGCCAGGATCGCCGAGCAGCGGGCGTTCCTGACGACCGCTCAGGACCGGATCACCACGATCGATCTGCTGTGCTCGGGTTGGCAGCCCGCCGGGTGAGCTCAGCCCCGCCCGGCCAGCTCGTCGATCCAGCGCGCCAACCGCGCACCCTCGGTCACCATCAGGCCGGGGTCGCGGAAGGTGTTGGCGAGCAAGGAGATTCCCTGATATGCCGCGACGAAGGCGACGGCGAGTTCGGCGGCGTCGGGCCTGCCGAGTTCGGCGAACTGCCCCCGGGCCCAGTCGATGAGCAGGCTCATCAGCCGTGCCGGTTCGCCGCCGAAGGCATCGGGACGCTTGTCGAGTTCGGCGGCCAGCGAGCCGGTCGGGCAGCCGTAGCGCGCGGCGAGATCGCGCTGCTCCACCCAGCTCGCGACCATCGCCTTCAAACGCTCGGCCGGGCCGGGCAGCGGCTCGATCCCGGCGACGATCTCCGCCAGCACCCCCGCGTGCGTGTCGATGACGGCCTGGACGAACTGATCCTTGGTCTTGAAGTAGTAGTAGACGTTGCCGACCGGCACGTCGGCCGCGGCGGCGATGTCGGCGATGGTCGTCTTCTCGACGCCCTGCTCGTAGAAGACCCGCGCGGCCGCCGCCACGAGCCGCTCCCGCTTCCCGATCTTCGGCCGCCCCTGCGCCACTGAGTCAGTCATGCAACTAACTATAGACAGCCCCGTCGATCGTTGCTACGGTGAGTTAGTCAGCCAACTAACTCAAGGAGCTCTCATGATCGTCGTCACCGGTGCCACCGGCAATATCGGCCGCACGCTCGTCGGCCTGCTCGCCGAGGCGGGTGAGCGGGTCAGGGCCGTGTCGCGTGGCGCCGCGCCCGTCGACCTGCCCGCGGGGGTGGAGCACGTCGTGGCCGACCTGGGCGACCTCGACAGCCTCTCCCCCGCGCTCCAGGGCGCGGACGCACTGTTCCTGCTGATCACCGGCGAGCAGCTGATGACCGGGCCCGAGCCCGCTCAGCTGCTGAAGGCCGCGTCCGCGGCCGGTATCGGCCGGGTGGTGTTCGTGTCCTCGCAAGGCGCGGTGACCCGGCCCGACTCCGCCGGCTACGCGCGCACCATCGCGTTCGAGCGGGCGCTGGCGGAGTCCGACCTCGCCTGGACCGTGCTGCGGCCGGGCGCGTTCTTCTCCAACACCTATGCCTGGATCGAGCCGGTGCGCACCGCGCGCACTGTCGCCGCGCCGTTCGGCGACGTCGGCCTGCCCGCGGTCGACCCGGGCGACATCGCCGCGGTCGCCGCCGTCGCCCTGCGCGCCGATGGGCATGCCGGACGCGCCTACACGCTGACCGGTCCGGCGCTCGTGACCCCGCGAGAGCAAGCGGCCGCGATCGCCGCGGCCGTCGACGAGCCGATCAGCTTCGTCGAACTCGACGCCGCGCAGGCGAAGGCGAACATGCTGCGCTTCATGCCGGAGGCGGTCGCCGACCACACGCTGACCATCCTGGGCACGCCGACCACGGCCGAGCAGGAGGTCAGCGGCGATATCGAGCGGGTGCTCGGTCGCCCGGCGACCTCGTACGCGCAGTGGGTGCTGCGGCAGCGCGCGCTGTATCTCTGAGCAGGGTCCAGGCCCGCTCAGGGCTTCTCGGCCAGGCGGGCTCGCAGCGTCGGCAGGCCGGGCCCGGTGAGGTCGTCGGCGTAGGTGCTGCGGCCCGCCATGACCATCACCAGCGCGATCGTCGGACCGGTGACCAGCGGACCGGCGCCCGTGGCGAAGGGCCCGTCGGTGGCGTCCAGGCGCAGGCCGGCGATGGTGGTCCGGCTGGGCACGGTGAAATCGCGGCTCGCGTAGAAGTCGGCGACCGCGGTGGCGGCGGCCGTCGTCGGGGTGGTGGGCAGCCCGAGCGGACGCCGGATGTCCTGACCGTGCACGACGACCTCGCCGAGCCAGGCCGCGGTGTGCCCGGACGCCGCGGTCGTGCTGGTGGCGATCGATCGGAACCGGGCGAGCGTCTCGGCGGGTGTGGACCCGCGGTGCTCGGCCAGCCGCCGGGCATTGTGCAGATCGAAGTCGAAGCGGGCGCCGAGCACACTGGCCAGCCAGCGCAGTCGCCCGATGCTCGCCGCGGCGGTCAGGTGGGCGACGACCTCCTCGACCACCCAGGTCCCGCACAGCGACGGCCGGGCCCACTGCGCGTCGTCCAGACCGGCGAGATCGTCGGCGAGGGCCGCCCGTTCGGCGTGGGTCATCGCCCACAGCTCGTCGCGGGAGAGAGGTGTCGCCACGGGGCCTCCAGGCACGGTTCGGGGACGCGCGGGCGTGCGCCGTCGTCAGTGCAGACGACGCGGGCACCCCGAATTCATCGGTGCCGGTCTCAGCCCTCGGCGGTCGCGGGCACCGGTTCGCCACGGTGCGCGGGGGCCGACCGGCGCCGGTCGTTGGCCACGGCGGTGATCACGCAGGTGCCGAGCGGGCCTTCGCGGTCGTACATCGTCGCGGTACTCACCGCGACACCGGCGTTGCCGACGTGGTCGAGGGCCTGCATGCCGAGTTCCGGGCCCACCGGCAGGCGGGACAGGGTGAGCGTCATGTCGGCGTTGATGTAGCCGACACCGCGCGAACCCCAGTGGCAGACGAGGTTGGTGAGGTCGCCGGTGGCGGCGGCCCGCTGGAACGGGGTGAACGGTTCCCCGGCCACCAGCGGCGGCAGGTTCTGCCAGGTGACCTTGCGCTCGGCGTCACGCGCCGCGCCGAAGTCGGTGATCCAGTCGCCGTCACCGGACTTGAACAGTGGAAGGGCACCCCGCGGATCGTCGCGTCGTTCCGTCGGGACCGGCAGCGTCCGCAGCGGTTGCCAGACCGTTCCCGGCGGGTCGTCGGCGGCGGCCAGGAAGGTCACTGTCGCCCTGGCCCGCGTCTGGTCCTGCTGGACGAGCCAGGAATCGACGACCTTGATGCGATTGCCCGCCCGCACCACCGCGCTGTGCAGCGTGATCGGGTCCCGGGTGACCTGCTGGAACAGGTCGACCGAGAGCCGCGCCGGGACGAATCCCGTTCCCGGACTGTGCTTCTCGGCCTCCAGCGCGAGCAGGCCGCACACCGCGACGCCGTGCAGCTGATTCGGCGACCAGCGGCTCACCGCCAGATCGTTCGCCACGTACGTCCCGTCGCGTGTCGTGAAGAACTCCACCACGATCCTCTCTGCTCACCCGAGGTCATGGTAGGACAGGGTTCGGGACCACCACTGCGGCAGGCGCGCGACGACCAGGCCGACCGCTGTCGCCGGGCGCCTCCGACCCGACCGTCAGCCGATGTCGACCGGGTCGATCTGCACCCGCAACGGCGCGTCGGACCGATGCGAGCTGCGCACCGCCTGAGCCGCCGTGAGCGCCCGGGCGAGGGGACCGCCCTCGGTCCGGCCCACCCGCAGCAGCATGCGCTCGACCTCGGCCGGTTGGTCGGAGCCGGAGAAGGGTTTGCGGGCCGTCGGCGGCAGCGGCACCGGTCCGAGGATGTCGACCCGGTCCGGCAGCTGGGTGGCCTCGAGCAATTCGGCGATGGCGGCGGTGGTGCCGTCGATCGCCGCTAGCCGCACCGCGGGCGGGAAGCCGACCTCGGCGCGCGCCGCCAGCTCGGCGGCGGCGTGATGGACCGGGTCCCAGCGCACGAGCGCCTGCACGGTGGGCAGCGACGGCTCGGCCATCACGATCACCTGCCCGCGCGGGCGGACCAGCGCGGCGGCGCCCATCCACCGACGCAAGGTGTCCTCGGTCGCGCGCAGGTCGGCCCGTCCCAGCAGGGCCCAGCCGTCCAGCAGCAGCGCGACCCCGTAGCCGCCCCGCACCAGCGGTTCCGCGCCGACGGTCGCGACCACGACCTGCGCACCCGGTTCGACACTGTCGAGCACTTCCCCGCCACCCGAGCCACGGATCGGGACACCGGGGAAGGCGCGGCCGAGTTCTTCGGCGGTGCGGGCGGCGCCGATGACCATCGCGCGCAGTGCGCGCGCACCGCACGCCTGGCAGCGGTAGGCGGCCTCGGTGATGCCGCACCAGCGGCACTGCGGGCTCGCGGCTTCGCCCGTGCTCGACTGTGGCAACGCCAACGGCCCGTTGCAGTGTCTGCAGCGCGCGGGGGTCCGGCACTTCGCGCAGGCCAGCGAGGGGACATAGCCGCGCCGGGGCACCTGGACCAGGACCGCGGCGTTCTCCTTGATCGCCGCGCGGGCGGCGGCGAACGCGACACCGGGCATACGGACCGCCCGCGCCAGCGCGTCGCGTTCCAGCGCGAAGTCGGTGTCGCCGGGCGCGCTGATCCGGGGCATCACCTCGCGCAGCACCTGGCGTTCGGCGAGCAGGTCCCGCGCCCAGCCGGACTCGACGACGGCCTGGATCTCCGCGGTCCTGGCGAAACCGGCCGCGACGAAGGCGGCGCCGGTCTCGTGGGCACGCAGCATCGCCACTTCCCTGGCATGCGGATACGGTGCCCGCGGCTCGGCGTAGGTGTCGTCACCGTCGTCCCAGAGGGCGATCAGTCCGAGATCACGCGCGGGCGCGAAGACGGCCGCGCGGGTACCGACGACGACGCGCGCCTGTCCGCGCAGCACCGCCAGCCACCGCCGATACCGCGCGGCGGGCCCCAACCCGGCCGACAGCCCGACGGCCGAATCCCCCACCAGCCGAACGCATTCGGCGAGCAGCCGATCCAGGTCGCGCTGATCCGGCACCATCAGCACGGCACTGCGACCGCTCGCGACCACGGTCGCGGCGAGCTCGGCCAGCCGCGCCGCCCAGTCCTCCCCGGGCAGCGCCTGCCAGGCCGCCCGGGGTGCGCGTCCGGCGCTCAGCGCGGCCACGAAGGCGCCGCCGTGCTGGTACCTGTTCCACGCGGTGGTATCGACAGGATCGCTCGCCACCGCGTCCGGAACCGCTGCGGGCGAATCCTTTTCGACGCAATCGCCCGGACCCACCGCTGGTGACGACGGGCCGTCCGCCGGCGAATCGGCTTCAGCAGCAGCCGGTTCCGCTTCGTCGAGCGCGGATTCTGTTGCAGCAGTGGACTTCTTGGTTCCGCCGGTCTCGGTACGGGCGTGGCGGGGCGGGATGGCCAGGCGCAGGACATCGGCGCGGGTGCCCGCGTACCGGGCGGCGACGGCGGTGGCCAGCCGCAGGATCTCCGGGGTGAGGACGCGCTCCGGGGAGACGACGCGTTCGAGCTTCACCATCTTGCCGGTGTGCTCGCTGTGCGGGAGACGTTCGAGCAGGTACCCGTCGACGAGGCGGCCGGCGAACCGGACTCGGACCCGAACCCCCGGCTGCGCGATCTCGTCCAGTTCCGGGGGTACCAGATAGTCGAAGTCGCGGTCCAGGTGCGCAGGCGACAGCAGCGGGAGCACCCGAGCGATCGGGTGTCCCGCTGCTGTCGTCGTGTCGTCCGCTGCCACGCGGGCGGTGGGTCTTACAGGCCGACGGCCGCGCGCAGCTTGTCGGCGCGGTCCGTGTGCTCCCAGGGCAGATCGACGTCGGTGCGGCCGAAGTGACCGTAGGCCGCGGTCGGCGCGTAGATCGGGCGCAGCAGGTCCAGGTCGCGGATGATCGCGCCCGGACGCAGGTCGAAGACCTCCGAGATGGCGGCGGAGATGCGGGCCGGATCGACCTTCTCGGTGCCGAAGGTCTCGACGAACAGGCCGACCGGCGCCGACTTGCCGATCGCGTACGCGACCTGCACCTCGACGCGCTCCGCCAGCTCGGCGGCCACGACGTTCTTGGCGACCCAGCGCATGGCGTAGGCGGCCGAGCGGTCGACCTTCGACGGGTCCTTGCCGGAGAACGCGCCACCACCGTGGCGTGCCATGCCGCCGTAGGTGTCGACGATGATCTTGCGGCCGGTCAGGCCCGCGTCACCCATCGGGCCACCGAGCACGAACTTGCCGGTCGGGTTGACCAGCAGGCGGATGTCGGAGGTGTCCAGGGTCGGCAGGTTCAGATCGCCGATGACGGCGTCGACGACCTTCGACCGGATGTCGGGGGCCAGCAGGTTGTCCAGGTCGATGTCGGCCGCGTGCTGGGTCGAGATGACCACGGTGTCCAGCCGGACCGGCTTGTCACCGTCGTATTCGATGGTGACCTGGGTCTTGCCGTCGGGACGCAGGTACGGCAGCACGCCGGACTTGCGGACCTCGGTGAGCTTGCGCGAGAGCCGGTGCGCGAGCGCGATCGGCAGCGGCATCAGCTCGGGGGTGTCGGTGGTGGCGTAGCCGAACATCAGGCCCTGGTCACCGGCGCCCTGCCGTTCGATCTCGTCGTCGGAACCGCCGACACGCGCCTCGTGCGAGGTGTCGACACCCTGCGCGATGTCGGGCGACTGGGCACCGATCGCGATGTTCACACCACAGGAGTTTCCGTCGAAACCCTTTGCGGAGGAGTCGTATCCGATCTCGAGGACCTTCTCGCGGACGATCCGCGGGATGTCGGCGTAGGCGGAGGTGGTGACCTCGCCCGCGACATGCACCTGACCCGTGGTCACCAGGGTCTCCACCGCGACCCGGCTGCGCGGGTCCGCCGCGAGCAGCGCGTCGAGGATGGAATCGCTGATCGCGTCACAGATCTTGTCCGGATGCCCCTCGGTCACGGACTCACTGGTGAATAGCCGACTACCTGTCGTACGCACAGTTATTCCCTCTCCCTCAACGGGTTACTCGTGTCGGCTTGTGACGGTAACTTCTCGGTGCTACCGCACAACCCTTCTTCTCAGACTATTCCAAACCACCGACGAGGTGGCGCAGTGCACACAGACTGTCCCGGACTGTTCACCGAACCGGCGAAGGCGCCCACGGACGGCGTCCACACGCCGTACACTGCGCGACGATCCTTGCAGCGCAACAGATCTCGCGAAGCTATCGGCGACCGTACCCGGTCAGCGCAGGAGCGGGACGAGCGCGTCGAGCACCCGGCTGGCCAGCAGCGCCTTGGACCCGTGATCGAGGGCCTGTTCGGTGCCGTCGGCGCCGAGCAACCAGCCGTCGTTGGTGTCCACCTCGAACGCCTTGCCCTCCCCGACCGCGTTGACCACGAGCAGATCGCAGCCTTTACGGGCCAGTTTGGCGCGCGCGTGGGTGAGCACGTCACCGTTGTCGTCCCCGGTCTCGGCGGCGAAGCCGACGATCGCGGTGCCGGCGAGCCTGCCGTCGGTGCGGGCGTCGACCAAGCCGGCGAGGATGTCCTCGTTCTTGGTCAGCGGGATCACGTCGGGCTCGTCTGCGCCCTTCTTGATCTTCGCAGCGGCCACATGGGTCGGACGGAAATCGGCGACCGCGGCCGCCATGATCACCGCGTCCGCGCCCAGCGCGTGCTTGTCGACCGCGGTCTTGAGCTGGTCGGCGGTGGTGATGTGGACCAGGTCCACGGCGGCGGGCGGCGCGAGCTCGATGGTGTTGCCCGCGATCAGCGTCACCTGGGCGCCACGCTGGGCGGCGACCCGGGCCAGGGCGTAGCCCTGCTTGCCCGAGCTGCGATTGCCGAGGAAACGCACGGGATCGAGCGGTTCCCTGGTGCCACCGGCGGTGATCACCACGCGGCGACCGGTCAGGTCGCGGGGCAGCGCGTCGGGGCGTTCGAGCAGCAGCGAGGCCAGGCCGAAGATCTCCTCCGGCTCGGGCAGCCTGCCCGGACCGGTGTCGGTGCCGGTGAGCCGGCCCGACGCGGGTTCCATGACATTGGCGCCGTGCGCTCGCAGCGTCGCGACATTGGCCACCGTCGCCGGATGCTCCCACATCTCGGTGTGCATCGCGGGCGCGAACAGCACCGGACATCGAGCCGTCAGCAAGGTGGCGGTGAGCAGATCGTCGGCGCGCCCCTGTGCGGCGCGCGCCATCAGATCCGCGGTGGCGGGGGCGATGACGACGAGATCGGCCTCCTGGCCGATCCGGACATGCGGCACCTCGGGCACATCGGCGAACACACCGGTGTGCACCGGTTGGCCGGACAGTGCCTCGAAGGTCGCCTTACCGACGAACTGCAGGGCCGACTCGGTGGGGATGACCCGCACCTGATGGCCGGTCTCGGTGAACCGGCGAACGAGGGCACACGCCTTGTAGGCGGCGATGCCCCCGCCGACCCCGACGACGATCCGCATGGTCTCTACGCCTCCGGAAAAGAGATTGTCACTCGCCCTCGGTGTGCTCGAGCAGGTCGGAGTGGATTTCACGCATGGCGACCGACAGCGGCTTCTCCTGCAGGCCGGGCTCGACGAGCGGGCCGACGTACTCGAGGATGCCGTCACCGAGCTGGTTGTAGTAGTCGTTGATCTGACGCGCGCGCTTGGCCGCGTAGATCACCAGGGCGTACTTGGACGACGTGCGCTCGAGCAGCTCGTCGATCGGCGGGTTGGTGAGGCCGATCGGGGTGTCGTACGCGGGCGCGGCTGCGGTGTCCGTACTCACTAGGGGAGGCTCCTGCGGGGTTAGTGGGTCAAGAACTCGAATTTGTGCTAACGAATAACGATACCAACTGCTCGCAGGCAGTCGTCACCTCGCTGTTCACGATGACCGTGTCGAACTCGTCACAGGCCGCCAATTCGACCCGGGCGGTCTCGAGTCTGCGCTCGATCACCTCGGGCGTCTCGGTGCCGCGTGACCGCAGGCGCGAGACCAGTTCTTCCCAGCTCGGCGGTGCGAGAAACACCAGCAGTGCTTCGGGCATCGCCTGCCGAACCGATCGCGCACCGGCCAGATCGACCTCGAGCAGGACGTGATGTCCGGCCTCCAGCGCTTCGCGCACCGGGGCCGCGGGGGTGCCCGAGCGCTGCAACCCCCCGTGGATGTCTGCCCATTCGAGCAGTTCGTCCGCCTCGATCATGGCGTCGAACTCGGCTCGGGAAACGAAACGGTAGTCCCGGCCGTCGACTTCCCCGGGCCGGGGGGCCCGGGTCGTCGCCGACACGCTGAAAACCAGTTCGGGCAGGCGTTCCCGCACGCACCGCACGACCGTGGACTTACCCACGGCCGAGGGGCCGACCAGTACAACCAGCCGACCCTTCCGCGTGTGTTCGACCACCTGAATCAGGCGTCGAAGTCGAAGCGAGCCAGCAGCGCCTTGCGCTGACGGTCGCCCAGGCCACGGAGCCGCCGGGTGGGGGCGATCTCCAGCTCGGTCATGATCTCGGCAGCCTTGACCTTGCCCACCTTCGGCAGAGCCTCGAGCAGCGCAGAGACCTTCATCTTGCCGAGAATCTCATCGGATTCGGCGTCGGTGAGGACCTGCTTCAGGTTGGTACCGCCACGCTTCAGGCGCTCCTTGAGCTCCGCCCGAGCACGGCGAGCGGCAGCCGCCTTCTCCAAAGCAGCGGCGCGCTGCTCGTCAGTCAGCTGGGGAAGGGCCACGGTTCCTCCGTCTCATCGTTCATTGCTAGATCTACCGCCGGTTACCCGGACGGTCTGTGCGACCGTACCCACGACGCCCGCCGATTGCGAACCCGACCCCCAGGTCAGGGCCGGATTACGCATGCCGTATGGGGCGCGCGGGCCCGATGCGGTGACCGGCGATTCTTCCGCCCCGATCGTACCGCCGAATTCACAAAATGCATCCCCACCTGCGGTTATGCCGATATGGGCGATGTTAGCCATTCGGTTGCGCCCGTGGCGGTCACAGGCCCCGCAAACCCGGTGGCGCGCGACCAGCGGGTTTCCGGAAAATCCCCGCGTGTCGCAGGATTTCGCACAGTGTGTCGTCAAGATCGGGAATGGAAACGATCCAGAACCGCGCCGGTGGCGGTCGCGGTGACCTCGTCGATCCACGCCGGAATCGGCGCCGCGCGGGCGATGTAGTCACGCACCAAGCCGTACGGAATCGCCTTCACCGCGGCCTCCGCGACGGCGGTGGTCTCGGCGTCGGCGGTGCCGAATTCGGTGACCACCGCGGCCAGCAGGGCGGCATTCATGGCGTCGTTGACCGTGGCGATCTCGTGCCGCAATTCGTCGGGACCGACCGCGAGCAGTTCGTCGCGATGGAACATCTTCATCGCCCTGGCCTCGGTCGGGTGCTCGCGGCAGTACCGGGGCAGGTAGGTCGCCGCGGCCAGCAGCGGCGACGGCCCGGCGAGCGCGTCGAGCAGGCCCTCGTGGAAACGCCGGATCGAGCGCAGCCAGAGCCGGGCGAGCAGTTCGTCACGTGAGGCGAATCGCACATAGATCGACCCGGTGTGCACGCCGGCAGCCTTGCCGATCGCGGCGATGGCGGGCCGGATGATCGCCGAATCGACCAGCAGGTCACGGGCCGCGTCGAGCACCTGGTCGTCGGTGAAGAGACGGGGTCTTGCCACCGGCTCAGCCTAGTGGCACAGTTTATGAACATGAATTCAAGAACTAGATTTCCGCTGGCTGGGGCCGCCCTGGTGTTCATCGCGACCGTGCACACGATCATGGGGGTGGCGTTGCTCGCGGCCGGCGATCAGGGCACCGAACTGTCGTTCTGGTTCACCCTGTTCGGTGTGGTCGGCATCGGACTCGGCCTGGCCATGATCGAGCTGGAGCGCGCTCGCGGTTTCGTCCCGGTGCCGGTCCTCGCCGCCCTCGCCGTCACGACCGTCGCCGGGCTGGCGTACATGCCGCTGTCGGGGTTCCTCACCCTGCTGGTGCCGCTCGGTGTCGGCGCGCTGGGCTGGTGGCACGGCCGGATTCCCGCCGCGGCGCACGCCTGACCGCGACGAGCACCGGCTAGGCGTCGACCGCACCCGCGCGCAGGTGCTGCAGGATCGCGAGAACGCGCCGGTTGTGCGCTTCGCCCGCGGGGAGGTCCAGCTTGGTGAAGATCGCGTTGATGTGCTTCTCGACGGCGCTACGAGTGACGAACAGCTGCTGACAGATCGCGGCATTGCTCAGGCCCTGCGCCATGAGCTCGAGCACCGCGCGCTCACGCTCGGTCAGCCGGTGCAGCGGCGCATCGGCGCGATTGCGCAGCAGCAGCTGACGCACCACCTCCGGATCGAAGGCGGTGCCGCCCGCGCCGACCCGCTCGACGGCGTCCAGGAACGCGCCGATCGCGGCGACCCGGTCCTTGAGCAGGTAACCGATGCCGCCCGTGCCGGTCAGGAATTCCGCGGCGTGCCTGCGCTCGACGTACTGCGAGAGCACCAGGACCGCGATACCCGGCTGGTCCCGGCGGATCTCCAGTGCCGCTCTGATGCCCTCGTCGACGTGATCGGGAGGCATCCGGACATCGGCGATGACCAGATCGGGCGGCCGGACCCGCACGGCGGCGAGCAGCTCGGTCGCGGTGCCGACGGAGTCCACGATCTCGTGGCCCTCGGCGGTCAGCAGCTGGGCCAGGCTCTCGCGCAGCAGCGCGGAATCCTCGGCCAGGGTTATTCGCACGGAACCTCCACGGTGACGGTCGTCGGGCCGCCCGGCGGGCTGTCCACCCTCATCGTGCCGTCCATCGCGGTGACCCGGGTGGCCATCCCCGCGAGCCCGTGGCCGGTGGGGTCGGCGCCACCGATGCCGTCGTCGCGCACCCGCAGGCGCACGACCGGCCCGTCGCGCTCGACGCCGACCGCGACGGCCGCGGCCCCGGAGTGTTTGATCGCGTTGGTGATCGCCTCGCTGGCGGCGAAGTAGCAGGCCGATTCGACCCGGTGCGGGGCACGCTCGGTGAGCGCGTAGTCGAGCCGGGTCGGCAGCGGGGTCCGATCGACCAGGGCCTCGAGCGCGGCGTGGAGTCCGTCGCGGGCGAGCATCGCCGGGTAGATGCGCCACGACACCTCACGCAATTCGTCGAGGATGTACCCGGTCTCGGTGATCGCGCGCCGCTGCAGCTCGGCCCTGGCGGCGCCGTCGGATTCGCGCTCCACCCGCCCGAGCAGGATGGACAGGGCGACCACGCGCTGCTGCACGCCGTCGTGCAGGTCGCGTTCGATGCGGCGGCGTTCGTCGTCGATGATGTCGACCACCTCGGCCCGGGTCGTGGTCAGCTGCGCCACTCGCTGGGCCAGCTCGCCCGAGCCCGGCCGCACGCTGCGCCGCAGCGCCCACGCCTCGGCCCGCACCACTCCGACCAGCCCCTGCACCCCGAGAAAACACAGCACCGCGCCGGGCAGCACGACCACCGCCACCGTCGTCCAGGTGATCTGCCCCGGTGCGGTGGCATCGACGATCGCCACCGCGGCGCCGGTGCTCGCCCCGTACACCAGGGCCGCCGCGACCACGACGCCCGCACCGCACAGCGCGAGCACCACCGCCCCGACCGACCCGATCACCGCGCGAACCGCCAGATATCCGGCCGCCCGCGCGCCCCCGGGGGCAGCGGTCGCGCGACCACCGAGCAGCCGCGTCACCCGCCACCGCTCGACCGCCACGATCCGATCGGTGACCGGCATCGCGACCGGCGCGGCCAGCACACCGAGCAGGTCGAGCGGCGCGGTGACGACGCCGAGCAGATACCCCGCGATCACCGCGGCGCCGCGCGATGATCGCGCCGGAGAAGAACCCATCACCCGATCCTCCCGTGCCCCGGCCACATCGATGACCGCCGCACGGTCACAGCACCGTACGGGGCGAACGGCGGCGACACGACGGTCTCGGCCCGCCGCCCCGACATCGGCGGTGCGGTAGCCGTCGTCATCGGACGTCGATCCGGGCGCGTCGGTCACGAAGACGGCCGACCAGCAACCACGTCGTGGCCACGAGCACCGCGGCGATGACCAGTTTCTGCAGCACACCGGCGTAGGTCTGCACGACGTGCCAGTTCTCCCCGAGAAAGTACCCCGCGAACACGAAGACCGCGTTCCACAGCAGACTGCCCGCGGTGGTCAGCACGGTGAAGCGCCCCACCGGCATCCGTTCGACACCGGCCGGGATCGAGATCAGGCTGCGGAAAATCGGGATCATGCGGCCGAAGAACACCGCCTTGTCGCCGTGGCGGGCGAACCAGTCCTCGGTGCGGTCCAGGTCGGACAGGCGCAGCAGGGGCAGCCGGTCGACGATGCGGCGCAGCCGGTCGCGGCCCAGGGCGGCACCGAGGCCGTAGAGGGCCAGCGCGCCGAGGACCGAACCGAGCGTCGTCCACAGCAGCACCTCGGCGAGGCCGAACCGGCCGCGGCCGGCCGTGAACCCCGCCAGCGGCAGGATCACCTCGCTGGGCAGCGGGGGGAAGAGGTTCTCGAGTGCGATGGCGATGCCGGCGCCGAGTCCGCCGAGCTGTTCCATCAACTGGACCGCCCATCCCGCGATGCCGGTCAGTTCGGTCGAAGTGCCTGTCGTTTCCATGCTTTCGACGCTAGGAACGCGGCGCTCGGCGATCAGTAGCGCCAACCATCCGGTCGGCGGGGTGCGACCGCAGTCGAGGGGTGGGGTTTTCCGCACCCCGGTCCCGGGGCCTGCACCCTCGTTGGCGGCACGGAGCGCCCCTAGCGTCGAACCCTATGCGACAGAAACTGTTTCGTGCCTCTGCGGTCGTTCTGGGCACCGTGCTGACGGCCGTGCTGGTGGCCGCCACCGTCCTCGTGACGGCGCGTTGGCGGGTGGTCGGGGACACGGTCGAGGCCGCGGCGCGGTGGACCGATACCGACATCGTGCTTCGGATCTCCGAGGGGGAACGGCAACGGGAGTGGCAGTACGGCGGCACCGGGCAGTCCACGCCCGACCCACACAGCAGGTTCCGGATCGGCAGCATCACCAAGACCTTCGTCGCCACCGTGGTGCTGCAACTGGTCGACGAAGGCAAGGTCGACCTGGATGGTTCGATCGCGGCACAGCTACCCGACCCGATTCCCGACGGAAACCGGATCACGGTGCGGCAGTTGATGAATCACACCAGCGGGCTCTACGACTACATGAAGGAACCCGGCCTGTCGACGAACCGGTGGCGCGGCGACGATCGATTTCGCAGTCACGCGCCCCGCGATCTGCTCGCCACCGCGGTGCGCCACGACCCGTATTTCGCGCCGGGCGCCCGCTTCCGGTACTCGAACACCAACTACATCGCGCTCGGCCTGCTCATCGAGCACGTGACAGGCCACCGCTACGGCGACGAGATCCGCAACCGCGTTCTCACTCCCCTGCGGTTGACCGCCACCACCGTGCCCGGCGACGACCCCCGCCTCCCCGCACCCGCCCTCACCGCACATCGCGACATCGACGGCGCGGGCCGCGTGGACGTGACCGAGATGAACCCGTCGCTGGACTGGGCCGCAGGCGAAATGCTCTCCACCACAGCCGATCTCGATGCGTTCTACGCCGCGTTGCTGGGCGGGCGGCTGATCAGCCCCGCCTCGCTGGACCGGATGCGCGAGACCGTCCCGATGGGCATGGGTTTCCACTACGGTCTGGGCCTGCAGCGTTTCGCCCCACCGTGCGGTGACGAGCTGTGGGGGCACGGCGGTGAGCTGCTCGGATACGTCTCGTATGCGTTCCGGTCGACCGATGGCCGCTCGCTGACGATGGTCCTCGGCTCGGCGGCGTCGTCGGACGCGTTGTCGCTGTTCGCGACGGTCACCGCGACCTACTGCCTCGCCTGACCGCGGAACGCGATGGAAACGACGAGGCCGGGGCAGCATTTCGCCACCCCGGCCCCTCGTTGTCGTCAGGCCTGAAGGAAGGCGAACTCCTCCTGCAGCTGAGTCATCTTGTCGCACAGCGCCGTCACCGACGGGCCCGCGTTGAGAACTTCGCGCGACACATTGGGCACCACGGCCGTCAGGTTCGCCGCGGGGACCAGGGCGCGGATGGAGTCCGCTCCCCCGCCCTGCGCGCCGACCCCGGGCATCAGGATGGGGCCGTTGAGTGCCGACAGGTCCGGCGCCTCGGTGAGCGTCGCGCCGACGACCACGCCGACCGAGCCGAAGCCGTGGCCAGTGTTGCGGGCCGCCGCCTCGTCGACCATGGTCTGGGCGATCGTGCGGCCGTCCGCGGCGGTGATCCGCTGCAGTTGCGCGCCTTCGGGATTCGACGTCGCCGCGAGGACGAACACGCCGCGATGGTTGGCCTGCGCCAGACTCAGCGCCGGGTCCAGGGACCCGAACCCGAGATACGGCGAGACCGTCACGGCGTCGGAGCCCAGCGGGCCGTCACCGAGCCAGGCGTGCGCGTAGGCGTCCATGGTGGAACCGATGTCGCCGCGTTTGGCGTCGGCCAGCACCAGGGTGCCCGAGGCCCGCAGCACCTCGATGGTCCGCTCGAGCACCGCGAGACCGCCCGAGCCGTAGGTCTCGAAGAACGCGACCTGCGGCTTGACCAGGGCGACGCGGCCGTCGAAGGCCTCGACGCAGATCTCGGCGAACGCCTCGAGCCCGTCGACGTCCTCGGTGAGCCCCCACGCCCGAAGCAGGCCGGGGTGGGGGTCGATGCCGACGCACAGCGGGCCGAATTCCCGCATGGCGTGCTGCAACCGGTGACCGAAGCTGTGCATGTCAGCCCCGCAGCACCGAGTGCAGCTGCTGCAGCGAGCGCACGCCGATGCCGCCGTTGATGCTCGCCTCGATGCCCTGCACCGCCGCGGCCGCGCCCTGCACGGTGGTGATGCACGGGATGTTCGCGCCCACCGCGGCAGTGCGGATCTCGTAGCCGTCCACGCGGGGGCCCGAGTTGCCGTAGGGGGTGTTGAACACGATGTCGATCTCGCCGTCGCGGATCTGCTCGACGATCGAGGCCTCCGGCATGCCGGTCGCCGGGTCGGTGGCTTCCGGGTCGGAGTGCTTGCGCACCTGCTCGCACGGAATGCCGTTGCGGCGCAGGGTTTCCGCGGTGCCCTCGGTGGCGAGGATGCGGAAGCCCAGATCGTGCAGGCGCTTGATCGGGAACACCATGGCGCGCTTGTCGCGGTTGGCGACGGAGACGAACACGGTGCCCTCGGTCGGCAGCGAGCCGTAGGCGGCGGCCTGGCTCTTGGCGAAGGCGGTGCCGAAGTCGGCGTCGATGCCCATGACCTCGCCGGTGGACTTCATCTCCGGCGACAGCAGCGAGTCGACGCCGGAGCCGTCGGCGCGACGGAACCGATGGAAGGGCAGCACGGCTTCCTTCACCGCGACCGGCGCGTCCAGCGGCACGTGGCCGCCGTCGCCCTCGGGCGGCAGCATGCCTTCCTTGCGCAGCTCGGCGATGGTGGCGCCGAGCATGACACGCGCGCAGGCCTTCGCCAGCGGCACCGCGGTCGCCTTGGAGACGAACGGCACCGTGCGGCTCGCGCGCGGGTTGGCCTCGAGCACGTAGAGGATGTCGTCCTTGAGGGCGTACTGCACGTTGAGCAGGCCCTTCACGCCGATGCCCTTGGCCAGCGCGATGGTCGAGCGGCGCACGGCCTCGATGTCGCTGCGGCCCAGGGTGATCGGGGGCAGCGCGCAGGCGGAGTCACCGGAGTGGATACCGGCTTCCTCGATGTGCTCCATGACGCCGCCGAGGTAGACCTCCTCGCCGTCGCACAGGGCGTCGACGTCGATCTCGATGGCGTCTTCCAGGAAGCGGTCGACCAGCACCGGGTGCTCGGGGTTGAGCTCGGTCGCGCGGGAGATGTAGCCCTCGAGGGAGGTCTCGTCGTAGACGATCTCCATACCGCGACCGCCCAGCACGTAGGAGGGGCGCACCAGCACCGGGTAGCCGATCTCGGCGGCGATCTTCTTGGCCTGCTCGACCGTGGTGGCGGTGCCGTACTTGGGCGCGGGCAGCCCGGCGGCGACGAGCACGTCACCGAACTCGCCGCGGTCCTCGGCCAGGTCGATCGCGGCCGCGGAGGTGCCGACGACCGGCACGCCCGCGTCGGTCAGCCGCTGCGCCAGGCCCAGCGGGGTCTGTCCGCCGAGCTGCACGATCACACCGGCGACGGTGCCCGACTCGGTTTCGGCGTGGTAGACCTCGAGGACGTCCTCGAAGGTGAGCGGCTCGAAGTAGAGGCGATCGGCGGTGTCGTAGTCGGTGGAGACGGTCTCGGGGTTGCAGTTGACCATGACGGTCTCGTAGCCCGCGGCCGAGAGGGTCTGCGCCGCGTGGACACACGAGTAGTCGAACTCGATGCCCTGGCCGATGCGGTTGGGGCCCGAGCCCAGGATGATCACCTTGTCGCGCTCACGCTGCGGCGCGACCTCGGACTCCGCGCCGGGATCCAGCTCGTAGGAGCTGTAGTGGTACGGGGTCTTGGCCTCGAACTCGGCGGCGCAGGTGTCGACGGTCTTGTAGACCGGCCGCACACCCAGGCGGTGGCGCAGCGAGCGCACGCCCGACTCGCCCGCGAGCTCGGGCCGCAGGGCGGCGAGCTGACGGTCCGACAGGCCGTAGTGCTTGGCGCGGCGCAGCAGGTCCTCGTCCAGGACCGGCGCGTCGAGCACTTCCTGGCGCAGCGCGACCAGGCCGGCGACCTCGGCGACGAACCACGGGTCGACACCGGAGGCCAGCGCGACTTCCTCGATGCTCGCGCCGAAGCGCAACGCCCGCTCGACCTGGTAGATGCGACCTTCGGTGGGCACGCGCAGGTCGGCGAGGATAGCCTCGATGGCGTCGCGCACCGACGCCGGATCGCTGGGATCCTGCGGGGCCCACTGTCCGTCGTCGAGGGTCCAGAAGCTGGCGGCCTTGGTCTCGAGCGAACGCAACACCTTGCCCAGCGCTTCGGAGAAGTTGCGGCCCATCGACATCGCCTCGCCCACCGACTTCATGGTGGTGGTCAGGGTGGCGTCGGCGCCGGGGAACTTCTCGAACGCGAACCGCGGCGCCTTGACGACGACGTAGTCCAGGGTCGGCTCGAAACAGGCCGGGGTCTCACCGGTGATGTCGTTGACGATCTCGTCGAGGGTGTAGCCGATGGCCAGCTTGGCGGCGATCTTGGCGATCGGGAAGCCGGTGGCCTTCGACGCCAGCGCCGAGGAGCGCGAGACGCGGGGGTTCATCTCGATGACGATCAGGCGACCGTCCTTCGGGTCGACCGCGAACTGGATGTTGCAGCCGCCGGTGTCGACGCCGACCTCGCGCAGGATCGCGATGCCCAGATCGCGCATCTTCTGGTACTCGCGGTCGGTGAGCGTCATGGCCGGGGCGACGGTGACCGAGTCACCGGTGTGCACGCCCATCGGGTCGACGTTCTCGATCGAGCAGACGATGACCACGTTGTCGCGGCCGTCGCGCATGAGCTCGAGCTCGAATTCCTTCCAGCCGAGGATGGACTCCTCGATCAGGACGTTCGCGGTCGGCGAGGCGGCGAGGCCGCCACCGGCGATACGGTCGAGGTCCTCGTCGTTGTAGGCCATGCCCGACCCGAGGCCGCCCATGGTGAACGAGGGGCGCACGACGACCGGGAAACCCAGGTCGGCGACGGTCTCGCGGACCTCGTCCATGGTGTAACAGACCCGGCTGCGGGCACTCTCGCCGCCGACCTTGGCGACGATGTCCTTGAACTTCTGCCGGTCCTCACCGCGCTGGATGGCGTCGAAGTCGGCGCCGATCAGCTCGACGTTGTACTTCTCCAGCACCCCGCGCTCGTGCAGCGCGACCGCGGTGTTGAGGGCGGTCTGGCCGCCCAGGGTGGCGAGAATGGCGTCGGGACGCTCCTTCTCGATGACCTTCTCGACGAATTCGGGGGTGATCGGCTCCACGTAGGTGGAGTCGGCGAACTCGGGGTCGGTCATGATGGTCGCCGGGTTGGAGTTCACCAGCGATACGCGCAGTCCCTCGGACCGCAGCACCCGGCACGCCTGGGTACCGGAGTAGTCGAATTCGCACGCCTGGCCGATCACGATCGGGCCAGAGCCGATCACCAGGATGTGCTTCAGATCCTCGCGGCGAGGCATCAGGCTCCTTCCATGAGACCGGCGAAACGGTCGAACAGGTATGCGGCGTCGTGCGGGCCTGCGGCGGCCTCGGGGTGGTACTGCACCGAGAAGGCGCGACCGTCGATCAGTCGCACACCCTCGACGGTGCCGTCGTTGGCGCAGATGTGGGAGACCTCGGCCTTGCCGAAGGGGGTGTCGAACACCTCGCCCTTCTCACCCTCGAGGGCGAAGCCGTGGTTCTGCGCGGTGATGGAGATGCGGCCGGTGCCCGCTTCGACCACCGGGATGTTGATGCCGCGGTGGCCGAACTTCATCTTGTAGGTCTGGCGGCCCAGGGCCCGACCCAGGATCTGGTTGCCGAAGCAGATGCCGAACAGCGGGATCCCGCGCTCGAGCACACCCTGGGTCAGCGCGATCGCGCCGGTCTGGGTGGCCGGGTCGCCGGGGCCGTTCGAGAGGAACACGCCGTTGGGGTTCAGCGCCAGGATGTCGTCGAGGGAGGTGTTCGACGGCACCACGTGGGTGCGCACGCCGCGCTCGGCGAACATGCGCGGGGTGTTGGTCTTGATGCCCAGGTCGACCGCGACCACGGTGAAGCGGTGGTCGCCCACCGGCTCGATCGTGTACATGCCGTCGGTGCTGACCTCTTCGGCCAGGTCGGCGCCGAGCATCGAGGGCTGACCGTTCACGCGAGCCAGCAGTTCCGCGTCGTCGGCGAGGGCGGCGCCGGAGAAGATGCCCGCCTTCATCGAGCCGCGGGTGCGCAGGTGACGCACGACCGCGCGGGTGTCGATGCCGGCGATGCCGACCACGTTCTGCTTGTCGAGCTGGTCCTGCAGGGTGCCGGTGGCGCGCCAGTTCGAGGAGATCGTCGAGGGGTCGCGCACGGCGTAGCCGGCGACCCAGATCTTGCCCGACTCGTCGTCCTCGTCGTTCCAGCCGGTGTTGCCGATCTGCGGGGCGGTGGCCACCACGATCTGGCGGTCGTAGCTGGGATCGGTCAGGGTCTCCTGGTACCCGGTCATCGCGGTGCAGAACACCGCCTCGCCCAGGGTCTGGCCCTCGGCGCCGAAGGCGGTACCGCGGAACACGCGGCCGTCCTCCAGCACGAGGGCTGCCTTTGTCTTCGTCATTCGTCGTCTCCCGTCGTCGCCCTGGTCGCATCCGCGGTCCATGCCGGGTACACCGTCTTGTCGTCGCCCCGGAATCCGGTATCGATCTCGGTTCCGGTCGGCAGTGTCCAGCGAATTACCAGCACACCATTCTCTGTCATCACTTTGCCCGCGTGTCCGCGTTCGGTCCGCACGGCGACCACGGATTCCTGCGGAATCCAGATCACCGTCGCCCCGTCGCGTTCGAGCAGGATTCCGCGTTCGAACCGCGTCAGTTCGGCGGTCGCCCGGAATCCCAGGTCACCGACCGCGATCCGGTCCTGCCAGCTGGGCGCGATGGTGCTGCCCAGGTAGAGGCCGGTGGTCGGTTCCAGTAGTTGCGCGCCCAGCTCGGCGGGCACCGTCGGCAGCTCGCCGATGCGTGCCTGCTGCCGCGCGGCCTTCTTCTGCCAGGCTCGGTACATCAGCCACAGGCACAGGAGGAACAGGGCCAGACACCCCAGTACCCACAGAGTTCTTTCCACGTTCCTGGCCTCCCTAGATCCCGACCGCCTTGCCCTCACGGGCAGTTACCCGGCCGCGCAGCACGGTGGCTGACACCTGGGCCGGGAACGTCATGTCCTCGAACGGGGTGTTGTTCGAGATGCTCGCCAGCTCGGCGCCGTGCACCGTCCACTCGGCGTCGGGATCGATCAGCGTGAGGTTGGCCGGTTCACCGACGGCGATCGGGCGGCCGTGGTCGTCGAGGCCGACGATCGCGGCGGGCTTCTCGCTCATCACCCGGGCGACACCGCGCCAGTCGAGCAGGCCCGGTCGCACCATCGTCTGCACGATGATGGACAGCGCGGTTTCCAGCCCGAGCATGCCGGGGCGGGCCGCCGCGAACTCGCAGCACTTGTCCTGCTCGGCGTGCGGGGCGTGGTCGGTGGCGACGCAGTCGATGACGCCCTCGGCCAGCGCCTGGCGCAGGGCGGTCACGTCGGCGGACTCGCGCAGCGGCGGGTTGACCTTGTTGACCGCGTCGTAGGTCTCCAGGCGCGAGTCGTCGAGCAGCAGGTGGTGCGGGGTGACCTCGGCGGTGATCGAGATGCCCTGGGACTTGGCCCATTTCACCAGTTCGACGGTGCCCGCCGTGGAGGCGTGGCAGATGTGCACGCGGGCGCCGGCGTCGCGGGCCAGCAGCGCGTCGCGCGCGACGATCGACTCCTCGGCGGCGCGCGGCCAGCCGGCCAGACCCAGGCGGGCGGCGTTGGGGCCCTCGTGCGCGACGGCGCCCTTGGTCAGCCGCGGCTCCTCGGCGTGCTGGGCGATGAGCACGCCGAGGGAGTTCGCGTACTCCAGCGCGCGGCGCATGATCAGCGGGTCGTAGACGCAGTGACCGTCGTCGGAGAACATCCGCACCTGGCCGACACCCGCGGCCATGGTGCCCATCTCGGCGAGCTGCTTGCCCTCGAGCCCGACGGTGACCGCGCCGACCGGGAACACGTCGACCAGGCCGACCTCCTGGCCGCGTCGCCACACGTGATCGGTGATGACGTGCGAATCGGCGACCGGATTGGTGTTGGCCATCGCGAACACCGCCGTGTAGCCGCCGAGTGCGGCTGCGGCCGAACCGGTTTCGATGGTCTCGGTGTCTTCGCGGCCGGGCTCGCGCAGGTGGGTGTGCAGGTCGACGAAGCCGGGCAGCAGGATCTGGCCGCCGCCGTCGATCACCTCGGCCTCGGCCGACGCCGCGATGCCGCCGCCGATCTCGGCGATGACGGTGCCGCGCACCAGCACGTCGACCGGCTCGCCCTCACCGTAGGGCCGGACATTCTTGATCAGCAGTTCACTCACGCCGCCACCTCCTGGGTGCCGACGAGCAGCCGGAACAACACGGCCATTCGCATGTGCACTCCGTTCGTCACCTGTTGCAGGACCGCCGCTTTCGGCGAGTCGGCGACCGCCGAGGCGATCTCCATGCCGCGCAGCATCGGACCGGGGTGCAGCACCACCGCGTCGTCGCCGAGCAGGCCGAGCCTGCGCTCGGACAGTCCGTAGTTGATCGAGTACTCGCGGGCCGACGGGAAGAAGCCGCCGTTCATCCGCTCGGCCTGCACCCGCAGCATCATGACCGCGTCGGCGCCGGGCAGTTCGGCGTCGAGCGAGGTCGCGACCCGGCACGGCCAGGCCTCGACCCCGACCGGCAGCAGGGTGCGCGGGGCGACCAGCACGACCTCGGCACCGAGGGTGTTCAGCAGGATCACGTTGGAGCGGGCCACCCGGCTGTGCAGGATGTCACCGACCAGCACGATCCGCTTGCCCTCGATGTCGCCGAGGCGCTGGCGCAGGGTCAGCGCGTCGAGCAGCGCCTGGGTGGGGTGCTGGTGGGTGCCGTCGCCGGCGTTGATGATCGAGGGCGCGGCGCGGTTCTCCTCGCGCGCCCACTGCTCCATCCAGCGCGCGATCTGGTGCGCGGCACCGGAGGCCGGGTGGCGCACGATCAGCGCGTCGGCGCCGGCCGCGTGCAGGGTCAGCGCGGTGTCGCGCAGCGATTCGCCCTTGGAGACCGAGGAACTCGACGCGCTCACGTTGATCACATCGGCGCTCATCCACTTGCCCGCGACCTCGAACGACACCCGGGTGCGGGTCGAGTTCTCGTAGAACACCGTCATCACCGTGCGGCCGCGCAGCGTCGGGAGCTTCTTCACCTCGCGGCCGAGCAGGGCCTGTTCGAAGCGCTCGGCTTCGTCGAGGAGTTCGGTGGCGGTGCCCCGATCGAGATCGGCGACCGTCAGCAGGTGCTTCACGCTTGCGCCTCCTGGTGCAGATACACACCGTCGTGTCCGTCGTGTTCGGTCAGCAGGACCGAGATGTCCTCGGCGCGCGAGGTCGGCACGTTCTTGCCCACGTAGTCGGCGCGGATCGGCAGTTCGCGATGGCCGCGGTCGATGAGCACGGCGAGCTGGACGGCGCGGGGGCGGCCGAGGTCACGCAGGCCGTCGAGGGCCGAGCGGACGGTGCGACCGGAGAACAGCACGTCGTCGACGAGGACCACCAGGGCGTTCTCGATGCCACCGTCGGGCACGGAGGTGCGCTCGAGCGGGCGGTGCGGACGGCTGCGCAGGTCGTCGCGGTAGAGGGTGATGTCGAGCGAGCCCAGCGCGGGCCGCACGCCGGAGAATTCCTCGATCTTGGCGGCGAGCCGGTTGGCCAGGGTGGTGCCGCGCGTCGGGATACCCATGAGAACCACCCGCGGTGCGTCGGCGTCGCCGGAATCCAGGGCGGTCTTCTCGATGATCTGATGGGCGATGCGCGCGACGGTCCGATTCACGTCCGAGGGCGACAACAGCTCGCGCCCGGCTGCCACCCACTCCGGAGTGTGCCGTTGCGATGTTTCGCCCGCGCCGGTTTTGGCCGCCCGTTCGGGCACAGCCATGCCGACCTCCTTCCCCGCCTCACCGGACGGTCCGTTAAAGGATGTCTAACTCGCGCTCCACCCTATCAGCGTCCTGACCGGCCTTTGACCAGGTAGGCCCGCCTGTGAGCGCGGCCACGAAGCCCCACGCGGCCCGGGGCGGTGCGTCGCCGATCACACACCGACAGAAAGCCCAGTGAGCGCTGGGGTTTCACGTCTCGGCAGCGCCGACCGGCCGAGACAGCACGTGACGGTATTCACGAGCCGTCCGCGCCTTGGTCGGTGGCGGGGCCGAACCACACCGACAGTCGTGCGCACAAGGCCGCGAGTCCGGCGTCGTCGAGACGTTCACGATCGGGCCACGAGTCCACGTCGTGCCAGTCGAAGTGCGCGGGCATCGCCCGGGGCCGCGCGAACACGTGTGGGTGCTTGTCGGCCCCCGGGGTGCCGACTACACTATGACGCGCGCCACAGCCGTTCGCGCGGGGTGGTGCTGACGCTCAGCGCACAGCGTGGCCCGATCGGAGCGCCGGGTCGCGGCGATCCTCTCCGACCCCGTTCGTCGACGAGCCGGGCCCGACAGTCGCTCCACTCCAGCTCGGCCGCCGTGGCGGCGAGCGATCCCGTGCGCACTTCCGCACGACCCTTCGGCAAGGAGATGACGTCATGGCTGTAGTCGTCGAACTCGATTTCACCGGCGCGACGCTCGATCAGTACGACCAGGTGCTCGACAAGATGGGCTTCGTGCACGGCGGGGCGGGCGGGCCAGGGATGGTCTTCCACGTGGCGCGCGAGACCGACGACGGATTCCATGTCACCGATGTGTGGGAGTCGGCGGGCCAGTTCCAGGAGTTCGCCGAGACCACCCTCCGGCCGCTGAGTCGGGAGGTCGGGATGAGCGCGGAACCCACCATCACGATCCACGAGGTCTACAACTATCTGACGCAGGGCTGAGCCTGCTCGCCGACCGTGGCGCGGGGTCACAGTCGGCGAGCGGCAATCAGGCGGTGGCCGCCTGCAGAGCCTGGGCGAACCAGGTGAACACCGGCGTCAGGTCCGGCTGTTCCGGCCAGCCGTTGACCACGGCCAGCAACCGCCAATAGCGGTGCACACGTGGATCGTTCGCGACCGCGAGGCGTTCGAGGATCCATCGGCGCAGCGCCGGGTCGTCGGGGCGCTCGAACGTGCTCGCGTAGCGGGCGGTGAGCGCGTCGAGCACCGGTCGCGCGGCCGGACTGTCGGCAGCCACACCCGCGTCGACGGCTGCTGCGACCTCGGTACGGACCGCTTCGGTGAGTTCGTGGTGCAGGCCGGTCGTGTCGCCCGCGGCACGTTCCCTGGCCTGGTAGGCCGCCATGCGCCGCACCGCGTCACGGAAGTCGGTGTCGCGCACCAGTTCCGCCAGTTCCATCCAGGCCGCGAGCTGAT
Source organism: Nocardia sp. MH4 (assembly GCF_019266065.1). Lineage (GTDB taxonomy): Bacteria > Actinomycetota > Actinomycetes > Mycobacteriales > Mycobacteriaceae > Nocardia > Nocardia canadensis. The sequence goes on along the minus strand of NZ_LPNR01000127.1, from coordinate 19,828 downwards.
CGGGCGACGGATCGTCGGGTAGTTCGGGCACCGCGGCGCGGACCAGCTCGACCATGGCGGGGTTGGCGGCGTAGCGGCCGAAGGTGTCGTCGACGAAGTCCTCGATGAGGCGGTGTCGTTCGGCGGCGGACAGGGTGGCGAGTCGGTGCATGAGATCCATCTCCGGTGGGGTCGGTTCCCGGGCGGCCACCGCGCGCAACACCGCTCGACGGACCCGCAACGCCCGGATCTCGACGTCGAGCGCGTCGGCGTGGGTCGCGGCGACCTCGGTCATCGAGGCCTCGCGGGCGAGCACCCGGCGCACTGTGGCGAGGTCGATGCCGAGAGCGCGCAGCGTGCGCACCAGTTCCAGGCGGGCGAGGGCGGCGGTGTCGTAGCGGCGGTGGCCCGCCGGATTGAGGGTGGTCGGCGCCACGATGCCGCGGTCGGCGTAGAAACGGATCGCCTNGTGAACAGGGTGTCGTCGTCCATGACGCTCAGCGTGCCGTCTCCCCTCGGGGGAGGAGCAAGCCCGGATCCTCGACGACGATCCGGACGCCGGAACCCAGCAGGTCGGCGGCGGTGAGCCCGAACAGGGCGTGGAAGGTGTCGCTGAAATGCGACGGGCTGGCGAATCCGGCGGCGGCCGCGGCGGTGGTGAGGTCGGCGCCCTCGGCTACCGCCCGGCCGACGGCGAGCATGCGCACCCACACCCGGTACCGCCGGAAGCTGGTACCCGCCTGAGCGGAGAACAGGTGCAGCAGCCGCGATTTCGACAGATGCACCGCGGCGGCGAGCTGATCGGCGGAGAGATCCGCAGCTGGGTGCGCGCACAGGAGGGCGGTCGCGGCGGCGATCCGGGGATCGAGGTCAGGGCCTGCCGTTCCGGACACCAGGTCCAGGAGATCGTCAGGGGCGGTGTCACCCTCGGCGAGCCGGATCAGTGTCGACTCGTCGACGTGGGCGATGTCGAAACCACCGGTGTCCGCGCGCATCCGGCTCCGGCAGCCCGCGGCGCGCGGTGAGCCGGGATCGAGGTAGCAGAACAGCATTCGCCCGTCGGCGACGATCCGGTGCGGTGTGCGTGGCGGCACCAGAACGCTGCGCAACGTTCGGGTGCCGATCGCGTCGGCGTCGATCGTGAACGGCCCGTCGAGCCCGACCGCCAGGCAGCCCACCGACCCGCAGTGGCGGTCCAGCCGCAGCGACGGCCCCCGGTAGATCGCGTGCCCGGCCCACAGCCACACCGTCGGCGCAGGACGGCACGTTTCCGGAAGTGGTGCTGCGCCCATAACGCCATGCTTGCACGAACGGTGTCGGAGGAGAGGGTGGATATATGGTCGCGGAGGTCGTCGGCGCGGTGTTGCTGGTGGTCGTGGGGCTGGTGCATGTGCTGCCGGGTGTGGTCGCGATCGCGCCGGGGCGAGCGGCGACGGCCTACGGCACAGACGTGCCGAACCGGGATCTCGAGTTGTTGCTGCGGCATCGGGCCGTGCTGCTCGCGCTGGTCGGGATCGGGCTGATCGTCGGCGCGTTCGTGCCGTCGGCGCGGCCGGTGACCATCGCGGCCGGAATCCTCAGCACCGGTTCGTTTCTTGTGCTCACGATGGCGATCGGTCCCCGTGCCCTCGATGCGCGGACGCTGCGGGTGGCACGGATCGACGTGGGTGCGCTCGCCGCGCTGGTGCTCGCGGTGCCGCTGTTCGGGTTCGCCGAATGAGGTGCGTCGAGCGGATCCTGCCCGCCGCATCGTTCGGCTCGCCGCCGGATCATCACTGTGACAGCTCGTTCGGCGACGAACTAGTCCCAGGTAGCCGTCTCCGGATCGACGCCGTGCGCCCTGGCGTTGGCATCGATGACCGCGCTCAGCCAGCTGGTCAGGCCGGGCTCGATGGCGTCGTAGAAGGCCGTGTACTCCGGGTCGCCGACGTAGCGGCGACCGAGACACACGTGCATCGGGTGCGTGCAGTCGAAGTACACGGCGATCGACGCGCGATGCCGTTCGGCCAGCGAGTCGGCGCGGGCACTGCCCGGCGCGACGCCCGCGCGGAGGGCATCGGCCAAGTCGGCGTGCAGGGCGGCGGTGTCTTCGGCGATGCGCTGCCAGTCCTGCGCCGATCGGTCGGCCGCGCGTTCGGCGTACTGGGTCCACTGCGGGGTGTCGCCCCATTTCTCGCGGGCCTGCGCGACCCAGGAAGGTTGCCAGTCGCCGCCGAAGATCGCGACCTGATCCTGGGGGCTGAGCCGGATGCCCGACTCCCTGGCCTCGATCATTCGGTCCATCGCCTCGGTCGTGCGCCGCAGCCGCCGCATCCTGGCGTGCAGGGCGTCGCGCTGCCTGCGCAGGGTGGCCAGGGCGTCGGCGGCTGGCGCGTCCAGGAGCGCGCCGATCTCGTCCAGGGGCACCCCGAGCTCGCGGTAGACGACCACACGCTGGGCGCGGACCAGGTCGGCCGCCGTGTACAGGCGATAGCCGGCGGACGTGCGGTCGGACGGGTGCACCAGCCCGACCGCGTCCCAGTGGTGGAGCGTGCGCGTGGTGACGCCGAGCAGTTCCGCCGCGACGCCGACGGTGAGCGGTTCGGACACGGCCTCCAGTGTGCCGTGCCCGGCGCTCGTCATCGCTCAGGCGCCTCGATGCCGATCGAGCGCAGATGCGAGGCCGCCGGGCTGTCCGGGTCCCACTGCTGGGCCGCCGTCATGATGACGCGGAGGTTCTCCGGGGTACGGACCTCCACTTCGACGGAATTCCACGGCATGACCCGGGGCCCGGCCGTGCAGCCGGGCGTCACCGCCTCGCAGGCGGCGACGATGCCGTCGATCTCGGCGAGCACACAGGAGAAACTCACGGTCGTGGTCGGCGCGTCGGCCGGACGGTCCCCCGGGACCAGCAGCACGTCCTGAAATGCCCAGCGGCGCAGGTGGGTCAGCTGACCCGGCACCGTGAACAGGTCGAAGAAGCCGAGCCCACGGACCCAGAAATCGACCGACGCGGCGAGGTCCCCGGTCGGGACGGTGACGAACATCGGCATGCCGTAGATCCCGCGGAACGGTTCGGGCACCACAGCATCCGGGCCGGGAACGGGGACGGGGCTGATCTCGAAAGCGGGAAACGATGTGTTCATACCCGCATCGTCGACCCTGACGCTACGTCAGGGTCAACCACGATCAGTCGCGCACCGCGAGCACCACGCCGACCTGCGGATCACCGACCGCCACCGGGCGTCCGAGCGGTGCGACCAGGTCGTCCCGAGCAGGCCCCCGGACCCGAACGCGCCGAACAGATCCTGCGCCGCTACAGCGACCTGCTGCACAGCCTGGGCCGCGACATGGTGCGGTTCTGGCACGAGAACCAGCCCGCCTTCCGCGATCTCGGATTCGGCGCGGGATTGCGGTACCAGTTCCGGGTGCTGGCCGATCTCATGACGGCCCCCGATCACGCGCCACTGGACGTCTATCACGCCCGCCAGGCGCTGCTGGCGATCAGCTGGAGCGTGTCGATGATGGGCGACCTCGACCTGTCCGACGACGACATGCGCACCGCCGCGACGGCTGTCGCGGTCGACATTCTCGCGAAGATCTCCTGACGGAGCGCTACAGCGGGGCGGGCGGTTCCGGGGCGGTCTGCCGGGTGGGCAGCGCGCTGACCGTCAGCGCCAGCATGACCAGGGCGATACCCGTCAGCTCGGGGACGGTCGGGCGCTGGGCCAGCGCGACCGCGCCGACCACGGCGGCGGTGGCCGGGAGCAGCGCGAGCAGCAGAGCGAAGCGGGCCCGGCCGACCGCGGTCAGGACCACCTGGTCCAGCGCGTACGGGACCGCGCTCGACAGCACGCCGACGCCGAGCCCGAACAGCCAGGTGCGGGGATCGGCGAAGACCGACGGGTCGATCGCCGATTGCGGGATCAGGACGAACGGCGCGAGCAGGGCCGCGGCGACCGCCATGCCGACGGCGAGGGAGTCCAGGCCGTCACCGGCGTCGGCCACCCGCTTGCCGACGAGGATGTAGCCGGCCCACAGCACCGCCGACGCGACCGCGAACCCCACCCCGACCGGCTCGACATCGAACTGCACCCCGGCCAGCAGCAGCACCCCGACGGTGACCAGCGCGACCGCGAGCACGTCCCTGGCCCGCCGCGAGCCGAGTGTGGCCACGGCCACCGGGCCGAGGAACTCGATGGCGACGGCGGTACCGAGCGGAATCCGCGCGATCGCCTCGTAGAACACGATGTTCATCGACACCGTCACGACGCCGAAGCCGGCCGCCACCGCGATCCCCCGCCGGGTCCACCGGCTGCGCCACGGTCGCCGCCAGGCCAGCAACGCCAGCCCGGCCGCGGCGGCGCGCAGCCACGCGACGGTCGCCGGTTCGGTGGTGTCGAACAGGAACACGCCCAGGGCGGCACCGAGATACTGCGAGGTCGCGCCGACGACGAACACCAGCGGCACCGACCAGCCCGGCAGGACGGTACGGGCGGGCCGCTCGGTCGTCGAGATCGCATCCATTCCCGGAGTAATCCACAGCCGGGGACGGATTTCAACGCGGAACCGGAGCGTGACCGACCCCACTGTCACACCCCGGCGGGCCGCGGCGTCTCATGGGCATGACCGGCACCGACAGACAGGACCATCCATGAGCGACGGAACCGATGCCGCCACCGCGGCTTTCGTGACGCACCGCAACCTGCTCTTCACGGTCGCCTACGAGATCCTCGGCTCGGCCGCCGACGCCGAGGACGTGCTACAGGAGACCTGGTTGCGCTGGGCCGACGTCGAGCAGGCCGAGATCCGTGATCCGCGCGCCTATCTCGTCCGCATCGCCACCCGGCAGGCACTGACCCGGCTGCGCACCCTCGGCAGGCGCAAGGAGACCTACGTCGGGCCGTGGCTGCCCGAACCACTGCTCACCGCGCCGGATGTCGCCGAGGACGTCGAGCTGGCCGACAGCGTCTCGATGGCGATGATGCTGGTGCTCGAGACGCTCGCGCCGATCGAACGGGCCGTGTTCGTCCTGCGTGAGGTGTTCGACCTGGCCTACGACGAGATCGCCGCGGCCGTGGACAAGAGCCCGGCCGCGGTGCGCCAGATCGCGCACCGGGCCAGGGCCCACGTGGCCGCGCGCAGGCCACGCGGCCCGGTGTCCTCGACGCAGAGCCGCGACGCGCTCGCGGCGTTCGCGCGGGCGGTCGAGACCGGCGACCTGCAGGGACTGCTCGACCTGCTCGCGCCCGAGGTGGTGCTGCTCGCCGACGGCGGCGGCGTGGTCAAGGCGGTCGTGCGGCCGATCGTGGGGGCCGACAAGGTCGCGCGGCTGATGGCGGGCGGCCTGCCCCGGTTCCCCGGGGTGGTGTCGACCGAGCCGACCCAGATCAACGGCGCGCCCGCCCTGCTCCTGCGGCTCGACGGCAAGCTCGACAGCATCGTCACCCTCCGGCTCGACGAGGGTGCGATCACCGGCCTCTACGTGGTGCGCAATCCCGAGAAGCTGTCGCGGATCCAGCAGGCGACCACCGTCGTCCGCTGATCCGCGACGGCCACGTCAGGGCAGACCGACCCAGGTGTCGAGCGCGGCGCGCAGCGCGGGTGTCGCGACATCGGCGGATTCGTCGATGCCCGCGGCCCAGGCGACGTAGGCGTCGGGCCGCAGCAACAGCGCGTCGGCGGGCCGGTCCTCGGTCTCGGCCGTGACGATCACGATCCGCGGTTCCCGGTCGAGGGCGAGTTTGCGCAGATCCGCGCGGTCGGCGAGGTCGAGGAAGACCGGACGCGCGGTGTGCAGGAGTTCGGCCACGCTGGTCGTGCCCTGCTCGGTGCGCAGCGGGAGATCGGGCGCGAAAGCGCCGGCCAACGGGTGCGGATCGGTGCCGGGAACCGAGTAGCGGACGTCGCCGGCCGAGATCATGCCGGCCAGCCTGCGCAGCGCGGGCTCGTCGGCGAACAGCTCCTGGAACACCGCGCGCAGGGCATCGGCGGCCTCGTCCTGACCGCGGCGCAGTGCGGCCTGAGCACGAGTCTGCTGCAGGGCCCGGCCCGCCGCGGCGTGGCGTTCGTCGTGGTAGGTGTCGAGCAGTCCGGCCGGGGCGGTGCCCCGCACCGTGGCGGCCAGCTTCCACGCCAAGTTGACCGAGTCGAGCATGCCGACGTTGAGCGCCGTGCCGGTGGCGGGCAGCAGGTGCGCGGCGTCACCGGCGAGCAGGACCCGGCCTGCCCGGTAGCGCTCGGCCCGCCGGGCCTGGAACTGGTAGCGCGACAACCGGACCGGTGCGCCCAGCGGCAGCTCGGCGCCCAGGACCCGCTGGGCGCTGGCACCGAGTTCGGCGAGCGTCAGCGGATCGTCGTTGTCGTATTCGGTGAGGTCGTCCTCGGTGGTCTGGAAGAACATCACCCGCTCGTCGGCCCGCACCGGACCGATCGCGAAGACCCCGCGCTCGGTCCTGGTGAAGCCGGGCCGAATCGGACCGAGGCCGGGCACGTCGATCCCGCCGTCGTCGAGGACGGCGACCGAGTCCGGCAGCGCCACCACACCGAGTCGGTTGACCTCGGGAAAGGTGTTGCCGGGGAACGGGATCGCGGCCAGTTCCCGGATCCGGCTGCGCCCGCCGTCGCACCCGACCACATACTGCGCACGGACCCGGTACGGCCCGTCCGGTCCGGTGACCTCGACGGTCACGGCGTCGTCGTCCTGATCGAGCGCGGTCACCTCGTGTCCGCGGCGGATCTCGGCGCCGAGTTCGACGGCCCGCTCGGCGAGCAGTTGTTCGACCCGCGCCTGCGGAATGCCCATCGCGTCCATCGGCCCGTCCGCCAGCGGGGTGAAGTCGACGTGCATACCGCCGAACGGGAAGATCGGCGCCGGGATCGGGCTGCCGACGGCGACGAAGCGGTCGAGCAGACCGCGGTAGCGCAGCAGGTCCAGGATCCGGCCGCCGAGGCCACTGGCCTTGTGGGCGGTGCCCGGCTCCGCGCGCCGCTCGAGCACCATGGGGCGCACCCCGGCCAGGGACAGCTCCCCGGCGAGCATCAGTCCGGCAGGTCCGGCGCCGACAACGATCACGTCGGTCTTCATTTCACGCACGTGCGTCACTCCCATTTTCGCCGGTCCGAACGTCGAGGAGCGATTCTGCAGGACGACCGGGGTCTTGCCGCAAGCCCCCCGGTCGGCTATACCTTGGAAGGGGCGAGGAACGTCTTCGGTTCGCCCACTCCGGCTTTCGCCGACCACCACGCGCTATTGCGGCTCGTCGAGCATGCGGAGGTAGCCGTCGAGCTGGGCCGCACCGGCGAGCAGGTGCCGACTGCGCGCGGTCAGCCGGTCCTGCCAGTCCTGCAGAAACGTGCTCAGCGCGGCGGCCCCACCCGCCGCGCGCAGCGACGCGACGAATTGCGCGACCTGGGTCAGCCGATAGCCGCCGCGCCGCAGCTGGCGCGCGATCTCGGCGTCGCGCACTCCCGCCGCCTCGTAGTGGCGATAGCCCGTTGCGGGGTCGCGGTCGGGGCGCAGGATGCCCGCGGTTTCCCAGGTGCGCAAGGTCGCCGGATGCACTCCGATCCGGCGCGCGAGCTCGCCCACGCTCAGCGCTCGACCGGCGATCGGGGCGGGCGCGGTGGTCGACAGACTCCCCAGCGCGGTGGCGACCTCGGTGCGGGTGGCGCGCTCGTCGAGCAACGCGACATGCGCGCCGTCGATGAGCCGGTACGCGGATTCACGATCGCCCCGGTGGACGGCCCGCAGGATCGCGGCCGCCTGCTGATGCCCGTGTCCCCCACGCAAAGCGAGAAAGGCTCGCAGCGCCTGTGCGTTCCGGGGCGTGTAGCGGCGGTAGCCGGACGCGCCGCGGTCGGCGGGTCCGAGGATTCCCGCCTCGTCGTAGTTGCGGATCGCCTGGGCGGACAAGCCGTGTTCCCTGGCCAGATCGATCGGCCGCAAGACACCCCTCCTTTGAGGCTTTTTTCGGCTTTCACCAGTAAAAATCCGCGAAAGCTTCACTCGAACCTTCAACGATACTGTCGAAGGCATGCCCGCCGATCAAGGAGTGTTCATGCCTACCGCCACCACGCCCCGCGAACTCGCACGCGAACTCGACGACGCGGCGAGCCTGGGTCGTGCCGTCGACGATCTGCTCGCGTGCCGTGCCGAACCGCCGGTCCTGCTCGCACTCGGCGAGCCCACCCACGGGATCGCGGCATTTCCGTTGCTGCGCAACGAACTCCTGGCGCAGCTGGCCGAGCGCGGATTCCGGTCGATCGCGCTGGAGTCCGATCTGTTCGCCGCCGCGATCGTCGACGACTACATCAGCGGGACCACCACCACCGACCTCGAGACGGTGCTCGCCACCGGATTCAGCCACCGCTTCGGCGCCGTGCCCGGCAATCGCGAACTCGTCGAATGGCTGCGCGGCTACAACGCGAGACGCTCCCCCGCGGACCGTCTGCGCTTCTACGGCTTCGACGCGCCGCTCGAGCAGACCGACGTCCCCAGCCCGCGCGCTACCCTGACCGCGGCCGGCGGGTATCTGCCCGAACCACTGCGACCGGCCGCCCTGCGCGACCTCGAGACCCTGCTGGGCGAGGACGCCGACTGGACGAACCCGGCGGCCGTGTACGACCCCGCCGCCTCGATCGGCGGTTCCGACCGCGCCCGCGCGCTGCGCGTGGTGGCCGACGACATCGTGAGCGCGCTGCGCCGCGCGGCACCGGCGCTGCGGCCCGCCGACCCGGCCGGCTACGACCTCGCCCTCGCCAACGCGCGCACGGCCCTCGGCCTGCTGCGCTACCACGCGGCCGTGGCCGCACCCGGCGCCGATCGCATCGCGACCCTGCTCAGCGTGCGCGCCGAGATGATGGCCGACAACCTGCTCGCGATCGTCGCCGCGGAGCAGCACCGGGGACCGGCCCTGGTCTTCGCGCACAACGTGCACCTGCAGCGCGCCGGATCCACGCTGACCATGGGCGGCGACGACGCGCACTGGTGTGGCGCGGGCGCGCTCGTCGCGATGAGCCTCGGCGAGAGCTACGCGTTCGTAGCCACCGACGCGAACCCGAAGAGCCTCCCGGGCACCCTCCAGGGCGAGCTGGCCGCGGCCACGTACCGCCGCGCGCTGTTCCCCGCGTCCGCGCTGCGCGCCGCGCTCCCGGCCTCGATCGGCGTGGGCGAGCCGATCGTGCCCGGTCACCTGCCGTTCGAGCCCGCCGGGCTCGCGGGCGCCGACGCGATCGTCTTCGTCGCCGACACCGATGGCACACGGCACGAATACTGGCACTGACCGAACATACGTTCGAACGCGCGCTAGACTGTCGACATGTCGCTGCCCCTGCAAGGTTCACTGTTCGACGGTGATGCGGTTGCGCTGGGTTCGATCGAGACGATCCGGCGCACCCGCCTCGACGCCACGGCCTGGGTGGATGTCCTCCCCGGCTGGCTGAGCGGCGCGAGTGTGGTGTTCGACCGGTTGGCGGAGCGGGTGCCGTGGCACGCCGAACGCAGACCCATGTACGACCGGGTCGTCGACGTGCCACGGCTCGTCTCGTTCTTCGGCGAGCACGATCCGCTCCCCGACCGAATTCTCGTCGCCGCGCGCGACGCGCTGAGCAGCCATTACGCGGCCGAACTCGGCGAACCCTTCCGCACCGCCGGATTGTGCTTCTACCGCGACGGCCGCGACAGCGTGGCCTGGCACGGCGACACGATCGGTCGCGGCGCCACCCACGACACCATGGTCGCGATCGTCTCCGTGGGCGCGCCTCGCGCCCTGCTGTTGCGCCCGCGCGGCGGCGGAGCCAGCGTGCGATTCACCGCCGGACACGGCGATCTGCTGGTGATGGGCGGCGCCTGCCAGCGCACCTGGGAGCACGCTGTTCCCAAGACCACGCGACCGGTCGGACCGCGCATCAGCATCCAGTTCCGCCCGCGCAACGTGCGCTGACGACGCCTCCTCGGCGGCATGGACCGCGCCGCCGGGCTTACGCTGCGATCAGCACCGAACGCACCAGTTCTCGCACCCCCGCGCGCAACCGGTCGACCTCGCCCGCCCTGGCCAGTTGCTGCGCGAGTTCCCCACCGAGGGTCGACAGCAGGAGCGCGCCGACCGTCTCGGCGTCGATCTCCGGGCGTACCTCGTGCAGCAGGGTGGTGATGTGCTCGGCCCAGAACGCGTGGAATTCCGCGCTGCGAGGGTGCGGGGGCATGGCCCGGTAGGCCGCGATCAGTTCGACGTCGTCGGTGACCATGCTCGTCATCGCGTCGAAGAAGGCCAGTAGCCGGTCGGTCGCCGGGGCGCCGGGACCCAGCGGCGGCGGCCCGCTCGTCACAGCCGCCATCAACGCGATCGCCCCCTCGGCCACTAGCTCGTACAGCAGGCCGGCACGGCTGCCGAAGCGGTGGAAGATGGTCCCCTTGCCGACGCCCGCGGCGGCGGCGACCCGATCCATGGTCACCCCCGCCGCGCCGTGTTCGGCCAGCAGCGCGGCGGTGGCGTCGAGGATCGCTCGACGGTTGCGCGCGGCGTCGGCGCGCTCGGTGGGGCGTGGGCCTGTCATGACATCGCTTCCTCGGCGGCCGCCGATCCGTTGACAAGTTGACCGCCGGTCCATATCGTTCGGATATCTGGACCGGCAGTCAACTTATGGAGTTCTGATGCAGGCAATCGTAATGACCGAGACCGGCGCACCCGAGGTGCTGGTGCCCCGCGCGGTCGACGCACCGCGACCGGGCGCCGGGCAGGTCCTCGTCCGCGCCGAGGCGATCCCGGTGCTCTACCCGGAGACCCTGGTGCGAGCAGGGACGTTCCCCTTCCCCGCCCCGCTGCCCGAGGTCTTCGGTTTCCAGGCGGCGGGCACGGTCACCGAAGTCGGCGTCGGCGTGGATGCGGCACTGCTCGGCGCCAGGGTCGTCGCCGCCACCAGCGGTTTCGGCGCGTACGCCGAACTCGTGGTGGCCGAGGCGGATGCGCTGACCGTCATCCCCGACGGCCTGAGCACCGATCGCGCCGCCGCCACCCAGATGCCGGGTTCGGTCGCCTTGGCCCTGGTCGCCACCGCGGCGCTCACCCCCGGCGACACCGTCCTGGTCGAGGCGGCCGCGACCGGCGTCGGCAGCGTCCTCACCCAGCTGTGCGCGGCGGCCGGGGTCCGTGTCGTCGCCACCGCGGGCGGCACCGAGAAGGCCCGCCTCGCCCGCACCCACGACGCCGCCGAGGTGATCGATCACACCGCCCCCGACTGGGCCGATCAGCTCCGCGCCACCCTGGCCACCGACACCGTGGATGTCGTCTTCGACTCGATCGGCGGCGACTCCGTGACACCCCTGCTCGACCTGATCACCCCGCGCACCGGCCGCATCCTCAGCTACGGCTGGCTCGCCGGCCTGCCCACCCAGCTCACCGCCGTCGACCTCATCCTGCGCGGCCTCACCCTCACCGGCTGCGCGGGCGCGGCCTGGCTCGCCGAGGTGGCACGTCAGCGCGCGGCCGCCCTCGACGCCGCCGCGCGAGGACAACTGACCGTCGCGATCGATTCCGTCGTGCCGCTCACCGAGGCCGCGACGGCTCACCGCATGCTCGAGCAGCGAAGCGCCCTCGGCACGATCCTGCTGCGGCCGTAGGAAGCACGCCGGCGTCGTCGACGGACAACCCCGCGCGAATCGGCCTCCGGGGTGGCCGATAGGCAGACGGCGGAGGTCGGTGAGCCGGTCGGGGTCGTAGGATTCCGGGCATGGGGAGTCGATTGGCGTTGCCTGTTCGTTCGTCGAATGCGCTGACCGCACGATGGACTACGACCTTCGCCGACGATGATGCCGTGGTGTCGGGGGCGGGTGCGTGGCCGTTGCTCGCGGTGCTGGCGGGGGCGGCACAAGGGGCAGCTCGAGGGGAACTGGCGGCGGCGGTAGGGGTTTCGGCCGAGTCGGCACACGCGGCCGGGCTGGCGCTGCTGCGGTCGCTCGATTCCTCGGCCGAGATCGCGGTGGCGACCGGCGCGTGGGTACGACCCGGGATCACCCTGCGCGACGAATGGGTCCGCAGCATGCCCGCCGGTACCGCGGGCACGCTGCTGGATCAAGCCGCCCTCGACGCCTGGGCGAGCGAACGCACGGGCGGCCTGATCGAGAAGTTCCCGGTCACCGTGGACGCCTCGACGACCTTCGCACTGGCCACGGCCCTGGTCGCCCGGACCCGCTGGGTGCGGCCGTTCCAGCTGATCCGGTGGTCCCCGGAATCCGGGCCGTGGCAGGGACATCAGGGCCCGGGGTTGTCCCGGCGCAGCCGCGCCGACGGCAGCGTCACCGTCCTCGGCGGCGACGTCACCCGGGTGATCGTCGCCGACACCGGCGATCTCGACGTCCACCTGCTGATCGGTGCGCAGGGGCCGCGGCAGGCACTGGCCGTCGGCCTGGCCGCGCTCGACGACGAGAACTCCGCACCGGGTACGCCCACTCCTGATACGACGGCCCCGTGCCTGACGGTGACGCGGTGCAAGACCTTCGGCGGAGACAGTGTCGACCTCCAGCTCCCGCCGTTCGAGGTCCGCCGCGCACACGACCTCACCGACCATCCCCAGCTGTTCGGGTTGGCCGCAGCGAGCAGCGTGGAGTCCGCGCGCCTGCCCGGGATCTCCGACTACCCGCTGGCCGTGAGCACGGCCGGGCATCACGTGATGGCCCGGTTCGACGCGGCCGGGTTCGAGGCCGCCGCGATCACCGCCGTCGCGATGCGCACCGGCAGCGCACCTGTCGAACGGTGGGCGACCGTCACCGCCGTGCACATCGATCGGCCGTTCGGCTTTCTCGCCGTGCACCGGCCGACGGGAACGGCCGTTGTCGCAGGTCAGGTGACCCGCCCACCGCGGGAATGGGATTCGCCGTCCCCCGCCGACGCCACCGCCCGGCCCGCCTCCGGCGGTGCTCGGTGAGAGCGGTAATCGATATTGCCGATCCTGTTGCTCGGCAACAAGATTCGGTTTCGATGTCGCCGACGGAGGTCGTATCCTGGTAGGGGTCCGCAATCGGTTGCTCAGGGGGTCGTGGTGATCGTCGTTGTCGCGGACGAAACCGAACTCGAAGGCGCAGAAGAGATCGTCGCGGCGGCGATCCGGGAATGGGCCGCGCCCGAGGTAGGGGGCGTGGCGATCTTCCGCTGCCATGTGCCGGAAAGCCGGGGCGGATCGGTCGAGGTCGACGCCCTGGTGTGCACGCCCCAGGGCGCCACCGTGGTGGAGGTGAAGGGGTTCACCGCACGCCAGGACGGCGTGCTCGCCACCCCGCCCAACGGTCCGTGGACGGTCGACGGCGAGGAAGCCGCGCTCTATCACGCGGTGCGGGTGCCCAATCCGTTCGTCCAGGTGCGCAGGCAGGTGTTCGCCGCCAAGAATCTGCTGCAGCAGTCCGGGATCTTCGGGTGGGTGAACGCGGTGGTCGCGCTGGTCCCCCAGCCCGGCGCCCAGATCACCCTCGAGGAGGCTCGCATCGCCGATGGGTACCGGGCGGTGCTGATCGAACGCGAGGATGCCTCGTCCCTGCGCGACTATTTCCACGCCGAGACAGGGCGGACGGTCCGGCTCAGCGTCAACGATGTGCGCCGGGTCTTCGCGGCGCTGAACCTCAGCCGCCTGCTGCCCTCCCGGGTCGCCCTGGCCGACCAGGGATTTCCGGCGCGGCTCGCCCCGTCGACCACGAGCAAGCCGGCGCCCACCTCGGTCGGGCTCGGGCAGGCCGACGACGGCGGCGCAGGCGCGGGGGCAGGCGGCACGTCGCGGGCGGGTACCCGGGTGGCGCAGGCGAGCACTCCCGGATTCCTCGCGGCGATCGATCGGCTCACGCATCGGCCGTGGCCGTCGAACGGGGCGCCGGACGCGGATGCGGTGGCATCCCAGCAGGAATCCGCCGAGCAGGCGCCGCGCGCGGTCACCACGACCACCGAGGATGACCCGACGCCCGGCGAGAACTCGATCGGCGCCGCCGCGCCGTTGGCGGGGTTGGTGAGTATGACTGCCACAGCGGACGACTCGCGGGATGCGTCGTCGCCGAGCACAGCGGACTCGGCCGAGCTTTCCGAGGACACAGCGGATGAGCAGGAGCGGGCGGTGGAGTTGCCCGCGGCGGACTCTTCCGACGAAACCGGAACTCCCGTTTCCGCGCCGGACAGTGCCCCCAGCACGGAAACCGCCCCTGCGCCAGGGGCTGCGCTGGTCGCCCGCACCGGGCCCGACAGCGCGGACCCCGACGGACAGGATGTCGATCTGCCCGAGAGCACAGGCGACGGATCGGTCGGGGCGGTGAGCGAAGGATCGGCCACGGAGGAAGCGAGCGTCGCGGTTTCCGGCAGTGGCGGCGCAGCCGAGGATGATCCGTCACCCGACGAAACGGCTACCGGCGTGGCGGAGCGGAACGAATCCGTCCCCCGGACGGACTCCGTCGCAGCGATGCCGACCAGCGAAGGTGCGGGAAATGCTGTGTCGCTGGTCAAGTCGACCGACGATCGGTTCGCCGAACCGGAAGTAGCGCAGGTCATCGAATCTCCGAGCAGCTCCCCCTCCTCGAGCAGCGCCGCGAATACCGGGATCCCGCACGAAGCCGAGCTGTCGTCGACCGACGACGAGGAGGCCTACGACGACGAACCCTGGTCCGAGGACGAGGATCCCGACGATCCGGAAGTCGCGGCACCCGGCTACGCCGTCGCGGCAGGCACCGTCGCGGCCGGTACCGCCGCGGCCGGTACCGCCGCGGCCGCGGCATGGTCGTCGTCGGCACCGCACGAGCCCGATTCCCTCCAGCACCCCGACCGGTTCGACGATTCCGAACACTGGAGCGACTGGGTCGACCAGGGGCGGACACCAGCTCGTCCGGTCGCGTCGAATCGCACGCGGGCACGGGCATCGAACCGGTCCGGCGGGCCGTCCCTGCTCGAACGCTGGCGCAATACTCCGGTGCGCGAGCGCCGCCCCCGCGAGCGACGGCGACTGCGGATCGGTCCCGGAATCGGCTTGCTGCTGTTCATCGCCCTGTTCGGGGCGGGGTTCTTCGCCATCACCGCGGTGCAGGCGAGCCGGTTCGAGATGGCGGACTACGACCGGATGTGCGGTGACCGCAAGCCGTTCCCGAACGCCGCGGAGTACCAGCGCGACGGTGCGCGCCCGATCTATCTCTCGGGTGAGCTCGCCACCATCGTCGGGGCCAGCGATTCGCCGGCGTGGAATCCCAGCGACACGTCCTCGGTCCAGCTCATCGCCTGCCTGCGGCAGACCAGCCTGGGCGATCTCGTCCAGACCTGTCAGCTCCCGGCCGCGCCGGGCGCTCCCATCGGACGCACCGTCAATCTGTTCCGGGCGACCTACGAGATCACCGTCTACGAGCTGCGCACCGGACGGGAGGCAGGGCGCGCGATCATGGTCGGCGAGCGCTACTCCGCCGATCCCGCCAACACCGACCCCGATCGATGCCGCGCCGTCGCCGACGCTCCCGATGTCCTCGGCCGCAGGCTGGGCCTGCCCTCGACAGCGCAGGTCACCGGGTTCCTCGCGCCGCTGGTCCACGCCGATCGTTGAACCGGCTTGACCTCGAGCGCACTCGAGGTTGCAAGATCATTCGCGTGCCCAGCGCACACCCGACACCACGCCACCCAGCGTCGGTCGTGCCTCCGCCGGTTTCCCGTACACCCACCGGCGGAGGCCGTCGGGATCGGGCTCAAGCCACCGGCGGCGCGGGCGTGGCGTGCTGGTCGCCCTCCGCCTCCTGCGCGCGAGTGAGTTTGGCCTGCGCGCGCCGCAGATCCTCGGCGATGATCTGCAGGGCGGGCGGTGTGGTGAGGCCACGCGCGCGAATCAGGTCGCCGACCGATTCCAGCCGGCTCAGCGACGCCGCGACATACCCCTGTAGGACGGCGATGCGGTCGGCGGGCACCGACTGGATCGTCTTGCTCACCAGCGATTCCAGATCGCGTTGCGCCTTGAGGGTGTCGGAGGTGAGCACCGCGAACAGGCCCCACAGGTCATCGACCGGTTCACCGGCGACCTGCGCGCGCAATGCCTCGTAGGTCTCGTTGCGCCGGGCCGAGGCCTCCATGACATCGCGCAGCGCGTCGTTGAGGTGCGACCTGGTCGCCTCCGGAATCCGGTACACCCGCGTGGTTTCGGTGGTGCCGATCCGGTCGGCGACCCGGCTGACGATGGCCAGCGCGTCGTCGAGATCGGTGAGCGCCACTCGCAACAGCGGCGCCGTCGTGTGGAAGCGGGGCTCCATCGCCTGCAGGTCGTAGAACTCGTTGATCCGCTTGCTCGCCACCGCGATATCCCGGCTGAGCAGGGCGACATTCTCGTGCAATCCCATCGCGTGCAGCCGCTGGTCGACTGCGGAATCCAAGGCGGCCAGCACATTCGGATCGCGCGGTTCGTGGATGTGATGCACCGCGGAGGCGATGCCCGACCGGGAGAACGCCTTGGTGAAGAAGATCGTGCTGATCGACAGCGACAGGCCGAGCACGAAATCCGGCTGCACCTTGAAGATCTCGCGCACGCTGCCGCGCGCCATGATCAGGATGGCGAAAACGACCGCCAAACCGAGTGCGGCCCAGAGCAACTGCGCCCGGGTCAGGTGCCAGCTGCTCAGTGATGGTCGTTCACTCACGGTCTCCCCCAGCCCGCCGATCCGACGGCGTTCGATGCTGGTTGCATTCTCCGGCATGTCCCGATGATTCGCATCGGAAGTGGCCGGAACGGCGACAGCCGCGCATCCGGTGGGATACGCGGCTGTCGCCGGAAGGTCTCACGCCGAGACGGCGATCTCCCATTCGTAGATCGTCAGCTCCGACGCCCCGGTGGTGTGAACCGGATCGGCGTGCGCGATAGCCGTTGCGGCGTCCAGGCTTTCGGCCAGGACGACGTATGCGCCACCGGTGCCGTCGGTGAACCGGCCGCTCTCCTGCAGCCGTCCCTCGGCGAGCAACTCCTGCAGGAACGCGCGGTGCGGTTCGACCACGGACTGATCGAACGCCGGCGTGCGCATGACCATCACGAGGTACTTGTTCGTCACGACCGATCCTCCGGCGCGGGACGCGCGGCCCTGGTGGCCGCCGCGGCGGCACGCACCTGCGGCGCGACCTGCACGACCTGGCCCAGCACACCGTTCACGAACGACGGCGAGTCGTCGGTGGACAGTTCCTTGGCCAGCTCGACGGCCTCGTCGACCGCGACCACCGGGGGGACATCGGTGGCGTGGAACAGCTCCCACACCGCGATCCGCAGGATCGCCCGGTCGACGGCGGGCAGGCGCGACAGCGTCCAGTCCTGCAGGTAGCCCTCGATGGTGCCGTCGACACGGTCCAGGTCGTCGGCGACGCCTTCGACCAGGACCGAGGTGTAGGCGTGCACGGGAGCCACGCTCTGGTCACGGGTCGCCAGCTCGGCGCGTTCCGTGAGCAGGTCGGAGACGTCGACGTCACGCGCCTCCGCCTCGAACAGCAGGTCCACGGCCCGGCGGCGCGCCTTGTGGCGTGCGCCGAGCTTCTTGAACGAGCCCTTTTTGTCTGCCGGGGAGTCCGTCACGATCAGGCGTTGACGCGGCCGAGGTAGTTGCCGTCGCGCGAGTCGATCTTCAGCTTGTCACCGGTGTTGATGAACAGCGGGACCTGAACCTCGGCGCCGGTCTCCAGGGTGGCGGGCTTGGTGCCGCCGGTGGAGCGGTCACCCTGCAGGCCGATGTCGGTGTGCTGCACGACCAGCTCGATGGTGACGGGGAGCTCCACGAACAGCGGCGCGTCCTCGTGCACGGCCACCTGCACGCCCATGTTCTCCAGCAGGAAGCGCGCACCGTCGCCGATGGTGGACTCCGGGATGGAGATCTGGTCGTAGGTGTCACCGTCCATGAAGATGTAGTCGGTGCCGTCGTGGTACAGGTAGGTCATGTCGCGCCGGTCGACGGTCGCGGTCTCGACCTTGACGCCGGCGTTGAAGGTCTTGTCGACGACCTTGCCGGACACGACGTTCTTCAGCTTGGTCCGCACGAACGCGGGGCCCTTACCCGGCTTGACGTGCTGGAATTCGACGATCTGCTGGAGCTGACCGTCGATTTTCAGCACAAGGCCGTTCTTGAAGTCGCTGGTGTCCGCCACTGTCCTCGGATCTCCTCGTTCGTTACTGCGGTCTCTGGGGACCGGCGTCACTCGACGACGGTCAGGTCCTTGCTGGTGAGGGTGAGCAGGTCCGGGCCCGCCTCGCGTACCACGAGCGTGTCCTCGATCCGGACCCCGCCGCGGCCGGGAAGGTACACACCAGGTTCGACGGTCACCGCCACGCCAGCAAGTAGTGTACCGGTACTCGTTTTCGCCACTCCGGGCGCTTCGTGGATCTGCAGCCCGACCCCGTGTCCGAGGCCGTGCACGAACTGCGCGCCGTAGCCAGCCTCCTCGATGACGACCCGAGCGGCGGCGTCGACCTCGGCGGTCCCGGCGCCCGGTTTCAGCGCCTCACGCCCGGCCCGCTGGGAGCGGGCGACCAGCTCGTAGATCTCGCGCTGCCAGTCCTCGGGGGTGCCGAGCACGAGGGTGCGGGTCATGTCGGAGTGGTAGCCGTCGACGACCGCGCCGAAATCGAGTTTGACGAAGTCGCCGGTGGCCAGCACCGCACCGGTCGGGCGGTGATGCGGAACCGCCGAGTTCACCCCGGCGGCGACGATCGTCTCGAACGAGACGGCGTCGGCGCCGTGTTCGAACATCGCCCACTCGAGGTCGCGCGCGACCTGCCGTTCGGTGCGCCCCGGCCGGATCGATCCACGCTCGAGCAGGCTCGCGAGGCCCGCGTCGGCGGCCGCGCAGGCCGCGCGCAGCTGGGCGATCTCGTACTCGTCCTTGACCATGCGCAGCTGCTCGACCAGGCCGTTGGTCGGCACCAATTGCAGTCCGGTGCGCAGTTGCTGGAACGACGTGTGCTCGGCGACGGTCACCACATGGCTCTCGAAGCCGATCCGGCCCAGCTGCCATTCACCGGCCAGCTCGATGATCCGCCGCGCGGTGGCCCGGGAGATCTCGGCGCCCAGATCGGGGACCTGCGCGGCCACCTGCGCGGAGTAGCGGCCGTCGGTGCCGATGACGGTGCGGTCCTCGGCGCCGCGCATGTCCCAGGAGTGCACCAGGAGCACGGCATTGGATCCGGTGAACCCGGTCAGGTAGCGGATATTGACCAGATCGGTGACCAGCAGCGCGTCGACGCCGTTCTCCACCAGCAGGCTCCGCAGAGCACCACGCCGTGCCGCGTGATCAGGACGCGGGGTATCAGCACACATGTGTCAACGCTACCGCTCGACGACCGACACGTCGGCACCGAACGCCGCACTTTCCCGCCATCGGCGCGTCCGCTCCCGGCGGGACTGGACACCGCGTTGTCCACATCGCGCCGAGTTGTCCACATTCGCCGATCGGACCTCGATCGGGCGGCCGCCGCCGCGCACGATCGAACGCATGACCACTGCCGCGTTCTGCCTGCTCATCGCCTGGTGCTTGCTGCTGGGTGTCATCGATATCCATGCCCGCCGACTGCCCAACGCCCTCACCGGCGTCGGCGCGGCGGCGGTATTCCTCTACGCCTGGCACACGGGCAATCTGACGACCGCGGTCATCGGGGCCGCGTTGCTGACGATGCCGTACCTGGTGACCCACCTGCTCTCGCCCACCGCGCTCGGCGCCGGTGACGTGAAACTGGCGGTAGGTCTCGGGGCCGCCGCCGCGCTCGCGGGACCGCCGGCGTGGGTGTGGGCGGCCATCGCCGCGCCCGCGCTCACGGCGGCGATCGCGGTGGGCGTGCTCGGTGGGCAGCGGCTGCGGGCGGCTCTGGGTCGCGGGGGCGACAGCGTGCCGTCGATACCGTCGTG
>NZ_LPNR01000126.1 GCF_019266065.1 Nocardia sp. MH4 | reverse complement strand
CTCGTCCGGATATTTCTTCGGTGCTGCCACTGATCGACTCCTTCCGGTCCTATCGGACCACGGGTTGGAGCTCTCCGTGAAAACGGGGGAACCTCACCGAACTATTCGCCCGTCTCGACGCGGTACTCGCCTTCCCCGAGATGCGGGCAGTGCGGTGGACGGCATTCACACCCGACACCGCCGACCTCAACCTCTACCGATACCGCGTCGACGACCCCGAGTTCCAGCTGGCCGACGGTTCACTGCTGACCTACCTCGACTTCGCCACTCCCCCAGAGCTGCATCTCCCCAGGCACCTCCGCTTGGCGATCGTCGAACTGGGCGCCGCACTCGTCGACGGCCACCACACCATCGCTATGCTCGAGCACTTCGGGGTATGCGTCCAAGTCACCGTGAGCTCAGACGCCGTCGACATCGAAGAACACGATCCCGACTTCTAGCGACAGGATCACCGCGACCATGCCGACCAGGAGTTCGGGTGCCGATTCCGCGCCGACGTCGATCTCCTGTGAACTGTCGGTACCCTCCGCAATACTTAAGCCACCGACATACGACGAAGGACCTCATCTCTGTGACGATCACACAGCAAGAGCTTGAGTCGCGGCTGTGGGCTGCCGCGAACGCGCTTCGCGGACCAGTCGACCCGGCCGACTTCAAGACATACGTCTTCCCGATGCTGTTTTGGAAGTGGATCAGCGACACCTGGATCTTCGAGCACAACGAGGCGCTTGATGAATACGGCGACGACCTCGACGACGAGATCGAGGCCGATTTCCACCGGTTCGAGTTGCCGAAGGGCACCCTGTGGAACGAGGTCACCGGCACAGTGGCCAACCTCGGTGCGGAGATCGCGAAGACGTTTCAGCGCATCGAGAAGGCCAACCCACGGTCTCTGGCGGGGGTGTTCGGCGATGCGTCGTGGGGCAATAAGGAGCGTATCCCCGAGTCGGCACTGCTGGGGTTGATCCAGGCGTTCAACCGAACCCGCCTGGACCCGTCGACCGTCTCCCACGACCTGCTCGGTGCCGGATATGAGTACCTGCTGAAGAATTTCGCCGATGAGTCCGGCAAGAAGGCAGGAGAGTTCTTCACTCCGCGTGAGGTGGTGAGCCTCCTGGTTGGAATCCTGCAGCCGGAGCCTGGTGAGTCAGTCTACGACCCGACGTGTGGCTCCGGTGGCATGCTCGTCGCCACGATCAACCAGCTGCGAGAGTCCGGCAAGGACCACCGAACGCTGCGGGTCTATGGCCAGGAGATCAACCTGACAACCGCCTCAATCGCACGAATGAACCTATTCCTGCACGAGATCGAGGACTTCGACATCAAACGCGGCGATACCCTGCGTGCACCCGCGTTTAAAGACACGGCGGGCGCGGTGCGCCGATTCGACGTGGTAATCGCCAATCCACCGTTCTCGCTGGCGAACTGGGGTGCTGACCGGTGGGCGACGGACCCGCGGGCGTTCTGCGGTGTCCCGCCAGCGAAGAACGGCGACTTCGCGTTTGTGCAACACATGGTCTCGTCGATGAACCCAGGCACCGGCCGCGTGGGCGTCGTCATGCCACACGGTGTGCTATTCCGCGGTGGGGCCGAGGCGAAGATCCGGCAGGGTCTCATCGAGAAAGACCTTCTGGAAGCTGTAGTCGGCCTGCCGTCCAACCTGTTCTACTCGACCTCGATCCCGGCATGCCTGCTGATCTTCCGCGACCAGAAGCCTGTCGAGCGCAAGGACCATGTCCTGTTCATCGATGGCTCCAGCAGGTTCGACAAGGGCAAGAACCAGAACGTCATGTCCACCAGCGGCGTCAAGGCCCTCGTTGATGCGTACCGTATCGGTGACGACCCGGACGGCGAAGGCGGAGCGCAGGTACGCCTGGTGACGTTCGAGGAGATCGAGAACAACAGCTTCGACCTGAACATCGGCCGGTACATCAAAGTCGCAGCCGAGGAAGCTGCTGACCTGGGCACAGCGCTCGTCGCATACGCAGACGCACGACATTGCCGGATCGAGACAGAGACAATCATGTTCGAGCGCCTCGCTGCGGCGGGCATCGATCTGAGCATGTTCGAGGTAGCCGGTGAGTAGGTGGGCATCGACACGATTGGGGGACGTGACGTCGCAAGTCCACGATCTTGTCAGGGTGGCTCCAGGTGAGACGTACCCGCTTCTCGGCGTGAAGTGGTACGCCGAGGGTCCCTTCCTCCGTGAGGTAGTGACCTCCGAAACCTCAAAAGCCACACGCTTCTTTCGGGTCCAGCCTGGACAGTTCATCTACAACCGTCTGTTCGCCTGGAAGGGATCATTCGGACTCGTCAGTGACGAACTGGCTGGTTCCTACGTCTCCAACGAATTCCCGCTGTTCGACTGCGATCGCTCACGGTTGCTACCCCAGTTCCTGAACCTCTATTTCGGTCAGCCGTCCTTGTGGTCATACGTCGAGCGAGTGAGTACAGGCACGACTGCCAGCCGAAGCCGCTGGAAGGAGGCTCAGTTCAACGAGTTAAAACTTGCGCTCCCTTCTGTCGCTGAGCAGCGGCGCATCGTCGACATCATGGCTGTGGTCGACGCGCAGATCGAGACAGTGGCAGAGGAGATGGCACGCAGTCGTGCATTGCTCTCAAGGCTGAACTCAGATGTCGTCGGAGGGCTTCCGGATTCACGCGTTCTCGGGGATATCACCGCAACCCGTTCCGGCCCTTCGTACGCGGCTGCTGACGTGCATCCAACGCCTTGCCCTGGGTCAGTTCCGATGATCGGGATCCCGAATACTAAGCCTGACGGCTCCCTTGACCTCACTGACATCGGTCACGTTGTAGGCCTACCGGAGTCCGTGGGCAAGATCGACGAGTCGAGTCTGGTGTTGATTCGAACCAACGGAAACAGGCAGCGGATCGGCAACGTCTACCTGCCTCCGGCAGGAGCTCATGGGCATGTGGTTTCGGCGTTTCAATTCCTGATGAAGGTCAAGAACCCCGCCGATCGTGAGTTCGTGTACTGGCTCCTTCGAGAGCCGTCGATGCAGCGATCCATGAGTGAAGCAGCTTCGGGAACGACTGGCCTCGGCAATCTCGCGGTCCGGTGGTTGAACGCGGTTCATATTCCTTGGTCTGAGGATCCGGCTGAGCGGGCGAGGGTCGTCGCACCATTGCGCTCGATGCAATACAGCATCGACGCATCCAACGAGGAGCTCGCCCAGCTCCGTGCCTTCCGCTCCGCTCTTCTAGCCTCGCTTCTGGAGCAAGAAGTCGAGATCCCGGAGTCGTATGACCGTCTTTTCGAGGGGGTGTCGTGAGATGGCGTTCACTGAAGCCAGCACGATTCAGAGGTCTCTGATCGAGTGGGCAGAGGAAGTCGGCTGGGAGCACATCTCGGGCGACGAGCTGCCCCGCGACATACACGATGTGATCGTTGAGAGCTGGGTGCGCGAGGCGATCCTGGCGCTGAACCCTGAGCTCATCGGCGACCCCGAGTCGACCGAGCTAGTGCTCCACGGGTTGAACCAGGCTGTCCTCGACGCCCACAACGGTCTGGTCGCCGCCAATGAACTCGTGACCGTAATGTTGCGCGGGGACCACTCGTTCCCGACGATCGACGGTAAGCATGTGCCGCGCCGTCTGATCGATTTCGAGAACCTCGACAACAATCGGTTTACGGTTGCGGACGAGGTAACCATCGCTGGTGCGATAAAGCCGCGTCGGTTCGATGTCGTCTACTACGTCAACGGGTTCCCCCTGGTTGTGGCGGAAACAAAGACCCCAGTCAAGCAGAAGGTTTCCTGGGTGAACGCCGCGAACGACCTTTATGGCACTTACGAGGAGGAGTACCCGAACTTCTTCGCGACCAACGTCTTCAACGTCGCGACCGAGGGCCTCGAGTTCCGCATGGCCCCGATCCGTGCGGTGCCGGATCCCGACTCGGAGATATGGGCTCCGTGGGGTTCGACGGAGGATAACCCGAAGGTGGTCACGGGACCGGCTCGTGTCGAGCGTGCGGCACGGCTGCTGCTGCGGCCGGAGACGGTCTTGCCGATCCTCAAGGACCTGGTGATGTTCCGTCACGCACGGGACGCCTCTGAGGTCGACATCAAGTTCCTGCCGCGCTACCCGCAGTTCGAAGCGGCCCTCGGGATCCACCAGAAGGTCCTCGACGGCCGTCCCGGCGGTCTGATCTGGCATCACCAGGGCTCAGGAAAGACGGAACTGATGGCGTTCGCCGCAGCGCGCCTGCTGCGCGATCCTGCTGTGACCAAGAAGTTCGGTGATCCACCGACGGTGATCGTGATCGCCGACCGGAAAGACCTCGTGCGGCAGACCGCGGAGATGTTCGAGACCGCTGGCATGCCGCGTATGAGTGTGCCCAAGAATCGGCGTGAGCTGTTCGCGCTGCTTCGCAGTGGGGAGCCCGGGGTGGTCATCACGACGGTGCACAAGTTTGCCGAGGCAGGACATCTCAACGATCGGTCGAATATCGTCGTCCTGGTCGATGAGGCGCACCGTTCCCAGGAGGGGAAGTTCGGTGATGCGTGGAGAGCGGCGGTACCGAACGCGAAGTTCTTCGGTGCGACCGGCACCGCGATCCAGGACAAGGACCGCTCGACGTTCAAGCTCTTCGGAGACCCGAACGACCCGGACTTCGTCATGTCCCGGTACACCCCAGAACAGTCGATCGCCGACGGGTTCACCAAACCGGTGATCGTGGAGGGCAGATCGGTCGGCTTCAGTCTCGACAAGGAAGCCTTAGACGAAGCCTTTGATCAGCTGGCCGCCGACGAGGACTTGGAGGAAGACGAGAAGGTCTACCTATCTGGCAAGGCCTCGCACATCGAGACGATCCTATCCAACCCGGAGCGTGTCGCCGCGGTGTGTGCCGACATCGTCGACCACTTCCTGACTTTCGTATCGCCGCTGGGGCAGAAAGCGCAAGTTGTCGCCTACAACCAGCGATTGGTCATCACCTACGCTCGGGCGATCGAGGCGGAGCTAAAGCGCCGTGGCGCGCTCATGCCCGATGGGCGGCTGCGTGAGGTCGGCGTGGTCATGCACGTCGCCGACAGCAAGGACACTCCGAAGGAGTACAAGAAGTACCTGCTCACACCGGAGCAGGAGGAGGCGATGAAACGTCGGTTCAAGAAGGTCAATGATCCGATGTCCTTCGTGGTCGTCACAGCGAAGTGGATGACCGGCTTCAATGCGCCCATCGAAGGTGTGCTGTATCTGGACAAGCCAGCGAAGGACGCGAACCTGTTCCAGACCATCACCCGCCCCAACCGTCCATGGAAGAACCCGATCACGGGACAGCGCAAGGACTTCGGGCGCGTCGTCGACTACATCGGATTGGCCAAGGCCATCGGCAACGCGATCGCAGGCCCCCAGACGAAGGATGACGAAGAGGACGAGCTCAACGTTACCGATGCCTCCAAACTGGCAGGGAAGTTCGTCACCGACCTCACGCGCCTGCTGCATCTGTTCAGCGGCATCGACACCGCGGACTCCTCGTTCGACTCGCTCGCGGAGGCCCACGAGCGGATCCCAGAGGACAGCGCCGGGCGTACAGAGTTCGTTGAAACCTACGTTGGGCTGCAGACCGTGTGGGAGTTCCTCGACCCGCACCCGATGTTGCAGCCATTCAAACAGCATTACTTTTGGCTTGCGAAGGTGTATGAGTCGATCCGCCCGAAGGACGTCTCCAAGGCCTTCCTGTGGGCACGTCTCGGTGCGAAGACCACGGACCTCATTCACGGCCACATGAACGAGGTGGCCGTCCGGACGATGCACTCGAAGACGGTCACCCTCGATGCCGCAGGTCTGGCTCTTGTCAAGAAGATTGCCGAGCAGTTGAGGCTCCCGGAAGGTGGATCGTCGGAGACGAGCACTGACGACGTATATCAGCAGGTCCTGGATTCGATCGAGGCGCGTCTGAAACGCAGGCTCGAGGACACCGAGAGTCCGGCTTACCAGTCGCTTGCGGAACGGATCGAGAAGCTGCGCACGAAGGCGATCGAGAACGTCGAGGACTCACTCGCGTTCCTTGAAGCCGCGCTGAAGATCGCTCAGGATGTTGTCGCCGCCGACCGTGCCGCAGAGCAGGGCGACGAGACCGCCTTGGAACAGCTAGTGGATCCGAAGCGCGGGGCACTCACGCAGATCGTCGAGCAGAACACGCCTCCGGGGCTACACAAGATCGTCCCGGAGATCGCGTCCCGCATCGACGAGATCGTTGCCGAGGTCGCTTACGCCGGATGGACTTCAAGTGATGCCGGTGACAAGCGGGTCCGCCGTGAACTCCGCACCGTTTTGAAGGATTACAGCCTTCCGATCAAGGGTGAACTTTTCGACCGGACGTACAAATACGTGCGAGAGAACTACTGAATAAGCCCCCGCGCCCACGAAGCAGCTGTCCCAAGTCGTGTCGCATGGCCGTAGCACGATCTATCCGGTACCTGCTGGCAGTGGGTGTGTCTATACGTGGCAGAACCTGTCAACCTACGAGTCGGGGACGGCCTCGCTGACCCAGAGATCGCTGGGGTGCGCACCTGTCCCACAGGCGACTTGAAGCGGAGTTCGGGTTGGGTAGACTCGGCGAGCTTGATCGTGGGGACGAGCCTTGCCTTTGCCTGAGCCCGATCGAGGTCGAGTTCATCGCCGGTGACCGGCACGATGTGAGGATTACCCTCCTCGTCGAGCCAGTCGGTGACCGTCGCCGTGGTGGATGCAGATCCCGAACGGTATCCGGTAGCATTCACTCAGCCAAGCCCAAAATCCGCTTCGATCACCAACTGTCCAGTGCAATTGCCCAGGTCGCGCGCGTTCCCTTCTTCGATGTGCCCCGCCGAGGAATCGAACCTGCGACGGGCCCGGCGCGCAACTGCACTTCGCCTCATGTTGGTGGGGGTGGCGGCCCGGCGCCGTGCCTCGTTGAGCGCGGTGCCCAGAGCTGACCGTGTGCCGGGTGGCTACTCGGTGGGGTGGCTGAATAGCAGGGTTGGTTCGGAGAGGATGTCGCGGCCGAGCTCGGCCAAGGTCAGTCACATCGCCGCGGGAACCCACACGCCGCCTGGCCCGTCCAAACCGCGCATGGGAATGGACTCCGTCGACCGCCAAGCGCTCCTGGATGCCGATCTGGATCCGGATGAACCGCAGGTCTGGGTTGTCCAACAGCGAATCAGCGATCTGCTCGTCTGCCACGGCATCTCACGTCGACACAACAGCACCGACTGAATCAATCAGGCGGCACTGCCGTTAATCCGGGGCAAAGCCCAGCCCCTTCGGGCTCTCACTGGAGAGGCCGAAACTGTACGAGTTCCTGCGGCGATGGGACCCTTCCTGGTTTGTCGGTGCGGCCGAACCCGGAACGGGCATGCAGCAGCAGCCGGTTCGCTGCTCGTCCCGTGGTACTCGATGTTTGCGACCAGCCTCGGCTGGACTGACCTATACCCTGTCCGCCTTGTCCGAGCAGTGGTGTGACGTCGAGCCGAGGGCTCGCAACGAACTTCGTCGAGCGCGGAGCAGGAACAGCGCAGCAGCCGGCAGCGGCGAACCTTGGCCCCCTTCGCCATGCACCGCGGCGCGAAGTTCGAACATTGACCCTTGCCAGGAGGTCTATTCTGCACTGGTAGGCGCGTTTTCCTTCGAGTGAGAGCGAGGCCCGGTCATGTCAGGAAAGTTCGAGATCTTCGCCGACGCGTCGAGCAAGTTCCGTTGGCGGCTCAAGGCGGGCAACGGCGAGATCATCGCCTCCTCACAGGCGTATGAGTCCAAGGACGCGGCGAAAAAGGGGATCGCCTCCGTGCAGTCCAACGCCGCAAGCGCCACAGTCGTCGACCTCACCGCAGCGAAGTAGACCTCGCCGGCGACCAGAGGCGACGCCGCGGCTACCACGGACCCCGTGATTACTCCACGGGTGTGATGCGCCCACACCGGTCGGTCTCGGCCTCACGTTCGCGGCGATGTCGGGCGATCGCTGCCTGACGGGTCGTGGGCGTGAGGTCGATGCCGGCCATCGTCGTCCCACAGTTCGGTCCCAGTTGACGACCGCGCGCGCCGCCGCTCCGAACGCCGCATCCGCGCAGCGGGGTTCCCGCGCGACAAGTCGCTGCGCGCGTTCGACTTCGCGGCCAACCCCAACATCGAGGAAGCCACGATCAACACCCTTGCCTAGGGCGATTGGATCAAGAAGGGGCTGCCCCTCTGCTTGATCGGCGACTCCGGAACCGGCAAGTCACACCTGCTCATCGCACTGGGCACCGAAGCGGCCATGCAGGGACACCGAGTGAAATACACCCTCGCCACGAAGCTGGTCAACGAGCTCGTCGAGGCCGCCGACGAGAAGCAACTGACCAAGACGATCGCCCGCTACGGCCGCGTCGACCTGCTCTGCATCGACGAGCTGGGCTACATGGAACTCGACCGCCGCGGCGCTGAGCTGCTGTTCCAGGTCCTCACCGAACGCGACGAGAAGAACTCAGTCGCGATCGCTTCCAACGAGTCGTTCTCCGGTTGGACGAAGACCTTCACCGACCCGCGGCTCTGCGCCGCGATCGTCGATCGGCTCATCTTCGGAGGCCACATCATCGAAACCGGCACCGACTCCTACCGACTCGCTCGCACAGCAGCCGCAGTTGCCGCGAGGTGACGTCACTATTCGCCGATAGATCCCAGTTCAGCGCATGATTTCAGCGTCACTTGCGCTGGCCTGATCTGAATGTTCGTTCGATGTCTTGTGAGGCCGAGATGGTTTGGGTCAGTGGTCATGCGGGTGGAGCTTACGTGTCGAGACCGAGCCGGACGCGCATACAGTCGGGTTCTGATCGAGATTCCCGATGATTTCGCCCGCGAGACCGTTCTCCGAGAGGGAGATCCCGGCAGGACCTGGATATCAACGCTTCCCGGTTTGGTCGATGAACTGCTGCAACGGTGGGACTGCGAGCCCGACGGGTCGGTGGTGCACGGCCACATAGGAATCATCGTGCCGGTGCGACACATCGGCCTACCTCCCTCGGTCATCAAGGTGTCGTTCCCGCATCCGGGCAACGTCTATGAACCGGACGCGTTCAGTGTCTGGAACGGCAGCGGAGCAGTGCACCTCTACGACCGTGACGATGAACAATTCGCCATGCTGCTCGAACGGGCGGGGCACGGAACGCTCGCCGACGTCACCGACTTCGACCAAGCCGTCAGCACACTGGGCCAGTTGTCTCAACGCCTCGCAGTCGACGCACCAGAGGGATTGCCGAGACTCAGCGACCTGGTCGCCGACTGGGAGACCGAGATCCTCACCACCGCCGCCGAACTCGGCGATCCACTGCCACGCCGAGCCCTGGACGCGGCCATAGCGACTTTGCGGGAGCTGGGCCCAGACCAACCCAACACCCTGGTGCATGGCGACCTCCACGATGCCAACGTCCTGTCAGGCGAGCGGGAACCCTGGCTTGCGATCGACCCGAAAGGCTACGTCGGTGACCGCGCCTACGACACGATCACTGTCATCCGCAGTATCCGCTTCGCGCATCTGCTATTCGGGCCGAACCCTGAACAGGGCCTCTCGCGTGGCCTGGACCTGTTCTGCGAGTCAGCGGGCATCGACCGCGAGCGGGCCCGCCGATGGGCACAAGTCCGGGCGATCAAGGCCGCGCTCTGGGGACGCCAACACCACGATCCGGACTGGGTGATCCAAGCCACCGACCAGCTCGTCGACATCCTCACATAGCGCCGCAGAGGATCGAACCGCACCCGGCCGACTGAGCCGCCATCAACACACCGGATCCTCCGGACTCGAGCTGACACGAACGGGCACCAGTGACGTCAATTTTCACCGTCACGATCGAACTCGATCGTGCCTGCGTGACGCCAGAATTCATCGACAAACGGCGCCAGAATTCACTGGCATAACCACCCAGCCGGTGACCGATCGCAAAAGGGCGAGCAGCGCTGCCTCCGAGATGTCGGCGGAAGGTACCGACCCGGCGGGCGGGGTTACGCTCGGCTACCGGCGCCGCCGCGACGACTACGCAACCGAGCGAGACTGTCACGGGCAGCGACGCTATGGGGATGGTCGTGGCCCAGGGTCCGCTCACAGTCGAAGACGACCTGCTCAGACAGCGAGATGGCCTCATCGGTCTGGCCCGCTATCCCATAGGCGTGGGCGAGATTGTGGCGGGCGGCGAGAGCAGTCGGGTGCTCCGCGCCCAGAACCTCCTCGCAGACAGGGACGAGGCGCTCATACAGAGCAATGGAGTCATTTGTCCGGCCCGCCTCCTCGAGAGCACCCGCGAGGTTATTTGCGGCGAGAAGGGTTTGGGGGTGAGCGGGGCCCAGGACCCGTACGCGATCGCGCAAAGTGCGCTCACGCAGTGTGACAGCGTCGTCCACGCGATCCGCGGCGAGGTAAGCACTCGCGAGATTGTTGCGGGTGGAGAGGGTGGAAGGGTCGTCGGGACCCAGGACTCGTTCGCAGTCGGCGACGAGGCGCTCGTACAGCGTGATGGCCTTCTCCGTCTGGCCCGCTGACTGGTAGGCGTAGGCCAGATTGTGCCGGGCGGCGAGGGTGAAGCGGTGGTCCGAGCCCAAGCCGGGGGCCCCCTCATAGTGGCGTAGCACCTGTTCGGACATGGTGATGGCCTCAGCTGTGTGGCCCGCTTCCAGGTATGCCGCAGCGAGAGCTTTACGGGCCGGGAGGGTATCGGGGTGGTTCGAGCCGTGGAGCCGCTCCCGGGCGGTGAGCGACCGCTGGGCGTACGAAATGGCCCGACCGGCTGCGCCCTGTTCGAGAAGAAAATGCGCGGTGCCCAGAAAGAGGTCTGCGAGCGCGGCGGTGTCGTTTTCACGGTCGGTGTTCCCCGCGAGGACATCGATGTGAGGCAACATGGTCCGCCAGGTGGGCCAGGTCGAGGGACTTTTCCAATCGTGTGGGAGGGCTTGACGCACCAAGGAGGTCGCGGTGCTGTGCCCACGTTCGATGTCGGCGGTACCCCGTTGCGGGTCATCGTTGTCGGGAGTGCGCGCGACAGCCTGCACCAACCGATGCACCGCCACCGTGGAGGTAACCGGATCGAGGGTGATCATGCTGTACGCGGAGAGCGCACCCAACGCCGATTGCAGCGCCGGCTGGTCAACCACACCGTCGAGCAGTGTGACCGGAATCCGATCAGGGGCGTACCAGGCCAGCACTCGCATGATCTCGGCAGCGGCCGGATGAGTGGTAGCGATCCTGTCGAGAGTCACCCGCCAGACCTTGGCGATGGTGCGTTCGGAGTCCAGTGCTTCGCCTGTGGCCCCATACATCTCGGCCGGATGCTGAGACAGCAGACCGAGATAGTCCGCAGGGGTCAGGAACGGGTTCTGCGCGAGGTAGGCGCCGGCCTGCTCGATGGCCAGAGGCAGATACCCCAACTCCGCGCACAACTCGGAAACCCCCTCGAGCGAGCGCGGCCCCTCCGCAATGACCAGGTCGGTGAGCAACTCGACCGATTGATCCGGGTCGAGGACATCGACCCGCACCACCTGCGCACCAACGAGCCCCCACCCCGTCGCCAGACGGCTGGTGAGCACGATCCGGCCCCCTTGCGCGCGGGCCAGAACCGCGTCGATATCGGCGAGGCGTTCGACATTGTCCAACACCAACAGCCACCCCGTGTGGGTTGCCAACCACTGCAAAGCGCCCTCGGCGAGCTGCTCCGCCGTCAGCACCTGCCCCAGCGCTGGTTGCAGTGTCGCGGCGAACCTCGCCAATCCCTGCTCCACACTCGCGGCGGTGTCGGCGTTGATCCACCACACCGGGGCATACCCGTGCTCGCCGGTTCCCGCCCACCGCGCCACCAGGGTGCTCTTGCCGATCCCACCCAACCCGTGCACTGCCTGCACCACCACACGATCTCCCGCGGTCAGGGCAGAGTCCAGCTGGGTGAGTTCGTGCTCGCGGCCAACGAAATGCGCTGAGAGCGCAGGCAGATTACCGATTCCGGGCGGGGCGTCGACCTCGGCCATCGGCCGAAATGCTTCCTGCGGCAAAACGATGCTGTCGCCGGTATTCACCGAACCGGCCCACGATCCCGCCCCCAGCGCAACGGATCGAGGACCAACCGCGTTCGCCGCCGCATCTGACCCGCTCGCGAGTGGCGCCGCCGAAGGCGCAGTGATTCGCTGTCGGCGCGGAAACCACTTCACCCGATCTCCTTCTCAGGCGTGGTCGCCGGTGGAAAGGTCTCCACCGACAGACCCCTCAGCAGCAACGGACCTATACCCGAGCGCGTTTGCCGAGCCTGGTGGCGGAGGCTCAACTCCCGGCGCGGACGCCGGCGCAGGCGGAGTAGAGGTGCCGGTATCGCCGGTACTGATCGATCCCATGACAGTGCCGCGGAACGCGACACTTCGCTCTCCCGTCGCGACTGGACCGGAAGGCGTTGCCGCGGATTGCCGCAGGTACAGAAACAGTGACGCCCCGAACCAGGCCACGGTCAACGCGGCCACGATCAGCCACCACCACCACTGCGCATCGCTGCCGGTCGCCTTGTTTATCGCGACCGCCAACGCCGTGCCCGCAAGGGCGACCAACGCGGTGGGCACCACCACACGTTTGAGAAAAGCCATCGTCGTCGCCACCGCGATCCTCCTCGTGCGGGAACCACCTCCCACGTGCTCCAAGCCTAGCCACCGCACCCCCCTGGCACGAGATAGTCAACTCCGCGTCACCAAGACCGACACACGGCTCGACCGTGCTCTCCGCGGCGGTGCAGAGCGAGCCGCCACTTGGAATATCCAAGTCAATGACTTGCTCTCCGAAAAGCAGTGAGTTCACCGGGGCTGACGCTTCGGGCTATGGAACCAGGGTGACGTCCACTCCGTGGCAAGCCCGCGCAGCGGGCGCGGCAGCTTCTTAAAGGCCGAGGTCCGGGCCGATCTGGGGCGGCTCGTAGACCGGGCGCTGATGGCTCGGCGGCTCGATCCGGCGCGGTTCCGGCTCGGAGTGCTCGCTGACGCCGGTGACCCCGACCGCCCGGCCAGGACCGGCGAGGTAGGTGCGGAGGTCGTCTTCGCGGGCGCGTTCGTCGTCGGTGAGTTCGCTGCGGCGCCGGTGCTCGGCGACGACCGAGCGCAACTGCCCACGCAGTTCCTCGCTGGTGTGAGCGAATCGCTGACGGGAGTCGGCGCGGGCCTGGTCGTATTCCCGCGCAGCGTCGAGTTCGGCGGCACGGGCCTGGCCGTCGTCGGCAGCGTCGAGCACGGTCCGCCAGCGTTGCTGTGGGACGCCGTCGCGGCCGGCGGCGTCGTAGATCGCGCGGGGCCCGGTTGAGGTAGTCGCGGTGCGCGGTCTCGGCGGCGCGCAGCTCCTCCTGCTTGGCGGCCAGTTCGGCGTCACGCTGGCGGCGAGTCCGCCACGAGGTCTCCCGGTCGCGGATCTCGCCGATCTCCCGACGCAGCGTGGTGACCGCGGTCTCGGCGGCGTGCTGGTCGTCGGCGAACACCGCGAGCTCGGCCTGGGCCTGGCGGATCTGGGCGGCCTCGGCGTCGAGACGCGCGTGGCGGTAGTGACCTTGTCGAGGTCGCTGCCGTCGTGGAGGTCCGCCAGATGCGGGATCGCGGCGTTCTGGTGCTGGCGGAGGCTGGCGCGCAACCGGCCCAGCTCGGCATCGAGGGCGGTATCGCTCATGCGGCGCAGCCGGTCGCGCTCCATGACCTGGAGCTGCTGGTCTGTCGAGGTCTCGGCGGGTGCGGGTGGGAGTTCGTCGAGGTCGGCGGCCAGACGCCAGCGCAGCGCGGCGGCGGGCTGCTCGGCGGGCAGCGGTCGGGCCGCGGCCGCGACGCGGACGGCGTCGACGATGTCTCGGTTGCTGTCGGCGGCGCGGGAAAGGTCGGCGGCGAGCAGCGGCCACACCGGGTCGGTGGTCAGCCCGGCAACGTCGAGCTCGTCTGCCTGACCTGCCCATCGGAGGATGTCGGCATCGGTGTCGCCGAGTCGGTCGGTGACCTGTGCGTCGATGTGGCGCTGCAGGTCGCGTTCGGCGTTGCCCGCGACGACCGGCCCGGTCGGGCGGCGGTCGGTGTCGGGCACACCGTGCCCGGCGCGCCAGGTCGCCAGAGAGACCAGCAGATCCGGGGCGCGGTCAGCGGTTGCGCCCACATCGGCACCTGGTCGGCGGGGCGTCGGACCAGGTGCGGGCGAGGTCGGCGACCTGGTGTGCCAGGTCGCGGATCTGGGTGTCGCGGGCGGCTAGGTGCGGGCCGAACTCTCTGTCGGCGCGCAGCTGGGCGGGGATGATGGGCGGCCAACCCAGCGGACCCATGTCGCCGAGCGGTTTGCCCGGGCGGCCTGAGTGGTAGCCGGTCGGGTCGATGCGCCAGTCCAGCACGGCGGCCGCATCCGCGGCGCTGCCGAGCTCGCGGGCGCCGATGGCGGTGGTCAGGGTGTCGACGGGGTCGGTGCCGTCGAGGGCGAGGGTGACCAGGTGCTGGCGCAGGACCGGGTAGGCCGCGGCCGTGGTCAGGCCCGGCAGCAGGGCTTCGGCGGCGTCGTCGAGAGCGGCGAGTGCTACGGCGCCGTAGCGGGTTTCGGCGGCGACACCGAGTGCGTCGAGGTAGGAATCGACCATCGCCTCGACCGCGGCCTCGCTGCCCAGCACCGCGATTGCGTCGGCGCGCCAAGTCGCGCGCTGCTCGGCACGACTCCGCGCGGCGTGCTTGCTCGCGCGGGTGCACAGCGTCGCCTGCTGGGACAGGTCGACCAGCTCCAGCGCCGTCGGCCCGCGCCCGTGGTCGGCTTGGAACTTCTCGGCCAGTTTCGCGGTGGCGGACCGGATGTCGCGGCCGTGCTTGGACCACTCCCGAGCAAGTTCGGCGGCGTCGACACCGACGACCTCACGCACCGGCCGCTTGTCGACGACCTCACCACGGTCGGCGAGCACCAGGCCGAGTGTCGCCTCTAGGTGTGATTCGAGCCGGGTGTTGTACATCTCCGAGCAGGTCACGTTGTAGCGGTAGATCATCCGGCCGTCGATCGCGCCCCACTTGCCATCAGCCCTGAGCACAGTGTTGGCGATGACGAGGTGAGTGTGCAGGTCCGGGTCGCCGGCGCAGGAATCGCGATGGTCGAACGCGGTGGCGATGATGCCGGCGACCTCGACCTGGCGCACGCTGTGGCGCCCGACCCGGGGGTAGAGCACCTCGGGCTCGATGAAGGAGACGACGTCTCGGATCGCGGCATGGTGGGCGGCCTCGATCTGTTCGGAGACCTCACGCGGGGCCACCACCCACAACGTCGACACCGACTTCACCGGCGAGAACGTCAGGTCGAACCCGGCGACCGCGGTCTTGGACGGGCGCGAGGCGCGCGCGATCCAGCCCGACAACTCCCGCGAATTCAGCGGCACCCGAACGACATCAGCGGTGAACATCCTCAACGCGACCTCGGTGCGGATACGGCGACGCTCCTCGGCCGGGACGGCGGCGCGGGATCGAGGCCTCGGCTGGTGTTCCACTCAGTGAGCGCCTTCGCGCACTCGTGGCGGTAGCTGCCCGCCGCGGTCGTGAAGCGGCTGTAGGGGCGAACCCAGCTGAGCCTTCTTCAGCGCGTAGCGGATCGCGTCCTTCGCCTTCGCGCCGAGCGCGACCTGCTCGGTGATCGCGGCGTCGATGATCGCATCGGCATTGGGATGCAGGCCCTCACCGAGCAGAGCCCGCATCTGCGCCTCGGTCACCTGTGCACCCTCGTCGATGTCGAGTGCGGCCAAGCCGGCGCCGAGCCACACGCCCGGCGACTCACCCTTCTCGGAGTAGTAATCGTCGATCCCGGTGGTGCCGCGTTCGTTCGCGTCGTGAGTGGCGATCACGCGCGTGTAGTACTCGTAGCCCTGGCCCGCGGACAGCTTCGCCAGTGACATCACCCCACCCACGGTAAGTATGTCCTCGACCGATGAGGCTTATCTCGGACACGGTGTGGGAAACGAATACAGGGGCATGGCTGGTCAGCCCCTACCTCGTCAACGTGAGGCACTCGACGATCTCGGTGACTCCGGCATCTTCACCAGCGAACATCTCCACGTAGCCGCTGAGCTGAAGGGGCACATGGAGCGGATGACACACCTGCGGCAGCTCAGGCACGAGCGCCGAGAGCAGGTGCTCGTCCTCCAGGTCGTACGTCAGCCAGGACGTTACGTCTTGCCATCCTGACCACAAAAGAAGCTCCGGGTCCTCGGTAATCACCCATGCGAGCGGCGGGAAGTAGACCTCGGCGAGGCAGTGCAGGAAGGCTGGCTCAGCTCGTTTCAGCGCTTCCTTCGACAACGGGCCGAAGGGAAAGTACCCGCCCGTAGCGCCTGCGATCCGAGCCGTGGTGCCACGAGCGATCGCGATGACCACGTGCAGGCCGTGCGAGTCGATGTGTGGTTTCGCGGCCAGTAGGTCGACGCTAACCTCGGGGTGAAGTAGACGAAACTGCGGCGTCAGGCCGTGAGCTCCGATGAGCATCGAACGAGCGACCGCACCGGGCTGAAACAAGACTCCTGGCAGCTTCGTTCGGTGGTCGGGGTCGTAGCCTCTCGACTTCCTGCTGTGCGGGCGCAGCGCAGTCGCCAGCTCTCCGTAGGCATTGTCGTAGCGACTCTGCAATCCATTGCAGTTTCCGCACAACCCATACATGTACAGGCCGCCTCGCACTTCGCGGGCGGTCGATCCGGAGAGTCGGCCGCCACGCTCGACAAGGTACTGCCGCCCGACAGCAGTGGAGTTTCCTGCACACTGCGGCGGGACGTGCGTCTTGGTCATCCTGCCCACGACGCCGCACAACCCGCATGGGTACTCGGCCTTGCGGTGGCGCTGTGAGCCGAGAACCCGGTGCTTTGAGCTGGATGACATCGAGTGATTATCCGTTCTCCTACCGCAGCAGGAAACTTCATTTTCGATGATCGCCCCAGGCCTGGTCTGCTACACCGGCGAGCGCTCGAAAACCGCGCGCCCATAGGAGCCTTCAGGGGCAAGCTTGACGCTCATGGAATCACTTTCGCCAGCCACCCTTGGGCATCT
Source organism: Nocardia sp. MH4 (assembly GCF_019266065.1). Taxonomy (GTDB): domain Bacteria; phylum Actinomycetota; class Actinomycetes; order Mycobacteriales; family Mycobacteriaceae; genus Nocardia; species Nocardia canadensis. The sequence goes on along the minus strand of NZ_LPNR01000126.1, from coordinate 19,508 downwards.
CGTCGAAGTCGCAGAATCAGCAAGCTCATCGACGATCCGGACACTCCTGATGAAGTCCCGAGTGTTCGAGCTCTCCGGGGCACCGAGTTCCTTTCTGAGCCAGAAGAACATGGTCAACAGGTCTGAGCTCATCCGGCAACCTCTACTGAAGGTGCACGGAAAGGCCTCCGCCGGGGACTCCGGCGCTCACCGAGCTCTCCTGGACTTCATCGTCGTGTGGGCCAGCGGGTGCAACATACGAACCATCGGCGTCGGTAGGTTCCGAGAGAGGATCGCTGAACTGTGCGAGTCTCTGCGGGCTGACGGCTACGAGCTGACGGTGTCGGACGACTGCAAAGTTCAACTGATCCCGACCGACTCGAGTGCGGCACCACTGGCGCCTGAGATCACGGCGTTGGAGGAGGAGCTGAAGCACTGCGGCTACGACGTCGCGCTCCACCACTACACCGAAGCTGTATCGCACCTCGGTAACCACAACTACGAAACCGCAAATAGCCAGACACGCTCAATGTTCGAGCAGCTTCTGGTCGACCTCGCCTGTGACCATGCAGGCTATATCGATGACGGGAGCGCGAACCAAGGCGGAAAAGCGATCGCCACCTTGGTTCGCGACCACACCAAGACCTCTCCGAAGAACAGCACGCCGGGGCAGCCACTCGAGTACAAAGCGGGTGGTCGTTTGGTTCGTGGACTGTGGGACATCCTCCATACGAATGGTTCGCATCCCGGTCGGTCCAACGCTCAGGAGGCCCGACACCGGCTTCAGATGGCGACTGTCCTGGCGCGCGATCTGCTTGCGCACTTCCGACCCAGCTCCTGACGGATGGCCCTCTTCAGCTGTCACAGCGGATAGCGGCCCCGTCATCCGTTGTGTAGTCGTTACCTTCGGAGCATGAGGTGAGCAGGATTTTTGGTGGTGTGGGTGGTGGTGTGAAGTGTGGGGAAGTGTGTGGGTAGGTGGCGGGAGTGGGTGGGTCGGTTGAGGGCAGCCGGAAGGGACCAAACCCGAAGAAGGCCTGCACCATCACGATGCAGGCCTTCTTCGGTATTCGGTCGGAGACGGGCTGCTACTTGTTGGCGCGGATCCGGATCCACAACCCGAACACGGTAGCCGCGATGCCCCGATCTGGCTGAAAAGGTTGCCGCCCAGCCGATCCCACTCCACTATCGAGGGATGACCGAAACTCGTCAGCAACGTCGCGCACGTGAACGAGCCGCCCAGAAGGCCGCCTCCCGGCCCGGCGCGAATCTACGGCCTGTCTCTGCAGCAGATGCCGCCGAGAAGATCGGACCAGTGACGATGGAAGTCGAGATCAACTGGTTCGAGCCCCAGAACGGCGCGCCTGAGTTCTGGAGTGCGCAATGGGGTGAGCAGGAATCAGAAGACGAATCGGTGCCTGGCCTTGGCGTGACCTTCACCGAGCATGGGAGCAATTTGCGACCTCATCGACGTTGTGCTCGAAGACATCCGGGCCCGATGGGCCAACATCGGCGTTTCAGCAATCGATTGGTCGCTGGACCGCAAGTCCGAACAAGTGCGCGCCGCTGAGGGGATTGAGCTTCCCGCTCGGGTTTAAGGGCTGCCAAAGCGGCCGAGGTCCCCTCCCCGGTCAACAACGAGCGCGGCCCGCGAACGCCGCTAGGCGGAGAAGGAGCGGCAGTGAGGGTGTTGGCGCGCTTCTGCCATTCGTTGACAGCGAGGCGGGTGGCGGGTTGGTGACCGGGATCCATACTGGGGGTTGCGGGTGGACTGGTGACGGCCTACGCGGGTTCGGTAGCCAGGGCTGAGCCGGGGGCTTGGCCTACGGTGCCACCAGTAGTACGGACCGGAATTCTTGGCGTATTTTTNGTGCCTGACCTGGTGGTTATGCTCCCCCATCTGGACTCGAACCAGAAACCTGCCGATTAACAGTCGGCTGCTCTGCCAATTGAGCTATAGGGGAATACTCTCCTGAACCGTTAGACTCAGGCGGTCTGCCTTGGCGGGCTGACCGAGATGAAACTTTAGCGCATGGCATCGCAGGTTCCCAAATCGGGCCGCTACCTGCGGACATGTGGCGTATAACGATGTGCCGACGAACGGTGGCCGGATCGACAGGGGTGGGGCCGCTGGGGCAGGATGGAGCCCGCACACAGACGTGGGAGGAGCTCCAGGAGATGCTGCGGTTGATCATCGGCGTAGCGGCCGGTTATGTGCTGGGCACCAAGGCCGGGCGCGCGCGCTACGAGCAGATCAGTGCGGCGACGCGGGCCGTCGCGGGGAGCCCGGTGACGAGGAAGCTGGTGTCGGTGAGCCGGCAGAAGCTGTCGGACAAGTTGAGCACGCAGCCGAAGCTGGAGCCGATGGAGCCGATCGACGAGCGCACCACGGTGCTGATCCCGCACAACCAGCTGCGCCGCTGACTCAGGCGCCGGCCGCGTAGCCCTCGCTGCCCATCGCCTGGGCGGCGAGGCTCTTGCGGTACTGCTCGAGCGCGACCAGGTCGCCGAACAGGGTCATGTAGGTGTCGGGCTCTTCGCTGGCCGACAGCCGCTGCAGCTTGGACTTCAGTTCGGCGATCTGGCGGCCTACCCAGGCCTCCTGGGTGCGCGCCATGACGCCGGTGATGAAGCGCGGGATGTCGTTCTGGGACCGCACCGGCAGCTGCTCGTTGGCGAGCTCGGAGACCAGGGCGCGTGTCATCAGGTCGTCGGTGTGGTCGGCCACAGCCGCGACCCATTCCGCGCCGCCGAGACCGGCCGCGGTGCCACCGGCCTGCGCGATCATGATGCGCAGCGCCACGTAGGCCGGGTGGGTGAACGCGGCGGTGTCGATGGAGTCGAAGACCACACCGGCGATGCCGGGGTATTGCAGTGCGGCGCTGAGGGTTTGACGCTGGGCGAGCAGCACCGGATCGTTGGGCGCCGGGCGCACCGCGCTCTCCTCGACCCGCGGCGCGGCGAACTGCTCGCCGCCGGACTTGCCCGCCTGCTTGGCGCCCGGACCGGCGGTGCCGCCCATCCGGTTCTTCTTGGCTTCCTCGCCGACGCGACGAACGACGAGCTGGATGTCGTCCCAGCCGACCCAGCCCGCCAGTTTGGTCGCGTAACCCTTGCGGGTCGCGTTGTCCTTGATCTGGGCCACCACGGGCACGGTGCGGCGCAGCGCCTCGACCCTGCCCTCGACATCGTCGAGGTTGTGTTCGGCGAGCAGACCGCGAATCACGAACTCGTAGAGCGGGGTTCGGCGCGCGACCAGGTCGCGGACGGCGGCGTCACCGGAGTGCTGACGCAGCTCGCACGGGTCCTGGCCGTCGGGGGCGACGGCGATGTAGGTCTGGCCCGCCAGCCGCTGGTCGCCGCTGAAGGCTTTCAGGGCGGCGGCCTGGCCCGCGGCGTCACCGTCGAAGGTGTAGATGATCTCGCCGCGCCAGAAGTTGTCGTCCATCAGCAGCCTGCGCAGCACCTGCAGGTGCTCCTCGCCGAAGGCGGTGCCGCAGGAGGCGACGGCGGTCTTCACCCCGGCCAGGTGCATGGCCATCACGTCGGTGTAGCCCTCGACGACGACGGCCTGGTGCCCCTTGGAGATCTCACGCTTGGCGTGGTCGAGGCCGAAGAGCACCTGGGACTTCTTGTACAGCAACGTCTCCGGCGTGTTCACGTACTTGCCGGGCATGGTGTCGTCGTCGAAGAGCTTGCGCGCGCCGAAGCCGATCACCTCGCCGCCGAGGTTGCGGATCGGCCACAGCAGCCGACGGTGGAACCGGTCGATCGGGCCGCGCTTGCCCTGCTTGGACAGCCCGGCCGCTTCCAGTTCCTTGAACTCGAAGCCCTTGCGCAGCAGGTGCTTGGTGAGCACGTCCCAGCCGCCCGGGGCGTAGCCGCAGCCGAACTGCTGAGCGGCGGCGGCATCGAAGTTGCGGTCGGTCAGGTACTTGCGCGCGGTCTCGGCCTCGGGTTCGCGCAGCTGCGCCACGTAGAACTCGTGCGCGGCGGCGTTGGCGGCGACCAGCCGGGAGCGGGTGCCGCGGTCGCGCTGGACCGAGGTGCCGCCGCCCTCGTAGTTGATCTGATAGCCGATGCGGTCGGCCATCTGCTCGACGGCCTCGACGAAACCGATGTGCTCGATCTGCTGCAGGAACTTGTAGACGTCACCGCCCTCGCCACAGCCGAAGCAGTGGAACAGGCCGTGGTTGGGCCGCACGTGGAACGACGGCGACTTCTCGTCGTGGAAGGGGCACAGGCCCTTGATCGAGTCGGCGCCCGCGCGCTTGAGCGCCACGTACTCACCGACGACATCTTCGATCCGGACCCGGTCACGGATCGCCGCGATATCGCGATCTGGGATTCGTCCGGCCACGATGAGTGAGTCTAGTCGGGTCCGCTCAGCGGCAGTCCAGCGAGGCGGCGACGCGCTCGAAGCGGCTCTCGGTGTAGGAGGCGATCTGGTCGATCACCACGCGCACCCGGGCGGTGTCGTCGGTGGCGGCGTTCCACCACGGCAGCATCTGGTCGTCCAGGTGGGCGGGCGCGGTGGTGAGCAGGCGGTCGGCGACGGCCTGTACCCGCTCGCGCTGGGTCTGCTGACGGGCCAGGTGGCCGCGGTCGGAGCGCACATAGCGCAGTGCGACGGTCTTGAGGACCGCGACCTCGGCGGCCACGATCGGCGGCACGATCAGATCGGCCTCGTAGCGCAGGAGCGGGCCCGGCCCGTAGCGCTCGTGGGTGGCGGCGATCGCGGCGGTCGCGAACCGGCCGACCAGCTCGCTGGTGAGCCGCTTCAGCGCGACCGAGGCGGCGAAGGTGCCGTCGTAGTCCACCGCGTCGGCGACGACGTCGAGTTCGGACAGCCGCTGCGCGGCGGCGGCGAGCGCGTCGATCGACTGGTCGGGGTGCTGGCCGTGGCCCTGTTCGGCGAGGGCGGCCTGTTCGCTGGGGTCGGCCAGGGCGCGCAGGTCGATCCGGCCGACGATCACGCCGTCCTCCACGTCGTGCACCGAGTAGGCGACGTCGTCGGACCAGTCCATGATCTGGCATTCCAGGCTCTGCTTGCGGTCCGGCGCGTCCTTGCGGACCCAGGCCAGGCGCTCGAGGTCGTCCTCGTAGGCGCCGAACTTGGTGCCGGAACCGCTTCTGCCCCACGGGTATTTGAGGGTCGCGTCGAGCGCGGCGCGGGTCAGGTTGAGGCCGGCGCTGTCTCCGGCGGGGTCGAGAACCTTCGGTTCGAGGCGGGTCAGGATGCGCAGGTTCTGCGCGTTGCCTTCGAAACCGCCGTATGCGTCGGCGAATTCGTCGAGGGCGCGTTCGCCGTTGTGACCGTAGGGCGGGTGGCCGATGTCGTGGGCGAGGCCGGCCAGGTCGACGAGGTCGGGGTCGGCGCCGACGCCGTCGGCGATGCTGCGGCCGATCTGGGCGACCTCGAGCGAGTGGGTGAGCCGGGTGCGCGGGGTGTCGCCCTCGCGCGGGCCCATGACCTGGGTCTTGTCGGCCAGACGGCGCAGCGCCGCGGAGTGCAGCACGCGGGCTCGGTCGCGGGAGAACTCACTGCGGTGGCCCTTGTCCGCGGCGCCCGGCCAGGCGGTCTTGCCCGGCTCGTGAACCATCCGTTCCCGGTCGTGCGGGGTGTAGCTGTCGGTCATCGAATCTCACTGTCCCGCCGTGTAAGAGAAGTCTGCCGAGAAATGGGTGAGCTGGTACCAGAGCAGCGCGCCGGTCTCGCGGGCGATGCCGTGGAACTGCGATTCCCTGGTGTAGACCGCCGGTCCGGTGCGGGTCGGCGCGGTCCACGCGTCCAGTCCGGCGTCGCGAGCCATCGTCCTGGTCCGCAGTGAATGCCACGGATCGCTGACGAGTACGGCCGATGACATCCCGCGCGCCTGCATGGCGGTCGAGACCGCTTCGACGCTGCGCAGGGTGTCCGATCCGGTCTCCACCGCGAGGATGTCCGCGCTGGGGACGCCCTTGTCCTCGAGGTAGCGCTTGCCCGAGGCTGCCTCGGTGTAGAGGTCGCCCTCCTGTTTGCCGCCGACGGTGATCACCCGGGGCGCGACACCGGCTTCGTAGAGCCGCCACGCCTGGTACAGCCGCGCCTCGAACACCGACGAAGGGGTGCCCGAATACTGCGCGGCGCCGAGCACCACGATCGCGTCGGCGTTGGTGTAGTCGTCGATCCGGGCGACCTGCCACACCCGGAAGGCCGTTCCGGCGACGAGCACCACCCCCATCAGCACCGCCCCGGCGATGATCCGGCCGATCCACCGCGAGACCGACGACGCGAGCCCGTGCGGGCGCCGAGCATCCGGGGCAGGTGCGGCCGTTCGCGGGAAACCCGATTTCATCCTGATCAGTCTGCCAGGTCGGGCCGACGGCCGATCATGCCAGCGGTCACCACCGGATTCCGGTCCGGTGAACTACCGATGGCGCGACCGCCGGTCCAGTCCAGGCGCGCGGCGATGTCGACCATCGAGCGGACCAGTGGACGGTGTCCGCCTACGCCTCGGATCTGGGTTTCACCCTGACCGGACCCGCCTTCGCGGCGCGCTGACCCCACCGCGGACAGCGGACGCGACACCGATTCGAGTAGTCCAACCACTCGACAATCGCCTGGTCAGGGGCGTGTACTGGGACTGGTGCCCTGCGACGACACCAGGACACCGAGTTGGGCGGTCTGGTCAACCGGGTAGCCCTCCCACTGGTCGTCCGCCAGGCGGGCGGCATCTCCCGGTCCCCCTGGACCGGGAGCACGCAGGTTCCACAAGCATCCCTCTGTTGCGCGAACCCTCGTTTTCGTACCAACGGCTCCTCGAAGGAGGTTGCCCTCAGAGATCTCCGCGCGACCCCCCACCATCGCGATCCGGAGTCGCATGACCCGCCAAGAATCTGCTGGCCGGGGCGTTGTCGGCAGGCCGACAGCCTGATCTACTGTCCATCCTGCTCGCGATGCCCATGGCCGGCATCGGGTCGGCGGTGTAACCCACCGTCAGGAGTCGGCGGCGTCAGAACCGTCGGAGGAACGGCATCATGGCCCGGGCCAGGTGCCGTTTTTCTGTCCCGTCGGACTCACCAGCCCCGTTCGCGCCACTCGGCGAGGTGCGGACGCTCGTCGCCGAGGGTGGTGTCGTCACCGTGGCCCGGGTAGACGACGGTGTCGTCGGCGAAGCGGTCGAACAGCTTGGTGGTGACATCGGTGAGCAGGGTGTCGAAGTCGGCCGGGTGGTGGGTCTTGCCGACGCCACCGGGGAACAGGGAGTCGCCGGTGAAGAGGTGGGCCCGGCCCGCGCCGTCGACGAGGGCCAGCGCGATGGAGCCGGGGGTGTGGCCGCGCAGGTGGATCGCTTCGAGGACGATATCGCCGACCTGGACCGTGTCGCCGTCGGCGAGCAGGCGGTCGGGTTGCACCGGCAGCGGAGCGGCGTCGAGGGGGTGGGCCGCGGTCGCGACGCCGAGGGCGCCGGCGACCTCGGACAGCGCCTGCCAGTGGTCGGGGTGCTGATGGGTGGTGACGATCAACTCGATCTGGCCCGGGGTCTCCTGGCCGGTCAGCTCGAGGATGCGGGCGGCGTCGTTGGCCGCGTCGATCAGGATCGCGGCACCGGTGGCGGTGCTCTGCACGAGGTAGGTGTTGTTGTCCATCGGGCCGACGGACATCTTCACGATGCGGGCGCCGGGCACATCCCGCTGCTGGGCGGCCCCGCTCGCGGTGACATGTCCGGTGTAGAGGCGATCGACTGTGGCCATGCGCCGATCGTAGAAGCCACGCTGCGCGCCGTCGTACCCGCGTGGTCGCCGTGCGCCCGTTAGATTCGACACATGCGGCAGTCGAGGAAGAGTTCGGCCCTACGTCCGGTTCCGGTACGCGCCATGGCCGGTCTGCTGTGCGCGATGTTCGCCGCGCTGAGTCTGCTGTGCGCGCCGGGCGCGACCGCCGAGCCGCCGTCGCGGATGGGACCGCAGGTGGTCGATGCCGCCGAGGTGCTCAGCGGCGCCGACGAGGCCGGGGTGCTCGAGGCGGTCGATCGGCTCTACCGCGACCACCAGGTGAAGCTCTGGGTGATCTACGTGCAAAACTTCGCCGCGATGGCGCCGCGCGACTGGGCCGCGCGGACTGCCGAGCTGTCCGGGTTCTCCGATCGCGATCTGCTGTTGGCGGTGGCCGTGGACGATCGCGGCTACTGGCTCCACGGCGTCCTGCCCGACGGCGTCAGCGACGGGGAGCTGGACGCGCTGCTGGCCGGCACGGTGGAACCGGATCTGCGCGACCGCGAATGGGCGCAGGCCGGGATCGACACCGCCGACGGCATCGGGTCGGCGATGCGCGGCGCGAGCGTGCCGTGGGGCTGGCTGGTCGGCATCGGGCTGGTGGTCGTCGTGGGCGCGGGTGGGCTGATCCTGTTCTCCCGCAAGCGTCGTCGCGATCAGGATCGGGCCGAACTGAGCACCGCCCGCGAGGTCGATCCGGCGGATTCGGGCGCGCTGGCCAAGCTATCGCTGCCGACGCTGCAAGCGCTCTCGCGCGAACGGCTCGTCGAGATCGACGATGCCGTGCGCACCAGCGCCGAGGAATTGGCCCTGGCCACCAGCGAATTCGGCGAGACCGCCGTGACGCCGTTCCGCACGGCACTGGACGCGGCCCGCGCCGCGACCGCGAAGGCGTTCACGATCCGCCAGCAGCTCGACGACGCCGTCCCGGAGACCCCGGACCAGCAGCGCAGCATGCTGATCGATCTGATCTCCACCGCGGGCAGGGCCGACCGTGAACTCGACACCCAGGTGACCGACTTCGACGCCATGCGCGATCTGCTCATCGACGCGCCGGCCCGGCTGGACGGACTGACCCGCGACATCGTCGACCTGACCGCGCGCCAGCCCGCGTCCGAAGCCGAACTGGCCCGGCTGAATTCGGCCTACCCGGCCTCGGTGCTGGCGCCGATCCACGACAACGTGCGGATGGCGGCGGAACGGATGACCTTCGCCGAGCAGAACATTGATACCGCCCGCACCGCGCTGACCAGGCCGGTCGGCCAGCAGGGCGGCGCGGTCGCGGCGATCCGCGCGGCCGAGGGCGCGATCGGCCAAGCCCGCACGCTGCTCGACGCGGTGGACCAGGCCGCGACGAACATCCAGCAGGCTCGCGACGGGCTGCCCGCCGCGCTCGACGAACTCCGCGCCGACCTGGCCGCGGCGGCCGCCCTGACCGAGTACGGCGGTCCCGAACTGGCCGCCGCCGTCGGCGCGGCCACCACCACGGTGAACACCGCGGCCGCCGGGGTCGACGCCGATCCGCTCGGCGCCTTCCACGACGCCGTGACCGCCGACGCCGAGCTGGACCGGGCCATCGCGGCGGCCTCGGATCGCAAGCTCGCCGTGGAGGATCTGCGACGCAGGCTCGATCGGACGCTCACCGACGCGGCCGGGCGCGTCGACGCCGCGTCCTCGTTCATCACCACCCGGCGCGGCGGCGTCGACGCCGAGGCGCGGACCCGGCTCTCGGAGGCCCAGCGCCATCTCGACGAGGCCCGCCGCCTCGCCGCCACCGCGCCGGATCGCGCGCTGGTCAGCGCGCAGACCGCCGCCGACCTGGGTGGACGGGCACTGGAACAGGCGCAGGCGAGCGTGCGCGCGTGGGAATCGCGACAGCCGATGGCGGGCGGTTCGCAGGCCGGGGCGGTGCTCGGCGGCATCCTGCTCGACGGTTTCCTGCGCGGCTCGATCGGCGGCGCTACCCGGCGGGGCGGCGGCGGTTTCGGGGGCGGCGGGTACCGGCCCGGTTCCTACGGCGGGTCGTCCGGGTCGCGCCGGGTCAGCCGGGGTGGCCGATTCTGAGCGCTTGACCCTCACACCGTGTGAGGTTCTACACCGGAAGGCGTCATGTTCAGTATCGGAGATTTCGCCAGACACGGTCAGGTGTCGGTGCGCATGCTGCGCCACTACGACGCCGTGGGGTTGTTGCGGCCGGCCCGGGTCGACCCGGCCACCGGCTACCGGTTCTACACGGCCGCGCAGCTGGCCCGGCTCAACCGGATCGTCGCGCTCAAGGAGCTCGGCTTCACGCTCGAGCAGGTGGGCCGGATGCTCGATCCGGGACCTGCCCCGGAGGAACTGCGCGGCATGCTCACCCTGCGCCGGGCGGAGCTGGAGCAGCGGATCGCGGCCGACCACGCCCGGTTGACCGATGTCGAGGCGAGACTCCGAATCATCGAGAAGGAGGGCGTCATGCCCGAACAAGAGGTGGTGCTCAAGCCGGTCGCCGCGGTGCGGGTGGCCGAATCGACCGGATCGGCTGCGGGTTTCGAGCCGCAGGCGATCAGTCCGGTGATCCAGCCGCTGTTCGGCGATCTCGCCGACCGGCTGGCGCAGGCCGGCATCGCGATCGCGGGACCGGCGATCGCCTATTACGACGCGCGCGAGGACGGCACCGTCGGGGTGCACGCCTGCATCCCGGTCGCGGTGGAACCCGAAGCGGCGCCGGGATTCTCGATCGTCGACCTGCCCGCGCTGCCGACGGCGGCCACGACCGTCTACCACGGCGATGTCGCCGGGATCGGCACGGCGTGGCAGGCGCTGGGCCGCTGGGTGGAGGACAACGGCTACCGCACCGCGGCGCCGGTCCGCGAGGTCACCCTGGCGTGGACGCCCGATCCCGCGGGCTGGGTCACCGAGTTGCAGGAGCCGCTCGCGCCCCGCTGACGGTCGGCCTCAGGCGGTCGCGGCCTCGTGATCGGCCCGCCAGGTCAGCTCGGCGGCGACCGCCGACAGCAGTTCGGCGGCCCGCACGCCGCCGCCGAGTCTGCCGATGGTCAGCCTGCCCAGGAAGGTGTAGACCAGGAACGTGACCGCCGCCGAGGCGCCGGTCGAGGGCCGCGGATGCGCGGACAGGTAGACGATCTCGTAGTCGTCGAGGATCAGCCCCGCCGGAGCGCGGAAGGCGGGCACCGTGCCGGTATTGGTGAGCGCGATGTGCCCGGCCATCGAGTGGACGCGGGTGGGGCCGAAGAAGTCGGGAAAATGCAGCACCGACTGTTCGATCACGCCGGTGGCCAGGTCGTCGTGCAGGTGCGTGCCGATCCGGCGGGCCAGGGCGACGAGGTCGTCGGTGTCGACGACATCCGTGGTGAAGGCGGCGAGGCCGGAGATGTTCGTGCCCGCGGCCGCCGCGAGCGGCGGTTCGAGTCGCCTGCGCAGGTCGACCGGGTAGACGCAGCCGACCTGGGTCACGTCGTAGACCGACGCGAACGCGCGCAGCACCGCCGCGGTGACCAGCCCGTTCACACTCACCGCGTGCGTGCGGGCCTGCTCGAGCACACGGGCGGTCTCGGTCGGGTCGAGCTGGATGCGCGCGGGCCTGGCCAGCGCGGGGGTGGCGGGCGGCGACGGCTCGACGAGCCCCACCGCGTCGGCGACGACCAGCGGCCGGGTGACGGTCTCCAGTCCCGAGCGCGGTCCGCGTTCGGTCCCCCGCTGCGCCAGCAGCGACTCCACCGACACCGGGTACTCCCGTGGCCCGGCCGCGATCGACCCGGTCTCCACGTGATCGGTGTAGTACCCCCACAGCCGTGCGAACAGCTCCACGCAGTGCCCCGCGTCGGCGACGCTGTGGTGCACGAACAGGGTGACCCTGGCCCGATCCTCCTCGGCCAGCACCACATCCAGATAGCCCAGCTGTGCGGCGGGATCCATCGACTCGGTGGGAATCCGGACCTCGTCGGGCTCGCCGAAACTCACCCACGCGCCGACGGGCTCGATGTGCCCGGGACGCAACAGGATTCCGTTCTCCTCGGCGTCCTCGACGATCCGGCACACCAGGATCGGGAAGGCGCGCTGCAGCGCCGCGAACGCCGCGCCGAGGGCGGCCGCGTCGAGTTCACCGCGCAGGGTCACCGAGCGCCCGGTGAAGGTGGCGTGCCGAACGAATCGTTGTTCCGACGGGTCGAGCCCCCGCAGCACGTCTTCCGGTTCCCACAGCACAACGGACAGAGTGAGGCACGCGGCCGGGCGATGCAAACCGCCGGGTACGCACTGTGATCACCTCCACGCCCCGCAACGCGAGGAGCCCGCATCGCGCGTGGCGATACGGGCTCCGCGTCGGTCTGGTGTCAGGCGCCGAGGAGGCGGGTGGCGAGGTAGGACTCCACCTTGTCCAGGGCGATGCGCTCCTGCGCCATCGAGTCGCGCTCGCGGATCGTGACGGCCTGATCGTCGAGGGTGTCGAAGTCGACGGTGATGCAGAACGGGGTGCCGATCTCGTCCTGGCGACGGTAGCGGCGGCCGATGGCACCGGCATCGTCGAAGTCGACGTTCCAGTGCTTGCGCAGCTGCGCGGCGAGGTCCTTGGCCTTGGGCGTCAGGTCCGCGTTGCGCGACAGCGGCAGCACCGCGGCCTTGACCGGCGACAGGCGCGGGTCAAGCCGCAGGCTGATCCGCTCCTCGGTGGTGCCCTTGGCGGTGGGCACCTGGTCGACGGTGTAGGCGTCGACCAGGAACGCCATCAGCGAGCGGGTCAGACCGGCCGCGGGCTCGATGACGTACGGGATGTAGCGCTCACCGGAGGCCTGATCGAAGTAGCTCAGGTCGGTGCCCGAGTGCTCCGAGTGCGTGCGCAGGTCGTAATCGGTGCGGTTGGCGATGCCCTCGAGCTCGCCCCACTCGCTGCCCTGGAAGCGGAAGCGGTACTCGATATCGGTGGTGCCGGCCGAGTAGTGCGACAGCTTTTCCTTGGGATGGTCGTAGAGGCGCAGGTTGTCGGGATCGATGCCGAGGTCGGTGTACCAAGCCAGGCGGGTCTCGATCCAGTACTTGTGCCACTCGGCGTCTTCGCCGGGCTTGACGAAGAACTCCATCTCCATCTGCTCGAACTCGCGGGTCCGGAAGATGAAGTTGCCGGGGGTGATCTCGTTGCGGAAGCTCTTGCCGATCTGGGCGATGCCGAACGGCGGCTTCTTGCGCGCGGTGGTCTCGACGTTCTTGTAATTGACGAAGATGCCCTGCGCGGTCTCGGGGCGCAGGTAGTGCAGGCCCTCTTCGTCGTCGACCGGGCCGAGGAAGGTCTTGAGCAGGCCGGAGAAGTTCTTCGGCTCGGTCCACTTGCCGGGCTGACCGGTCTCGGGGTCGTTGATGTCGGCCAGGCCGTTGGCCGGCGGGTGGCCGTGCTTCTCCTCGTACGCCTCGAGCAGGTGGTCGGCGCGGTAGCGCTTGTGCGTGTGCAGCGACTCGATCAGCGGATCGGAGAAGGTCTCGACGTGGCCGGAGGCCTCCCAGACCTGGCGCGGCAGGATCACCGAGGAGTCCAGACCGACGACGTCGTCGCGGCTGGTCACCATGGTGCGCCACCACTGCCGCTTGATGTTCTCCTTCAGTTCGACGCCCAGCGGACCGTAGTCCCACGCCGACTTGGTGCCTCCGTAGATCTCACCGCACGGGTAAACCAGGCCCCGGCGCTTGGCGAGGTTGGCAACGGTGTCCACCTTCGACTTGGGTGCCACGCGAGATTTCTCCATCCCTTGGGAGTCGGACAAGTATGCCGACAAGCGTATCGGCACCGGCCGACCGGTCGTGCACCGCACGGGCGAAGTAGCGCCCCGACGGCCGCTCGACGGCGGGTTCACCGACGAAACGGTCGTCCGGCGACTACCGATCGCCCCAGCTCAGCGCGTCACGTTCGACATGCGCACGTCTGCATGTCAAAATGGCATCGGTTTCCATTAAGGAGTTGGTTGATGACCACCGATGCCACGGCCGCACACGCGCACACCCCGTACCACTCCCCCGCCCCCGCCACGGTGCCCGCGCGCCAGGTACTCGAGGACGCGGGTGAGCTGCTGCGCGCGCTGGCCGCCCCGGTGCGGATCGCGATCGTGCTGCAGCTGCGCGAGTCGCCGCGCTGTGTGCACGAGCTGGTCGACGCCCTCGGGGTCACCCAGCCGCTGGTCAGCCAGCACCTGCGCATCCTCAAGTCGGCGGGCGTCGTGCACGGCGAACGCTCGGGTCGCGAGGTGCTCTACGAACTCGTCGACGACCACCTCGCGCACATCGTCGTCGACGCCGTCGCCCACGCCGAGGAAGGGTAATCCGTTGGCAGACAATCCCTCCGGCAAGCAGGTCGGAGTCCGCAGCACCCGGCAGCGCAGCGCGATCTCGGCGCTGCTCAGCGATATCGACGAGTTCCGGTCCGCCCAGGAACTGCACGACGAGCTCCGCAAGCGCGGTGAGGGCATCGGCCTGACCACCGTCTACCGGACCCTGCAGTCGCTGGCCGACGCGGGCATGGTCGACGTGCTGCGCACCGACTCCGGCGAGTCCGTCTACCGCCAGTGCTCGAGCGGGCACCACCACCATCTGGTCTGCCGCCACTGCGGCCGCACCGTCGAGGTCGAGGGCCCGACGGTCGAGGCGTGGGCCGCGACGATCGCGGGCGAACACGGCTTCACCGAGGTCAGCCACACCCTGGAGATCTTCGGCACCTGCCGTGACTGCGTCGACGCGCGCGCCCGCGCACAGAAGGACGAGACCGCGACGGTCTAGTTTTTGTGACTCACATCACATGATGGAACCCTCGGATCGACAGCTCCGTCCAACCTTCACGAAGAGACCGATCCGCACGGTGGTACCGACGGCCCGTGGCCGCCTCGGCGCCGAAGGAGGGGGCAATCGTGAGCACACTCGGTGTCGAACCCGATCAACTGACAGCGCTGGCGACGACGTGGCGGCAGGAGGCCGACGAGGTCGGCGAGCTCGCCTGGACCGCCATGAGCGAGGCCACCGGCGACGGCAGTGACGTCCTGGCCACCGTCCGCGGCCTGGCCGATCCCGCCCAGCAGGCGATGTCGTCGATCGCGACCAGATACACCACCCTGGCCGGCCTGATCGACAAGTTCTCCGCCGACATCCAGGCCAAGGATGCCGAGATCGCGGGCGAGATCGGGAAGCTGGGATCGCGCTGATGCGCCCGACCCTCCCCCAGCTCGACGGCTGGAATCTCGACGGCCTGCACCGCGCCGCCGACACCGCCCGCGCCAATGCCGATGTGGTGTCCACCGCGGTCGACGACTGCTCACGCGCCGTCTCGACAGCGGGCGGCTGGCACGGCCGGACCAGGGACGCGGCGGGCCGGCGGATCGACGAGGAGGTCGACCACGGCTACGAGGTGCGCACCGTGCTGCTGCGGATCGCCGACGACGCCGACGACGCGTATCGGAGCCTGCAGCATGCCCGCGCCTACGTCCTCGATCAGCGGACGCTCGCCGTCGACCAGGGCTTCCAGGTCGAACCCGACGGCCGGGTCTCCCACACCGATCCCGAGCAGGAGGGCGCGGCGGGCGTCTTCCAGCTCAACCTGTTCGGCGGCCTCGACGAGATCGAGCGCCTGGACAGCCGGCTCGGTACCCGCCTGAAGGAATCACTCGCCGACCTGACCGCGATCCGCGACGGCCAGCCCGACATCACCCTCGCCGACGGCACCGTCCGCGACCCCGATGCCGTGGCGATCCAGCTGGCCGCGATGTCGGCCGACGAGCGGGCCACCTACCTGGCCGGCCTGAGCCCGGAGGCACAGCGTCAGCTGGTGATCGCCGCGCCGGAGAAGCTCGGCAATCTCAACGGCGTCCCGTTCGGCATGCGGATCGAGGCCAACGAGATCAACATCCGCAACGCGCTGACGACGGAGAAGGCGAAGCCGGACCCCGACGAATCACGGGTCAGGCAACTCGAGGCGATGCTCGCGCCGATCCCGAACCCCGAGGGCACCAGCACGCTCACCACGGCCGCCGCCGCGACCGGCGACAACGCGACGCCCCGGCTCGACATGGTCGACCGCAAGTTCGTGATGTTCAGCACCGAGGGCAACGGGCGGATGATCGAGATGCTGGGCTCGATGAAGGCGGGCTCGCCCGGTGTCGGCGTGTACGTACCCGGCACCTCCACCAACCTCAACGGTTCCGGCTCCAATCACGTCGCCGCCTGGAATCTCGCCGACCGGACCGACAGCCCCGTCTTCCTGTATATGGAAGGCGATTTCCCGCAGAGCCTGACCAGTCTCGACGACGGTGCGCCGAGTCCCCGGTTCGCGGCCGACATGGCGCCGAAGCTGGTCGAGTTCGGGCACGAGATCGACCGGGAGGTGGGCGCGAATTCCCCGGGCACGCCGGTGACCTATGTCGGCCATTCCTACGGCGGCTCGATCGTGGGCTCCGCCGAGCAACTCGGCCTGCGCGCGGATCGCGTGCTGCACGCCTCGTCCGCGGGGACCGGCGTGTTCGACACCGGCTGGAACAACCCGAACCCGAACGTGCAGCGGTATTCGATGACGGCCCCCGGCGACCTCATCGGGGTGGTGCAGTCGTATCCCGAAGGGGGACTGACTGTTCCGGGCGGTATACACCTGCCGGGCAACCCGCACGCATCCGAGGTACTGGGCGGGGATCCGGACGAGGTGCCCGGCGTCACCCGCCTGGATACCGGCTTCTACAGCGGCAGTTCCGGGGAGCACGCGAACGAGGTCGTGTTCGGCGTCGAGGGGCACGGCGACTACTGGGACGACGCGGGATCGACGGCCTTCGAGAACATCGTCGGCGTCATCAAGGGCACCGACGCCATCGGCTACGTCGAGCGTGGGATCGAAACGGACTGGGTCGACATCGGATTGGGCGACAACGGCAACGGCGGCAGGGAAGCCTTCGACGCCGCGAAAGCGGCCGCCGCGGCTCGCGCTGCGTCGTCGCTGGGCATTCGGATCGACCCCTACGCACACCCACAGATCACGGACAACCCCGGCCTCGGCCCGAGGATCGATGTCGAATGAAGTCGATGACGGTTGCCACCGTAGCCATGGTGGCGGTCACGCTCGCCGGGTGTTCCGGCTGGATCTCCGAGGGTCCGACCAATCAGCAGGTCAAGGACGCCACCGGGTTGACCGTGGCCGACGCGCGCCCCATCGTTGCCGACAATTTCGAGCTCATCTGGCCGAAGCCGATCACCGTCGAACCGGACATGGTCGATGTGGGGTCGGGCTGTCGGACCGACCCGAACTCGCTGCGGTCGGCGGGACCGCCCTGGCACCCTCGGTACGAGCGGCAGGAGCTCAACCCTTCGCAGGAGTTCATCGATCAGGCGATGGCGAATCTCGAGGCGATGACCGCCCGCGGCTTCACCCTCGTGCCCAGCCAGAATCCGGCCGAAGACCCCGTCAGCAGGTATTACCGGGACTCCCGCGGCTTCTCGGTCGCGTCGTCCCGGACGCGTGCGGGCAGGAACGACGAGGAGGTCCGGTTCATCATGGCCTCCACGTCCCCCTGCGCCGCGGAGTGACGGATCGACCGGCACGGTCGGCTGGACCCAGCACCGCGGGCCGTCGGACGACTCGGCCGCGAGATCCGGGTTCCGACTAGACTCTGCACAGCCGTCATCGCTCGGAATAGAGCGCGCAGCTGTCTACACCAGGAGGGGATGGTCGAGATGACAGTGGGAGGCCATGGGTGGAAGGCCGTCGGCATCGCCGCCCTCGGGCTGGTCGTCGCTGGTTGCGGGGGCGGCGAGAGCGGGACGGCCGCGCCGACGACCAGCGGGGTGAGCGTGGCCGCGAGCCCGACCTCGGTGGATGCCGAGGCGAAGGTGTGGGATCCGTGTTCGCTGCCGGATTCGGCGATCAGCGGAGTGGGGTTGAACGTCGGCAGCAAGAAGAAGGACGTCGCGGGCGTCGACTTCACGGGGTGGAAGGTCTGCAGCTGGACCGATGCGGACAAGAAGTACACCTTCGCTGTCATGGCCTCAGAGCACACGCTTGCCGAGTCCCGCCAACGAACCAGCGAATACACCGGATGGACCGATCTCGAGGTCGGAACACACAGAGCGCTCGAGTTCCGGCCAGTCGGTTCCGCCAACGATGTGGCTTGCTACATCTCCGTCGAAATACCCGATGGCTCAGTCGATTTCAAGGTGCAGAATCGTGTCAGTGCGGTGGGCGCGAGCGAGCCGTGCGGGGAAGCGCTACGACTGAGCACGGCATTGGTCCAGTATCTTCCTGCGAGCTGACGGAGGGCAGATGGTTCTCGGAATCAACCCGAATCAGTGGAATCAGCTACTCACTCAAGCGGATGCCGGTGAGCTGTCGCTCGATCCCGAGGTCGGCAGAGACTTGGACCGCGTGTGTGACGACCATCTGGACCGGCTCGAAGAGGTCTACGAACTCGTAGACCGAGTGAAACGCATCGACGGATTCGGTTCGTTCAACTCGAGCCAGGCGCTGGCCAACAAATTCTCACAGACGGCATCCGGCGGGGACCGGGCGCTCGACACAGTGATCCGACAGCACATCGACGCCGTCCAAACGGCGAAAGAGGTTGTCGCCAAAGCGATTGCCAACTTCGTCGCCCAGGACGGCGCCCTCGCCACCGACCTCTCCGCGACCGGAGAACCGGCGTGACCTACGACGAATACAAGAGCAGAGTCATCGCCGCGCAGGAGCAGTGGAACCAGGAGCGCACCGGCATCTACAACCGGCAGCAGCAGGGCAACTACGCCACGATCTTCGGCGGCGACATCCAGCCACCACACATCACCACGCCCGACAGCTATGACAGCATGTCGCTGGCGCAGATGCAGGCGGCCGTGGCGGCGATGAAGCCGCAGCTCGTCGATGACGCGGTGACGGCGTGGGCCAATATCGGAATGAACCTGATGGGCACGTTCTCCAAGTTCAATCAGGAGTTCGCCCGCACGGTCACCGGCGCGAACGGTCACAGCGGGTGGACGGGCGCCGCCGCTTCCGCAGCGGTGGCCGCGGTGAACAACTATGCGGAGCAGTCGATTCCGCTGTCCCAGGCGGCGACGGCGATCAGCTTGAAGCTGTCGGAGATGCGGACCGGGATCGAGGAGACCCAGGCGCTCATGCCGGGTTTGACCTCGCGCGAGTCCGTCACCGGCAAGACCTTGCCCGGTGACGGGGTGATGAAGGTCGACGAGCACAACCAGAAGGAAGCCGAGGACGAGGGCCGCCGCATCCTGCGCACCGTCTACGGCCAGGTGGCTGCCCAGACCGACAACGGCGTCCCCTTCCTGCCGTCGGCGCCGACTATCACGAGCGGTACCGGCGACAACGGCGTGACAGGCGGCAACGGCGGCACGAATACCGGTGGGACACAGGACCGGACAACCGGCGGCACGAACACCGACGGCACCACGCCGGAAACGCCGGGCGAGGGCACCTCCGCCGAGGACTCCGACACCTCGTCCTCGACCACGCCGTCGTCCACCGATACCGGGTCGACCACGGCACAGAGCACCACGCCGCAGTCCACCGCACCGAGCTCGACCACACCGGGTTCGACCACACCGGGTTCGACCACGCCCGGCACCACGACCACCCCGGGGACGACCCTGGGCACGACCGCGCCGGGAGCGGGTCGCCCCACCGGCACCGGGCGAGGCTCGGGTGGCACACCGGGCGGCGGGTCCCCGTCGACCCCGGCGCCGGGCCGCAGCGCGCCGGGCGGTCAATCCCCTGCCGCGGCGGCCGCCGCGGCAGGTCGAGCGGGTGCGGC
>NZ_LPNR01000125.1 GCF_019266065.1 Nocardia sp. MH4 | reverse complement strand
CCGCCCCTGCCCCTGCCGCCAGCACAGCGCCGAAACCGGCCCGCCGCCGAACCAAGAAGAAGACCACCCCGGCGGCCCCGGCCACCCCCACGCCTGCCACCCCCGCCCCGGCGGCCCCGGCCCGCACCGGGAACACGGTGGCCCGCCCGAACGGGCTGCCCTACCACGTGCGCAAACTCGCCGGGCGCGCCGATGTCGACGTACTCCAGACCATGCGCACCGCCGAAGTCCCGGTGCTGCTGTACGGGCCCCCCGGAACCGGCAAGACCTCGCTGATCGAGGCAGCGTTCGGGGACCTGCTGACCGTGCAAGGTGACGGGGACACCACGGTCGCCGATTTCGTGGGCGAGTACGCCCAAAACCCCGATGGCACTTTCGAGTTCGTGCACGGGCCGCTGGTCCGGGCGATGCGCGAGGGCCGGGTGCTGTTCATCGACGACGCGACTCTCATCCCGCCGACCGTGCTCTCAGTGGTGTACCCGGCGATGGACGGACGCAAAGAGATCGTGATCAAAGCCCATCGCGGCGAGGTCGTGACCGCCGCCCCCGGATTCTTCGTGGTGGCCGGACACAACCCCGGCGTGCACGGGGCCATCTTGTCGGACGCACTGTCCTCGCGGTTCGCGTTCCAAGTCCAGGTAGGCAGCGACTACGACCTCACCGAACAACTCGGGGTGGACACCAAAGCGGTCAAGGTGGCGCGCAATCTCGCCGCCCGCAAGGACAAGGGCGAGATCGGGTGGGCCCCGCAACTGCGCGAGCTTCTGGCGTTCCGCAAGATCGCCGCCGCCACCGATACCGACACCGCCGCCGCCAATTTGATCGGGGCCGCACCCGAAGAGGACCGCGCCACCGTGGCCGATGTGGTGCGCAGTGTCTACGGCACCCGCCACACCCCGCTCACCCTGGGCGCGCGCCTGTGACCTCGGCCCCGCATCCCACCCCGACCCCCGCCTCACCTGAAAGGACTCCCGCGATGACCGGACACCTGAACGCCGACCCGAGTGCCACCCCGACTCCCGCACCCGCCACCGATGGCTGGGACACGCTCTCGGCCGCATTGACCGCCGAGGCCCCACCGATCGCAGACCGTGACGACTTGGTCGTCTCGATCGCCCCTGGCGCTGCCCACGGGCACCCGGCGGTGTTCATGCCCCATAGCGCGGCCATCGAACTCGACGGGGTCCGACTCGGTATCGATCCCGCCACCGCCCGCCCCGATCGCAACAGCGACCGCAACCGGTACGCGGCGGTGTGGGGTGCGTTCGTGCACGAATGTGCCCATGCCAAACATTCGGTGTGGGAACGGCCCCCGGTAGCGAATCCGGCCGTGATCGAGGCCGCGATGCTGCTCGAGGAGTCACGCATCGAGGCCGCCCAGATCCGCCGCCGCCCCGACGACCGGCACTGGCTCCGCGCCAGCGCTACCGAGATCGTGATCGGCGACCTCGGTGGTGCCGATGCCGCCGACGCGATCCCGCCTACCCCGTATGCCGCCGCCCATACCGCCGCACTCGTGCTCGGGCGTATCGATGGCGGTGTCCTCGAACGATCCGAGTGCGCGCCCGTGGTGCTCGAGGTCGAGGCCATTCTTGGCACCGACACACTCGAGAAGCTGCGCGCCGTGTGGCGGCAGGCTCACACCGTGGCTGATCACGACGCCGCCGCCATGCTCGAACTCGGGCAGCGCTGGCTCGACCTCGTGGGACCCGACCCCCACGAGGACCCGGTCCCGGGCTCACCATTGGGGGCCGCGATCACCGACACGGTCGGCAAGGTCCGGCGCGCGGTCGCTGCCAACCCGGTCGAGCCCGACCCTTCCGAGGTCGCCGCCGAACAAGCTCGCGCAGCCGCCGAATCGGTAAAGCGCGCCGCCGCGCAGGCGGCCAAGGTATTCGGCAAGACCGCCTCTACCAGCACGCACACCACGCGCGCGCCGCGCGGGGACGAACAATCCGCCGCGCGGGTGCTGGCCCGCGCCCTCGACTCGGCGGCCACCCGCGAACGAGCCGCCGTGAGAACGACTTCGGCGCTGCCGCCGGGACGGTTGCGGATGCGCGGTGCGCTGGCGCGTGAGGCACAACGCGCCGCCGGGGCGATACCGACCGCCGAACCGTTCACCCGCACCACCCGCAAGATGACTCCGCTGCCACCGCTGCGAGTCGGGATCGCCTGCGACGTGTCCGGGTCGATGGCCGAGTTCGCGCAACCGGTGGCCTCGGCAGCCTGGATCATCGCCCGCGCCGCCGAGCTGGCCATGGTGCCCGCCTCGACCGCGACCGTGACCTTCGGGAAAACGGTCCGCCCGATCGTGTACCCGGGCACCGCGCCCAAACAGGTCACCGACTTCACCTGCCCGGACAACTGGGAAGCCATCGACAAGGCCATCGACGCCCTCGACGGTGCCCTGGGCCTCGCCCGCCCCGGCGCGAGCAGGCTGCTGGTGATCATCTCCGACGGCCAGTACTCGGCCTCACCCCGCATCAACGGCCAACAGCGGCTCGACGCGTTGCGCGCGGCCGGATGCGCGGTGCTGTGGCTGGCACCGGCCACCACGTACTCGACCCCGCTGGTCGGGGCGACTGTGCACCGAATCAGCCACCCGGCCGCTACCGCCACCGCGATCGGGCGCGCCGCTACCGCCGCCGTACGCGCCGCCACCTAACCCCCGACGCCCCGGGCACACACCCGTGTGCCCGGGGCAACCCAACCGCCCGCCCACCCTGCCCCATACGAACGGGCAGGGGCCGGGCGAATTCACTACGACAGCAAAGGAACTCACCCTCATGACCGACAGCCCGCAGCACCTCGCAACGACCCCGCCCTTGGACCTCGCCGTGGAAGTCACCTGCGATACCTGCCAGCAGAGCACGACCTTCCACGTCAACGAGGACCGGTTCACCGCGTGGCGTGCGCGACGTCTGGCGATCCAGAACGCCTTGCCACACCTGAGCGCGCCCGAGCGCGAGTTCATCAAATCCCGTGTCTGCCCGTCCTGCTGGACCGACATGTTCGGACCCCGCCCCGGCTGCTGACAACCCCGGGTGCCCCGGGCGCGACACCGCGCCCGGGGCACCGCAAACCCGGCCCGCACCTACCGCCCGCCCCCTTTGGTCACCCGACAACCCAAATCGCCCGAACAGGCGACAACGACAGGACACGACATCATGACCGACAACGCCCACACCCCCGCCGACCAGAGCCCGACCGAGACCGACATTTCCCCCGAGGTGGCCTGCCCGATCCGAGTCGGTGACGAGGTGACGGGCCAAAACAACCGCACCTGGCGCGGAGTCGTGCGCAATATCTACAACGACGACGGCATCGTCAAGTGCTCGATCCGAACCGCGACCGAGGGCCGGGCTCACGCGACCCCGTGGTCTTTAGCCCCCGCAGACGAGGAGCCGTCTGCCGAATGGCTCGACCGGATGCACGCCTACCGCAGTGCCGAACGCGACAACGCGCTCGCCCGGCTGCGCAAAATCCAGCGTGAGATCGCCGAGGAAGCGCAAGCGCTCGCCCAGCAACTGACCACGATCGCGGCCACGCTGCGCGCTTGCCGCTTCTACAACCCCGACACCCACGACGGCCTCGAATCTGAGGCCACCGAGATCGACGGCGGGCTCGCCTACCTCGCCGAAACCCGCCGCCACCTTGCCAACAGCGGGCTGTTCACACCCACGGAAATCCTGGAGCACCTCGCCGTGGACTGAACCTGAGCAACGACTCGGCCCCCGGGCGTGGCCACCGCGCCCGGGACCGAGCACCCGGGACAACCCTGGCAAGCGAACGAATCGACCAGCACGACAACCGCACTCGCAGAAATGAGGATCTGATGGCACTCGTACGAGAAGACACCGAGGGACTGTTCGTCATCGTCGGCGGATGGATCGCCCGCCCACCGACACCGCAGACCACCCACCCCCGCGCACGCGGGCTACCCCGCGCCCAGACCGCGCTCGCGGTCGGTGACAAACCACGCGCGAGCCATTCCGGGGGCCATACCGCCCGAGTCGGCGGGGATCTGTGGTTCATCGACCGGCAGGCGCGAAACCGCACACCCGCGCACAGCGCCAGTGAGCCACCAAGCACTCCCGCGCCGCACACCACCGGCTCCCGAGCCCAGACCACCACCAGGCTCGCCAGCAACACGTCCCCGGTCGCGACCACGACCGCGCTGGACTCGATCTATGTGATCGCCAATGCCGTCAGCGGCGAGCAGTTCGTGATCTACGCCCCCGGCGGCCACGACGAGCGCGGCATGTACACCGTTGCCCACGTGAGCGGCGGCACCGGCGAGATACGCCGCCCCCCGCGCATTCACCTCGTGCACCCCGACGACATCGCCGCCTACGCCACCGGGGCCGCCGACCGGATGCGCCGGGACGGGCCCGGGCACGCGGTGAGTGTGTGGCTCGACCGCACCACCGGCCCGCTGCACGAGCACCTGACTCGATGAACCCCGTCACCCAGCCCGCCGAGGTCGACTCGTCGTGGGCACGCACGACCCTCGACCGGCCTCGTGCTCGGTCCGCCTACCGGCCCGCGGTGAGGTCGCCGACGCGAGTCGCCCTCGCGCCGACGCAGGAATTGCGCGTGAGCCGAATTCCTCTCGTGCTGTTCGCATTCCGGAAATGGAAGAGAGGAATTCGGGGCCGGAATTTGTTTTCACATTCCGCTTGACATCGCACACCGTATCGAGCGTCCATGGAACCCGGAACGCCACCGCCCCCCGGGGAATTCGCCCCCACCGGAATGGCATTCCGTCCCGACCAGGACAACACGAATTCACCGAAACCTAATGTTGGAAGGAATCCCCATGTCCAAGAAGAAGAACACCGCCGCCGCGCCCACGGCACCGGCCGGACCCGTCCCGGACACCGCCGCACAGGCCCCGGAATACGGTTCGGTTGTGGTGCCCGTGCTGCGCAAACCGGCCACCCGGGCGTTGTGGGCGGCGCTGGGCAGCAACCCGGGCAGTACCGCCGCCGCGCTGGCGGACACGGCAGGGATCGCGGTGTCGACGGCCCGCCGTCTGCTGACGGGGTGGGAATCGGCCCGTGCCGTGCGGTCCTACACCGACCCGGAAACGCCCCGGGCCGCGAAAACCTGGTTCACCGCTGGATCGGCCGCGCCCGGACCCGCCGCCGAACCGGTCGGACCCGTAGCAGCCGCCCCGGAACCGGCCACGCCCGAACCGGCCACCCCGGAACCAGTTGCGACCGAACCCGCCGCCCCCGAACCGGTGACCCCGGAACCTGCCTCGGCGGAACCCGACTCGGCGGAACTCGCCGCGCCGGAATCCGTTTCGCTCGAACCGGCGACCCCGGACCCGACCGATCCCGCCGAGGAGGCGGCACCGGCCGACCCCGTGTCGGACAACGCGCCGGAGACGGCGGCAGCTGCCCCCACGGGCGACGATCCCGCCACCCCGGCCCCGGTGGCACCGGCTCCGGTCACCGAACCGGCAGCGGCCGACGCGGAGTCAACGGTGGAACGGTTGCCCGCCGGTGCGCTGCGCGGGCAGGTCGAGGACTACCTGCGCGACAACCCAGGAAAGGAGTTCAGCCCACACCAGATCGGAAAAGCGCTCGAACGGTCCAGCGGCGCGGTTCACAACGCCCTGGTCAAGCTGACCAAGGACGGGACCGCTCGCCAGACCGGCCCGGCCCCTAAGAAATTCGCTCTCGCGTCCTGACAATCGGGGCGATGCCGGAATCCCCGGAGACCCTAACTCCGGGGAGTCCGACACCGCGCCTCTCACTTTAGATCCTGAGAAAGGTGCTCGACCATGTACATCACTCCCACCCCTTCCATCCTGGCCTCTGCCCTATACAAGGTGTACGCCAAGTCCAGACAAGCCCCCGACACCTTGGCGCTGTGGCTCGATATCGCGGCGGAGGCCGCGCGTGAGCTCGATCAGCCGGTGCAGCCCGCTCTGGTGCCCTGGGTGCCGGTAGTTTTGCGGTACCAGCTCAATCGGATCGAGGGCGAGTTCTTCCCGTACACCGGTACGGTGCGGATCATGTCGGGGCCGCTGGCCGGTACGAGCTACGCCGACGCGCACAGCGCGGCGCTGGCAGTTGTCGACGCGATCACGGTCCCGGTGACGGACGGCGACGAGGATGGCTCCCGTGCCGACATCGAGACGGTGCCGAAGGTGTTGCCGTTGTGGCGGTTTCGTACCACCGGTGCGCCGGGCGCGTTCACCCCGCGCGCAGTGCCGCCCCTGATCTCCTGACCCCGCCTACCGACTGAAACGGCCGGTGGTGCCGAGCGATTCGCTCGGCACCACCGGCCGTTTCTCTGTGCGCTGTGGGGGGGCGGGGCGGGGCCTACTTGGTGCGGTCGATGGCCCCGGCGATCGAGTCGGTCAGCGCGGGGGCGGCGGTGTCGTAGCCGGTGGCGTCGAACACGGCCGTGTCGCCGTTCTGGGGGGCCGGAACGCCTGTGCCGGTGGTGGTGGTGCCCGCCCCGGTGGTGGTGGCGGTGTTGTAGGTCTGGGTGAGCGTGGGGAACCCGGTCCCGGTGAACGCGCTGGCGGTGGCCGAGAGGAGATCGGCGGCGATCGGTGCCAGCCCGGTTATTGCCAGGAAGGCGGCGACGGGGTCGCCTTTGGCGAGGCTTTCGGCGGCGGTCCAGGCGATCTCTTGGGCTTGGCCGATGTCGGTGGCGATGCGGGAGATGTCGAGACCGGCGAGGACACCGACGATCTCGGCGGCGATCAGGGCGGCCCCGGTGGTGTCCAAGGGTGCGGCCAGCTTCAATGCGCGGGCGACGAGGCGCAGGTCGAGTCCATCGGCCATCGTGATCAGGGGGTTGAACTGGTTGTTGAGGTCCCCGGAGACTCGGTGCAGGCCAACCACGTCCGAGGCGGCGATCAGGCCGGGCAGCTGGGCGAGGTCGTTGATGATGGCGGGCACGTTCGCGGTGAAGCTCGCGAGCCCGTTGAGGACGGTGATCACTTGGGCGAGCACCTGGGACGCGCTGAGTTGCCCGGTCGAGGCCGTACCGGCGGTCGTGGTCGGCGTGCTCGTCGTGGTGGTGGGGACCTTCACTGTGGTCGTGGGCGAGCCGGTGGCGGTGGTCGAGGTGGCGGTGGCGAGTGCGCGGCTCACCGCGGCGAGGACCGGCGAGGACTCGGCGGTGGTCGAGCAGTAGCTGTCGCCTTCGAGGCAGAGCGTGCGGACCCGCTCGGTCAGCTCACCGAAGCTCTGCGCACGCGGGCCGGTGACTCCTTGCCCGGAGACAGGTGTGCCGAGCTGGGCGGTCGTGGGGTCTCGGCGCGGATCGGAAACGAGCGCGACAGCCACGACTCGGGAGGCGGGAATCGGGCCCTTGCCGTTGCCGATGGTGGTGGCGAGGTCGCCGGTGACCTCGGCGCCTTGGCCATAGCCGGCCAACACGACTCGCGTGTCCGAGCACAACCCCGAGGCCACCGCGGTGAGTTCGACTCCGCTCACGGAACCGGCACCGGTCGCCGTCGTGGCGAGTGTGCGGACCTCGATGTCGCTGCCGTAGCGGGCGGTGAGCGAGTCCCCGAGCTGGGCGAGGATCCCGGGTAGGGCTTGCCCGGTGGTGGCCGGGGTTGTCTCGTAGGTGCCCGGTACCAGCAGTGCGGTCCAGCGCGGGCACTGGGCCCCGTTGCGGCCCGGTGTGGGTTCTGCGGCTGCGACACCGGCGGTCACGGTGGTCGCGGCGACGGCCGCACACAGTGCCAGGTGTGCGGCGCGGCAGGTGGTTCGAATGTGGTTGTGGTGCATGAGTTGTCTCCGTCCGTGCAGGGGTGATCAGGAGGTGGCGCGGGAGTCGTCGTGGGCGGGCGAGGGCCGCATCGCGGAGTAGTAGTCGTCACCTCCCCAGCGATAGGCCGAGACCTGGACGGGCTCGTTGAAGGTCGGTGCGTGCACCATCTGGCCGCCGCCGAGGTAGATGCCGACGTGATGGACGTCGGCGGCGGTGCCGTAGAACACGAGATCGCCGGGGGTGAGTTGGTTTTCGGCCACCGGTGTGCCGGTGTGGACTTGGTCGTAGGTGGTGCGGGGTATCGAGATCCCGGCGGCGCGGTAGGCGGCCTGGGTGAGTCCGGAGCAGTCCCAACCGCCGTTGACGTCGGGCCCGTTGCCTCCCCACACATAGGGCAGGCCGAGCTGGGCGCAGGCGAAGGAGATAACCTGCGCGGCAGTCGGGTTCGGTGGTGAGGCGGTGTGGCAGTCGCCGCCGGAGGTGTCGGTGGCGCGGTAGCGGGCGGCTTGGGCGAGGACGTCGTTGACGTACCAGTCGGCGTGGTTGTAGGCGAAGATCGCGCTGTACATGTCCTCGGGTGCGCCGGAGTCGCAGAGGTAGAACGCGGCAGCGTGGATGGCGTCGGAGGGGTTGTAGCGCGAGGGCGGACTCGCACCACCCGCCGGAAGAGAGTGCCGTGCGGTGACCGAGTCGAAGGTCTGGGCTAGGAACTGCATCGGCCCACCCGCCCCGGAGCTGTTCTCGCCCTGTGACACTCCCGGCAGCGTGGACCGGCCGTGGTCGGTCTCGATCTTGCCGATCGCGGCGAGCACCGACCAGTCCAGCCCGGGACAGTCCCCGGCAGCAGCCTGATAGAGCACGAGCATCTCGGCCGGGATGTCTTGTTGGGCTTCGGGACTCGGGGCGGTGCCGGTGCCGGTCGAGGCTCCCGGGGCGGGTGCGGTGAGCGCGTGGTCGAACACGATGACTGTGGTGACCACTGTCGCGATGACGACGGTGAGGAACACGAATCCCGCGAATCCCGCTGCGAGCGCCTTGACCAGCATCGCTACCTCACCAGAACTCAGAAGCCGGGGGGCTCGGTGGCGGAGGTGCGAGGGCGACGGTTCCGCTCAGCGGTGCCCAGGTCGACTCCGCGTCGATGCCGTCGTCGGGTGCGGTCCGGCGCGCCCAGACGGTGCCGAGTTCGTGCAGGTGCTTGCGGCCGGAGTCGGTGTGTAGCGGCAGCCATACCGGGTCGGCCGGGCTGGTCCCGGAGATCGTGCCGAGGAATTCGGCGGCGGCGGTGGCGACCGGCACCGCCTCGGGATCGGGCAACCGTTCCCAGGTCCGTCGTAGCACCACCCGCGCATTGGTCTCGCGCAGGGTGGTCGGCACCCAGAACAGGACCGGGGTGATGGCCCCGGTGGTGCGGGCGAGCTCGGCGAATCCGTGCAGCTTGGCCGCGACCCGGGGCAGGGAGGTGGTGCCGAGGTCGTATTCGAGGAAGAAGTCGAACACTGTCTCGCCGTGGGTGTAGCGGCCGTAGGCGTCGGGGCGGGCGAGGTCGCCCCACAGGCGCTGGCAGCGGGTCTGCGACCACCACCGAGACACCCGCGCGCTGTTGGCGGAGTGGGTGGTGAGGGTGGTGAGGGTGGTGAACCATTCGTTCACGCCGAGGGTGTGTGTCAGGTGAAGGCTGTGGGCGACCGAGAGCGTCGTTTGGTGGTTGTAGCCGAGCTCGCGCACGCTCACCCCGGCTTCCGCGGCGAGGATCGCTGCTCCGGCGGGGGCGAGGGTCCAGTGGTGGGGGGCGGTGCCGCGAGTTCGCATCGGCCGGAACCGGTCCAGGACCTGGTAGGTGTGCAGGATGGCCAGGCGGCGGCGGGCGATCTTGGCGGTCGGGAACGCCAGGTCGGCGAGCTGGTCGGTGGTCAGGACCCGGTGCTCGTAGACCATGCGCAGGACCCAGCGGTCGCGCACGGTCAACGCCCGCACCACCGAACTCTGCTCCGGGACGGTGGTCGGTGACCAGGCCGGGCGCGGGGCCCGGGTATCGGCTTGCCTGTCAGGACGCGAAATCATCAGTACTAGAGCCTTTCTCGGGCGTGGCAGGGGTTAGAGGCGTGCGGAGTTGGGGGGTTGGGCGGTGAGGCGGGCGCGGGCGGCGGCGGCGATCTCACGGGCGCGCCCGGGGATCGGCGGGTCCAGGGGACGGGTAGTGAGGGTGAAGGGGCGGGCGTTGCGGCCGTCGACGAGCAGGCGGGCGGCGGCGTGGAAGGCGTCGAGGTGCGACAGGTCGTGCTCGGACAACCAGGGCTCGGTGTGACGGGCCAGGTCTCGGGCGTCGTCGGGAGAGACGGCGAAGACGATTTTGTTGCGGGCATTCGCCGAGATGCCGTCCCTGAGTTCGCGGGAGAGCTGTCCCAAGTTCTGGTGCGCCAGCAGCAGAGAAAGGCGTAGTCCTCGGGCTTCGGCGAGCATGTCCTCGATCGGGGTCGAGAGGTTGAGGAAGTTCTGGGCCTCATCGAGCACCAGCGCCGCGTCCGGCCGGTCAGCGGCGGGCACTCGGGCCCGCGCGGTTACCGCCTGCCAGGTGCGGGCTACGAGCAGTGACCCGACCAGGCGTGAGGTTTCTTCCCCGAGCGAGCCTTTCGGCAGGCGGGCCAGACAGATGCCGCCGTTGTCGAGGATGTCGGCGAACTCGACGGTGCTGGGCCCGCCCGCGATGGCCGAGCGCACGAACGGCCTCAACAGGAACGCTCGCAGTTTGTTCAACAGCGGGCCGGTGAGTTGCGCGCGGCCGGTGTCGGAGAGGGTCTCGTAGCTGTCCCAGAACCCGCGCAGGACCGGGTCTTTGGTGGTGCGCGTGACCCGGGCACGGAAAGCGGGCTCGGTGAGCAGGCGAGGCAGATCGGCCAGGGTGGCGGTGCCGGGTTGCGCGCACAAGGTGAGCAGGCTCGCGCGCATGATGTCGTCGGTGCGCGGCCCCCACCACTGGTGGAAGATCCGGTGGAAGACGGTGACGAGGTTGTCGACGGCGAGATCCATTCCCGCGCGCCCGATCCGGTCGATATCGAGGGGGTTCACGCACGGAGGAGGGGCGGACGAATCGGCATCGAACAGCACGACCCGGTCGGCCATGCGCGAGGGCAGCCGGGATAAGACGTCGGTGACGAGGTCGCCTTTGGGGTCGATGACGATCACCCCGCGTCCGTTGTCGGCGTCGTCGAGGATGGTGCGCGCCAGCAGGGTGGACTTGCCGACACCGGTCGGGCCGAGGATGTGCAGATGGTGTCGGGCATCGGAGATCTTGACCGCGACCGGGCGGCGAGTCCCGGTGTCGGCCATCCCGAGGGGTTTCGTGTGCTCCCCACCGACAGGGATCTCGGGGGCGGGGGACAGCGCGCGGGCTCCGGCGCGTTGCAGGCCGGGTAGACCGGTGTCGGTGGGCAGGTGCGCGATCGTGGCGAGTTCGGGGACCGACAGCACGTCCCCCCGGCCGAGACGCCGCTGCCGGATCAACCACCCCAGGCGCAGGCGACGCCGCCGCCGGTAGAAGTTGTGATCGGTGCACGCCCCGAACACGGTGGCCAGGGCGTCGGCGCGACCGCGTGCCACCGCTCGCGCTTGCGCTGTCGGCGCGGTGTCGTCGGAGTCGGTGGAGACCGGGATCGAGGTGGCATAGCGGACCACGGTCTCCCAGTGGCCGCCACGCGCTTTCGCTGCCGCCGCGCGGGCGGCGGCGGCGTACTCCATCACGGCTTGGCGGTCGCTGCCCCTGCCCTTGTTGCCGCCCCCGGCCCGGGTCGGCGGGGCGGTGGTCGTGCCGGGCGTGAGCAGATTCAGTGCCTCGCGCAACAGCTTCACCACGATCCCGGATGAGGCACCGGTGCTCGCCGCGGCACGGGTAGCTCGCGCGACTCTGCGGCCGGTGACCGGACGGGCGAGGATCTGCACACAGGCGGCCTGGCCGGGGCCGAGATCGTCGGCGGCGGTGATCAGGTCACGCACGAGATCACCGGAGTGATCGGTACTCAACGGCAAACCCTCACGCCGTCCGAGCCGCAGCTCACCTCCGGCCACGATCCGCCGGACACCTTCTGCCGGGGCCGGTAGCGGGGGTCGGGCTGGGGTGAGGGTGTCGGTGTGCGCACCGGGCCACGCCGAGGCGATGGCGCGTTCGATGAGCCCCGGCGGGATCGCGCCGGGCACCCAGAGCTGGATCGCTGCCCCCTCCTCGGGAGTGACGGTGTACTCGAACCCCAGGTGCGGCTGACCCAACAGCACCCGTGCCCAGGCAGGGCGGAGTTGCCCGATGAGGTGCGCCCAGAAGGCGAGTGCGCCTTTGGCGTCGACCTCGGGTGGAGTGAGCACGGTGATCTGGCGAGCACGCGCATTCAGCCGGCGCCGACGCCACTCGCCCAGAGATCGCACCGCGGCGAGCACCGCGAGCACAGCGGCGACCACGCCCAGCCCAGACACCGACCCGAGGGCCTGCTCGACCGCTTCGCCGAGATCGGCCAGGGCCGAGCCGGGCGCGAGAAGCGCCCGACCCAACCACCCCTGTTCGGGATTCACGCGGCCACCGAGCCCGAGCCGGTCGCATCGAGAGTCGGCAGCGTCGTAGAGGTACCGAAGGGGAAACCTCCGCTCGCGCGGCGGCGCTTGGACGCGGCGCTGGCGGCCTCAGGCTTCCTCAAAATGACGACGTCCTCATGAGCGATGAGGTGCATCGGCAGCCCGGCGGCGCGCTGTTTGACGACGAAGTCGCGCTGGAAAAAGCTCGACCGCGCGACTAGTTCACCCTCGGTCAGGCGGCCCAGCAGGGCGACGCACCGCTCCACCGGCACGAGCCCGGCCAACTCGCCACAGGTGTAGAGGTGGCCCGGCAGCGGCACCAGCTCGGCGTGCTGACGCCACGGTCGCGCGGTGATCACGACATGCCCGCCGGGGGCGAGGTATTCGGCGGCCCCCGCGAGAATCTTGGTGAACCCGGTGAGCAGCCGCCCGAGGCCGACGTTGGCGAGGTTGCCCCGGTCCAGGACCGCGCCGTAGCGGTGGTTTCTCTTGCGAATCGGGTCAGCGCCGTTGGCGCGCACATGCCCGTGCAGGGAGTCGCCGTAGGGCGGGGAGGTGATCACCAGACTCGCCTTGCCACGCAACTCGGCCGGGATGAGATCGGGAAGCTTGCGGGCGTCGCCGTGGTAGACGTCGGCGTCGAGATCGATCCCGGCTTCACGGGCGAGCCCGATGTTGTTGCGCGCCAGCTCCGCCCACCGGCCCTCGTATTCGACGCCGACCGCTCGGCGACCCAGGTGCAGGGACTCGACGAGGGTGGTACCGATCCCGCACATCGGGTCCAACACGAGGTCCCCGGGACGGGTATAGGTCTCGACCGCGTGGGCCACGATCGCGGGGAACATCTTCGCCGGGTGGGCGGTGCTGTCGGGGTGGTAGCGGCCCCGCCGTTGCGCGGTCGGGGCGGTCTGGGCGGTGGCCCACACCGACACCGGCAGGGCGGCCGGGCCGGTCTGTGCGGGGGTCGCGGAGTCGATGTCGGGGGTGTCGGTGGCGTTCGCGTCGAGAGTCATGCGGGTGTCCTTCGCGTGAGAATTCGGGCAGGGCGAGGCGTGTGGGTCAGCCATGGGCGGGCTGGAGGAACACGAAGACGTCGATGTGCGCGACCCGGTGGCGCGCGACGGCAGACGAGCCCGGTTCGGCGGGCGCGGCGGTGATGGTGGTGCCGCTGACGGGTGCGGCGATGATGTGCTGGAGGTAGAGCAGATCGGCGGCTTGCGCGGCGGCCACGACCGAACCGGCCGGGTCGTTCAGGACGCCGGAGTCGCTGTGACGGCAGCGGGAGAGAACGACCAGCAAACCGCCCGGAGTTACCACTTCGGTCGCGATCGCGGTGACGTGCTCGGCAGCCTCCACCGGGTTGAGGTGATCGGCGAGCAGGCTCGCGATCACCAGATCCACCGGCTCGCCGGAGCGGTCGCGGTCGGTGGGTGCATCGAGGCCGTGGCGGTCCAGTTCACCGATCGAGGCCAGCGCAGCGGCGGTGTCGGGCTCGATGATCCGCAGCGCGCCCCGGGCGACAGGGGCGGGCCAGCTCAGCAGCATCACTCGTGAGGCCGGTTCGGAGAACTCGGCGATCGCGTGGGACAGGACCGGGTCGGGCCAGCGGTCGTCGGGATCGAGCGGGGCGGGCCCGAGCGCCCACAGGGTCGAGGGGACCCGCACGGCGGCGGAGGCGGAACGAGGACGGCGGGAACTGGCGGACAAGACGGCCTCCTGAGCGAGAGAGCGGTGTGTACTCGCTTACTTCCGCCAAAAAGCCGAAATCGGGACACCAGGTTCAAAACTATTTTCTGAGAATTTCATGAGCCGAAAATGACAGGCCGGAACACTGCCCGGAATCAGGTCGCGATCAAAATATTTTGAGAAATTTTTCGGCAGGTTGCCCATGCGTAAATGGGATCTATCCTGGATCTATCTGAAACATATCCAAGTCATATCCTGGATCTATCCTCGTATTCACCTCCGCAGGTAGATCGGCATATCAATCCGGATATGACCAGACATCGGGACTCTGGTTGAGCGATAGCGAAACGTTCGCCAGCTCGCCCAGGATATGACTCGGATATGTTTCGGATAGGTTTTGGGTGTGGTTTGGATAGATCCCGGATAGGTCGCGGATAGATTCCGGATAGAGCGGTTCGGTGTCCTTGTGAGGTCGAAAGTTATCGATCGAACAAGGAGAACTGTTGTGACGAATACACGCCCTGCGAAATATGCGGGACAACTCAAAAAACCGGGCTCTCCGCTATCGGTGGTGCGCTCCGGTTTCGACAGGGTCGCCGCGCAGGCACTTCCCACCGATCCGCACCCGGTGCCGACATCCGAGACCGGCCCCGCCGGTCCGGTGCGGACGTGGGGGCAACTGCGCGAGCGGCTGTGGGACCGGGCCACCCCGATCGCCGAGGTCGACGCGATCTGGGTCTGGCTGCTCGAACGAGTCCGCGCCAACGACCAGGGCGCGATGCTGGTGTGCGCCGGACTGGCCGCGCCGATGCTGTCACGGACCGCCAGCGAGTATGTGACGTCGAGCCATACGGCTCGCCACGACATCGAGTCCGAAGTGCTGACCGCGTTCCTGCTCCACCTCCCGCGCGTCGGTTTGGAAGCCCCGGGGGTGTGGCATCGGCTGCGGTGGGGTGCCTACCGCGCCGTCCTCAAAGCGGCAACCCAACAGCGAACCATGGCAACAGTGGTCGGGGACCTCGACCGCGACCTGGCCCCGTTGGGCGAGCGGGTGCAGGCGATGGTGTCGCAACCGGGCCATCCCGAGACGATCCTGGCCCAGGCCGTGG
The DNA here is from genome assembly GCF_019266065.1 of Nocardia sp. MH4. GTDB lineage: Bacteria > Actinomycetota > Actinomycetes > Mycobacteriales > Mycobacteriaceae > Nocardia > Nocardia canadensis. Next base: position 194,089 of record NZ_LPNR01000125.1, on the reverse strand, counting down.
CCGCCGGAGTGATCTCCGCCGACGCCGCCGAACTCATCGCGGCGTCGCGGTGGGAAGGCCGTTCTTTGACCTCGCTGGCGGCCGAGCGTGGTGTGTCGTTGGGCAAGCTGCGCAAGCAACGACCCCGCGCCGAACGCGCACTGCTGGCATGGCTGTCCGAGCGCGCCCGCGACCTCGACCCCGAGCGCACCAGCACGGTCGAAGCCGAGGCGGTCACCGCCCTCGCATCGACCTCACGGTTACCGCGGCGAGGTCGCCGGCCGAACCCACACTCGACAGCCTCGGCGCAGTCGAGCACCGAGCACGGGCAGGTGGCGGCATGAACACCAACCAGACAAATCTCAGCGTGGCGGCACAGGCATCGGCTCGACACCGGCGGCGCTGGACTCGAGCGCTCGCGGTCGCGGGCACGACCGTGGCGCTGCTGGTGCTGCTCGCCGGATCGGCCTCAGCGGCACCACCGCACACCGACGTGCTGGCGATCGCCTCGTCGCTGGGGGAGGTCATCGACAACGCGCGCAACTGGATCATGGGGATCCTTGCGGGGCTCGCGACGCTGTTCTTGACCATCGCCGGTGCCCGTTACCTGCTCGGCGGCGGCGATCCGTCCGAGATCGAGAAGGCCAAGACCGCGTTCCGTGCCGCCTGCCTCGGTTATGCGCTGGCGATGCTGGCACCGGTCATCGTCGCCGTGCTCAAGTCGATCGTCGGAGCCTGACCGTGCACACCACGGCGCAGGCCCCACCCGCACCCGTGAGGGTTACACCGGCCACACGCATCGCTGCCGCCACGGCGGTGGCGGTGCTCGCCGCGCTGCTGATCGTCGTCATCGGCGCGGCCGGTGCCGCCGCCCAACCCGCGACACCGACCGTGCCGGTCACCCCCACACCGGCAACCCCCGCCCCGACAACCACACCACCGACCACGACCACTGCGCCGAGCCGGTGGGTGACCCCACCGTCGACCACCTCGAGCCCGGCCACGCCCGCCCCGACAACGCCCGGCACAACGACCCCAACTCCCGGGTCGGGGTCGGCCGAGTGCGGTGTCACCAATATCAACGGGTGCGTGGAGAACGCGATCGACGGGTTCTTCCGACGCATCGTCGAATCCGCGCTCAACCCGCTGCTCGAACTGCTCTCGGAAACCCTGCTCACCACACCCGAACCCAGCGAGATCCCACAGATCGGTGTGCTGTGGGACCAGTCCTGGCAGATCGTCACCGCCCTCTACGTGCTCGTCGTGATGGCGGCCGGGGTGCTGCTGATGATGCGCGAGACCTTCCAGACACAGTGGTCGATCCGAGAACTCGCTCCCCGGCTGGTGGTCGGTTTCGTCGCTGGGGGACTGAGCATGGCAATCGCCACGGCAGCGATCTCCTTCGCCAACGCCCTCGCAGGCGCCGTAGCCGGAGACGACGTCGACTCCACCTCGGCCGCCGCCGCACTGACCGAGCTCGCAACGACCAGCCCCCAGACCCAGAGCTTCGGGCTGCTGCTCTATCTCGCATTCGTGCTGATGCTGCTCGTGCTCCTCATCAGCTACGTCGTACGGGTCACCATCACGATCCTGCTGGTCGTGGGCGCACCCCTGGCGTTGATGTGTCATGCACTGCCGGGGATCGACGGGGTCGCGCGGTGGTGGTGGCGCTCGTTCGCCGCATGTCTAGGGATCCAGGTCGTGCAGTCGCTGATCTTGGTGACCGTGCTGCGGGTGATGCTCGCTCCGGGCGGGTGGTATCTGTTCGGCCCGGACGCGAACGAGATCGTGAACATGATCGTCGCGTTGGCGCTGATGTTCGTGTTGATCAAGACACCGTTCTGGCTGCTGTCGGTCCTCAAGATCGGGCAAGGTCGCAGCTTCGTGGGGTCGATCGTGCGGGGCTTCATCGCCTACAAGACACTCGGCCTGCTCAAAGGGACCACGTCGAGCAGCGCCCGCACCGCCGCCTCGGCAGCCTCTGGACCGCGAACCCCGCGAGCCGCTCGCGCCCCGCGAGCGCCTCGCACGGCCGCCGGGACTTCCGATCCGTTCGCACGGGTCCGCTCGACACGAGACGGGCAGCTGATGCTGCCCCTGGAGGGGGTGCGCCGCGTCCCCCGCCAACCCGGCCCGACACCCGCCGAGGCCACTGGCACCCCGCCGCCGCGCCCTGCCCGGACACCGAGGGGACGCCAGCTCGCGTTCGACTTCACCCCACCGGACCCCTACCGGGGCACCCGCGCCGGGGCGGGAGGCCAGTACCCGCTCCCGATCCCGGTCCGCCGGGTTCGCACGACACCACCGGCCCCGCCGCCACCCGAGCGACCCGGCCGCCGCGCGACACCTCAACAGCTGGCCTTCGATTTCACCGAGCCCGCCCCGGCCGACCCGTACGCCCGTCTTCGGCCGAACCGCAGCGGCCAGTACCCGCTGCCGTTCCCGGTGGCCCGGGTCAAACCTGTAGCGCCGCCACCGAACCCACCACCGCCCGCACCGGCGCGTCCGGCGGGGCGGCAACTGCACCTGCCCATGCCCGACCTGCCCGTGCGCCGCCGCGCATCACGCGCTCCGAGAGGAGGAACACTGCGATGAGCACCATCGTGCGTATCCCCGCCGACGTCGACCGCTCCGACCGGCTGTTGGGCCCCTTCACGGCCCGCCAACTCGCCGTTCTCGCCACCACCGCCCTACTGCTGTATTCGGCTTGGGCCACAACCAGAACCTTGATCGCCCCGGTGGTGTTCGCCGCCGTCGCGGCCCCGGTGTTCGTCGTGATCGCGGTCGCGGTCCTCACCCGCCGCGACGGCCTGTCGGCCGACCTGCTGCTCGTGGCGGCCATCGGCCACCGCCTCCGGCCACGCCACCTCGTCAGGACCGGTGTGCAGCCGTCCCCGAGGTGGATCAACCACAGCGCGAACAGGACCCGGTCGCGCTCGCCGAGCCTGGCCCCGTTGACCGCGCACGCGGCACGGCTACCGGAGTGGGTGAGTGCCAGTGGTGGCGGAGGTGGCGGTGTCGGGGTGATCGACCTCGGCCCGGACGGCCTCGCTGTCATCGCCGTCGCCGGAACCCTCAACCTGAGCCTGCGTACCCCGGCCGAACAGGACAGCCTGGTGGGTCAGCTCGCGGGCTGGCTGCACACCCTGCGCCAGCCCGTGCAGATCCTGGTCCGCTCGGCGCGGCTGGACCTGACCGAGCACATCACCGGCCTGCACGCCGCCGCCGAGCAGATGTCACCCGACCTGGCCGCCGCCGCGCTCGACCACGCCGACCACCTTGCCGAATTGACCGCTCGGGAGGACCCGACCCACCGGCAGGTGCTGCTGATCTGGCGCGAACACACCGAGACCCTGGCCGCCACCGGGTTGCGCGCCCGCCTGCCCGGCCGCAGCCGGGCGCGGCGGGTGTTGTCGACCGGTGCGCGCCGAGCGGCCGAGTCCCGGCTGCTGCGTCGGATGAGCGAGGCCGCCGATGTCCTTTCCCCACTGGGTATCTCGGTCACCGCCCTCGACACCGCCGCAGCTGCCGCCGTCCTGATCAGCTGCACCAATCCCGAGGGACTGGTCTCGGCTACCGCCGACATCGCCGCCCCTGACACGGTGATCACCACCGATCCCGACAGCCATGTACCGGACCCGTTTGCCGGTGAGGGCCTGGAACGGTTCGCCCCGGAATCCCTCACGATCGGCACCCGCCATCTCGAAATCGGGTCCGATTGGACCGCGACTCTCGCGGTCACCGGATACCCGCGCGAAGTGACCGCTGGCTGGCTCGCACCCCTGCTCTCACACCCCGGCCGGGTCGAGGTCGCGGTCCACATCGAGCCCGTCGACCCGGCCACCGCCGCCACCCGTCTGCGCCGCCAGCAGGCCCGCCTCGAGTCCTCGCGGATGCAGGACCTCGGGCGGGGCCGACTGACCGACCCGCAGATCGATGTCGCGGTCGAGGACGCCGCCGATCTGTCCGCGCGGGTGGCCCGCGCCGAGGCACGCCTGTTCCGGGTCGGGGTGTATCTCACCGTGCACGCCGAATCCGAGGCTGAATTGGCAGACGAGGTCGCCGCCGTCCGTGCCTTGGCCGCGAGCTTGCTCGTGGACACCTGCACCCTGTCCTACCGGGCCGCTCAAGCCTGGACCACCACGTTGCCGCTCGGGCTGGACTTGATCGGGGTGCAGCGGACTTTCGACACCACCGCCCTCGCCGCGGCATTCCCGTTCGACTCTCCGCAGCTGCCCGCTGCTGATCCTGCTCAGGCTGCTCGCCCGCAGGGTGTTCTCTACGGGCGCGACGCCGCGTCGGGGCTGTTGTTCGTGGACCGGTTCGGGCCCGAGGCCCACAACCACAACCTCGTCGTACTGGGGCGCAGTGGCGCGGGCAAGTCCTACCTGGTTAAGACCGAGATCCTGCGGGCGTTGTATCGCGGGATCGAGCAGGTCGTGATCGATCCCGAGGACGAATACCGTCGACTGTGCGAGTTCGTGGGCGGTGCCAACATCCGTCTCGGCGCACCAGGCGTCCGGCTCAACCCGTTCGATCTGGAAGTCCACACCCGAGCCGACGGTCACCGCAGCGCCCCGGCCGACACCGTCCTGCGCCGCAAGCTGTTCCTGCACACCCTGATCCAGGTGCTACTGGGGGACCAGACCCCCACGCAACGGTCGGCGTTGGACGCCGCGTTGGCCGCGACCTACGCCGCCGCTGGGATCACCGACGACCCCGCCACCTGGACTCGGCCCGCGCCGACGTTGAGCGGGTTACGCGACCAACTCGACCGCCTCGCTACGCCTGCCGCGACCGAGCTGGCCGCCGGGCTGCACCCCTACGTCGGTGAAGGTGCCTACGCGGGGCTGCTCGACGGGCCGACAACGACCGAGCCCGAGGGTGGGCTGATCGTGTTCTCGCTGCGGGAGCTGCCCGAGGAGCTGAAAACCATTGGCACGCTGGTGGTGTTGGATGCGACGTGGCGGCGGGTGTCGAATCCGGGACAGCGGCGGCCTCGCATGATCACCGTGGACGAGGCGTGGTTGCTCATGCGTCAGCCCGCCGGGGCCCAGTTCTTGTTCCGGGCGGCGAAAAGCTTCCGCAAACACTGGGCGGGATTGACCGTCGCCACCCAGGACTGCGCGGACGTGTGCTCGACCGAACTGGGGCGCGCAATCGTGTCAAACGCCGCGACCCAGATCCTGTTGCGCCAGGCACCCCAAGCCATCGACGAGGTCGCTACCGCGTTCCACCTCTCCGACGGCGAGCAACAGTTCCTGCTCTCGGCAGCACGCGGTTCGGGGCTATTGGCGGTCGGTGGCACCGACCGCGCGGTGTTCGGGTCTCTGGCCTCTGACACCGAGAACGCGCTCATCACCACTTCTCCGGAGTTCCTCGCTTCTGTCGAGAATCCCGACGAGAACTTCCCCCTGGTGGAGGTCGCGTAATGGTGACCGAGCCCTGGAGTTCGCGCACTCCGTTCAGGATCCGACGGTGTCGTTCACTCGACACGACAGCCTGGAAGCAGGCAGGGAGCAGTCTTGGAACGCCCCTTCGACTTGTGTGCCTGCCAAACGGCATCCATGTCGATGGTTGCGATCGCATCCCGCATCACCGTGAACGCGTTGTCGGAGTACCGCCGTTGACGGAACGCGCCAAATTCGAAAAGGTGGCTATACGGCCCTTCTTCGTCGATCCCCAGATGTCGGCGCAGAGCTACGCTGCGTGTCGGGCTGAGTCCTACCGCCGCCGCCAGTTCGGCCGGTGCACGGTGGTACTTCTTCTGGAGGTCCACCTCTCGGATCGCCGCTGCTGGCACCGTATCGTCGGCGACGTATCGGACCGGCGCACCCTGCTTCTTTGTGAAGTGGACCGTCAGCGTCAACCCTTCTCCGTCGATCGTCGTTGCGATGTCACTGAGCCGTGGAAACACATCTTCTCGAGAATCGCCACGGCGGACACCGTCTTCGACCCGTTCTACGTCGTTGTTGGACACCGCAGTTTCGGGTTCGACGTGGGCTTCCATGGCCAGCAGCGTCCGGATACGGGCTCGCGCTTCGTGTCCCGCCCGACGCCCTGGTTGCAGGAGCGCTGTGATCTGGCTGTATTCCTCGTCGAGCACGAGTGCCAGATCGCGGGGCGGGTCGACCGACACCGGCAGCACCCGGCTGGGCAGATGTGTGGCCAGTCGCTCAGCGAACACGCGCTGAAGGAGGTCATCGAACAAGGTCACGCCCGCCCGTGCATGCAGGTAGAGGATCTGTTCGGGAACGATATTGAACCAGTGTTGTTCGTCGTCGCGCATCGCGTCGATGGCGCGGAGCGTACCCGCGTCGGTATCCTCGAGCTTGATGGTGGCGTTCCCCTCGGCCAGCCGGACGCACTTCTCGAAGCCGACGGAACGACCGGTTTCTCGATCGAAAATGTTCTTCTCACCAGTCTGTACAAGCGCTGCCTTGAGCAACATCTCGAAGGCATGCTGCAGATGCAGCAGAATTCGGGTCACCCGACCGGTGTCGTGCGGCGAGTTGAAGGCTTCGACCGCGCAGGTCAGCGACGCAAGTCCCTTCCCCTTCAGCACCCGGCTTTCCTGCTTGAGCTTCATGCTCCCTCTCGTCTCACATACTGCGGCAGTCATAGATGGAGTCGGTCCGAGAGAGGCGGACGTTTCAGGCCACGATCAAGGCGGCGTCGCTCGATCACCGACGAGGCCCAAACGACACCGATATCGACATCGACTCCCTGCCACCGCTGCACCGGTCCAGGACCTCCGGTGGATACGCGGCCTCGGATCTCGCCCGCGGTGAGGTCGACACCGAGGCCGGCGAGCACCCAGAGACCAGACCCGACCGGAGGGCCGCATAAGGGGACCGTCCACATGCCGACACCGCTACCGCCGTCACCCGCCGCCCCGCAGGCACAGGTCGTCCGCCGGTGCCCGCACCTGTCGCCATCCATGACCCCGGGTTTCGGACATCGCTGGTAACCAACCGCAGCGGGCAATGCGCGTTGACCCCGCCAGAACGGCCCCTGGCTGCCGTATCCCACCCGGGTCGGCCCAGACGTGGGTATCGGCGGTCGAATCGGCAGAAACGTTGGACGAGAAGACATTTGACGCCCCGGCCGCTACGGAGCGTTCATGGACCCCGATGTCCGGGCCCGCGCGGTCACCGCGCAGGTCCACCATCCACGAAACCGACACCACCCACCCCGGTTATAGGGCGGCGGTGTGGTGCGAGAGAAGGAGAAGAACATGGACGAGGAATTCTCGGACGGGGGCGTGGTGATCCCGTTGAACAGGCGGGCTCGCCGTGCGCACAACAACGAACCGGTGCCGGGGCACGTCGATGCCCGCGTGGCTGGGATGAAGGCGTCGTTCCACATCCGCTACGTCACCGGGGCTGAGGCGAAACGCACCGCACAACGCCAAGCCGACGCGATTGCCGCGCTGCTGCGCTGGCTCAACAGTGCTGACCAGGACCCGGCCACCGTCGAGCTAGACGCCGTGGCCCTCGACGGTGATCAGGAGAACGCGGCATGAGCCTGCCCGCACTCATCGGAACCGACAGCGCCGACCTGCTCGGGGTCGGTGGCGCGTCCCCGGTCCCGGTCGCGGTGTTCCTACGCACCTCGACCCGCGATTTGCAGGACCCGACGTTGTCGCTGCCACGCCAGCTCGACAACTGCCGCAAAGTCCTGCCCAACGGGTTCGTGATCGTCGCCTTCTTCTACGACGTGGAATCCTCGCGCAAAGACCTCGAGCTGCGTGGTCTGGGCAACGCGCACGAAGCATTCGACATCCCGATCCCGCGTGACGGCGGCTTGGCCGACTTGATGGCCGAGGCCCGCCACCCCAACCGCCGGTTCGAAGCGGTCGTGGTGGAAGAGATCGAACGCGCCGCCCGCTGGACGCACCAGTCCACCCAGCTCGAACACGAGCTGGAAAAAGTCGGGGTGCCGCTGTTCGCCGCCGACGAGGGACCGATCTCGCTGTCAGAGAAACGGGCCACCCAGATCCTCGTACGCCGCATGAAACAAGGTGTCGCCGAGTGGTTTCTGCGCCACACCCTCGAACAGTCCTGGGAAGGGTTCCGCGAACACACCTTTCAAGGATGGAACATCGGCAAAGCCTGCCACGGCTACCTCAACGAGAAAGTGCCACACCCAGTCGCGGCGAAACGAGAGGAAGGCCGCACCAAATCCCGGCTCATCGTGGACCCCGAGCGGGCACCAGCGGTGGTGCGGATCTACCAGTGGCGTCACGACGAGAAACTCGCCTACAAGGTGATCGCGGACCGACTCAACGCCGACCCCGACCGCTACCCACCGCCACAGCCCAACAGCGGAACCCGAGCGCGGGGACGCTGGACACCGTCGTCGGTGCGCGAACTCCTGATCAACCCGAAATACACCGGCCACATGGTCTGGAACAGGCGTGCCAGCAAGAAAGGCGGGATAGTGAACCCGCCCGAGAAATGGATCTGGTCACCAGAACCCACCCACGAGCCCCTGGTCACCCGCGAGATGTGGGACGCGGTGCAACAGAACCGGACCGCACGCCAAGGGTCACGGATGAACGGCCGCAACTCCCACCCCGACACCCACCGCACCTACGTGTTGCGCTACTTCGTGCATCACAAGCAGTGCAACAAACGGATGTTCGGCAAGACCCGCAAGGGCAACGGCTACTACACATGCCAGCCCAAACTCGATCTGGTCGGCAAACCCGAGGAATACGCCGACCACCCCCGCTCGGTATACGTACGCGAAGACGCCCTGCTCGAATGCCTTGAGAAGTTCTTCAACGAGCGGGTCCTCGGTCCTGACCGCACCACCCTGCTACGCCACCAGCTACGGGGGCAGTCATCCAGCAAGGGCACCGAAATCGCGCAGCGGATCACCGCGATCGAGAAGACCGTGGCCGAGATCACCCGACGCCAGGACAACATCCTCGATGAACGCGAATCCCGCCCGATCACCAGCGGTGACGATCTGGCCGATGCCTGGGCCGAGCGGCTGCGCCGCCGCTACGCCGAACTCGAACAGCAACGCCGGACCAAGAACGACGAGCTGAAGACATTGCGAGAACAAGCTGCCCGCCAGCAGCCCGACGAACCCGCCCTGCTCGAAGACCTGCCACGCCTGGCGCTACATCTCACCCGCGCCCCCGACGTCCTGCAACGCGACCTATACGAGGCATTCGGCATCAAGATCGTCTATGACCACACCACCAAACACGTGACCATCTACGCCACACTGACCGCAGAAACACTTCCCGCCGCCGTCACAGCCGTTGGCACGCTGTCCCCGGCTACACCTACCGAACCGGCCCCCGTGCCACCACCAGCGCGTGGCGGTGGCGGCACGGGGCAACCCGGCACGACATGGGCAACCACCACAGTTGCCCATGTTCTACGCGCCCCCGGCAGGAATCGAACCTGCGACCTAGGGATTAGAAGGCCCTTGCTCTATCCAACTGAGCTACGGAGGCAGTGGCATCCACCTTGGCCGAACTCGGCGCCGGTGTCCAGCGCGAAAAGTATAGCGACCGACCAGCAGGAGTGCTGGGGTCGTCGGCAGCGATGCCCCATCGGGTCGGCCCGGGGCAGGTCGAACTACCCTCGTTGTCATGTCGTTATCGCAGCACCCCTCCGCTGGACCCGCCGTGGACGGCGCGCCACCGGTGGAAGCGGGTCGGGCTGCGCCGACAGGCAACAGCGCGACGTTCGGGGTGCTGAGCGTCGTCGCCGGGGCGATGGCCGCGGTCGTCGCGGCGATCGTGGTCGGGTTGTCGGCGGCGCAGGCCCTCAGTCTGCTGGGTATACCCGATCCGGGGCCGTTGACAACATATGGCTTGCCCGCGCTGCGGGCGGTGGCCGATCTGGCCGCCGCGATGACCGTCGGCTCGCTGTTGTTCGCCGCGTTCCTGCTGCCGCCCCGCGACAGCGGACTACTCGAGGCCGGCGGCTACCGCGCGGTGCGCCGGGCCGCCGACGCCGCGCTGGTCTGGGCGGGCTGCGCGGCGCTGCTGGTGCCACTGACTGTCTCGGATACGACCGGGCAGCCGGTCGGTGACATCTGGCGGCCCGAGGTGCTGTGGCCGGTGATCGCCCAGGTCGAGGTCGCCGGTGCCTGGCGCACCACGACGCTGTTCGCGCTGATCGTCGCCATCGGGTGTCGCCTGGCGCTGCGCTGGGGCTGGACGCCGCTGCTGCTGGCCGGCTCGCTGATCACCATGATGCCGCTCGCGCTGACCGGGCACTCGTCCTCCGGCGGTGCCCACGATGTGGCCACCAACTCGCTGATCCTGCACATGGTGGCGGCCGCGGTCTGGGTCGGCGGTCTGATCGCGGTGCTCGCGCACGCGCTGCGCGGAGGCGCGGGGACCGATGTCGCTGCCCGGCGGTTCTCGGTCGCCGCGACCATCGCGTTCGTGGTGATCGGCCTCAGCGGCGTGGTCAACGCCTGGGTCCGGCTGCCCGCGTCGGAGCTGTTCGGCACGACCTACGGCAAGCTGGTGCTGGCCAAGGCGGCGGCGCTGCTCGTCCTCGGTGTGCTCGGCTACCTGCAGCGCCGGGCCGCGCTGCCCGCGCTCGCCGCCGATCCGCGCGACCGCCGGGCGCTGATCCGCTTCGCCGGGGTGGAGATGCTGATCTTCGCGGCCACCATCGGCCTGGCCGTCGGCCTCGGGCGCACCCCGCCCCCGCCGCCCACCTCGATCCCGACGCCGGTGGAGGTCGAGCTCGGCTACACCCTGGCCGGGCCGCCGACCGTGGGCAGACTGCTGTTCGACTGGCGCTTCGACCTGATCTTCGGGACCCTCGCGATCGTGCTCGCCGCGCTCTACCTGCTCGGCGTGTATCGCCTGCGCAAGCGCGGCGACGCCTGGCCGGTCGGGCGGACCATCGCCTGGTGCAGCGGCTGTCTGGTGCTGCTGCTGGCCACGTCCTCGGGTGTCGGCCGGTACGCGCCGGCGATGTTCAGCGTGCACATGGGCGCGCACATGGCGTTGTCGATGCTGGCGCCGATCCTGCTCGCCCTCGGTGGCGCGGTGACGCTGGCGTTGCGCGCGCTGCCGCCCGCCGGGCGCGAGGGCGTGCCGGGTCCGCGCGAGTGGATCCTGGCCGCCGTGCACAACCCGGTCTCGCGGTTCCTGACCCAGCCGGTCGTGGCGTCGATCATCTTCGTCGCCGGGTTCTACGCGCTGTACCTGGGCGGGATCTTCGACACCTACGTCGACTCGCACGCCGCGCACCTGATGATGAACGCGCACTTCCTGCTCAGCGGCTACCTGTTCTACTGGGTGGTGATCGGCATCGATCCCAAGCCGCGCGAGGTGGCGCCGCTGACCAAGCTCGCGATGGTGTTCGGCACGTTGCCGTTCCACGCGTTCTTCGGCATCGCGCTGATGAGCATGAACACCGTGCTCGGCGGCTGGTTCTACCGCACCCTCGGCCTCGGCTGGAACATCGACCTGCTCGCCGATCAGCGCAACGGCGGCAGTTTCGCCTGGGCCAGTGGTGAGGTGCCGCTGGTCGTGGTGATGCTGGCGCTGCTGATCCAGTGGTCGCGCAGCGATCAGCGGCTGGCCAAGCGCACCGACCGCGCCGCCGACCGCGACAACGACGCCGAGCTCACCGCCTACAACGCGATGTACGCCGAGCTGGCGCGTCGCGACGGCGAGGTGCGTCAGTGAATGGATGCGGTGCGCCCATGAGTGGGTCGATACATCGCACCGAACCGCATCGTGTGCTGCGCACGGAGGTGCGGGCGGCGCGACGCAGGCTGTCGGGCCGGGTGCGCAAGACCCCGGTGTTCCATACCACCGTCGACGGCCCCGACGGCCCCGTGCCGGTCTCGCTGAAACTGGAATTCCTCCAGCACGGTGGCACCTTCAAGGTGCGTGGCGCGCTCAACGCGCTGCTGGCCGCGGGCAAGGATGTCGATCATGTCGTCGTCGCCTCCGGCGGCAATGCCGGGATCGCGGTCGCGCTGGCCGCCGCGCAGCTGGGCAAGGCCTGCACGGTGGTGGTGCCGGAGTCGGCGCCGCACACCAAGGTCGCCGCGATGTGGGCGCACGGCGCCGAGGTGCTCTGGCACGGCACGAGCTACGCCGAAGCGCAGCTGCGGGCCGTGACATTGGCCGCCGAACGCGGTGCGCAACACCTGCACGCCTACGACATGCCCGCCGTCGTGGCGGGAGCCGGGGTGATCGGCCTCGAACTGGAAGAACAGGTGCGCGGGCGGCCGCCGGTGCTGGCCGCGATCGGTGGCGGCGGGCTGATCGCCGGCCTCGGTGCCGCGCTGGGCAGACGCAGGCAGATCGTCGGCGTCGAGTCCGAGCACACGCCTGCGCTGTCGGCCGCGCTGGCCGCGGGCAGGCCGGTCGACATCGACGCGCAGTCCAGGGCCACCGAGTTGCTGTGCGCGACCAGGGTGGGCGAGATCGCCTTCGACATCGCGCGCAGGCACCGCATGCCCGCCCTGTCGGTCGCCGACGACGCGATCACCGCGGCCAGGGAGTACCTGTGGCGCGAATTCCGCGTCGTCGTCGAGCTGGAGGGCGCCGCCGCGCTGGCCGCGGTGCAGAGCGGCGTCTATCGTCCGGACCCGGGCGTGCGCCCGATCGTCGTCCTGTGCGGGGCGAACACCGAACTCCCCGTGCTCTGACACAGGAGATCTCCACAACCGTCGAGGTTGTCCCCAGTTGCGTCCGCGTCCGACCGTTCGGCCGACGGTGAGTCCATCCTGGGGAAGTCAGCACAACAGCGACCGAGCGGGGGCGGATTCGATGTACGAGGCACAGGCGACGGTGATCGGCACAGTGGTGACCCATCCGGTCCGGCGTGATCTCGCCAACGGCGAACAGGTGGTGACCTTCCGAATGGCGAGTAATGCGCGCCGGTTCGACGCCGCGGCCGGGGGATGGGTGGACAACGGCACGTATCGCGGCAAGGACGGTACCGAGCGTCGGGATCTGGAGATGCGCGCGGTCGCGGTCGGCCCTGATCTGGGACGGTGCAGCGCATCGGTGGTGCGGCGATCCGATGCGGCACGCTCCGCGTCGCACACCGTGCGGAATATTTCGGACCGGCGCGGCGCTGTACCACCGATCCCCGCGCAGGACGCGGCCGAGTATGCGCCGACGGTACCGACTGCCGTAGCCTCTACGACCGCGGCGGATTCCCTCCCGGCGCGATCGCCGGTTGCGGTGCCGATCTCCGGTACGCCCGAGCGGGTCGACGCCTGAGGGTCGCATCCGCGGCACCGGCCCGCTCCGCATCTCACCCCCGTTACCCGCACCGATAGGCTTCCATATATGGCTGAGTTCATTTACCAGATGATCAAGGTTCGCAAGGCGCACGGCGACAAGGTCATTCTCGACGACGTGACGCTGAACTTCCTGCCCGGCGCCAAGATCGGTGTGGTCGGCCCGAACGGCGCGGGTAAGTCGTCCGTGCTGAAGATCATGGCGGGGCTGGACCGGCCGAACAACGGCGAGGCGTTCCTCGCGCCCGGCGCCACCGTGGGCATCCTCATGCAGGAGCCGCCGCTCAACGAGGAGAAGACCGTCCGCGGCAACGTGGAGGAGGGCCTCGGTGAGGTCAAGGTGAAGCTGGATCGCTTCAACGAGATCGCCGAACTGATGGCCACCGACTACTCCGACGAGCTCATGGACGAGATGGGCAAGCTGCAGGAGTTCCTCGACCACGCCGACGCGTGGGATGTGGATTCCCAGCTCGAGCAGGCCATGGACGCGCTGCGCTGCCCGCCGCCGGACGAGCCGGTCACCAACCTCTCCGGTGGTGAGCGCCGCCGCGTCGCGCTGTGCAAGCTGCTGCTGAGCAAGCCCGACCTGCTGCTGCTCGACGAGCCGACCAACCACCTCGACGCCGAGAGCGTGCTGTGGCTCGAGCAGCACCTGGCCGCCTACCCGGGCGCCGTGCTGGCCGTCACCCACGACCGGTACTTCCTCGACAACGTCGCCGAGTGGATCCTCGAGCTCGACCGCGGCCGCGCCTACCCGTACGAGGGCAACTACTCCACCTACCTGGAGAAGAAGGCCCAGCGGCTCGAGGTCCAGGGCAAAAAGGACCAGAAGCTGCAGAAGCGCCTCAAGGAGGAGCTGGCCTGGGTGCGCTCCGGCGCCAAGGCCCGGCAGGCCAAGAACAAGGCCCGCCTCGGTCGCTACGAGGAGATGGCCGCGGAAGCCGAGAAGCACCGCAAGTTGGACTTCGAGGAGATCCAGATCCCCGCGGGTCCGCGCCTGGGCGACATCGTGGTCAACGTCTCGCACCTGGACAAGGGCTTCGGCGATCGTCAGCTGATCAAGGACCTGTCCTTCACGCTGCCGCGCAACGGCATCGTCGGCGTGATCGGCCCCAACGGTGTCGGTAAGACCACGCTGTTCAAGACCATCGTCGGACTGGAGGCGCCGGACAGCGGCGAGGTGAAGGTCGGCGAGACGGTCAAGCTCAGCTACGTCGACCAGAACCGCGCGGGCATCGACCCGAACAAGAACGTCTGGCAGGTCGTCTCCGACGGGCTCGACTTCATCGAGGTCGGCAACCAGGAGATGCCTTCGCGCGCCTATGTCAGCGCGTTCGGCTTCAAGGGCCCGGACCAGCAGAAGCCGGCCGGGGTGCTCTCCGGTGGTGAGCGCAACCGCCTGAACCTCGCACTGACCCTCAAGCAGGGCGGCAACCTGATCCTGCTCGACGAGCCGACCAACGACCTCGACGTCGAAACCCTCAGCTCGCTGGAGAACGCGCTCGAGCAGTTCCCCGGCTGCGCCGTCGTGATCTCCCACGACCGCTGGTTCCTGGACCGCACCTGCACCCACATCCTCGCGTGGGAGGGCGACAGCGACAACGACGCCAAGTGGTTCTGGTTCGAGGGCAACTTCGAGGCCTACGAGGCGAACAAGGTCGAGCGCCTCGGTGCCGAAGCGGCGCGCCCGCACCGCGTGACCCACCGCAAGCTCACCCGGGACTGATCCCGAGGGTTTGCTGCGACGGCCCGGCGGAACGATCCACGATGATCGGCTCGCCGGGCCGTCGGCGTCAACGCGCGAAAACGACTGGCAGCGGCGCCTTCCGCGGCGTTCACCGAACGTTGGCCAAGTTACCGGCGCGGCAAGCGCAAATTCCCTCCGCGTGTCCATGGAGCCCCGACTAGTCTCGAATTTGCGTCACCTGAGTTGCGGAATCGAAGCGAACCGAATCCATGGGAGTGGGCGAAACGATGACGGTCTCGTCGGAAATGTCGAGCGCGGCGTGGGCCGCGGGAATACCGCAGAGCTTGCGCGGTGATCTCGCGACACTCGAAGGGGCGTACTTCCGACACGTGGACGCCGGCGACGCGGACTTCCCGGTCACCGGCATCAACCAGATCTTCCGTCGCCACATGGAATTGGCCGCCGAACGTCCCGCGGACACGGCGCTGGTGCGGGTCTACCATCCCGACGACGGGTCGGGCATGGGCGCGGCGGCGCAGCTGGTCACCGACGACATGCCCCTGCTGGTCGAGTCGATCACCGCGGCGCTGAGCCGGATGCAGGTGAGCGTCACCGAGGTCATCCACCCGATCTTCGAGGTCACCCGCGACGCGCACGGCGTCCTGATCAGTGCGGCACCGCACGAGGTGGACGGCAACGGCGCGACCGGCAAGCCGGAGTCGTGGATGCATCTGCAGCTGCATCCCTCGACCGGGCGGGCCCAGCTCGATCACATCGAGCGCACCCTGCCCACCGTGATCGCCGACGTCCGTCAGGTGATCGACGACACCGAGGCGATGACCAGGGTGCAGAGCTCCCTGGCCGACCAGCTCGATCGGACCGCGGCCGCGGGCACGGGGCCGTTCCCCGCCACCGATCTGGCCGAGTGCGCGGAGCTGCTGCGCTGGCTGTCGCGCGGCAACTTCACCCTGCTCGGTTATGCGCGCTATCACCGCGACACCGAACTCGGCCACACCGTGTCCACCCCGGTGGCCGGCGCGAGCCTCGGCGTGCTGCGTGCCGACATCGGCACCGACTTCCAGGTGCCGATCAACGGCGGCGACCGCCCGCTGCTGATGCTCACCCAGGGCCTGGTCCGCGCGACCGTGCACCGCTCGGTGTACCCGTACTTCGTCGGCGTCGCCGACGTGGACGACGCGGGCGCCGTCGTCGGCGTCCATCTGTTCATCGGCGTGTTCACCGTCAGCGCGGTGCACGAGAACGTCCTCGACATCCCGGTCATCAACACCAGGGTGCGCACCGCCATCGAGGCGGCCGGATTCGACAAGGACTCGTTCTCCGGGCAGGCGATGCTCGAGGTGATCGAGTCGTTCCCGCGCACCGAGCTGTTCTCGGCCGACACCGAGGCGATGCGCCGCACCGCGGTGGCGGTGCTCGGGGTGGGCCTGCGCAGGCAGGTGCGGCTGTTCCTGCGCAGCGACCGGTACGGCCGGTTCGTGGCCTGCATGGTGTACCTGCCGCGCGATCGCTACACCACCGCGGTGCGCCTGCAGATGCAGGAGATCCTGGTCCGCGAGCTCGGCGGCGCCGACATCGACTACTCGGCGCGGGTGAGCGAAAGCGAGCTCGCCAGTGTCTATTTCACCGTGATGCTGCCCGCCGAGGCCACCGCGGCGCCGGACACCTCCGAGGACAATCGGCTGCGCCTGCAGACTCTGCTGAACGCGGCCAGCCACACCTGGGACGATCGGATCGACGACGAGGTCGCCACCTCCACCGTCCTGGACCCCGGTGTGGTGAAGCGATATTCGGAGGCCTTCCCGGAAAGCTACAAGGAGGATTTCGGCCCGGTCCGCGCGCTGGCCGACATCGGCAGGCTGGAACGGCTCACCGAGGGCGGCATCGGCCAGCACCTGTACCGCAAGCCGGAGGCCGCGCCGGGGTCGTGGCGCTTCAGCCTCTACATCGCCGGGGCGGCTGTCTCGCTGAGCCAGGTCCTGCCGGTGTTGCAGAGTCTCGGCGTCGAGGTGGTGGACGAGCGGCCCTACCAGCTGCAGCTGGAGTGCGGTGCCGAGCGCTGGATCTACGACTTCGGGCTGCAGGCGCGTCCCGAGCTGCTGCGCAACGCGCTCGGCGGCGATCTCGACGCCGAACTGCTCGAGCAGGCCACCCACGAGGACGAGCTGCACTCTCGGTTCACCGACGCCTTCGAGGCGGTCTGGGACGGCCGAGCCGAGGCGGACGGCCTCAACGAGCTGGTGCTGCGGGCCGGTCTGCCGTGGCGGTCGGTGGCGATCCTGCGCGCGTACGCGAAGTACCTGCAGCAGGCCGGTTTCCCGTACAGCCAGGTCAACATCGCGCGCGTGCTGCTGGCCCATCCCGAGGTCGCGCGGGCGTTCGTCGACCTGTTCGCCGCCCGCTTCGATCCCGACACCGTGTCGGCCGAGACCGCCGCCGAGCTGGAGACGAAGGTCAGGGCGGGCATCGACGAAGTGGTCAGCATGGACGCCGACCGCATTCTGCGCGCCATCCTCGGCCTGATCAAGGCGACCCTGCGCACCAACTACTACGTCGTCGACGCCGAAGGTCATCCCCGCGACTACTTCTCGTTCAAGGTGGAACCGCGCGAGATCGCCGAATTGCCCAAGCCGCGACCGCAATTCGAGATCTTCGTCTACTCGCCGCGCGTCGAGGGCGTGCATCTGCGGTTCGGCTCGGTGGCGCGCGGCGGTCTGCGCTGGTCGGACCGGCTCGAGGACTTCCGCACCGAGATCCTGGGTCTGGTGAAGGCGCAGGCGGTGAAGAACGCGGTGATCGTGCCGGTCGGCGCGAAGGGCGGCTTCGTGGTGAAGAATCCGCCCGCGCCCACCGGTGACCCCGCCGCCGATCGTCAGGCGAGCATCGCCGAGGGCGTCGCCTGCTACCGCACCTTCATCTCCGGCCTGCTCGACGTGACCGACAATGTCGATCTGGCCACCGGCGCGGTGCTGCCGCCCGCCCGGGTGGTCCGCCGCGACGCCGACGACACCTATCTGGTCGTCGCCGCCGACAAGGGCACCGCCAGCTTCTCCGACATCGCCAACGACGTGGCGACCCGCTACGGCTTCTGGCTCGGTGACGCCTTCGCCTCCGGCGGCTCGGCCGGCTACGACCACAAGGCCATGGGCATCACCGCCAAGGGCGCGTGGGAAGCGGTCAAGCGGCACTTCCGCGAGATGGGCATCGACACCCAGAGCCAGGACTTCACGGTCGTCGGCGTGGGCGACATGAGCGGTGACGTGTTCGGCAACGGCATGCTGCTCTCGCGCCACATCCGGCTGGTCGCCGCGTTCGACCACCGCCACATCTTCCTGGACCCGAACCCCGACGCGGCCACCTCGTACGTCGAGCGCGAGCGGCTGTTCGCGCTGCCGCGGTCCTCGTGGGCCGACTACGACCGCTCGCTGATCAGCGCGGGCGGCGGCGTGTTCGAGCGGACCGTGAAGTCGGTGCCGATCTCGCCGCAGGCCCGGCTCGCGCTGGGGCTGCCCGACTCGGTGCAGGCGCTCACGCCGCCGGAACTGGTGCGGGCGATCCTGCTCGCGCCGGTGCAGCTGTTGTGGAACGGCGGCATCGGCACCTATGTCAAGGCCAGCACCGAAGCCAACGCCGAGGTGGGCGACAAGTCCAACGACGCGGTCCGGGTCGACGGTAACCAGTTGCGGGTCAAGGTGATCGGTGAGGGCGGCAACCTCGGCGCCACCGCGCTGGGCCGGATCGAGTTCTGCCGGGGCGGCGGCAAGATGAACACCGACGCGCTGGACAACTCCGCGGGCGTGGACTGCTCCGACCACGAGGTCAACATCAAGGTCCTGCTCGACGGCGTGGTGAGCTCGGGCGACCTGGCGCAGGCCGACCGCAACCCGCTGCTGGCCTCGATGACCGACGAGGTCGCGCGGATGGTGTTGCAGGACAACGTCGATCAGAACGTGCTGATCGGCATCGCGCGCACCGACGCGCCGCAGATGGTCAGCGTGCACGGCCGTGTCATCGACGATCTCGAGCAGCGTCGCGGCCTGGACCGTGAGCTCGAGGCGTTGCCGAGCGAGGCCGAACTGAAGCGGCGTGACGAGGAGGGCCGCGGGCTCACCTCGCCCGAACTGGCCAATCTGCTCGCGCACGTCAAGCTCGGGCTCAAGGCCGATCTGCTCGACACCGATCTGCCCGACAGCGTCTACTTCGCGCGCAGGCTGCCGCAGTACTTCCCGACGCCGCTGCGTGAGCGGTTCGGCGCCGCGATCAAGAAGCACCGGCTGCGGCGCGAGATCGTCACCACGATGATCGTCAACGAAGTCGTCGACTACGCGGGCATCACCTACGCGCACCGGCTCAACGAGGAAGTCGGGGCCAGCACTTCCGACACCGTTCGCGCGTTCGCCGCGGCCACCGAGATCTTCGAACTGCACGACGTGTGGGCGCGTATCCGCGGCGCCGACGCGCCCGCGGGTGTGTGCGATCTGCTGGAGCTGGAGTCCAAGCGGACGCTGGACCGGGCCTCGCGCTGGCTGCTCAGCAACCGGCCGCAGCCGATCGCGGTGGGTGCCGAGATCAACCGATACCACCGGCGGGTGCAGGAGCTGGCGCCGCAGGTGCCGGGCTGGCTGCGCGGGCACCACGTCACCTCGCTCACCCAGGGCGCGGCCGAGCTGATCGCCCGTGGCGCGCCGACCGAGCTGGCAACCGAGGTGTTCGGGCTGCTGAGCCTGTACCCACTGCTCGACATCGTCGACATCGCCGACATCGCCGACCGGGACGGCACCGAGGTCGGTGCGCTGTACTACGCGCTCAACGAGCATCTCAAGATCGATTGGCTGCTCGAGGCGGTGAGTCACCTCGAACGCGGCGATCGCTGGCACGCGCTGGCCCGGCTCGCGTTGCGCGACGACATGTACGGTTCGCTGCGCTCGCTCACCCTCGATGTGCTCTCCGCGGGTGACCCGGAGGAGACGGCCGACGAGAAAATTGCATACTGGGAGTCGAAGAACCAGTCCCGGCTGGGTCGTGCGCGCGCGGCACTGTCGGAATTGTTCGAGTCCGGGACCCACGACCTCGCCACACTGTCGGTCGCCGCGCGACAGGTGCGGAGCATGGTGAGCGGGGTGGGCGCCCAATCGGAGGTACCACGGTGACGAGCTCGCCGAACACAGCCACGGCCGCGCCGGAGACGAACCTGGTGTTGCCCCGGCGCTTTCACGCCAAGGTCGAGATCCGCTGGTCGGACATGGACGTGTTCCAGCACGTCAACCACGCGCGGATGGTGACGCTGCTGGAAGAGGCCAGGATTCCGTGGCTGTTCGACGACGACAAGCCGACGGCGTCGATGGGGCGGCAGGGTTGTGTGCTGGTCGACCTGCACGTGAAGTACCGGGGCCAGTTGCGGCACGAGGACACCCCGCTCGACATCGCCATGTGGGTCAAGCAGTTGCGGGCGGTCGATTTCACGATCGGCTACGAGGTGCGTGCCAACGGCGCCGCCCCCGATTCGCCGCCGGCGGTCACCGCCACCACCCAGCTCGCCGCGTTCGACATCGAGACCCAGCGGTTGCGCAGGCTCAGCGACACCGAACGCGACTACCTGGCCCTGTGGCGGGCCTGACCTCCGTGAGCTCCGAACAGCGGGTGCTGCACGCTCCCGACCCGGCCGAACGCGAGAACCTGGCCACCTTCCTCAGCCGGGCGATCCGGCTCGACCCGGCCGCGGTGGTCCGGTTGCGGCGGCGGGGTTCCAGTCTCGTCTCCGCGTGGGTCGCAACAGGTTTCGAGACCCTCGCGGTGCGCACGGTCACCGCCGAACTCGGTGTCGACGATGTCACCGTCGGCGCCGATACGGTGCTGGCGGGTCTGCGCACCGGGCACCCGATCGACCTCGGCTACTCGATGGACTCGGCCTGGCGCGGTGCGCTGCCACCCGCCGACGGTTTCACCCACGTCGACGACGTCCCGGCTCGGGCACTGGTCGAGCTGGCCGAGCGCGGTGCCGATCTGGCCCGCGAGCACGGCGGGGCCCACGGCCCGCCCGCTTCGTTGCTGGACCAGTCGGTGCTCACCGTCACCGGCGCCGACGACCTCGCGGTCGAGGTCCCGATGCGGGTCGTCTTCGCCCTCACCGCCATGGACTTCATCCCGCACGCGGGGGAGAAGACCGAATCGCGCCGCATCCAGCCCACCGAACTGGTCCGCGTCCGCGCCACCCGCACCTGGCTGCGCCTCGACGCCCGTTACGGCTCCGTCGCGCGTCGCCTGGGTGGGGGGATCCCGCTGTCGCCCAGCTGAGGTCGTGCGCCGGGCTCAGACGCCCGTGGCTCCGTCGATGCGCTCGCGCAGCAGATCGGCGTGGCCGCAGTGGCGGGCGTACTCGGCGATCATGTGGGTGTAGATCCAGCGCAGGCTCACCCGGCTGTCCAGGAACGGGCTGGTGTCGTCCAGCTCGCGAGCGGCGCAATTGCGGCGGGCATGGGCGATCTCGTCTTGCCAGACCGCGACGGCCTTGTCGTAGGACGAGTCGTCGGTGAGCTCGAAACCACCGTCGTGTCCCGCGGTATCGGCGTGCGGGTCGTAGATCGGCGGCGCGGGCTCCTCGGCGAGGACTCGGCGGAACCAGTTACGTTCGACCTCGGCCATGTGCTGGAGCAGGCCGAGCAGGGTCAGCGCGGATGGCGCGGCGGCGGTGCGCAACTGGGCGTCGTCGAGGCCCTGGCACTTGAGCGCCAGCGTCGCGCGGTAGAAGTCGAGCCACGCCTCCGTGGTCGCGCGCTCGTCGGCGTTCAGGGGCGGCATCGGTCGTTCGCTCGTGGTCACGGGCGACATGGTGCCAGTGGGGTCGGACATCTCCCGGCGACAACGAGGTCGCGCGCGCGGCGCCGGAGCAGAATGGTCGACGTGCGCGTGTCCGTAATCTCGGGGACGGTGGCCAGCAGCGGCGCGAGCCGGCCCGTGCCGACCATGACTCGACGGCAGTGTGACGATCAGGTCGGTGGACGCTCGCGAGTCGCCGCGTCACGGTCGTCGAGCACAGGGTGACGGCGCCGCGTCAGTGCACGCCGGCCAGTCGGAGGAGGGCGGTTGTCGCCGCCGCGGCGAGCACGGTGACGAGCAGCGGCGCACGGCGCCACGCGAGGAGGCCGCCGACCGTCACTCCGGCGGGCAGGGCGATGCCGAGTTCGCCGGACCCGGTCGGGAGGGTGGCGGTCGCGACCAGCGCCGCGAGCAGAATCAGCGCGCCGGTATCGAGAAGATGGATCATCCTGGGCGACAGGCGAAGTCGATGCCGAAGAGCCGGGCCGGTCCACCGCAGCGCGTAGGTGCCCGCGGCGAGCGTGAGCATCGCGGGCAGCAGGTAGGGGGTGTTCACGACGGGCACCGCCGCTGGGAGACGGGCGGAGTCCGGCCGGTCGCACAGGTCGGCACGACCCTCGGCGATCCGAGCGCGCGGCCGGGACGCGCGGGGATCGACCGGGCGGGTATCGACCGCGCACCGGCGTGCCCGGGCCGAACGGCCGAGGTCAGCATGGCTGTGCCGCCGGGCTCTCGGTCTGCTCCGGTGGCCGCAGCGCGAACACCAAGCCGAGCAGAGCGATCAGCACCGGCAGGCCCGCCGGGACGAACGGGGCGGCCGCGACCGCGAGTGCGGCGCCGACCAGGACCGGGCGCAGGGTGGCGCGGTCGCGCAGGGCGGGCAGGATGAGCGCGAGCAGGATCACCGGGAACACCGCGTCGAGACCGAGAGCCGAGGTGTCGGGGACGAGCGAACCCAGGGCGGCGCCGAGGGTCGCGCCCAGCGGCCAGCTCAGGGCGACGCCGATGCCGCAGGCCCAGTAGGCGGCGCGCTTGCGCTCCTGGTCGCCGGGCGCGGTCGCGAACGCCACCGACTCGTCGTTGAGCACGTGGATGCCGAGCACCCGCTTCCAGCCGTGGCCGAAGACCTCCGGCGCCGACAGGCCGTAGGGCAGGTGCCGGGCATTGAGCAGCAGTCCGGCGACGACGGCGGCGAGCGGGCTACCGCCCGCCGCGACGATGCCGAAGAACAGCAGCTCGGACCCGCCGGCCAGCACCGTCACCGCCATCACGATCGGCATCCAGACCGGGAACCCGGCCGCGATCGTCGATGCGCCGTAGGACACGCCGAAGAGGCCGACGGCCAGGCAGGCCGCGGCCACGGCGGTGACGGTTCGCCGATCGAGTGTTCGCCATATCGAACGCATGTTTCTCATATTGAACGCGACAGGTGGGTAAAGTCAACGCGAAATCGCCAGCTCCCAGGAGGCGTTGATGGACCGGCAGGACCCGGTGACCGGACCACCCCAAGCGGTGATCGCGGCATCGCTGCGCCGCGAACGCGCGCGCGCTGGTTTGTCGCTGACCGAGGTCGCGAGCCGGGCCGGCGTCGCGAAATCGACACTGTCGCAACTGGAATCGGGCACCGGCAATCCCAGTCTGGAAACCCTGTGGGCGCTGTGCGTCGCGCTGGAGATGCCGTTCTCGCGGCTGCTCGACCCGCCCCGGCCCAATGTCCAGGTGATCCGCGCCGACGAGGGCGCGCCGGTGCCATCGGCCGACGCGGACTATCGAGTGACCTTGCTCGCAGCGGGACAGTCACACACGCGCTGCGATGTCTACCGGATCGCGGCCGAACCCGGCCATACCCGCCGCTCCGATCCGCACAACCCGGGCGTGGTCGAGCACGTGGTGCTGGCCGCCGGGCGCGCGCTGGTCGGCCCGGCGGACGAGCCCATCGAGATCGGCCCCGGCGATTACGTCCGCTACCTGGGCGATCTTCCGCATATCTTCGAGGCGCTGGAACCGGGGACCTGGGCCTCGATGGTCATCGAGAGCCCCTGACTCAGGCGGCTCCTTCGCCGAGATACTGCAACCAGATCGGATCCAGGTCGGCGGTGGTGGACAGCAGCCGCCAGTGCGGTCCCTTGGGGGAGACCAGGGGGTGGCGCAGCGTCCAGCCGAGCTCGGTGAGCATCTTGTCGGCCTTGCGGTGATTGCAGGGGGCGCAGCTGGCGACGCAGTTCTCCCACGAGTGCTCGCCGCCGCGGCTGCGCGGGATCACGTGGTCGATGGTCTCGGCCTTGCCGCCGCAGTAGCCGCAGCGATAGCGGTCGCGGTGCATGAGCGCGGCGCGGGTCATCGGCACCCGGGCGCGGTAGGGCACGCGCACGTAGGTGCGCAGCCGGATGACGGAGGGAATCGCCACTTCGGCGCCTGCCGAGTGCAGGACCGGGGCTTCGGGGTTGTCGTGGACCGCGTCGGCTTTGGCGCAGATCAGCAGGACGACGGCACGGCGCGCGGACAGCGCGGTGAGCGGTTCGTAGGTGGCGTTGAGGAGGAGGACCCGGCGTTTGCGCCACGCGGCGGCGTCGTGGTCTCCGGCAAGATGCAATGGCGCGGGGTGATGCGGCAGGTCGTGATGACCGTGTGCGCCCGGATGGTGATCGGACAAGATATGCAGCGGGATAGCCCCCGAGCCACGATTGTGGACGTCGGCGGGCTGGAGTTGTCGGTGCGCGCGCGCCTCGTGTGACCGGGCGCCTGGTCGCTGCTTCATCTTGACCTCAATTTCATGATTGGCAGGATCATGTGGTATCTGGGGCCGATACTGCCCCCCAGTTGACCATGGTTCTGCCGGTATTGCACGGCTATTTTTCAAACTTTCGGGTGAACTGTGGTTGAAGGGCCACGCGTTCGTGATGCGCGGCTGCCGCCGCGTCGCGTGCCCGGTCATCGGGGCACAATGGACGTCGTGACTTCAGGTGAGCAGACAACGACCTCGTTCTACGAAGCGGTGGGTGGCGCCGAGACGTTCCGCCGCATCGTGTCCGTGTTCTATCGCGAGGTCGCTGTCGATGAGATCCTGCGCCCACTGTATCCGGAGGAGGATCTGGGCCCCGCCGAGCGTCGGCTGCGGATGTTCCTCGAGCAGTACTGGGGCGGGCCGCGGACCTATTCCGACGAGCGTGGGCACCCGCGGCTGCGGATGCGGCACAACCCGTTCGTCGTCGGCCCGCTCGAGCGTGACGCGTGGCTGCGGTGCATGACGATCGCGGTCGGGGAGATCGAGCCATCGATCCTGGACGACGCGCACCGCAAGCAGCTGATGGACTACTTCCAGATGGCGGCCGCCTCGCTGCAGAACGCGCCCGGGTGAGGGGAAGGGTGCCCCGCGTTCGCTGATGACCGGCAGGTGGCGCCGCGGTTTCGGGTCGATGCCGAGGTTTACCCCGATGTTTCGCTCCGGCGTGGCGAACGCTGGCGATTTGCCAGATTCGAAGAAAGTCTCGCGCCGTAGGAATATCCCGGGCAATCTTTGGCAATATTGCGGTTGTGACACAGACACCTGCCTCGCCGGTGCCGGGGGAAAACAGCACCGCTCCGTGGTGGACAACCGCCGTGTTCTATCAGGTCTACCCACGTTCGTTCGCCGACTCCGACGGTGACGGTGTCGGCGATCTGGGCGGCGTTCGCGAGAAGATGGGCTACCTGGAGTTACTGGGCGTCGACGCGCTGTGGATCTGTCCGGTGATGCGTTCGCCGCAGGCCGACGGCGGATACGACGTGGCCGACCCGCGCGACATCGACCCGCTCTTCGGCGGGCTGGCCGCGTTCGACGAGCTGATCGCCGAGGCACACGACCGCGAGATCAAGGTGACGATGGACCTGGTGCCCAATCACACCAGCGTCGAGCACCCGTGGTTCACCGCGGCCCTGGAGGCCGCGCCGGGCAGCCCCGAGCGGGCCCGCTATCTGTTCCGGGACGGCCGCGGCCCCGACGGGGCCGAGCCGCCGAACAACTGGCCGAGCATCTTCGGCGGCCCGGCCTGGACCAGGGTCACCGAGCCCGACGGCACCCCGGGCCAGTGGTACCTGCACATCTTCGCGCCGGAACAGCCGGACCTGAACTGGGAGAATCCCGAGGTCGCCGCCGATTTCGAGAAGACGCTGCGGTTCTGGCTCGACCGCGGGGTCGACGGCTTCCGGATCGATGTCGCGCACGGGATGGCCAAGCCCGACGGCCTGCCCGACATGGCGAAGGTCGAGACCAAGATGCTGGTCCACGACGACGACGATCCCCGCTTCAACAACCCGGGCGTGCACGCCATCCACCGCCGCATCCGCGCGGTCCTCGACGACTACCCGCACGCGGTGTCGATCGGCGAGGTGTGGGTCGACGACAACACCCGCTTCGGCGAGTACGTGCGCCCGGACGAACTGCACCTGGCGTTCAACTTCCGCCTGGCGGAGACCCCCTACACCGCCGAGGGTGTGCGCGAGGCGATCACGCACTCCCTCGACGCGGTGAGCGGTGTCGGCGCCCCGCCGACCTGGACGCTGTCCAACCATGACATCGAACGCGAGGTCACCCGCTACGGCGGCGGCCGGATCGGGGTCGCGCGGGCGCGGGCGATGACGATGGTCGAGCTGGCGCTGCCCGGGGCGGTGTTCGTCTACAACGGCGCCGAACTCGGCCTGCCCAACGTCGACGATCTGCCCGAGGACGCGTTGCGGGACCCGGTGTGGGAGCGCTCGGGCCACACCGAACGCGGGCGCGACGGCTGCCGGGTGCCGATCCCGTGGGAGGGCTCGACCACCCCGTTCGGCTTCACCACGGGCACGCCGTGGCTGCCGATCCCGGCCGACTGGGCCGACCGCACGGTGGAAGCCCAACTGGAGACCCTGCATTCGACGCTGTCGCTGTACCGGCTGGCGATCGATCTGCGTGGCACACGGCCGGAATTCGCGGGTGACCGGATCGAGTGGTACGGCAGCCCGGACGGATGCCTGGCCTTCCGCAGGCCGGGTGGACTGATCTGTGTCCTCAACGCCTCCGACGGGCCGATCCAGCTGCCGCCGGGGGAGGTGCTGCTGGCCAGCGCCCCCGTCGCCGACGACCGGCTGCCCGCGAACGCGGCGGCCTGGCTGGTCTGAGGAGGGTGGACACGCGGTTTCGGGAGTGCCGGAGGATGAACTACTACAGAGCATCGTCTACCGTTGGACCGTGAGCATTCTCGAGACAGTGCTGATCTTCGTCGGCATCCCGGCCGCGATCTACTTCGCGATCGCGGGTTTGTCCTATCTCGGTAAGCCATTCCCCGGTGAGAAGCCGGCCCACTTCGCGCTCGGGCAGAAGTGGACCCACTCGCCGGTGCTGTGGAGTGCTACCGACGAGGTGACCGCCGCGGCGGGTCACCACACCGCCGAGTCGCATGGCAGCCATGCGGCTCTCGAAGCCGCGAACGCGGAGCTGATCGGAGGCCGGGCAAGTGGCAAGTTCTAAGTGGCCCGCGGTGGTCGATGCCGACCTGCCGCACGGATTCGCACTGACCAGCAGCGGTCGCGTCTCGGGCGTGCACGAGCCGGGCACCGTCTTCGACGAGGTGCCTTTCACCGACCGTGAGCGCGTCATGCTCGACAACGCCCTCACCGAGGCGACCCGCGCGACCAAGGTCCGCTTCAACATCTACCTCGGCGATCTCGGCAACGACCCGGCGGCCGGCGCCGACGCGGTCCTGCCGAACACCCCCGAGGCGGCCGACTCGGTGCTCATCGCGGTCTCGCCGAACCAGGGCGCCATCGAGGTGCGCTCCGGTGCGCACGTCGCCGAGCGCGCCAACGATCGCATCTGCCAGCTGGGTGTCACCGCCGCGCTGGCGTCGTTCCGTCAGGGCAACCTGATCGACGGCCTGATCTCCGCCGTCCGCGTGATGGCCGCGGCCATCGGCCGCTAGTTCGTTTCCCGCCGAACGGCGCGTTCACCCGAGGGTGAACGCGCCGTTCGTGTTTGCGGGGCCGGCCGCCCGGCGGAAGGCATCGGGGCTGTGGCCGGTCCAGCGGTGGAAGGAACGGCGCAGGGCGCGAGCATCGGTGTAGCCCAGGCGGGCGGCGATGGATTGGACGGGGAGGTCGGACTCGCGCAGCAGACGTTCGGCGCGGTCGCGGCGGGCGGCGTCGACTTCGTCGCGCCAGGTGGTGCCCGCCGCGGCGAGGCGGCGCTGGAAGGTGCGCGGACTGGCGGCGAAGCGAGCGGCGACGGCGGGAAGGGTGAGCTCGCCCGTGGCGAGTTCGTCGAGGATCGCGGCGCGCAGCGCCTCCTGATCGGTGGGGACGGGGCAGGAGCCGGCGAGGGCGAGCTCGGCGTGGTGCCGCACCAGGGCGCCCAGCTGCGGATCGGTGCCGGTGGGCAGGTCGGCGACGTCGAGGAAGGTCAGCTGGGCGTGCGGGGCGCCGAAATCGATGCGTTGGGTGCCGAAGACATCGACGAGGTGCTGCCGGGTGGCGGGTGCGCGCCTGCGGAGCGCGACGTGGACCGGCGTGATCGCCGTCCGGGTGGCCTCGCGCATTCGCCGCAGCACGGTGGAGAGGATGAAGTCCTCGACCGGGGCCAGTAGCGGGTCGGGCTCGATCGCGTCGAACCGCAGGACCAGCAAGCGGCCGTCCTCGCGCACGGACCAGCCGACACCTGGATCGGTCACCAGGGCGCGCAGGTCGAACGCGATGCGGACGCTCTCGGCCAGGGTGGGTGCGCTGGTGAACAGGTAGTCCCACTCGAGCAACTGCCCACGATCGGCCGCGGCTCCCGCCCGGAGTCCGGCACCGGGACCGCCGATCGCCTCGGTGAGTTCCCAGATGCGCCAGGTCGACTCGGTGGGAATGCGGGCCAGGCCATCGGCGATGTCCGCGGGGTCGGGGCCGGGCAGATGACGCAGCTCGGCCTCGGTGACCCCGACACCCCGCGCGGTCGCCCGGATCAGCCGGGCGGTGCGTACCGGGATGGTGCTGTCGATCACCAGCGGATGTTAGTCGACGACAACCGTTCGCGGGCAACCGAAGTGCGAACCCTTCCAGCTGGACGATCTGGCGTGGAGTGTCCGCCGCGCGGCGCCGGTGGTCCGCCGTCGATACCGCGCCCGCGCCGTAGGTTCTGAGTACGCCACGAAGGCGCTCCGTCGTTGAATCCGAGATTTTTTCCCGAACCGGGAATCAACGAGGCCCGGACTAACCTTTAAAGTATCGATGACTGGTTAGAACAACGGATCCCATCCGCACGACCCAGAAGAGCGAGCCCATGACCAACCACACCGTCCTCGCGCTGTCGGGCAGCCTGCGCGCCGACTCGCACAACACCGCCCTGCTGCGCGCCGCCCAGAAATTCGGCGCCGGCCTCGACATCGAGATCTACGACGGGCTCCGGGCGATCCCGCCCTACGACCAGGACCTGGATACGCCCGATCAGCGACCCGCCGCGGTGGCCGACCTGCGCCGCCGCATCGCCGCCGCCGACGGCGTGCTGATCGCGACGCCGGAGTTCAACTACTCGATCCCCGGTGTGCTCAAGAACGCCATCGACTGGGTCAGCACCGACTGGACCAGAACCGAAGGGCTGCCGCTGCTGCGCAAGCCGGTCGCGATCATGGGCGCCGCGCCCACCCAATTCGGTTCGGTCCGAGCGCAACTGGCGTTGCGGCAGGTCTTCGTCTGGACCGAGAGCGATGTGGTGGTCAAGCCGGAGGTGATCGCCTTCCGGTCGCACGAGCGGTTCGACGACGCGGGCAACCTGGTCGACGAGACCACCATCGACCTGCTCCAGAGCCTGCTCGCCGCGCTCGCCGGGAAGATCGAACGGGCGAAGGGGTAGTCGTGACCGGGCACTACGCGCAGGTCGCGTTCACTCCGCTGGTGCGCGAGCACCAGCGCGCGCACGGCAGTCTGCGCAGCTACGAGCGGATGGCGCAGGTGCCCGAGGTCGCCGACCGGATCGGGCCCGACGAGGCCTGGTTCATCGGCGAGCGGGACAGCTTCTACCTGGCGACGGTCGGTGAGACCGGCTGGCCGTACATCCAGCATCGCGGTGGCGCACCGGGATTGCTGAAGGTGCTCGGTGATCGCACGTTGGGTTTCGCCGACTTCCGCGGCAACAAGCAATACATCAGCCGCGGCAATCTCGACCACGACGACCGGGTCTCGCTGTTCCTCATGGACTACGCCGCGCAGGCGCGGATGAAGATCTTCGGCCGGGCGCGAGTGGTCGAAGCCGCCGACGATCCGGACCTGGTCGCCTCGATGGCGGTCGAGGGGTATCGCGCGCAGCTCGAGCGCGCGGTGTTGATCGACATCGAGGCGTTCGACTGGAACTGCCGTCAGCACATTCCGCCGCTGTA
This sequence comes from Nocardia sp. MH4, assembly GCF_019266065.1. Taxonomy (GTDB): domain Bacteria; phylum Actinomycetota; class Actinomycetes; order Mycobacteriales; family Mycobacteriaceae; genus Nocardia; species Nocardia canadensis. The sequence continues at coordinate 163,969 of NZ_LPNR01000125.1, read as the reverse complement.
TCCACGCGCGGCGGTCGCCGAGGCGATGCAGGTCCTGCGCGATCGGATCGCCGAACTCGAGGGCGAGATCGCCCGGCTACACACGGAAAGGAGGTGACCGACATGCGACGTGAACATCTCGCCTGGGCCGGACTCGCGGCGATGACCGTGTCGTTCGGGCTGAACTTCACGATGGGCGTGTTCTTCGCCCCGACGGCCGCGGCCTACGGCGTCTCGGCGACGGCACTGGCCGTTGCCGCCGCGCTGGGCACCACGGTCACCGGGCTGGCGCAGCAGGGCATCGGCAGGCTGCTGGATCTGTTCGGGCCCAAGCTCGTGCTGATCGGCGGGCTCACCCTGATCTCGAGCAGCTATCTGGTGCTGGCCACCGTCACCGAGACCTGGCAGTTCGTCGCGGCGTACATGGTGCTGGGCGGACTCGGCTTCGCGTCGTCGTCGACGCTGACCGTGACGACGCTGCTCGGCCGCGCGCACGGCCCGCAGGCCGGACCCGCCATGGCGCGGGCCGCGATCGGCATCAACCTGGGACAGCTGATCACGCCATGGGCGGCCACGGCGCTGTTCGAGCCGATCGGGGTGCGCGCCACCTTCGCGCTGCTGGGCGCGATCGGGCTGGCCGCCACCGCCGCGCTGTGGGTGCTGCTGCCCACGGATCAGCGGGCGGCGACCAGCGCCGGTGCGGGGGAGTCGCTGGCCGATCGATGGAAAGTGCTGGTGTCGTTCGGTTTACACGCGGCGACCCTGTACGTGGTGGTGCTGATGCTGCCCAAACACGCCGTGGAGCAGGGCTGGTCGGTGGCGGGTGCGGGCAGGCTGGTGGCGCTGGCCGCCCTGGCGGCCGGGCTCACCTCGGCGGCGATGGTGCGACTGTTGCGCCGCTTCCCGCCGGAATCGCTGCTCCGGGTGCTGTATTCGGTACGCCTGGCCGCCCTGCTGCCCGCTGTGTTCGTGCCCGGACCCCAGGTGCTGGTCGTGGTGGCCGTGCTGTTCGGCATCGCCTCGTTCCCGGTCATCCCACTGACCATGGCCATCCTGTCGCGCGGCCTCGACCCGGCGCGGATGGGCCGCACGCTCGCCCCCGCCTGGGTGATCCACCAGCTGGCCGCCGCCGCCGGCCTCGGCGTGGCCACCGTCGTGCACGCCCTCACCGACAGTTACCGCGGCTATTTCGCGCTCGGCCTGGTGTTCACCGTCGCCGCCGCCGCACTGATCACTCCGGTCCGCCACCGCGAACCGGTCACCGTCTGAAAGGAACACCCGATGACCGAGCTTCCGGCGATCCCGGATTCGGCGCTGGTGGCCGAGGCCACCGAGCTGGTCCGCGCCGCGGCGAGTCCGCTGATCTACCACCAACTCCCGCCGCGTCTACTACTTCGGCGCCCTGCGCGGGGCGGCGTCCGGCCTGAGCTACGACCCCGAGATCCGCTACGTCTGCGCCATGTTCCACGACCTGGGCCTGACCCGGCGCTACCGCTCCGGCAGCCAGCGTTTCGAGATCCACGGCGCCGACAGATCCTCGCCGCCTTCACCGAGGCCGTCCAGAACTCCACCTGGTCCGAGTAATCACACCCATCGAGAAAGAGAGATCCAGCATGAGCCAGATCAGCCACAACACCGTCCAGATCCAGGGGCAGACCCTCTTCTATCGCGCGGCGGGCAACCCGGAAAACCCCACTCTGTTACTGCTGCACGGCTTCCCGAGCAGCTCGGCCATGTTCCGCAACCTGATCCCGGCTCTCGCCGACGACTACTACGTGATCGCGCCCGACCATCTCGGGTTCGGCCAGTCGGGCGCCCCGAGCGTCGAGGACTTCGACTACACCTTCGACTCGCTGACCGACATCACCCTGGAATTGCTCGACACCCTCGGTATCGAGCGCTTCGCGATCTACATCCAGGACTACGGCGCCCCCATCGGCCTGCGCATCGCCTCGCGCCACCCGGAGCGGATCACCGCCATCATCACCCAGAGCGGCAACGCCTACATGGAGGGCTTCACGCCGTTCTGGGAGGTGCTGTTCGCGCACGCGAACGACCGCGTCACCCACGAACCCGAGGTGCGCAAGCTGCTCGAGCTCGACGCCACCAAATGGCAGTACACACACGGTGTTCCGGCCGATCGGCTGGCGTTGGTCAGCCCGGACACGTGGACCCTCGACCAGGCCTACCTGGATCGCCCCGGCAACAAGGAGATCCAGCTGCAACTGTTCTTCGACTACAAGAACAACCTCGACGGCTACCCCGCGTTCCAGAAGTACTTCGCCGAGCATCAGCCGCCGACGCTGATCGCCTGGGGTGAGCACGACGAGATCTTCGGCGCCGACGGTGCCCGTGCCTACCTGCGCGATCTGCCCGACGCGGAACTGCACCTGCTCCACGCCGGTCATTTCGCGCTGGAGTCGCACGGACCGGAGATCGCGGCGCTGATCCGCGACTTCCTCGGCCGGGTGCTGCGCTGAGTCCGGGGGACGGCCGGGCCTCCCGGCCGTCCCCGCGGCATCGAGTACCCTGATCGGCGGTTTACCGGCCGCGCGTGGCGGCCGTTCGGTGGCACGTGGGGGGAACATGCGGACAGGAATCGCTCGGGTGATCACGGCCGCCGCGGTGGCCTGTCTGGCCGTGACGGCGGCGGCCTGTGGGCAGGACACGGCGAGCGCGACCGAGGTCGCGGGCACTCCCCGGTCCGACTTCTATTCGCCACCGGCGGAATCGATTCCGGGACCGCACGGCTCGGTGATCCGGACCCAGCCCGTCACCGGTTCGCAGGCGGTGCCGGGAGCCAGGAACTTCCTGGTGCTGTATCGATCGGTCGACGCGCAGGGCAAGCCCGTGGCGGTCTCGGGCACGCTCGCCGTGCCGGAGGGGACACCGCCCGCGAGCGGCTGGCCGTTGCTGTCCTGGGCGCCGGGCACCAACGGGGTCGCCGATGTGTGCGCGCCCTCGCGCGCCGAGGGGTCCTCGCCGGGCAAGGACGAACAGGCGCGCTGGGTCGCCAAGGGCTACGCCGTGGCCAGGACCGATTATCAGGGCCTGGGCACGCCGGGCGACCACGGCTATCTGATCGGCGAGACCGAGCAGCGGGCGATGAGCGATATCGCCACGGCCGCACGAGAAGTCGACAAGACCGTGGGCGCGCGCTGGGTGGCGATGGGGCATTCGCAGGGCGGGCACGCCGCCTTGTTCGCCGCGAGCGCGGCCGGGGCGTGGGCGCCGGGCGCGCCACTGCTCGGCGCGGTCGCGCTGGCCCCCGCCTCCCATCTCGGCGAACAGGTCAGGATGGCGAAGTGGGCGGTGTCGAATCCGCTGGGCAAGCTCGGCACCGGTGACATCTCGCTGTATGTGCCCCTGCTGGTGCGTGGCGCGCAGACCGTCACCGATGTCGATCCCGGCCGGTTCCTCACCGGCCGCGCGGTCTCGTTGCTGCCGCTCGCGGACTCCGAATGCACCGCGGGACTGCGGGATCGGAGCAGGTGGGGTGGGCTCTCGGCGAAGGACGTGTTCACCGAGGACGGCGATCCGTCCGGCCTGCTGCGAGTCCTCGACGACAACGATCCCAGCGGATTGCGGTTCGCGGCACCGGTGCTGGTCCTGCAGGGGCGCTCCGACCTGACGGTGCCGCTGAAGTCGACCGACGCGATGGTGGCCGAACAGCAGCTCAACGGCCAGTCCGTCGACTACCGCAAGTACGACGACGTCGACCACAGCGGCATCGTCGCCGCCGGGTTCGCCGACGCGCTCGGCTGGGTGGACACCCGCTTCGGCATCACCCGCTGAGTTACGCCCACAGCAGAAGAACCGGGTGTGTCGGGACCGGCGTCCCTACGCTCGACGTATGGGCGAACACAACGGGTTGCGGGTGATTCCGGGCGGACGCGGCGAAGGGCGGCCGCGCCCCGAACCGTTGTGGCGCGAAGCCCTCGGTGAGCGGTTGCGGAGCCTGCGGCTCGAGCAGCGCTCGACGCTGGTCGACACCGCGGGGCGCGCGGGCATCTCGCCGCAGTACCTGTCGGAGGTCGAGCGCGGCCGCAAGGAACCCTCCAGTGAGATGATCGCGGCGCTGGCCGGCGCGCTCGGCACCTCGCTGAGCGAGCTGGTCGGCCAGGTGGCCGAAGCTATGCGCGGCCGGGTCCCGGCCCGGGCCGTGGTGGTCGGCGGCGACCGCAGCATCGCCACGCCCGTTCGGCCCGCGTCCGCGCAGAACTCGTTCGCCCCCAACGCCGTCCTGCTGGCGGCCTGAGCCGGACGGTTACGCCGTCAGGACGGATGCGAGCAGGCCGCGCAGCAGGTCGACCAGCGCGCTGACCGGCATCTCGGGATCGATCGCGCGCTGCACGCCGAGACCGATACCCAGCGAGAGCAGTTGCACGGCGGCATCGTCGGCCGAAATGGGCAGCTCGAAGCCCATCTCGTCGGCCTGGACCTGGATCAGTGAGCCGAGCACCGCGGTCATCGACCGCCTGCGCTCGGCCAGTTCGGTGCGCACCTCGGGCATGTGCCGGGTGCTGGTGGCGAATTCGACTTCGAGCGCGGTCCAGCCGACATCACCGATGTTCTCGTCGGCCCAGCGCGCGAAGCGTTCGATCCGCTCCGCCATGGAATCGCCGGTCAGCACCGCCGCGGCGAGGGATTCCGCGCGCTCGACGTGCACGACGTCGATCACGGCCAGGCCGAGTTCGTGCTTGGTGGCGAAGTTCGAGTAGACGGCGCCCTTGGAGAAGCCGGCCTCGGCGGCCACCTTCTCGAGGGAGGTCACGTTGTAGCCGTCGGCGAGGAACAGCCGCTTGGCGGTCTCGACCAGTCGTTCACGGGTCTGTGCGTGCGATTCCTTACGCGTCATCCGGGCGGCCACGGACCCAGTCTAGCAAATCTGGGGTACCGCTGGAATTCGAATACCGTTAGTATCCGAGTTATGACTACACGACGTGGCCTCGCCATCGGATGCGGCGGCATCCTCGGTTTCGCCTGGACCGCGGTCGCCCTCGACGCCGTCGAACAGGCGCTCGGCTGGGATGTCCGCACCGCCGACGTACTGATCGGCACCTCCGCGGGCGCGGAGATCGTCGCCGCGCTCGGCTCCGGCCGGACCCCCGGCGATCTGCTCGCCGCTCTCGACGGCGCGCCCGGCGCGGATCCGGTCCTCGCCGACCACGTGGCGGTGGATCCCGGCATGACGCCGCCGGTACCCGCCCTCGGACTGCCCGGCCTCGGGCTGGTCGGCGCCGGTATGCGCAGCGGCTCGGTGTACACCGCGCTGGCCGGACTGCTGCCGAAGGGGCGTGGCGACGCCGACTGGCTGCGCGCGTTCGGCCGGGCGCTGACCCCCCGCGGCGGCTGGGTCGACCACCCGGCGACCTGGCTGGTCGCCGCCGACCCCCGCACGGGCGAGCGGGTCGCCTTCGGATCCCCGAGCGCGCCGACCGTCGACCTCGGCACGGCCATCGCCGCCTCCTGGGCCATCCCCGGCTGGTTCCCGCCGGTGCCGGTGCGCGGGCGCGCCTTCGTCGACGGCGGCGCGGTGTCCTCGGTGTCGGCCGATCTGCTGGCCCCCCTCGACCTCGACGAGGTGGTGGTCGTCGCGCCGATGACCACCGAGGGCGGTGCGTCCGCGACCGGCCTGAGCCGCGTCGAGCGCCTCCTGCGCGCTCAGATGACCCGCGGCCTCGACCGCGAGGTGGCACTGTTGCGCGCTGCGGGCACCCGGGTGATCCGGGTCGAACCCGGTCCCGCCGAACTCGCGGCCATGGGCCCGAACTTCATGGACTCCGCCCGGCGCCCGGCCACCCTGGCCGCCGCCCGCCGAGCCGTCCCCGCCCGGGTCGCCGAGGCGATCCGGACCGCTGTCGTCGAAGGAGAAATCGTATGAGTCACCACGAAGTGGTCGTGATCGGTGCGGGCATCTCGGGCATCTGCGCCGCCATCAAGCTCGCCGAGGCGGGCGTGGAGGATGTCGTCATCCTCGAGAAGGCCGAGACCTTCGGCGGCACCTGGCGCGCCAACACCTATCCGGGCTGCGCCTGCGACGTGCCCTCGGGCCTGTACTCGTTCTCCTTCGCGCCCAACAGCGAATGGTCGCGGCTGTTCGCGACCCAGCCCGAGATCCTCGCCTACGTCGACGGGGTGGCCCGCGACAACGGCTTGCCCGCCCGTACCCGCTTCGGGGTGGAAGTGCTCGGCGCCAGCTGGGATGACACCGACCGCCGGTGGCGCCTGGACACCAGCACCGGCGAGCTGACCGCCCGCTTCGTCGTCTCGGCCGCCGGGCCGTGGAACGAGCCGCGCGTTCCCGAGATCCCCGGCCTGGCCGAGTTCCCCGGCGAGGTGTTCCACTCCGCGCGCTGGAACCACGACTACGACCTGCGTGGCAAGCGCGTCGCGGTGGTGGGGACCGGCGCCTCGGCGGTGCAGTTCGTGCCCGCCATCCAGCCCGACGTCGCCGAGCTGCACCTGTTCCAGCGCACCGCGCAGTGGGTGCTGCCCAAGCTGGACCACCCGGTGCCCGCCATCGAGAAGCGGGTGATGCGGCGCTTGCCGTTCGCGCACAAGGCCTTGCGTTCGGTCGAGTACGGGCTGATGGAAGCCCTCGGCGTGGCGTTCCGCAACCCGCGGCCGCTGATGCAGACCGTGCAGAAGGTCGGCTCGGCGTATCTGCGCGCGGTGGTGCGTGACCCGCGGCTGCGCGCCAAGCTCACCCCCGACTACCTGCTCGGCTGTAAGCGAATCCTGTTCTCCAACAGCTACCTCCAGTCGCTGACCAAGGACAACGTCGACGTGCACGCCACCGCCGTCGCCGAGTTCCGCGGCAGCACCGTGCACGGCGCCGACGGCAGCACCGCCGAGGTCGACGCCGTCATCCTCGGCACCGGCTTCCACATCCTCGACACCCCGCTGGCCGACATCGTGCGCGGCGCCGACGGCCGCACCATGGCCGAGCACTGGCAGGGCTCGCCCGAGGCCTACCTCGGCACGGTCACCACCGGCTTCCCCAACGCGTTCACCGTGCTCGGCCCGAGTCTGGGCACCGGCCATTCCTCGGCCTTCGCGATCCTGGAGGCCCAGGTCGACTTCCTGGTCTCGGCGATCGCGAGCGCCCGGCGCCGCGGCTGGGCGGTCCTGGACGTGCGTCCCGAGGTGCAGGCCCGCTACGTCGAGCAGGTGCAGGCGGCGCTGACCGGCACCGTCTACAACGCGGGTGGCTGCCAGAGCTACTACCTGGATGCCAACGGCCGCAACAGTTTCAGCTGGCCCTGGTCCACCGGCGAACTGACCCGCCGGGTCAGCGCCTTCGACCCCGACGATTTCAGCATCACCCACGACGACGAGATGGCGGTACCGGCATGAGCTACCCACGGATCGATCTGAACGGCGCGCTGGTCGCCATCACCGGCGCCGCGCGCGGCATCGGTCTGGCCACCGCCGCGGCCTTCGCCGCCAAGGGCGCCTATGTCGCGCTCGGTGACCTCGACGAGGCGCTGGCGGTGCAGGCTGCCGAGGGCCTCGGCGATCGTGCGCTGGGCCATGTCCTCGACGTCACCGACAAGGCCTCGTACGCGGCCTTCCTCGCCGCCGCCGAGAAGTGGCGCGGCGGACCGCTCGACGTCCTGGTGAACAATGCCGGCGTGATGCCCAACGGCGCCTTTCTGGACCAGTCCGACCGGATCGACCAGCTCACCATGGAGGTCAACGTCTACGGCGTCATCCACGGGATGCGGCTGGCCCTGCCCGGAATGGTGGCGCGCGGCTACGGCCACGTCGTGAACGTCGCCTCGCTGGCGGGCAAGTTCCCGATCAAGGGCCTGGCCGTGTACAACGCCAGCAAGTACGCCGTGGTGGGGCTGACCGCGGCGACCCGGCTGGAGATGGATTCCACCGGCGTGAGCGTGAGCGCGGTGCTGCCCTCGGCGGTGCGCACCGAACTCAGCTCCGGCATCGACTACGGCATCCTGCCCGCCGTCGACCCCGAGGACATCGCCGCCGCCGTGGTCCGCAGCGTGCGGACCAGGGCCGCCGAGACCGCGGTGCCGTCGTATGTGGGGCTGGCGGCCGATGTCGCCGGGCTGGTGCCCGAGCCGGTGATGCGGGTCCTGCGCAAGGCCGCCAACGACGACGCCGCGATCACCCGGGTCGACGACCGGGTGCGCCGGGCCTACCTGGATCGCATCGAAAAGCAGTGAGCCGTTGCTGAATCGCCGGCTGTGCTCGCACCGCATCCCGCGGGGGTCGGCTGGGCCGATCCCGCGGGCGCGCACAGCCCGGCGATCACTCCCGCTCGTGCAGTACGCGGTCGACCAGGCCGTACTCGAGCGCGGTCGCGGCGGTGAACACGCGGTCGCGGTCGGTGTCGCGCCGCAGGGTCTCCGGGGTCTGCCCGGTGTGCTTGGACAGGATCGCCTCGATCGCCGCGCGCATCCGGACGATCTCGTCGGCCTGCAGGATCAGATCCGGAATGGTGCCCTGACCGCGAGTCGCGGGCTGGTGCAACACGATCCGGGTGTGCGGCAGCATCGCGCGATGCCCCGCCGCGCCCCCCGCCAGCAATACCGCGCCGACCGCGATGGCCTGGCCGACACAGGTGGTGTGCACGGGCGCCTTGATGAAACTCATCGTGTCGTAGACGGCGAGCATGGCGGACAGATCGCCGCCCTCGCAGTTGATGTACAGGCTGATCGGCTGACCGGGGCTGTCGGATTCCAGGTGCAGCAGCTGGGCGATGAGCGCGTTGGCGACCCCGGAATCGATGGGTGTCCCGAGATAGACGATCCGCTCGCTGAGCAGGTGCGAGTAGATATCGGTGATCCGCTCACCGCCGCGATGCTGGGACACGACATTGGGAATCGTATAGCTGGTCATGGGTTCTCCTCTGCGAGAGCGTGTCTCACGCGGTGATGCCGATGCGGTGACGGTTGGGGATGACCTGGTCGAAGGATTCGACGATGTGGTCGATGAAGCCGTATTCCTTCGCCTGGGTGGCGGTGAACCAGCGGTCGTGCAGGGAGTCCTCGTAGACGCGATCGAAGGGCTGGCCGGTGTCGGCGGCGATCAGGCCGAGCACGGTGTCGACGGTGTAGCGCAGATCGTCGGCCTGCACCTCGACTTCGACGGCGCTGCCGCCGATTCCGGCCGAGCCCTGGTGCATGAGGATGCGGGCGTGCGGTAGCGCGAACCGGCGGCCGGGCGCGCCGGAGGACAGCAGGAACTGCCCGGCGCTGCACGCCAAGCCGAGGGCGAGGGTGGAGACCTCGCACGGGACCAGCCGCATCACGTCGCGGATGGCGAGCATCGAGGGCACCGAGCCGCCGGGGGAGTGGATCCACAGCGAGATCGGCGCCTCGGGGCCCTGCGCGGCCAGGGTGAGGAGCTGGGTGATCAGCAGGGTGCCGTTGTCGTCGTCGAGCGCGCCGTCCAGTACCAGGATTCGGCGCCCGAACAGCTGTTCGCGCGCCCGCCAGCTGAACATCGGGGTCTTGTCGTCGTGTGCCATGTCCCCACGGTGCCTCGCCCGCACCGTGTTTCGCGCCTTTTGCTGCCCCCAGCGGATCTGCTCACAGCAGCGAGCGAATCCACGGGATCGGCGCACGCCGCCTCGGTCCGTCCCGGTGAGTCAGCCCGCGGGTGTCGCGGCGAGTTCCTCGGCACAGGTGTCGAGGATCTGCCCGAAGACCCGGCCGATGAGCGGCTTGGCGAGGAGGCGGGTCACCGGTCCGCCCAGCAGCGGGACGTTGACCTCCGAGGTCGTGGTCCAGACGACCCGCGTGCCGCCGGGTGTGGCGGTGAAGGTCAGGGAACCGCCCTCGTGTCGCGCGGGCGGGAAGCTCCGATCGACCACGTAGCCGAACGAGCGCGGTGCGTCGTAACGGGTGATCCGCTCGTGGAAGTGGCCGATCAGCCAGGTGTGCCGGCGGATCGCTCCGACACCGTAGGGCGCGCCCTGCCCCGGAGTGATGAGCTTGTCGCGGAGCACCCAGCGCGAGCGCTCATAGTTGGTGGTGTCGGCGCACCAGTCGAAGACCTGCTCGATCGGTGCCGCGATCACGCGTTCGACGACGACAGTTTCCATCCCGCTTCTCCCTCGAGGTCGACAGGGAGGAATTTCCCCGAATTTAATACTACTTCACGTAGTAGATCGGGGTGGCCGAAAATCGCTGCGCCGCACAAGCGCAACGGGACGTGAGGCGGCGGGCAGAACGGCCGATGGCCCCGATCCGCCGCGGGGGATCGGGGCCATCGGGTGGTCCGGCTTACTTGGCGTCGAACTCCCTGGCGCGCAGTGAACGTTCGATGCCGGCCCGGCCCTCGGAGACCAGGCGGTACAGGGCGGGCGGGTGATCGCCCGCCAGGAACTCGTCGGCCTTGGCGACCGCGTCCTCGCTGATCGCCCAGTGCGGGTACAGGCCGACGACGACGGTCTGGGCGACCTCGCTCGACCGGCGCTCCCACACCGCCGGGATCTCGGCGAAGTACTTGTCCACATACGGCGCGAGCAATGCGCCCTGACCGGCGGGCGCGAAGCCGCCGACGATGGCGCGGGCGGTGATGTTGGGCACCGAATCGTCACCCATCACGGTGTTCCAGGCCTGCGCCTTCACCTCGGCGATCGGGCGCGCGGTGGCCGCCGCCGCGGCCTGGCGCTTGCCCGCCGCGGTCGGATCGCCCGCCAGCTCGGCGTCGATGGTCGGCGCGTCGATCCCGTCGGCGTCGATCCGGCCCGCCGCCGCCAGGGCGGTGACGATGCGCCAGCGCAGATCCGTGTCGACGGTCAGCCCCGCCAGACCGGCCACGGCCGGATCACCGTCGAGCAACCGGGCCAGCACCTCGGTGTGGCGCGGTGCGAGCTCGGCCGCGGTGAGCGCGTTGACGAAGGCCAGCTGGTGATCCGAGCCCGCCTCGGCGGCACCGGCCAGCTCGAGCAGCCGGTCGGCGAAGCCGGGCCAACCCTCCTGGTCGGCCCATCCCGGTTCGGCGTAGCTGGAGAGGGCGGTGGCGGCCTGCATGAGCAGGCGCTGCACCACGCCGATCTCGGACTCCGCGCCGATCCCGCGCTGCACCAGCGCGACGAAGTCGCGGGCCTTCATCTCGGCCTGACGGGTCATCTCCCAGGCCGCCGACCAGGCCAGCGTGCGCGGCAGCGAGTCGGCGATGTCCCCGATGCGCTGCACGACCACGTCGAGCGAATCGGGATCCAGGCGCAGCGAGCAGTAGGTGAGGTCGTCGTCGTTGACCAGCACCAGTTTTCCGCGCGCCACGCCCGCCAGCTCGGGTACCTCGGTGCGTCCGGTCGCGTCGAGGTCGAGCTCGGCGCGGTGGGTGCGCACCAGCTTGCCGTCGACATCGTCGTAGACGCCGACCGCGATCCGGTGCACGCGGTGCTCGCCGGCGCCGGGCTCGGCGCCCTCCTGCACCACGGCGAAGCTCGAGAACGTGCCGTCCGGCGCGACGAGGAAGTCGGGACGCAGGATGTTGAGGCCGGTGGTCTTGAGCCACTGCGCGCCCCAGCTCGACAGGTCACGGCCCGACGCCTTCTCCAGCGCGGCCAGCAGATCGTCGAAAGTGGCGTTGCCGTAGGCATGTTCGGCGAAGTAGTCACGCAGACCGGCCAGGAACGGCTGCAGGCCGACATAGGCGACGAGCTGCTTGAGCACCGAAGCGCCCTTGGCGTAGGTGATGCCGTCGAAGTTGACCTCCACCGCGTGCAGGTCGGGGATGTCGGCGGCGATCGGGTGGGTCGAGGGCAGCTGGTCCTGGCGATAGGCCCAGGACTTCTCCACATTCGCGAACGTGGTCCAGGCGCTGGTGTATTCGGTGGCCTCGGCCTGGCACAACACCGAGGCGAAGGTGGCGAAAGACTCGTTGAGCCACAGGTCGTCCCACCACTTCATGGTGACCAGGTCACCGAACCACATGTGCGCCATCTCGTGCAGCACCGTCTCGGCGCGGCGCTCGTAGGACGCGCGGGTGACCTTGGACCGGAAGACGTAGTCCTCGAGGAAGGTGACCGCGCCCGCGTTCTCCATCGCGCCCGCGTTGAACTCCGGCACGAACAGCTGGTCGTACTTGCCGAAGGCGTACGGCACGCCGAAGTTGTCGTGGTAGAAGGCGAAACCCTGCTTGGTCTCGGTGAACAGGCGCTCGGCGTCCATGTGCTCGGCCAGCGAGGCGCGGCAGAAGAGGCCGAGCGGGATCTCGCCGTGGCTGTCGGTGTAGGTGTCGGTCCACCGCGCGTACGGGCCGGCGATCATGGCGACCAGGTAGGTGCTCATCTTCGGGGTGGTCACGAAGGTGTGCCGCACGACCGCGCCGACCTTGTGCTCCTCGGCGGTGGCGCCGTTGGAGACGACCTTCCAGTCATCGGGCGCGGTGGCGACGATGTCGAAGGTGGCCTTGAGGTCGGGCTGGTCGAAGCAGGCGAACATCCGCTTGGCGTCGGCGGTCTCGAACTGCGAGTACAGGTAGACGTTGTCGTCGGCCGGATCGACGAAGCGGTGCAGGCCCTCGCCGGTGTGCGAGTACTCGCAGTCGGCCTCGACGACGAGTTCGTTGGTCGCGGCCAGCTCGGGCAGCGCGATGCCGGTCGACTCGTCGTAGTCGCTCACATCGAGCGGGGTGCCGTTGAGGACGGCCGAGCGCACCCGCGCGGCCACCAGGTCGATGAAGGTGCTCGCGCCGGGGGTGGCGGTGAAGGTGACGGTGGTCTTCGAACCGAAGGTGTCCGACACTTCCGAACCCGCGCTGCGCGGCTGGTCGGTGAGGTCGAGTTCGATCCGATAGTTCTGCACGGCCACCGTCGCGGCGCGCTCGACCGCCTGGTCGCGGGTGAGATTCGGGGCGGACATAGATCTCCTTCGTCGTCGACGAACACGGCACTTCTCGCGCGTTCCGGTTCGCACCGGTGCGCACATCAGCGTCCACAATGCCACCTGCCGTGCGGCACCGCTCACGAGTTTCCCGCCGATGCGGCGCCGCCCGCGCGCACCGGCGGCGCCGCCACCCACCGGTGGCGGCGCGGGCCCGGTCAGCGCATCGTGACGACGAGTTTCCCGAGCGTCCGATCCGTCTCGCCGATCGCGTGCGCCTTCGCCGCCTCGGCCCGCGGGAACACCCCGGCGATGGTCGGGCGGATGGTGCCGGCGGCGAGCAGGTCGGCGACCGCGTTCATGCCCGCGTGATCGGCCTCCACGAGCAGCGCGGCGAACCGGACGCCCCGCTCGGCGGCCGCGGCCCGCAGGTCGTCCTGGGCGCCGGCCCGGATGGTGACGAGCAGGCCGCCGGGTCGCAGCGTGGGCAGCGACCGGTGGGAGTTCTCCTCGCCGAGCGTGTCGAGCACCACATCGACCTCGCGCACGACCTGCGCGAAATCGACCTCCCGGTAGTCGATCAGTTCGTCGGCGCCCAGCGCGCGCAGGTGCTCGTGCTTGGGCGCGCTCGCCGTCCCGATGACATACGCGCCCCGCGACTTCGCGATCTGCACCGCGAGGTGGCCGACCCCGCCCGCGGCCGCGTGGATCAGCACCCGCTGGCCCGCCTCGAGATTTGCGGTGTCGACCAGCGCCTGCCAGGCGGTGAGCGCGGCCAGTGGGGTCGCCCCGGCCACGATGTGGTCGATCCCCGCGGGCTTGCGGGCGAAGGCGCGCGCGGGCCCGACGACGTACTCGGCCAGCGAACCGTGCCCGTGCGGATAGGGCAGCATCCCGAACACCTCGTCGCCGGGCGCGAACAGGGTGACGCCGAAGCCGACCGCCTCGACGACACCGGAGACGTCCCAGCCGAGGACGAACGGCGGTGCGGGCAGGAACAATCCGGGGATCGCGCGATGTTTCCAGTCGGTCGGGTTGAGGCCGGCCGCGTGCACCCGGACGAGCAGCTGGCTCGGACCGGGGAGGGGGCGGGGGAGTTCGACCTCGTGCAGGACCTCGGGTCCGCCGAGGGAGTCCTGGCTGATGGCGCGCATGGTGTCGGTCATGGGGTCAACGGTGCCGGGTGCGACCCGGCGAGAAAATGGCAAGATTGTCATCCTCCGATAGAATCGTGCCATGCATCGCGTGGTGGTCCTGGCGCTCGACGGCGTCTACCCGTTCGAACTCGGTACGCCCCAGCGGATCTTCGGGACCCTCGACGACCGCTACGAGGTACTCACCTGCTCGGCCGACGGGCGGCCGGTGCGGACCTGCGCCGACTTCCGGATCGCCGTCGAACACGGTCCCGAGCTGCTGGCGACCGCCGACACGGTGGTGATTCCGGCCTCCGACATCACCGAGGCGTTGCACGGGCTCGGCGAGGTGACCCTGGGCGCGCTGGCGCGGATCGGGCCCGGCACCCGGATCGTGTCGATCTGCACCGGAGCGTTCGTCTTGGCGGCGGCGGGTTTGCTGGACGGGCGGCCCGCGACCACGCACTGGCGCATGGCCGACTCGTTCCGCAGGCACTTCCCCCGGGTCCGGCTCGATCCGGACGTGCTGTTCGTCGACGACGGCGACGTCCTGACCTCGGCGGGCGCGGCCTCCGGCGTCGACCTGTGCCTGCACATCGTGCGGGCCGACCACGGCAGCGCGGTGGCCAACCACGTGGCGCGCCGCTGCGTGGTGCCGCCGTGGCGCGAAGGCGGTCAGGCGCAGTACATCGACCAGCCCGTCCCCGATCCCGCGATGGCCAGCACCGCCGCGACCAGGCACTGGGCGCTCGAACACCTCGAGCTTCCGCTGACCATGGCGGAACTGGCCGGGCACGCGCGAATGAGTCAGCGCACCTTCGCGCGCCGCTTCGTCGATGAAGTGGGGACGAGTCCGGGTCGCTGGCTCACCCAGCAACGCGTCGCCAGGGCCAGGCTCCTGCTCGAGGCCAGCGATCTGTCGGTCGAGCAGATCGCGAGCCGCGTCGGCTTCGCGACGGGCACCTCGCTCCGCCAGCACTTCCAGGTCGCCGTCGGCGTCGCCCCGCTGGCCTACCGCCGCACGTTCCGCGTCGCCGATGGCGAGCGCGCGACCGCCTGAGCGGCAACCCCGCCGACCGCGGCTGGTCCGGCTGCGCACCGGTGACCGTCATCGCGGCGCGGCTACGGCCAGGCTGGGCACACGTCGGCCACCGCCGTCGCGGCCTGGGCGAGAGCGCGCCGCATCGGAATGTGACCGCCCTCGCGTCGTGGTGACCAGGTCGGATTCGGTGCCGGGGGTGGCCGGTACAGTCCTTGCATACCGAGGATGTACGCCCACCCAGGATTCGGAGGCTCGACGTTGAAGCATGTGCACGCCGGGAAAGTTCGTGACCTCTACGAGGACGGCGACACCCTGCTGCTCGTCGCGTCGGACCGCGTCTCGGTCTACGACGTCGTGCTGCCGACGCCGATTCCGGAGAAGGGCGCGCTGCTGACGCAGCTGTCGAACTGGTGGTTCGAGTACTTCACCGGCATTCCCAACCACGTGGTCTCGGCCACCGACGTGCCCGCCGAGTTCGCCGGGCGCGGTATCCGGGTCAAGCCGCTGAAGATGGTCCAGGTCGAGTGCATCGCGCGCGGGTACCTGACCGGGTCGGGGCTCAAGGAGTACCAGCAGTCGGGCACCGTGTCCGGTATCGCGCTGCCGCCGGGGCTGCGGGACGGCGACAAGCTGCCCGAGCCGATCTTCACCCCCTCCACCAAGGCTGCCGAGGGGCACGACGAGGCGATCAGCTTCGCCGACGTGGTGAACCAGGAGGGTCGCGAGGTGGCCGAGCGGCTGCGCGATCTCACCCTCGAGATCTACTCGCGCGGTGCCGAGCACGCGGCGAAGGCGGGTGTGATCGTCGCCGACACCAAGGTCGAATTCGGCTGGGACGGTGACGTTCTCACCCTCGGCGACGAGGTGCTCACCTCCGACTCCTCGCGTTTCTGGCCCGCCGACGAGTGGGAGCCGGGCCGCGCCCAGCGCTCCTTCGACAAGCAGTTCGTGCGCGACTGGTCGACCTCCACGGGCTGGAACAAGGAGTACCCGGGCCCGGAGATCCCCGCCGACGTGGTCGAGGCGACCCGGCGCAAGTACGAAGAGGCCTACGAGCGCATCACCGGCAAGACCTGGGGTGGCATCCAGTCCTGAGGTTTCCGCGACGCCCGTCGGTGAACGGGCGTCGCGCCCCCTCTTCGCGATCGTGGGGCGTCAGTGCACCGGCGCGAGAACGCCTTTGACCTCGCAGATGTGGTCCATATGCTCGGTGCCCCACGCGCCGAGCGTCACCAGCGCCGCATTGAGTGATACCCCGAGCTCGGTGAGGGAGTACTCCACTTTCGGTGGCACCTGCGCGTAGACCTCGCGGTGGACGATGCCGTCGTGCTCGAGTTCGCGCAGCTGCTGGATCAGCATCTTCTCGGTCACCCCGGGGACCAGTCGCTTCAGGTCGCCGAAACGCTGGGTGCCGGTGGACAACGCCCACAGGATCAGCGCCTTCCACTTGCCGCCGACGACATCGAGCGCGGCATCGATACCGCAGGAATACGGACGCTCTCGCTGCTTCATGCTCGCCTTACTTACTTTTTGGTGAGTATTGGACTTGATAGTCGGTACTTGTGCAGTGTAGCGCTACCAGCGAATCTAGGAGTGCGTTGCCGACCGGCAACCAGAACTCCGAACCAAGGGGAAACATGACCAACTCGGCGACGGCACAGCGGGTTTCGGTGCTCGGTCTCGGCGCGATGGGCACGGCGCTGGCGCGGGCGCTGCTCGCCGGCGGCCACCAGGTGACGGTGTGGAACCGCACCGCGGCGCGGGCCGAGGCGCTGGTGGCCGAGGGCGCGGTGCTCGCGGCGACCTCCGCCGAGGCGATGGCGGCGGCCGATCTGGTGATCCTGTGCGTGCTCGACGACCCGGCGGTGCGTGAACACGTCGAGCCCGCCGCGGCGCGACTGCGCGGTCGCACCGTGGTGAACCTGACCACCACCACGCCGGAGCAGGCACGGTCGCTGGGCGCGTGGGCGCTGGCCAACGAAGTCGACCTGATCGACGGCGGCATCATGGCCGTGCCGTCGATGATCGGCGGACCGGCGGCGTTCGTGCTCTACAGCGGCGCGACCGCGGCCTTCGAGCGGTTCCGCGCCGTGCTGGAGCTGTTCGGCCGCGCCGAGTTCGTCGGCGCGGATTTCGGCGCCGCGGCGATGTACGACCTGGCGATCCTGGGCGGCATGTACTCGATGTTCGCCGGCTTCCAGCAGGGCGGCAAGATGGTACGCACCACCGGTGGCACCGCGGCGCACCTGGCCACGCTGATGGCGCCGTTCCTGCAGGCGATGACGACCATGCTCGCGCAGTACGCCCCCGGCATCGACGACCCGGAGAACTACGTCCCGGAGCAGAGCGCCGAATTCACCGCGGGCGCACTCGGCACCATCGACAAGGCGGCCGCCGAATCCGGCACGCCCACCGAACTCTTCGGTGTCCTGCTGCGCGCACTTCCCGGCATCTAGCCGCCGTGGGAGACCGCCGTCGGGCGCGATCGCGCGGTGACCGGGCCGGTCACCGCGCGATCGCCGGTCCTCAGGCGTTCACCAACTGCGCGGCCAGGAAATCGTCGACGAAGCCCTCGGCGGTCGCCTCGAACGCGGCGTAGTGCGCGATGCGGGCATCGCCGCTGATCGCCTCGCCGATGATCAGGTTGCCTTCGGCGTCCAGGCTCTGCGGCTGATCCTCGGCGTCGGGAAGCAGACCGACGCGAGAGTCGGCGAAACCGCTGTAGTAGGCCAGACCCGCGCTGAGCTGGGCTTCCAGCAACTGCTGCATGCCGGGCAGGATCTCGTCGCCCGCGGTCGCACCCGCCAGGCCCAGCCACAGGATGCGCTTGCCCGCCAGGCGCGGCTTGCTGCGGCCGTAGGCGAATCCGTAGTTCCAGACGCTGTCGATCCAGCCCTTGAGCGTCGCGGGCACGCTCTGCCAGTAGACCGGGAACACCACGACCACCACCTCGGCGGTCAGTAGCCGCCGCATGTGCGCCTCGGTCCCGGGGGAGTACCGCTTGTCGCGGTCGCCCCAGTCGGGCTGGTCTGCCACGGTCATTCGCGGGTCGAAGTTCTCGGCGTGCAGATCCAGGAAGTCGATCGTGTACCCGGCGGCGGTGAGCCGGTCGGCCGCGCGGCGCGCGATATGGGCCGACAGCGAGTCGGCGCGGTGGTGGGCGAGCACGACAAGCGCTGTGCGAGTGTTCGATTCGGACTGCTGCGACCCGGTGGTGGTCGGGCCGGTCGGCACGGTGGTGATGGGCGACTGCGACACGGTGGGCTCCCTGTTCGATCGTGGTGTGGGGCGGTGCGCCCCGTGTCTTCGAGTCAACCGCGATTCGCGTGGACGATCTATGGGTGATCATCTCGGGTTGATAGGAGTTCGTCTACGCTGGTGGCATGGACCCGTTGAGTTCACTGCTGAGTGGCATCCGTGCCGACGGCTCGGTCCTGGCCCATGCCGTCCTGCGCGCGCCGTGGACGATCCACTTCGCCGACCGGGCGCCGCTGATCATGGTGTGCGTCCTGCGCGGTGGCGGCACCCTGGTGCTCGCCGACGGTTCGCGCACCCGCCTCGTCGCGGGCGACACGGCGGTGGTGCAGGCCGCAGAACCGTTCCGGCTCATCGACATCGACACCCCCGACGATCGCGCACCGGTGGAATACGAACTGTCCTGCTTCGTGCCGAACGGCTTCGGTCCGGCCGATCTGAGCTGTGCCACACCGGAATTGATCGAGGAGGTCGGCGAAACCGGTGTCCCGGAGGAGACCTCGATGATCGTGGGAGCCTATCGCGCCTCGGGCAGGCGACACGAGCGGCTGTTGCGCGCCCTGCCGCCGGTGATGGTGGTCGCCGCCGACAGTGATGTGTGCGCCTGGCTCGAGGATTCCGCCGCCGAGGCCGTCCGGCACAGCGCGGGCTCGCAGGCGATGATGGACCGCCTGCTGGACTGGGCGCTGGTCTGCAACCTGCGCACCTGGCTCGCCGAACAGCAGCACTGCGCGCCCGCCTGGTATCGCGGGATGGCCGACCCGGTGGTCGGTCCGGCACTGGAAGCCATCCACGCCAAACCGTTCCAGCGCTGGACGGTCGCGAGCCTGGCCGCCGAGGCCGCGGTGTCACGGGCGTTGTTCGCCAAGCGGTTCACCGAGGTGATCGGCGAACCGCCGCTGACCTATCTGACCGAATGGCGGATGGCCGAGGCCGAGGAACTGCTCGCCGATCCCGCGCGCAGCGTCGCTCAGGTGGCGACCAGTGTCGGCTACTCCGACGCCTTCGGGTTCAGCGCCGCGTTCAAGCGCTCGCGCGGCAGCAGCCCGACGGAGTTCCGGGCCGCGCTGGTCTGATCAGGTGCGCGGGGTCAGCAGGACCAGCGGGATCTCCCGGTCGGTCTTGGTCTGGTAGTCGCCGTAGCCCCGGTAGCCCGCGACGACCCGGGGCCACAGTGTCGCCCGTTCTTCGGGGGTGGCGATGTGGGCCGTCATCGGGCGGGTCGGGCCGGTCTGCAGCGACACCTCGACGTCGGGGTTGTCGCGCAGGTTGAGATACCAGGCCGGGTGGGTCGGATCGCCGCCGCGGGAGGCGACCACGACGATGGTGTCACCGTCGACGACCGGCGCGGTCAGCATCACCTTGCGCGGCGTGCCGGATTTGCGGCCGATCGTGGTCAGCTCGAGGGACGGCATCCCGAAGATGCGGTTGCCGACCCGGCCGCCGGTGAGCGTGAGCAGGGCGCGGTGACCGGCGTTCATGATCTTCAGCTGCAGGTCGCTGGGCATGACCGCAATCTACTCCGCGTCCGTGAACGCCCGGGGCACGCGAGGTCAGCCGATCAGCTCGGTCAGCCGGGTGAGGAAGGGGCGCTGACCTTTTCCGAGTTTGTCCAGCGCGGTGGCCGGATCGAACCAGGCCGCCCGGTCGATCTCGGGGAACTCGGCGCGGCGGCCCGAGCGCGGCGGCCACTCCATCTCGAACGTTCCCGGGACCACGTCGGCCGGATCCAGATCGCCCTCGACGGCCCACGCGGTGACGGTCTTGCGCCGGTTCCCGCTGCCGTATCGCACCTCGCCGAGCGCGGTCCATTCGCCTTCGGGCACCGGCAGGCCGAGCTCCTCGGTGAACTCCCTGGCCGCGGCCACGCGCGCCGATTCCTCCTCGGGGACGTACTCGCCCTTGGGGATCGACCACGCCGAGGCGTCCTTCTTCGCCCACAGCGGGCCGCCCAGGTGTCCGAGCAGCACCTCGATCCCGTCCGCGCCGTGCCGATAGACCAGGACGCCCGCGCTGAATACCTCCGTCACGAACCAGAGTCTGCCATCCGCGCGGTCAGTCGAGGCCGTCGACGAACCGGCCGAGCAGGCGGGCGAACTCGGCGCGGTCGGCATCCGGCCAGCCGGTCATCGCGCGGTCGAAGGCGCCGCGGCGGCGCTCGTGCGCGCGGTCGAGCAGGTCCCGGCCCTGCTCGGTGAGCACCAGCAGTGAGCGTCTGCCGTCGGACTGGTCGGCGGCGCGGCGCAGGTAGCCCGCGGTCACGGCGGCCGCGACGAGCTTGCTGGCGCGGGGCTGGTCGACGGCCAGGGCTGCGGCCACCGTGGACACCGTCGGGGCGGTCGCGTCCTCGACGACATCGAGCACGTCGAAGGCTTGGCCGCTCGGCGCGTCCGCCGCCAGGGTGCGCCGGGTCTGCCGCCGCCGGATGGTGATCATCGCCCGTTCGATCCGCTCGACCTCGTCCACGGGCTCATGCTACCTTCGAACATATACATGTAATAGGACATGTAATTGTCGATAGACATGAAAGGTGGACGATGACCGAGCGCAGATTGATCGGCTATCAGGTCAAACGCCTGGACCGACTCATCGAAGCGACCTTCGATCGGGCGGTGGACAGTGTCGGGATGTCGCGTCGGGAATGGCAGACGCTCACCACGATCGTCCGGGACCCCGGCGCCGATCCGGTCGACGCGTTGCGTCCGTTCTGGGACTCCGCCGACGAGTCGATCACCGATGTCACCACCGCACTGGCCACGCGGGGCTGGATCGCCCGCGCGGACAGCGGTCGGTGGGCGGCCACCGACGTCGGTCGGGCGGCGCACGAGTCCGCCGCCCGGTCGGTGGGCGCCATCCGTGGACAACTGGCCGAGGGGATCACCGCGGCCGAATTCGCCGCGTTCACCGACACTCTCGCGCACATGATCGCCAACCTCGAGCAGTCGGGCTAGCCGACCACGGCCAAGCGAGGCCGGATCTCGGCGCGAGCCCGCCGGGCTTCCCCGCCCGGGCCGACGCTCAGTGGGCGGGCGTGGTTTCCGCAGGCCGCTGCGGCGAGCCCGCCGCGCCCGACCGCACGCGGGCGGCGCGCAACAGCAGGTAGTCGCGCTCCGGCACGCTCGCCGTCTGCTTCGCGGCCAGCTGATACTGCGCGACGGCGGCGGCGTCCTCGCCCGCCATCTCGTGCAGGTGCCCGCGTACCGCGGCGAGCCGGTGGGAGCGGGCCAGCGGCTCGGCCACCGTGTCGGCGACCGCGAGCCCGGCGGCCGGGCCGTGCACCATGGCGGTCGCCACCGCCCGGTTCAGGGTGACCATCGGATTCGGGTTCGCCCGTTCGATCATGGTGTAGAGCACCAGGATCCGGGCCCAGTCGGTGTCCTGGACGCGCGCGGCCTGGGCGTGCAGGCCCGCGACCGCGGCCTGGAGTTGGTAGTTCCCGGTGAGCCCGGTGGACATCGTCGCGGTGAGCAGGCGCAGGCCCTCGGTGATCTGGGCGCGATCCCAGCGGGTGCGATCCTGCTCGTGCAGCGGGACCAGTTCGCCGTGCGGACCCGAGCGCGTGGCCCGGCGGGCATCGGTGAGCAGCATCAAGGCGAGCAGGCCGGTGACCTCGGTGTTCTCGGGCAGCAGGGCCCGCAGCGCGCGGGTCAGCCGGATCGCCTCGGCGGAGAGGTCGCCGCGGCGCAGCCCCGCGCCCGCGCTGCTGGTGTGACCCTCGGTGAAGATCACGTACAGCACCTGCAGCACCGCGCTCAGCCGCGCGCTGTCCTGCGCGCCGTCGGCGAACGGACGCTCCGATTCGGCCAGGCGCTTCTTCGCGCGGGAGATGCGTTGCGCCATGGTCGCTTCCGGGACCAGGAAGGCGGCGGCGATCTCGGCGGTGCTCAGGCCGCCGACGGCGCGCAAGGTCAGCGCGATCGCGCCGGCGGGCGGCAGATCGGGGTGGCAGCACAGGAAGTACATGTCGAGGGTGTCGTCGCGGCCGCTCGCCTCGACCGGCACCTCGCGCACGAACACCGTGGTCTCCCTGCGCCGCCGCGCGACCTCGGCGCGTACCGCGTCGGCCATCCGGCGCTGGGCGACCTGGATCAGCCAGCCGCGCGGATGCTCCGGTAGTCCCTCGGTCCGCCATTGGGTCGCCGCGGCCAGCAGCGCGTCCTGCACGGCATCCTCGGCCAGGTCGAAATCGCCGAACCGGCGGACGAGAACACCGAGGACCTGCGGGGCGAGTTCGCGCAGCAGGTCCTCGATGCGGGGCGTCGTGCTCACTCCGCGGGCGCGCTCATGACCTGGCGCACCTCGATGTACTCGCCGATCGGCTTGCCGCCGGGCCCGGGCGCGGCCGAGGCCTGCGCGGCGATCTCGATCGCGCGCTCGCGCGAGTCGACGTCGACGACCCAGTAGCCGGCCAGGAACTCCTTGGTCTCGGGGAACGGGCCGTCGGTGACCACCGGCGCCGAGCGGCCGTCGGAGACCACGATCAGTGCCTGATCCGGTCCGGCCAAGCCCTGGGCCTCGACGAGTTCGCCCGCGGCGGCGAGCTGTTCGCCCAGCGCCCGCTGGAAATCGATGTGGGCGGCGATGTCCTCGGGCGCCCACTCGGGCAGCGGGGTGCTGCAGTAGGCGGCGTCGGCGTAGGTCTTGACCAGCATGTACTTCATCGCATAGCTCCTGGGGGTCGCGGGCGCCCGGCGGGCGCGCTCGAGACATGGTCGGAGCCGGCGCGCGCCGTTCGACACGTCGGCTCCGGCCTGTGATGTGAACTGGATCACAGTGGAATGTCGGGGTCGGCCAGCCGCTCCGGATCGACCGGCTCGCCCGCCAGGATCAGCTGCTTGATTCGCTCGGTCACGTCCCAGACGTTGACATTCATGCCCGCCACGACCCGGTTCTGCGGGTCCAGCCAGAACGTCACGAACTCGCGTTCGGCCTGGTCCCCGCGCACCACCACGCGCACGTCGTCATCGCGGCCGACAAAGCCGGTGTACTCCATGCCGACGTCGTACTGATCGCTGAAGAAGTACGGGAGCCGGTCATAGGAGGCGGGCTTGCCCAGCATGGTCAGCGCCGCCACGGCGGGCTGATTGAGCGCGGTGGCCCAGTGCTCCACCCGGACGGGCCGGTTCAGCACCGGATGCTGCTGCTCGGCGATGTCGCCGACGGCGACCACGTCCGGGTCGCTGGTGCGCAGCGCCGCGTCGACCACCACACCGCCGTTCGTCGCGAGCCCCGCCGCCAGGGCGCCCTCGATATTGGGTGCCGCGCCCACCGCGACCAGCACCGCCTCGGCGGGCACCACGGTGCCGTCACCGAGCTGCACGCCGGTCGCCACGCCGTCCTCGGTCAGGATCATCTCGACGGTGGTACCGGTCCGCAGGTCGACCCCGTGCGAGCGATGCAGCTCGGCGTAGAACGCGCCCATCTCCGGACCGAGCACGCCGACCAGCGGCAACTCGGCCGACTCGAGCACGGTGACGTCGACCTGCCTGGCGCGCGCCTGGGCGGCGACCTCGAGCCCGATCCACCCCGCGCCGATGATCACCAGTTTGCGGTGCGAGCGCAGCAGCTCGGCGATCACCTCCGAATCCCCGATCGTGCGCAGCGTGTACACATTCGGCGCGGCGGCACCGGGGATGGGCAGCATGCGTGGACGTGAGCCGGTGGCCAGCGCCAGCTTGTCGTAGGTCAACGTGGAGCCGTCGGGCAGCGTCACAGTGTGGGCGGCCGGATCGAAGGCCGTCGCGGTGGTGCCCAGCCGCAGGTCGATGTGGTGATCGCGGTACCAGGACCCCTGGTCGACGGTGAAATCGGGCAGCTGCTGGGTGCCGGCCAGATGCTGTTTGGACAGTGGGGGCCGCTCGTAGGGCAGCTCCTCCTCGGCGGCGAGCACGGTGACCCGGCCGTCGAAGTCGTTGGCGCGCAGAGCCTCGGCCAGCTTGGCTGCACCGAGTCCGCCGCCGATGACGACGAAATGCTGATTCGAGCTCATGAACGGACTCCTTCTCGCGGACGACCGGACTCCCTCGCCTCGAGCCTAGTGCGCGCGATGGCGCACGGGAACGATTCCGGTCGTCGCGGGGTTGCACCAACCGGTGGGCGCGTCGCCCCGCCGAGCTGACCCGAGAGGAAAATCGTGAGCGATCAGGCCACGAAGGACGTCGTCGATTTCTGGTTCGATCCGTTGTGCCCCTGGTGCTGGATCACGTCCCGCTGGATCCTCGAAGTGGAGAAGGTGCGCGACATCGAGGCACGCTTCCACGTGATGAGTCTGTCGGTGCTCAACGAGGGCAAGGACGACCTGCCCGAGCGCTACGTCGACCTGATGGCCGCGGGCTGGGGACCGGTCCGGGTCGCCGTCGCCGCCGCCGAGAAGTCCGGCGACGAGATCCTGTTGCCGCTCTACACCGCGCTGGGCACCCGCATCCACGAGCGCAAGGACGAGTACCAGCGCGACTCCGTCGCCGAGAGCCTGGCCGCGGTCGTCGCCGACGCGCTGGCCGAGCTGGAACTCCCCGCCGAGCTCGCCGAGGCCGCGACCAGCACCGACTTCGACGAGGCGCTGCGCGCGAGTCACCACGCGGGCATGGACAAGGTCGGCCCCGATGTGGGTACCCCGACCATCCACGTCAACGGCGTGGCGTTCTTCGGTCCCGTGCTCTCGCGCATTCCGCGCGGCGAGGACGCGGGCCGGGTGTGGGACGGCGTGGTCGCGCTGGCCTCGTACCCGCACTTCTTCGAGCTCAAGCGCACGCGGACCGAGGACCCGGTCTTCGACTGAGCGACGAACGGGGTGCCGGACTCCTCGGTCCGGCACCCCGCCGTGCTCACACCGGCTTCGGCGGGAGCGCGCGCGGCGCGGTGATCGGGGGATAGCCGCCCGGCGGTGGGATCGCGCCGGGATGGGGCGCGCTCGGGCGCAGGAACATCGGACCGTGCCTGCTGCGGTCGCGCAGTGCCCACATCCGCCAGGTGAGGACCGGATGGCTGGACATGGCGTTGATCAGCCAGACGAACCCGCCCTTCTCGATCGCGGCCCGATCGGCCATCTCGTCGAAACCGACCTGCGCGTTGAGGTACTTGCCCGCGGCCAGCGTCCCCATCGCGCCGGGCGCGCCCTGATACCGATTACAGAATCCGTGGTTGTCCGCGGTGTACTCCTGGGCCCGGATCAGCGAGGACCCCAGGATCGGCAGCCACGGCGCGACGAACATGCCGAGCTGGCGCCAATACGACACGTGCCCCGCGGCGATATGGCCCACCTCGTGGCCGATGATGAAGGCCAGCGCGTCGGGATCGCGGGCGGTGCCGCCGATTTCGAACAGGTCGCTGTAGACCACGACGAACCGGCGGAACCCGTGTCCGGAGGCGAACGCGTTGATCTGGCCGTTGCCGAGCACGACATAGGCGTCGGGCACCTTGCTCATGCCGAACCGCGCGGCCGCCTCCTGCACCATCCGGTAGCCCTCGGGGAACTGCGTCGGCGACATCTTCACGCCGTTGATCCGCTGGGTCGCGTAGTTGAGACCACGACCCATCCACAGCAGCACCGGCGCGAACACCAGCAGCAGCACATACGGACTGGTCAGGATCGAACCGCTGTCGACCGGCTGTCCCTTGTCGTCGAGCACCGGCTCGGCGAAGAACTCGACCAGCAGGATCAGCGCCACGAGCAGATACGCCACCGTCGTGAACATGATGACGACCACCAGCAGCGGGATCTCCCACGAATGCCGGGCCGGCATCCCGTAGGGAGACAGCCCGCGCGGCTGATGCCGCGGCGGGATCGGCGGACCGCCGGGCGGGTGGTAACCGGCCTGCGGCACCGGGGGATACGGGCCGGGGTACTGGGGCGCGGGCGCGTACGGTTGGGCCGGGAAACCGCTGGTCGGCGGGACTGGCTGGGCCCACGGAGACGACGCGGAGCCGGGGTGCGGGGGTGGAACGGGGGTGTCGCCGGTGGTCTTGTCGAGCGACGGTGCCGACTCGGCGGGTGGGCCGGAATGCCCCGGTGGGGGACCTGCCGAAGGCGGCTGAAGCGGTTCGTGCGGGTGCATGAAACGACTCTAAGCGGGCCTGACACAATCGCAGCCATGCGCGTTTACCTGGGTGCCGACCATGCCGGTTTCGAACTGAAGAATCACGTCAAGGCCCATCTGCAGGAGGCCGGACACGACGTCGTCGACTGTGGTGCTCTCGAGTACGACGCCCTCGACGACTACCCCGCCTTCTGCATCGAGGCGGCCCGCCGCACTGTCGCCGATCCGGGCTCGCTCGGCCTGGTCTTCGGTGGCAGCGGCAACGGCGAGCAGATCGCCGCCAACAAGGTCCCCGGCGCCCGCTGCGCCCTGGCCTGGAGCGTCGAGACCGCCAAGCTGGCCCGCGAACACAACAACGCCCAGCTGATCGGCATCGGCGGCCGCATGCACACCACCGCCGAGGCGCTGGCCATCGTCGACGCGTTCCTCGCCCAGGCGTGGTCGGAAGAGCCGCGCCACCAGCGCCGCATCGACATCCTCGCCGACTACGAGAAGTCCGGCGAAGCCCCCGCGGTCCCCGCGTACTGAGGGCCACCCGCCCGACCGTGAGTTGATCGAGATCGAGGAAGGTGTGTTTCTTGCCTGAGGGGCACACCCTTCATCGCATCGCCCGCCTGCATCAGGAACGGTTCGCCGGTGGCGCCGTGCGGGTTTCGAGCCCGCAGGGGCGTTTCGCCGAGGGCGCGGCGATGGTGGACGGGCAGGTGCTCGAGTCGGCCGAGGCGGTCGGCAAGCACCTGCTGCACCACTACGCGTCCGGGCTGACGGTGCACGTGCACCTCGGGTTGTACGGCACCTTCAGCGAGGCCGAGCTGCCGATGGCGGCACCGGTCGGTCAGGTGCGGATGCGGATGCTCGGCGCCGCCACCGATTTCGGCACCGACCTGCGCGGGCCGACCGCCTGCGAGGTGCTGTTGCCGCCCGAGGTCGACGCACTGACCGCCCGCCTCGGCGCCGATCCGCTGCGGCCCGACGCCGACCACGAACGCGCGGGCGCGCGGATCCGCCGCTCCCGCCGGGCGATCGGCGCGCTGCTGATGGATCAGGCGCTGATCGCCGGCGTCGGCAACGTCTACCGCGCGGAAGTGCTCTTCCGGCACGGCATCTCGCCGTTCCGCCCCGGCACCTCGGTGAGCGCCGCCGAATGGGACGCGCTGTGGGCCGACCTCGTCGCGCTGATGCCGGTCGGTGTGGCCACCGGCCGCATGCACGTCGTGCGGCCCGAACACGACACGGGCGCACCGTCCTACGCCCAGGACCGGCCGCGCACCTACGTCTACCGCCGCCAGGGCGAGCCCTGCCGGGTGTGCGCGACCCCGATCGCGCACGGCGTCATGGACGGGCGAAACCTCTTCTGGTGCCCGACCTGCCAACCGCGCTGAGCCCGCCGGGGGTACTCGCTCTGACGTGGATGCGCTCGCCGTGCGCGCCGAACAGACTCAGGATCTCGACACTGCCGCGGCCGGCCGCGCCGAACCAGTGCGGGATCCGGCAGTCGAACTCGGCCGCCTCACCGGCGCCCATGACGAATTCGTGGTCACCGAGCCGGACCCGCAGCCGTCCACGCAGCACGTACAGCCACTCGTGGCCCTCGTGGGCGCGCGGGAACGGTTCGGCGTCGCGGGCGGGGATGATCATCTTGTAGGCCCGTGGCTCCCCGGGATGACGGGACAGCGGGATCAGCGTCCGGCCGCCGTTGTCGGTGGACTCCTGCGCCACCCGGGGATCGACGACGCGTGGCGCCGCGACGATCTCGTCGAGGCCGATGCCCAGCGCCGTCGTAATCGGCAGCAGCAGTTCGAGACTCGGCTTGCGCTGCCCCGATTCCAGCCGTGACAGCGTGCTCGTCGAGACGCCGGTGGCGCGGGCGAGCGCGGCCAGGCTGACATCGCGCTTGTCCCTGGCCCGGCGCAATCGCGGGCCGATCTGCTCGATCACCGCGCCTACGGTCGGCTGATCCTCCATCCACCCAGTGGAATCCATCCGTCCCGGAAACGGCAAGGTTCTTTGCTGATCGAGCAAGAAGGTCGCGATGCTCGTCGCGGAGGTGATCCGAGATGGATTCGACAAGGGAAACGGACAAAATCACTCCGGTCGCGCGGACGAGCGACCGGCTGCCGACGGGGGTATATCTGCTGGGGTTCAGCCTGTTCGCGATGGGCAGCGCGGAGTTCCTGCTCGCGGGGGTGCTCCCCGACGTCGCGCTCGATCTGGGGGTGCCGCTCGCGTCCGCGGGCCTGCTCATCACCGCGTTCGCGCTCGGCGTGGTCTTCGGTGGACCGCCGTGCGCGGTGCTCGGCCTGCGTCTGCCGCGACGGTCGGCACTATTGGTGACCCAAGCGGTGTTCGCCGCGAGTATCGCGATCGGGCTGGTCGGTGACTATCGGGTGCTGCTGATCTCGCGGGTGGTCGCCGGCGTCGCCTACGCGGGATTCTTCGCGGTCGCGTCGGTGACGGCGGTCCGGCTGGTGACCCCGGACCGCGTCGGGCGCGCGTCCGGGGTCGTGGTGAGCGGACTCAGTGTGGCCATGGTGGTCGGCGGTCCGCTGGGGACGCTGCTGAGCCAGGTCCTCGGCTGGCGCGGCGGATTCGTCGCCGTCGTGCTGTTGACCCTCGCGGGACTGCTCGGCTGCCTGCTCGGAATACCCACGGGCGCAACGGAGTCCGGGGCCGGGCCGCAGGTGCGCCGTGAGCTCGCGGTGATGCGAACGCCCGTGCTGTGGGGGATCTACGCGATCACCATCCTGAGCACCGCGGCCTACATGATCACGTTCAACTATCTGGCGGCGCTGCTGGGGGAGGTCACCGGTATCGCGGCCGTGTGGATCCCGGCCGTCCTCGCGCTGTTCGGCATCGGCGCGTTCGTCGGCCTGTCCATCGGCGGCCGGATCGCCGACCGGCGACCGCATACCGCGCTGCTGGCGGGGACGATCGCCATCGGACTGCTGTCGGTGGTGCTCGCGGCGGCGATGGACCGGGCGTGGGTGGTGGTGCCGGCGGTCTTCGCGCTCGGCGTCGCGGCGTTCGTCCTCAATCCCGCGCTCTACCGCCGGGTGTTCACCATCGCGGCCGCGGCCCCCACGCTCGCCGGGGCCACCACGGTGTCGGCGTTCCAGCTGGGGATCAGCGGCACTCCGGTGCTGGCCGCCGCCGCTCTCACGCACGGCGGCGGTCTCACCTCGGTCAGCCTGATCGGCGCGCTGCTCGCGGTCGCGGCACTGCCGCTGATCCGGCTCGACGCGACGCATCGAGCCGGATCCGAGCGCACTGCCTGACTACTGTCATCGAAAGGGGTTGAGCCGGAACGCGAAGTGCAGGCTTCGCGATCCGACTCAGCCCGCGACCGCGGTTCCCAGTTCCGGGTCGCCCGATTCGGCGAGCGCGAAACGCCGCCCGCCCGCGGATTTCGCCGAATACATCGCGCGGTCGGCGCGACGCAGCAGATCGGTGAAATCGCACGTCTTTCCCGGCGCGCAGAACGCCGTGCCCACGCTCGCCGAGACCGGTACCGGCCCCGCGCTCGACCACACCGGGTCGCGCAGCGCCGCCACCACGCGGTGCGCCAGTTCGCCGAGGGTGTCGCGCCGCGGGTTGGCGGCGACGACGAACTCGTCACCGCCGTACCGGCAGATCACCGTGTCGGGCGGGCACACCTCGCGCAACCGGTTGGCCAGTTCGACCAAGACCTCGTCGCCGATCGCGTGTCCGTAGCCGTCGTTGATCTGCTTGAACCGGTCCAGGTCGACCACCAGCACACCGACGCCGCGGGTCGGGTCGGCCGCGAAGGCCCGTACCCGTTCCTGCAGCAATGTGCGGTTGGCCAGATCGGTCAGCGCGTCGTGGGTTGCTTCGTGGCGCAAGCGGTGCTGCAGCGCGGCGATCTCCTGTACGCGCAGCGACACTTTCGCCGAGATGTTCTGTTCCTGTTGCGCGAGCGCCCGTTCCTGCAACGCCTGCGCGTAACTGTCGATGGCCTGACTGGCGACCAGCGGCCAGCGGGTGGCCACCAGCGAGCCGGGCACGCCGGAAGGGAAGCCGAGCAGCCAGCGGGTGGCGTGCGCCAGCATCCTGGTTCGTTCGAAGGGCGCCTCGGCCAGCCGGGCGCCGAGCATCCGCGCCTGTGGCACCGGGAACGGTTCGGTCCGCGCAAGATGCAGCAGCCGCTCGACGATCTCGACGAGCACCGGCTCCAACTGGTGCGGCGCCGTGGACGATCCCGGTTCGGCGCATACCGCGCGGGCCCAGGCGCGGGCCATCGCGGCGACCGGTGGCTCGATGTGGACAGTCATCGACATCACCGGCGGTAGGTGGCGACGAGCTCGCCACCTCGATCGTTCGCACTGCTACGCGGTTGAGTCCACCGAGTTCGGCACACGCTCACCGCCCCCTTTCCAGATACCCCCGTCCGGCAAAAAGGATCCTAGCAAGCCACCCGAGACCGAAAGGTCGCGTCGTAGAACGCGTTGCAGGTCTCTCGCGAATGGCGATCGGCTATGACATCGCTGCAGGCGCTCCGGCGTTACACACTTCCCGAAAAAACTTTGGGAAGACCGAAAACTGCAGCGTAGAGCCCATCTCGAGGTGGCGGTCGTTGCCATGTCATGAGGTTCCTCCTGGCCCAAGGGCGAGTCGTGACGAGGTGGCCGAGTGACCACGACTCCCCCCGACAAGGAGCCCGTCACGCGCCATTTCATGGTGGCCTACTCGCCGCCCACGTGCCAGGTTTTTAAGGAAAATTCTCCTATTTATTCCCCCGGTGGAGCAGGCGCCGGTCCCCATGGGCGCGCATCCACCATCGTGGCCGGGAGGGGGTTCGCGTGGATAGGGTCATTAGGCCCTAATCGGGCATCGGCGCCGGCGGAGTCGTCACCGCGGGGCGGGGCGCGTCGCCGTGCTCGCCGGGGGGCGGATTGGCATTTCTCGCGCGGGATTCGGTACAGTCGTGGCGCACACGACATCGTGGCGATCCCATCGATGTCGTATGCCTGCGGGTGTAGTTCAATGGTAGAACCTCAGCCTTCCAAGCTGATGGTGCGGGTTCGATTCCCGTCACCCGCTCAAACATGAATTCCCTCGACGGCGTCGCAGCCCCGAGGTCTCGGGGTGTAGCGCAGCTTGGTAGCGCATCCGCTTTGGGAGCGGAGGGTCGCAGGTTCAAATCCTGTCACCCCGACCATCATCATTCGCCCAGCTCACGGTTGTGCTAGCGCGGTAGGAGTGCACATGTCCACGGAACGCAGGGTCGCGATCGTCACCGGTGCCGCGCGGGGCATCGGCGCCGCCGTCGCCGGCAAACTCGCCGCCGACGGATTCGCCGTCGCCGTGCTCGATCTCGACGCCGCCGCCTGCGCGGACACCGTCGCCGCCATCGAGGCGGCCGGGGGCAGCGCGCTCGCCGTCGGCGCCGACGTGGCCGACGAAGCGGCCGTCGCCGCCGCGGTCGAGCGGATCGCCACCGAGCTCGGCGCGCCGACCGTGCTGATCAACAATGCCGGCGTGCTGCGTGACAACCTGCTGTTCAAGATGTCGGTGGACGACTGGGACACGGTCATGAACGTGCACCTGCGCGGTGCCTTCCTGATGACCAGGGCCGTGCAGAAGTACATGGTGGACGCGAAGTTCGGCCGCATCGTGAACCTGTCGAGCACCTCCGCGCTCGGCAATCGCGGCCAGGCCAACTACTCCGCCGCCAAGGCGGGCATGCAGGGGTTCACCAAGACCCTCGCCTTCGAGCTGGGCAAGTTCGGCGTCACCGCCAACGCGATCGCGCCCGGCTTCATCGAAACCGAGATGACCGCCGCGACGGCGGCTCGGGTCGGCGTCGACTTCGAGGCGTTCAAGCAGGCCGCCGCGGCGCAGATCCCGGTCAACCGGGTCGGCACGCCCGCCGACATCGCCAACACGGCGTCGTTCTTCGTGAGCGAGGGCGCGGGCTTCGTGTCCGGCCAGGTCATCTACGTCGCGGGTGGACCGAAGGACTGACGCGAAGGCCGGTGGGCGCGAGAAAGTTTCGCGATTTCCCGCCGCCGGTCCACCGGCGCTTTTACTGTTACCCCCGATAACGGTCGGGTGGTGACTGCTGGAGGCTGTGCGGCGTGGGGAAGTGGGCGGTTTTCGGGGCCGCGATGGTACTGGCCGGATCGATGTCGACCGGGATCGCCGGTGCGGCACCGACGACCTGCGCCGAGTCCACCTGGGTGGGCAGCTGGATGGCGGCGCCGTCCGATTCGCTCAGCGCGGCCGACCCGTCGCTGGTTCCCCAGCTGTCGATCTCGGATCAGACCTATCGCGTGGTGATCACCCCGCATCGGGGCGGCTCGGAGTTGCGCGTGCACCTGACCAATCGCACCCGGCCGATCGCGATGGACATCGGCCACGTGACCGTGGCGCACCGGACCGTGGGCGCGGCGGTCCGGCCCGACTCCGTGCGCGAGGTGACTTTCGGCGGCGCCCGAGCCGTGCGCATCCCGCCGTGGAGCGACGTGGTGAGCGATCCGGTCCAGCTCGACTTCGAGGCGTTCGCGGCGCTGGCGGTGAGCGTGCACGCGCCCGGGCTCGCGGTGCTGCCGACCGAGCACTTCAACGGCAACGCCACCAGTTATTACAGCCTCCCGTTCGCCGGTGACCGCACCGCCGACCCGTCCGGCGCGCAGCTGCCGCTGAGTACCACCGCCGTGCCGTTCGTGTCGGGACTCGACGTGCGGGCGCCGGGGGAGGTGTCGGCCATCGTGGCCTTCGGCGACTCGATCACCGACGGCTATGTGTCGGCCACGTTCCTCGGCACGCCGCAGGACGGCGGCGTGATCGATCAGAACGTGCGCTATCCGGATTTCCTGCAGCGCCGACTCGACGCCGCGGGCAAGCCGTTCAGCGTGCTCAACGCGGGGATCTCGGGGAACCGGGTCACCCGCGACGGATTCATCCCGCAGTTCGGACCGAACGCGGGCGCCAGGCTACAGGCCGACGTCATCGACAAGGCCGGGGTCGGTGATGTCATCGTGCTCGAGGGCATCAACGATCTGGGTATCCCGATCGGCGCCGGCTACGACGAGGTCGTTGCCGGATACACCGGCCTGATCCAGCGACTGCACGCCGCCGGACTGCGCGTGCACCTGGGCACAATCCTGCCGACGAGCAACGCGCTGCTCGACGGGATGATCACCCTGCCGTACGCGAATCCGGTGCGGCAGCGGATCAACGCGTGGATCCGCACCCAGCGACTGTCCGACAGCGTGGTGGATTTCGATGCGGCGCTGCGTGATCCGGCGAACCCGGACGTCCTCGATCCCCGCTACGCCGGCCCGGACAACCTGCACCCCAACGCCGCGGGCTATCGGGCGATGGCCGAGGCGATCGACCTCGACCGGTTCACCCCGAGCTGCGGCTGACGCCTCAGGCGCAGCGGAACCGGAATTCGGTGCTCACCTGCGTGCCCGCGGCGACCTGCAGCCGCACCGGCGCGGTGTCGGCGAGCGCGCACCCGCCGGGCACGGTGATCACCTTCGCCTCGTAGCAGCCGTCGGGCAGCGCCGCGGTGGCGCGGCCGTCGGCGCCGCTGGTCAGGGTCGTGACGACCGGACTCTCGCCGCAGCGGGTCACCGTGATCTCGGCGCGGTTGACGGGGATCGGGTCGCGGCCGGTGAAGGCCAGCACGGTGAGCGTCCCGGCGGTGCCCGGCGGCGCCGGATCGGCGGCGACCGGCCCCGCCCCGACCAGCGGACAGAGTACGGACAGGGCGAGCAACGTTCGGCGCATGAACCTCTCCTCATCGATGAGTCGGGTCGTCCGCTGCGATGGTAAGCCGGTTTCGCCGGGTGGCGGCCCGCTCGCCCGGGATGTCGAGTTGACGATTCGGCGACGATCCTCCCGGGCGCGCTGCCCGGACCCCGGCCCGCCGATGTGCCACCATCGATCGGTGAGTTACGTCGCCGATCCTCGCGTCGACGCCTACATCGACGCGCTCCCGACCTGGCAGCAGGCGATCTGCCGCCAGGTGCGCGATCTCGTCCACGCCGTGGACCCCGAGGTCGTCGAGACCGTGAAGCGCCGCGTGCGGCCCTACTTCGTGCTCGACGGCAATGTCTGCGCCCTGCTGGCCGCCAAGACGCACGTCAACATCTTCCTCTACGACGGGGCCATCGTCCCCGACCCGGACAACATCATCACCGGCGGGCACGACAACAAGACCGCCCGCACCGTCGCCGTCTACGAGGGCCAGACCCTCAACGAACGCGCCCTGGGCAAGATGCTGAAACAGATCATCGCCGACAACCGCGCCGGCGGCTGGCGCAAGATCAAACAGGACCGCGGCGAGGCCTAGCTGCCGGGGGTGATGCCGGCCCGCTCGCTCCAGATCTTCTCGGCGGGAACGGAGATCGTGGTCAGTTCGGGGTAGCGCAGGGCGGACAGGGTGCCGCCGAAGACGGCGCCGGTGTCCAGGCAGAGGGTGTTGTTGACCCAGGTCAGGGTGGTGACGGGGGTGTGGCCGTAGAGGACGGTCGCGGCGCCGCGGTAGTCCTGGGCCCAGTCGTAGCGGATGGGCAGGCCGTGCTCGTCGAAGTCGCCGGTGGGCGAGCCGTAGAGCGCGAAGGAGCGGGCGCGCCCGGAGGTGCTGCCGTGCAGGCTCTCCGGGAGGCCGGCATGGGCGACGACCAGCCTGCCGCGGTCGAGCAGATAGTGGCTGGGCAGCTCGCGCAGGAACGTGTGTGCGGCGGTGCGGAATTCGGCGTCCTCGTCGGCCAGCTGGGCCAGGGACAGTTCGAGTCCGTGGGCGACGCGGACATTGCGGCCGTCGAGCGCGCGCATCAGTTTGTACTCGTGGTTGCCGGTGACGCACAGCGCGGTGCGCGCGGCGACCATGCCCATCGCCAGGCGCAAGACGCCGGGAGTGTCGGGACCGCGATCGACGAGATCGCCGACGAAGACCACCGTGCGCGCCCGCGGATGCGCGGCGCCGACGGCCCGGCCGCGCTCGTCGCGCTCGATCGTGTAGCCGAGTTCGCCCAGCAGCGTTTCCAGCTCGCCGCGGCAACCGTGGACATCGCCGATCACGTCGAAGGGTCCGGTGAGGTCGCGACGATCGCGAGGGAGGGTGTCGGGGCGGCGGGGCTCGGTCATCGACTCCATCGTCGTGCAGCCCAGCCCCGCGCCGCAACCGCGTTACGTCACAGTGGGGACCGCGGCCTCGGGCCAGACCCAGTTCGCGACGACCGGGATGTCCTCGCCGTGCTCCCTGGTCCAGCGGCGCGCGATCAGCCGGGCGTCGACCATCTCCTGGCGCAGCCCGGCGGCCCGCCCGCGCAGGCCCGGCACCCGATCGATCACGTCGAGCACGAGGTGGAAGCGGTCGAGGTCGTTGAGCATCACCATGTCGAAAGGCGTGGTGGTGGTGCCCTTCTCCTTGTATCCGCGCACGTGCAGTTCGGCGTGGTTGGTGCGGCGGTAGGTGAGGCGGTGAACCAGCCAGGGGTAACCGTGGAAGGCGAAAATCACCGGCCGGTCGGTGGTGAACAGCGCGTCGAACTCGGCGTCGGGCAGGCCGTGCGGATGCTCGTCGGCGGGCAGCAGCCGCATCAGGTCGACGACGTTGACCACCCGGATCCGCAGGTCGGGGAGGCGATCGCGAAGAATCGCCGCGGCGGCGAGGGTCTCCAGGGTGGGGATGTCGCCGGCGCAGCCGAGCACCACGTCGGGGGTGGTGCCGGGTTCGTCGTTGTGGCAGGCCCACTCCCAGATGCCGACCCCACGGGCACAGTGCAGCGCGGCCTCCGACACCGAAAGCCAGTCCGGCCCCGGCTGTTTGCCCGCGACGACGACATTGGCGTAGTGCCGCGAGCGCAGGCAGTGGTCATAGGTGGACAGCAGCGTGTTCGCGTCCGGCGGCAGATACACCCGCACGATCTCGGGACTCTTGTTCGCCACGACATCGAGGAAACCCGGGTCCTGGTGGGTGAATCCGTTGTGATCCTGGCGCCACACGTGCGAGGTGAGCAGGTAGTTCAGGCTGGGGATCTTGCGCCGCCACGGCACCGCCAGACTGGCGTCGAGCCACTTGGCGTGCTGGTTGAACATGGCGTCGACGATGTGGATGAACGCCTCGTAGCAGGTGAACACCCCGTGGCGGCCGGTCAGCAGGTAACCCTCCAGCAGGCCCTGGCACATGTGCTCGGAGAGCACCTCCACGGCACGGCCGGTCGGGGACAGGTCGACGTCCCAGCGGCCCACCTCGGCCTGCCAGTCCCGCCCGGTCACCTCGAGAATGTCCTGCAGCCGGTTGCTGACCAGTTCGTCGGGGGCGAGGGTGAGGAAATTGTGCGGATTGCGGACGGTGACATCGCGCAGCCAGCCGCCCAGCACCCGGGTCGCCTCGTGCGGGCCCGAGCCCGGCTGCTCGACGGCGACGCCGTAGTCGCGCCAGTCCGGCAGGTCCAGGTCGCGCACGAGCAGTCCGCCGTTGGCGACCGGGTTCAGGCTCATCGGCCGTTCGGGGATCTGGGCGAGTACGGCGGGGACCGGGGCGCCGTGCTCGTCGAACAGTTCCTCGGGCCGGTACGAGCGCAGCCACTGCTCCAGCACGTGCCGGTGCCGCGGGTCGGTGCGGGCGGCGGGCAAGGGCACCTGGTGCGCGCGGAAGGTGCCCTCGACCTGCTTACCGTCGACGACCGGCGGGCAGGTCCAGCCCTTCGGGGTGTGCAGCACGATCATCGGCCAGCGCGGCCGGGTGGTGTCGCCGTCCTCGCGGGCCGCGCGCTGGAATCCGGCGATGCGATCCAGGCAGGTGTCCATCGCGGCGGCCAGTGCCTGGTGCACCGGGGCGGGATCGTCGCCCGAGACGATCAGCGGTTCGTAGCCGTAGCCGCGCAGCAGCGAGATCAGCTCGTCGGTGGGGATGCGGGCGAAGATGGTCGGATTGGCGATCTTGTACTCGTTGAGCGCCAGGATCGGCACCACCGCGCCGTCGCGGCCCGCGTTGAGGAATTTGTTCGCGTGCCAGCTGCCCGCCAGCGGGCCGGTCTCGGCCTCGCCGTCGCCGATCACGCAGAACACGGTCAGCTCGGGATGGTCGAGCGCGGCGCCGTACGCGTGCAGCAGGCTGTAGCCGAGTTCGCCGCCCTCGTGGAACGAGCCGGGGGTCTCCGGCGCGCAGTGGCTGGGCACGCCGCCGGGGAAGGAGAACTGGTGGAACAGCCTGCGCATGCCGTGGCCGTCGCGGGCGATGTCGGGGTAGAGCTCGGCGTAGGCGCCTTCCAGCCAGGCGCAGGCGTTCGGGCCGGGGCCGCCGTGGCCGGGACCGGCCACATACACCGCGTTCAGTCCGCGCGCGCGGATCACCCGGTTCGCGTGCGCCCACACCAGATTCAGGCCGGGCACGGTGCCGAAGTGGCCGAGCAGGCGCGGTTTGATGTCGTCCGCGCGCAGTGGTTCGCGCAGCAGCGGATTGTTCATCAGATAGATCTGGCCGACCGCGAGATAGTTCGACGCCCGCCACCAGGTGTCGACGGCGACGAGTTCGTCGCGCGAGAGCGGGCCGGGGGCATCGGTGAGGACATAGGGCTGCGGGGCGATGGTCTCGCCGTCCCCGCCGCCCACGTCGTCGGCGGCGGTATCGGCATCGAGATCGCTGGTCCGGGTCATCGCGGACTCTCCTCGTAGTCGGTGAGCTGCGGCGTAGTCGGTGAGCTGCGGCGCCGTCCGCGCCGACGGGACCTGCCCGGGGCACCGATCGGGTACTCGGCGACACCGGTGGAGAACGCACCGCCGAGCCTACCGCCGTGCCGGTACCCGGCGCCGTACACGCGGTCTATTACTGTGCGGGCCATGCATTCTCTCGGCAGGATCATCGGCATCGGACTCGTCGCGGCCGCCGCGATCGCGACAGCGGCCTGCGGCTCGGACTCGGATTCGGCGAGCTCGCCGAGCAGCAGCACCGCCGCCGGCCAGTCCACGGCGAGCAAGGGCCGCGAATGCACCGCCGACGACATCGAGGTCAGCGGTGGCTACGGCGACGCGCCGGAGATCACCATCCCCGACTCCTGTGACCCGCCCACGACGCTGATCGTCAAGGACCTGGTCGCGGGCAACGGTCCCGGCGCGGTCGCGGGTCAGCCGCTGACCATGAACTACGCGCTGGTCACCTGGTCGGACAAGCAGACCCTGGACAGCTCGTTCAAGCGCGGCAAGCCGTTCCAGCTGACCCTCGGCGCCGGCCAGGTCATCGAGGGCTGGGACCAGGGCCTGCTCGGTGTGCAGCAGGGCGCGCGCCGGCTGCTGATCGTGCCGCCGAACCTCGGCTACGGCGCGGGCGGCAACGGCGTCGCGCCGAACGAGACCCTGGTCTTCGTCACCGACGCGGTGCAGGTCGGCCGCTAGCCGCCGCCCAAACAACCGCCGATTGCACGACCGCGAAGGCGGTCAACTACCCTGGTCGGGATGCGTGCGCCGCACCCGGTCAGGGTGCGACGTCCCATGCGGGGACACCACTGAACTACGAACCAAGGAGCATGTCCGTGAAGAGCACCGTCGAGCAGCTGAGCCCGACCCGGGTCCGGATCAACGTCGAGGTGCCCTTCGAGGAGCTGAAGCCCGACTTCGACAAGGCGTACAAGGCGCTGGCCCAGCAGGTCCGCATCCCCGGCTTCCGTCCGGGCAAGGCTCCGGCCAAGCTGATCGAGACCCGCGTCGGCCGTGGCGCCGTGCTGGAGCAGGTCGTCAACGACGCGCTGCCGGGTCGCTACGCCGAGGCCGTGCAGTCCGCCGAGGTCAAGGTCATCGGCCAGCCCGAGATCGAGATCACCAAGATCGAGGACGGCGAAGAGCTGGCGTTCACCGCCGAGGTCGACGTGCGCCCCGAGATCGCGCTGCCGGACTACTCGGGCCTCGAGGTCACCGTCGACGCGTTCACCATCGAGGACGCCGACATCGAGCAGCAGCTCACCTCGCTGCGTCAGCGCTTCGGCACCCTGACCGGTGTCGAGCGCGCCGTGCAGGACGGCGACTTCGTCTCGATCGACCTGTCGGCCACCGTCGACGGCGAGGACGTCCCGGAGGCGGCCACCACCGGTCTGTCGCACGAGGTCGGTTCGGGTCAGCTGATCGAGGGCCTCGACGAGGCGATCACCGGTCTGTCGGCCGGCGAGTCGAAGGAGTTCACCTCCACCCTGGTCGCCGGCGAGCACGCCGGTAAGGAAGCCGTCATCACCGTCACCGTGCAGTCGGTGAAGGAGCGCGAGCTGCCCGAGGCCGACGACGAGTTCGCCCAGCTGGCCAGCGAGTTCGACACCATCGACGAGCTCAAGGAAGACCTGAAGGGCCGCGTCGAGCGCGTCAAGAAGGTCGAGCAGGCCGGTCAGATCCGCGACAAGGTGCTCGACACCCTGCTCGAGACCGTCGAGGTTCCGCTGCCCGAGGCCGTCGTCAAGGCCGAGGTCGACGCGGTGCTGCACGACGCCGTCCACGGCTTCGACCACGACGAGGCCAAGCTGGCCGAGGCGCTCGAGGCGCAGGGCTCCTCTCGCGAGGAGTTCGACAAGGACACCCAGGAAGCCGCCGAGAAGTCGGTCAAGACCCAGCTGCTGCTCGATGCCATCGCCGAGGCCGAGAACACCCAGGTCGGCCAGCAGGAGCTGACCGAGCGAATCCTGTTCCAGGCCCAGCGTTACGGCATGTCGCCGGAGCAGTTCATCCAGCAGGTGCAGCAGGCCGGTCAGCTCGGCGCGGTGTTCGCCGACGTCCGTCGCGGCAAGGCGCTGGCCGGTGTCGTCGGCCAGGTGAAGGTCACCGACTCCGAGGGCAACGTGGTCGACACCACCGAAATGTTCGGTGACCCTGCGGATTCCGCCGAGACCGAGCAGGTCGAGGCCGCCGCCGAATAAGTTTTGTGATGCCGGTGTGACCGGTACCCCACCGAGGGTGCTTGGATTGCGCTGTGAGCGAAGAAGGGCGGTACCGGGAGTTCGGTGCCGCCCTGCTTCGTTACTGTTTGTGACGACGAACCGTATGGCCGTAGCAATCGGTGAGAAGAGAAGGCAGGTATCCGTGACAATCAACCAGGCAGGGGTCATGACAGCCGCTACTGCTGGTCTCAACCTCAGTGATTCGGTGTACGAGCGGCTGCTGCGCGAGCGCATCATCTTTCTCGGCACCCAGGTCGACGATGACATCGCGAACAAGCTGTGCGCGCAGATCCTGCTGCTCTCGGCCGAGGACCCGACCAAGGACATCTCGCTCTACATCAACTCCCCGGGTGGCTCGGTCACCGCGGGTATGGCCATCTACGACACGATGCAGTTCGCCGAGTGCGACATCAAGACCGTCGCGATGGGTCTGGCCGCGTCGATGGGGCAGTTCCTGCTGACCGCGGGCACCAAGGGCAAGCGTTTCGCGCTGCCGCACACCCGGATCATGATGCACCAGCCGTCGGCAGGCATCGGTGGTTCGGCGGCCGACATCGCGATCATGGCCGAGCAGTTCGCCCACACCAAGCGCGAGCTC
This sequence comes from Nocardia sp. MH4, assembly GCF_019266065.1. Taxonomy (GTDB): domain Bacteria; phylum Actinomycetota; class Actinomycetes; order Mycobacteriales; family Mycobacteriaceae; genus Nocardia; species Nocardia canadensis. The sequence continues at coordinate 123,225 of NZ_LPNR01000125.1, read as the reverse complement.
AACGAGCTGCAGTCGCTGCACACCGGCAAGTCGGTGGAGCAGGTGACCGAGGACGCGGACCGCGACCGCTGGTTCACGGCGAAGGAAGCCCTCGAATACGGCTTCATCGACCACGTGGTCACCCACGCGAACCAGGCGAAGTAACGCCGCCGTCCCCCCTCACTCGAGACAAGCTTGGAGATAAAGATGGCCAACCTCTTCGACCCGCGCGCCGGACATGGCGGCTCCGCTGCGGGCCTCCCGCAGGCGCGCTACATCCTGCCGCAGTTCACCGAGCAGACCTCGTTCGGTGTCAAGACGTCGGACCCGTACAACAAGCTCTTCGAAGAGCGCATCATCTTCCTGGGCAACCAGGTCGACGACGTGTCGGCGAACGACATCATGGCGCAGCTGCTGGTGCTGGAGTCCCAGGACCCCGACCGCGACATCACCATGTACATCAACTCGCCCGGCGGCTCGTTCACCGCGCTGATGGCGATCTACGACACCATGCAGTACGTCCGCCCCGACGTGGTGACGGTCTGCCTGGGTCAGGCCGCCTCGGCCGCTGCGGTGCTGCTGGCCGCCGGTGCCCCCGGCAAGCGCGCCGCGCTGCCCAACGCGCGCATCCTGATCCACCAGCCGTCCTCGGGCGGCGTGCAGGGCCAGGTGTCCGACCTCGAGATCGCCGCGGCCGAGATCGAGCGCATGCGGCGCCTGATGGAAGTCACCATCTCGCGCCACACCGGCAAGTCCGAGGAGCAGGTCCGCAAGGACACCGACCGCGACAAGATCCTGACCGCCGAGGAAGCCAAGGAATACGGCATCGTCGACCAGGTCTTCGACTACCGGAAGCTCAGCGGGCAGAAGTGACACGCCCGGGCCCGTCGCCCGATCTGGGCGGCGGGCCCACCATTTTTCGACCGTGGGCCTCACAATGGTGAGAACCCGCACAACGCTTCACAGAAACATGCGCGAGTTGTCGACCTCTCTCGCGCACACCAGGTACGGTCGACTCAGGGACCATTGCTCTGATTGACGGCACCGAAACGTATTTCCGGCCCAATCGGGGGACGACGGTCGCACTCGGACAAGGAAGTAGGGACCTACGAGATGGCGCGCATCGGAGACGGCGGCGATCTGCTCAAGTGCTCGTTCTGCGGAAAGAGCCAGAAGCAGGTCAAGAAGCTCATTGCGGGCCCCGGGGTCTATATCTGCGACGAGTGCATCGACCTCTGCAACGAGATCATCGAAGAAGAGCTGGCCGAGTCGAGCGAGGTCAAGCTCGACGAGCTGCCCAAGCCCTCGGAGATCCGGGATTTCCTGGAGAACTACGTCATCGGCCAGGACACGGCCAAGCGCACGCTCGCGGTGGCGGTCTACAACCACTACAAGCGCATTCAGGCCGGCGACAAGGGCCGCGACAGCCGCGGCGAGACCGTCGAGCTGGCCAAGTCGAACATTCTGATGCTCGGCCCCACCGGTTGCGGTAAGACCTACCTCGCGCAGACGCTGGCGAAGATGCTGAACGTGCCGTTCGCCATCGCCGACGCCACCGCGCTCACCGAGGCGGGCTACGTGGGCGAGGATGTCGAGAACATCCTGCTGAAGCTGATCCAGGCCGCCGACTACGACGTCAAGCGCGCCGAGACCGGCATCATCTACATCGACGAGGTCGACAAGATCGCCCGCAAGAGCGAGAACCCGTCGATCACCCGCGATGTGTCCGGCGAGGGTGTGCAGCAGGCGCTGCTGAAGATCCTGGAGGGCACCCAGGCGAGTGTGCCGCCGCAGGGCGGTCGCAAGCACCCGCACCAGGAGTTCATCCAGATCGACACCACCAACGTGCTGTTCATCGTGGCGGGCGCGTTCGCGGGCCTGGAGAAGATCATCTCCGACCGCACCGGCCACCGTGGCATCGGCTTCGGCGCCGAGGTCCGTTCCAAGGCCGAGGTCGACACCGACGACCATTTCGCCGACGTGATGCCCGAGGACCTGATCAAGTTCGGTCTGATCCCCGAGTTCATCGGCCGCCTGCCGGTCGTCGCCTCGGTGACCAACCTGGACAAGGAATCGCTGGTCAAGATCCTCTCGGAGCCGAAGAACGCGCTGGTCAAGCAGTATGTGCGCCTCTTCGAGATGGATGGCGTCGACCTGGAGTTCACCACCGACGCCCTCGAAGCGGTCGCCGACCAGGCGATTCTGCGTGGCACCGGCGCTCGTGGTCTGCGCGCCATCATGGAGGAAGTCCTGCTCCCGGTGATGTACGACATCCCGGGCCGCGACGACGTCGCCAAGGTGGTCGTCAACGCCGACACCGTCACCGAGAACGTCCTTCCGACGATCGTCCCCCGCAAGACCCAGCGCACCGAGCGCCGCGAGAAGTCGGCGTAGCGCCCACACAGGCACACGAGAGCGGGCCCGTACTCCGGTGAGGAGTACGGGCCCGCTCTCGTGTGGTGACTAGCTCTCGCGGAAGGCGGGGGCCGCGGAGAGGAGGTCCTCGGCGTCGTCGGTGGGTATTTCGGCGGAGGCGCGAGCGATGGCGGTGCTGTAGCGAGCGCTGGCGGCGTTGTGGATCATCAGGGCCACGCCGATCATGACGGGGGCCACGGCATGCACGGCGGCGTCGTACCAGTGCTTGGCGCTCAGGTGGGGGTAGGTGTTGAGGGCGATGGTGAGCGAGAGCAGGAACAGCTCGGCGACCAGGACCTGGGTCCGGTTGCCCATCACGCCCCACTCGGCGACGCGGGTCGTGCCGATCATGATGATGACCAGGCAGACGCTGATCATGGCCTCCAGGCCGAAGCTGGCCCAGTAGAGCGGGTCGCTCGGCCCGCCGGGGGCGATGTTGTGCTGGACGTTCACCGCCGACCACAGCATGCCGGCGATGACCACGCCGGCCAACGCGCGCAACGACCAGGTGCGGTGCTGGTAGAGCGAGGCCAGCCGGGCACGCGGGTTGGATTCGCGGCGCTGGGCGGCGATGGCCTTGCGGGCCAGCATCACGTCCGCCATCTCGGCCCGCTCCATCTCGGCAGTGGTCTCGCGCAGCCGGTCGGCGTGGGTGGAGGCGGCCTTGATCTGCTTCCAGCGCTGGTCGCGCTCGTAGGTGCGGATCTTCTCGGCCAGCTCGCGCTCGGCGCGGAGCTCGTCCTCGGACAGGGCGTCGGTCAGGGCCGGATCGGACTGGTAGGCGATGCGCCGCCTGGCCCGTTCGACCCGGACAGGCAACGCAACGACCTCGTCATCGAGCGGGTGTTCCTCGCGCATCGCAACTCCAGTAAGCAAAGGGTTCGCCGGGTCGCGTCATTCTTGCGCATAGAGCGGGGGAGAGCACAACCGCGGGCCGCATTTCTCGCCGACCCGCCGATGCCGGAAACGTCTGGCGCACAACTGTGTAGCTGTTACCGCACTCGCACGGGGAGACGGTGACGACCGGTGACCGGTCGCGCCCGGGTCGAGGAGCTTCGTTGATCCTCCGTGGTTCGCCGTTGAACCTTGGTCCCGTTTTGTGCTTCTGCTGATGTTTCGTCGCAGCTGGGCGCGGTGTTACGTGGATCACCCGGCGGAGAAGTCGCCGTACTTCGGGGCCCCGTCGGCGCGGTAGCTCGCGATGAGCACGCCGGTGGACGTGGTGCGCGAGTCGGTGAGGGCGAACCCGGTGGGGCGCACCGTCTCGGTGAACAGTCTCTTGCCGCTGCCGAGCACCACCGGGAAGGTCAGCAGGTTCATCGTGTCGACGAGACCGGCCGCGAGCAGGGTCTGGGCGAGTACGCCGCTGCCGTGCATCTGCAATTCCCGGCCGGGGCGATCCTTGAGCGCCGTCACCGCGGCCACGATGTCGCCGTGCAGCAACTCGGTGCCCGCCCAGTCCGCCTCCGTGCGGGTGGTCGTGGCGACGTATTTCGGCAGGGCGTTGAGCTTGGTGGCCACCGGGTTGTCCGGGTCGTCGATCTTCGGCCAGTAGCCCGCGAAGATGTCGTAGGTGCGCCTGCCCAGCAGGAACGCGTCGACCCGGTCGAACACCGAGTCCATGAAGACGCCGAAGTCGTCGTCGGCGAACGGGGCCGACCAGCCGCCGTGGGTGAAGCCGTCGACGGTATCCTCCTCCGGCCCGCCCGGCGCTTGGTAGACACCATCGATGGTGAGGAACTGGGTCAGGGAGAGCTCCATGGCGACCGTCCTTTCGTCCGTTTCGTCCGTCTTGCAGGTCGTTCACCCATTACGACGGGCCCAGCACGCAAAACTCATCGGCGTATCCTCGCGGTGTGTCGGACTGGTGCTGCCGTTCGGTTGCTGTTTACTCGGTCCGTCAATCAGATGTTCGAGTGACGAGTGGAAGCGGAGGAGACATGGCACTGCCTACGATGACCGCCGAACAGCGCACCGAGGCGTTGGCCAAAGCGGCTGCCGTGCGCAAGGCGCGCTCGGAACTGATCGGCAAGGTGAAGGAGGGCAAGGTCACCGTCGCCGATCTGCTCAAGAAGGCCGACAGCGACGACCTGGTCAAGAAGACCAAGGTCGCTGCGGTGATCAAGGCGCTGCCGGGTGTCGGCCCGGTGAAGGCGGCCAAGCTGATGGATCAGGCCGAGATTCCCGAGGATCGCCGCATCGGCGGCCTCGGCGCTCGCCAGCGCGCGGCGCTGCTCGACGCCCTCGAGGCCTGAGCCGAATCGCGAACCGGCGCCCGTGGACGCACAGCGTGCACGCCACGGGCGTCGGGACAGTTCGGCCGCATGAGCTTTCTCAGACGCAGTAGGTCAGCAGGAAATCGTTGATCCGCAGGCGCCAGCCCGGTTGCAGCTCGATGGGCAGGGTGCCGACGCGCGACCAGCGTTCGGAGTCGGGGGCGGCGAAGAACGTACCGGAGGTGGCGGGGGCTTCCCGGACGAACACCTTGCCACGGTCGGGGGCGACGAAGGCATGGACCCGGGACACGAGCCGGTCGCGTTCGATCAGAATGGGAGTGGCGGCGGCGGCCCGCACAGATTCGTCGCCCGAGGGATTACGGCCCAGGACATAAGGCCGATCCAGGGGGTAACTCAGTCCGTCCTCGGTGACGAGGGCGCCGCGCGAGCTGGTGGGGTGCGGCCCGGACTTGCTCAGCGCGACGGGCTCGGCCCGCTTCGCCGCGTCCAAGGCCTGCGACCACGCCAGCGGGGCGTTGGCGGCGGGGGAATTGCGCGGACCGGTGCTGACGGTCTCGCCGTCGGCGGTCACCGGACGCGAGCCGGTGCTCACGGTTTCGCCGTCGGGACCGCTCGTCTCGGTGGCGGCCACGAAACCGGTTGCCGGGCCCGGGAACCCGGACTCGGCGCTGGGGGTGGCGAAACCCGCGGTCGCCGGCCTGGCCTCGCCGTTCTCGGTGCGATCCGAGTGCGTGCGCAGGGCGCGGAATCCGGTGGCCTCGGTCGGTGGCGGCTCGTCGACGGACTCGATCCGGCGCGGTGCCGGATTGCGGCGTCGGCCGAGAGTGAGCACGAATCCGTTGCCGGTGACGATGCCCGCCCGCAGGTCGGTGCGGGGATTGGCGCTGGTCGGGTCGGCCATCTCGGCGCCGACCGCGATCCGGCGGACGGGTTCGCGGATGATCTCGTCGACCCAGGTGAAGGCGCGGTCGCCGGCCAGGCGGCGGTTGCCCTCGGCGCCGGAGATCTCGGCGATCACCGCGCCGCGCAACAGGATCAGCATCCCGTCGGCGGTCGGGGCGAGGACGCCGAACGGCGGCGGGGCGGACGCGCCGCCGAAGACGACACCGGCCAGTCGCTGGGCCAGTGCGGCGCCGGGCGCCGAGGCCGCGGTGCTCATGGCGACGGTTTCGACCGCGCCGAGTAGTCGGTCGGTGGACGGGGTTTCGCCCGCGAGATACATGACGACGTCGCCGAATCGGGCGACGATCCCGGTACCGGGCACGATGGCCACGGTAGACGAATGCGCGCGCATCAATGCCTCCTTGTCGGACTGGCCTTTGCCAGCATAGATCGACTCGCCGGATGCGGTTGAGGGTTGTGTGCCCGAACAGCGCGCGAGCAGGCCCTCACCTGGTGTTCCGGCAGGTGGTGGACGGGCGTTTCGGGCACCGGTGCACCACTGGCGCAGCGGATTTCGGTCGTGTCGTGATCACCGGGCGAGGCTGTCGAAGCCGTCTGGGCGGCCAACGGTGCGCGATTACGAACAATGTTCGTGTCAAACGTCGTTCGTGGCCCGCGTATGATCGGCGCATGAATGCCGCACCCGTCAGCCGCCGGGCCCGACCGGCGAAAGCCCCGTTGAGCCGTGAGGTCGTCATCGAGACCGGTTTGCGCATCCTCGACACCGACGGCCTGGCCGCGCTCACCATGCGCCGGGTCGCCCAGGAGCTCGACACCGGCGCCGCCTCGCTCTACGTCTACGTCGCCAATCGCGACGACCTGATGACCGGCATGCTCGACCACGTCCTGTCCACCGTGACCACGCCCACCGAGGGCGACTGGCGGCAGCGCCTGACCGCCGTCGTCGCGTCCGCCGTCGAGGTGCTCGGCAGGCACGAGGGGCTGGCGCTGGTCGCGTTCGGCCGGATCCCCACCACCGAGCACGCGCTCGGTCTGATCGAACAGCTGCTCGCCCTGCTGCGCGAAGGCGGCCTCGATCCGGCGACCGCCACCTGGGCCGTCGACCTGATCCACCTGCACATCACCGCCGAGGCCGCCGAGCAGGCGGCCTACAACACCCAGGGCGGCACCGAATCGGAGTACCTCGCCGAGATCGGCAGGCGCTTCGCCGAGCTGCCCGCCGAGCGCTACCCGACCATCGTCGCGCTGCGCGAGCAGATGCTCGCCGGTGACGGCGACGCCCGTGGCCGGTGGGCCTTGCGCGCCATGCTCAACGGCATCCTCGCCACCCCGGTGGACGCGCGATGACCGGCGTCGACCAGCCCGGGATCGCCGCGCGAGCGCAGGCGGGCGGCGGACCCATCCGGCCCGCGACCGAGGCCGAGATCCCGGTGCTGCAGGAGATCGAGCGGCGCGCGGGCGCCCCGTTCGCTGCGGTGGGCATGACCGCGGTCGCCGACGACGACCCGCCGCACGCCGACACCCTGCGCGAATACATCACCGCCGGACGCGCCTGGGTCTGGCCCGACGAGACCGGCCGCGCCATCGGCTACCTGGTGCTCGGCATGGTCGACGGCGAGCCGCACGTGGACCAGGTCTCGGTGGACCCGGCCCACGCCGGGCTGCGCATCGGCAAACGCCTGATCGACCACGCCGTCCGCTGGGCGAAAGACCGTGGGCTGCACGAGATCACCCTCACCACGTTCACCCACGTCCCGTGGAACGGCCCGTACTACGAGCGGCTCGGCTTCTCCTACATCCCGCCCGCCGACGAGACCCCGGAGCTACGAGCCATCCGCGCCGCCGAGATCGCCCACGGCCTCGACGAATGGCCCCGCGCCTGCATGCGCGCCGACCTGGCCACCTGGACCTACGGCTGACGCTCGCCCGGACCGCCGCGCGAAGCCGCGCAGGGTGTCGCGGTCAGCTGCCGACGACGGCCCTGGCGAAAGCGGCTTCCGCTGCCGGGGTCGCGGCGGCACGGTCGTCGGGGACCAGGCCGATGCGGGTGCGGCGGTCGAGCAGGTCGTCGACGGTGAGCGCGCCCTCGTGGCTGATGGCGAAGTCGAATTCGGCGGCGGTGACGTCGATTCCGGGCGCGATCGGTGCGCGCAGCGACGGGTCGGACAGCCAGGCCGAGACGATGCGGCTCGCCTCGCTGCCGTAGCGCTCGATGAGGACCGGGGGCGCGTCGATGCGGTCGCGGGCCGCGCCCGCGACCGCGCCGACCAGCGGGAGCCCGGTGGTGCGGCACGGTGACGCGGCCAGCCCGGCACGGGCGACGGCGGCGTCGACGGCGTCCTGCGCCATCTGCCGGTAGGTGGTGAGCTTGCCGCCGACGACGGTGATCAGGCCGTCGGGGGAGGTGAGGACCGCGTGCTCGCGGGAGATGTCGGCGGTGCTGTCGTCGGCGGTCTCGAGCAGCGGGCGCAGCCCGGCGAAGCGGCCACGGATGTCGGCGCGGGTCAACGGTTCCCGCAGCGCGGTGTTGATGGTGTCGAGCAGGAAGTCGATCTCGGACTCGGTGGGCTGCGGCTCGTCGGGGATCGGGCCGGGCGCCTCCTCGTCGGTGAGGCCCAGGTAGACGCGCCCGTGCGCGGCGGGCAGCGCGAAGACGAAACGGCTGATGCTGCCCGGGACCGGCACCGTCAGCGCGGCGCTCAGGCCGCCGAACGCGGCGGCGTCGAACACCAGGTGGGTGCCGCGGCTGGGCCGCAGTTTGATGCTGTGGTCGACCTCGCCCGCCCACACCCCGGTCGCGTTGATCACCGCGCGGGCCCGCACGGTGAGCGTCTCGCCGGTGATCGTGTCGCGCAGCCGGACCGAATCCCCGGTCGCGGTCACGGCTTCCAGCCGGGTGAGCACGGTCGCGCCGTGGGCGGCCGCGGTGCGGGCCAGGGCGACGACCAATCGCGCGTCGTCGACGAGCTGGCCGTCCCACGCCTGTAGCCCGCCACGTAGTCCCTCGCGGCGCACGGTCGGGGCCAGTCGCAGTGCCTCGGCGGCGGCGACGCGGCGGGAGCGGGGCAGGGTGGCGGCGGAGGTGTGGGCGGCGACGCGCAGCGCGTCACCGGCGGCGAAACCCGCGCGGATGAGCGCACTCTGGGAGAACGTGATGCCGGGCAGCAGCGGCACCAGCTGGGGGAGCGGGCGCACCAGGTGCGGGGCGGTGGAACGCAGCATGACACCGCGCTCGACCGCGCTCTCGTGCGCGATGCCGACCCGCCCGCTCGCCAGGTAGCGCAGGCCGCCGTGCACCAGCTTCGAACTCCAGCGGCTGGTGCCGAACGCGAAGTCGGTGCGCTCGACCAGCAGCGTGCGCAGTCCGCGGGAGGCGGCGTCGAGGGCGACGCCGGCGCCGGTGACGCCGCCGCCGATCACCAGCACGTCGACCTCGGGTCGATCGCCGAGCGCGGTCAGGTCGGCGGTGCGGCGGGTCGCGTGCAGAGCGGCCGTCGAATCAGGAGTCATCACAGTCCTTGTCGCGAGGAGGGAGCAGGTAACCCTCGATCGCCCTCGCCAGCTCCGCGTCGAACTGCGCACCGGCCAGCAGCGGTTCCACCGTGCCCGCGGACTGCACCGCGGACTGGGTGATGAGCAGCAGCATGGTCGCCATCTGCTCGGCGTCGCCGGCCCGGATCGAGCCGTCGTCGTGGCCGAGCCGGATCGCGGTCGCGAACAGCTCGATCAGCGTGCGCTGGTTGCGCCCCAGCCTGCCGAACACGTAGGTGAGCATGAGGTCGGTGTCGGTCCGGAAGATCTTGGCGAACACCGCGTTCGCCCGGATCGCGGCCGCACCGGCGACGATGCCGCGCACCAGCCGATCCCGGCCGAGGCCGATCTCGGGCATGGTCTCGCCGACGATCGTGCGTAACTCACGGACCAGGAGCTCGGCGATCAGCGACCCGGTGTCGGGCCAGCGCCGGTACACCGTCGGCCTGCTCACCCCGGCGCGGCGCGCCACCTCGGTGAGCGTGGTGCGACGGACACCGAAATCGACGACGCAGGCGCGCGTGGCATCGAGGATCGCCACGTCGGTGGGCGAGAGTTGCTCGTCCGCGTTGGTCGCGATGTCGATCATCGTGCTTCACCCCGGTGTGTTCGGCGGCGCCGGAAGCGGCGCCGTGGTCGAGCTGGAACGCCCAAGGGTATCGAGCGGACCAGCGGGGTCGGTGTCGTGAAGGCGGGGCAGTGACATCCGACAGCGATCGGATGTCGACTCGAGGACATATCGTACTGGTTACTGCTTGACACTATATGTCAGAATGTAACGCATGGTCGAGACGCAACCCGAAAATCCCGGTGCCGCCACCCTGCCGCCGCGTATGGTGTGGGACGCCTGGGGTGTCCCCGCTGGACACCAGCCCCTGTCGGCGCAGATCCGTGGCCTGCTCGCGCAGGTTTTCGGCATCTCGGGCGAGCCGGTGGCGCGTCGCGACGAGGGCGACGTGCCGCTGCGCCCCACCACCCTCACCGACACCGACCGGGCCGGGATCGCCGCCATCGTCGGTGACGAAAATCTCAGCACCGAGAATGTCGTCCGGCTGCGTCACGCCGGCGGCAAGAGCACCCCCGACCTGCTCCGTCGCCGGGCCGCCGAACCCCAGGACGCGCCGGACGCGATCGTCTTCCCCGCCGATCACGCGCAGGTCCTCGCGCTGCTGGCCTACTGCTCCGAGCACGGCGTCGCGGTCGTTCCCTTCGGTGGCGGCACCAGCGTGGTCGGCGGCGTCGACCCGGTCCGCGGGCAGTTCGCCACCGTCATCGCGCTGGATCTGCGCAGGCTCGACACCCTCACCGGCGTCGACCCGGTCAGCGGGCTCGCGACCCTCGGCGCCGGCGTCACCGGCCCGCAGGCCGAGAAGCTGCTGAGCGCGCACGGACTGTCGCTGGGGCATTTCCCGCAGAGCTTCGAATTCGCCACCATCGGCGGGTTCGCCGCGACCAGGTCGTCCGGTCAGGCGTCGGCGGGCTACGGCCGCTTCGACGACATGGTCGAGCGCCTTGTCGTCGCCACCCCGCAGGGCACCGTCGAGCTCGGGCGCGCGCCCGCGTCGGCGGCCGGGCCGGATCTGCGGGAGCTGTTCGTCGGCTCCGAGGGCACCCTCGGCATCATCACCTCGGTCACGCTGCGCGTGCACCCGGTGCCCGAGACCACGGCCTATCAGGCCTGGTCGTTCCCCGACTTCGCCACCGGCGCGGCCGCGCTGCGCGCCCTGGTGCAGACCGGCGCCGCGCCGACCGTGCTGCGGCTGTCCGACGAGGCCGAGACGGGGCTGAACCTGGCCCGCTCCGGTGACGTCGGCGGCGCGTCCGTCGCGGGCTGCCTGGCCATCACCACCTACGAGGGCACCGAAGCGCATGTCGCGGCTCGTGCGCTGGAGGCGAGCGGACTGCTCGCCGCCGCCGGGGGCACCGCGCTCGGCGAGGCGCCCGCCCAGCAGTGGGAGCACGGCCGCTTCGCCGCGCCGTACCTGCGCGACGCGCTGCTCGACGTCGGCGTGCTGTGCGAGACCCTGGAGACCGCGACCACCTGGGCCAACCTGTCGAACCTGAAGACCAAGGTGACCGGCGCGCTGATGGACTCGCTCGGCGCGCAGGGCACCCCCGCCCTGGTGATGTGCCACATCTCGCACACCTACCCGACCGGCGCCTCGCTGTACTTCACCATCGTCGCCAAGCAGCTCGACGACCCGATCGCGCAGTGGCGGATCGCCAAGTCGGCCGTCGGTGACGCGATCATCGCCGCGGGCGGCACCATCACCCACCACCACGCCGTCGGCGCCGATCACCGTCCGTGGATGCAGTCCGAGGTCGGTGAGCTCGGCGTTCGCGTGCTGCGCGCGGTGAAACGCGAACTCGACCCCGCCGGGGTGCTCAATCCTGGGAAGCTGGTGCCGTGAGGGAGCTTTGGCGAGTGAACCGTAGGCGCAGCGCGCGTTCGCGAGAGGTGGAGTCGTGAGCGAACTCACGGTGCGGCGGGTCCTCGTCGTCACGAACCCGTACTCGGGGGCGGGGCGGGGCGGGGCGACGGCGTCGCCGAGGCGGTGCTGGAGCGGTTGCTGACCCAGGGCGTCGAGGTGGCCGAGGTGCGGGCGCCCAGCGCGGCCGAATCGGTCGAGCAGGTCAGAGCGGCCGTCACCAGCGAGCTGCGCAGGCCCGACGCGGTGATCTGCGTCGGCGGCGACGGGCTGATGAACGTGCTGCTGGCCGCGGTCGCGCACAGTACGGTGCCACTGGGTCTGGTGCCGGCGGGCACCGGCAACGACCTGGCCAGGGAACTCGGTATCCCCACCGGTGATCCGGCGGCGGCCATCGACATCGTGCTGCGCGGCCGGGTCCGACACCTCGACCTCGGCCGGATCGAGTCGACGTACGCGACGCCCACCTGGTTCGCCACCGTCGTCGGCACCGGATTCGACGCACGGGTCACCCTGCGCGCCAACAAGATGCGCTACCCGCGCGGCCCGCTGCGCTACACCGTGGCCGCGGTGGCCGAGCTGATGCGCGGCTACACGCTGCCGTTCACGATCGAGCTGTCGGGGCTGGCGCCCGGCGCGCTCGACAATCCCGAGGGCGAGCACGCGGTCGTGCACACCGATGCGGTGATGGCCCCGATCGGCAACACCCGCACCTACGGCGGCGGCATGCTGGTGTGCCCGGACGCACTCGCCGACGACGGCTACCTCGACATCACGGTGGTCGGCGCCGTCTCCCGGCTCGAGATGGCGCGGCTGCTACCCGCGCTGTCGGCGGGCAAGCGCATCGATCATCCGTCGACCAAGCGCTACCGCGCGCGCCGGATCACCGTCAGCGCCGACGGCGGCTACGCCACGGCCGACGGTGAGCCGGCTGGGATGCTGCCGGTCACCGTGCAGGCGATGCCGGGCGCGCTGACGGTCCTGGTTCCCTAGGCAGGCGCGGCCCGCCCTGCTGCCCCGGACGCGTGCTGACAGCGTGGTCTGCCGCGCACCCGCGGTCGGGCTGCGCCGTCGCGCGTGCCGGGCCGCGGGTGGTCGGGTTGTTCGCACCGGTGCTCGACGCGCGCCAGGGCGACGGCCGGCAACTCGGCACAGGCGGCGGATGGCGGCTCAGGCGGCGTCGAAGGTGACGCGGGTGACCGCGCTGAGGGCCGGGCGGTCGACGATCACCACCGACGCCGACTCCAGCGGTTCCGAGACCGGGCGGAGCGGGCCGTCGCCGCGCGCGCCGAGGGCGCTCATCAGCTGCTCCCATCGGCGGCAGTGCGCGGTGAACGCCACCCCGTTGACCCGTCTGCCCCGGGTGATCTGCCCGTGTCTGGCCTGCGTCGCGGGCACATCGATCAGCACCATGTGCAGTTCCCGGTGCTCCTCGCGGGCCCAGCGCGCGATCAGCCTGCGGCTCCAGCCGAAGGTGGCGCAGTCGTGGATGGCCACCGGCCCGTCGGCGGTGCGCAGCGCGCGGCGGATGGCGCGGTAGTGCGCGAGGTGCACCAGCGGCCGCCACAGCGGGTAGGGCAGCAGACCGAGCCGGTGCCGGAGCCGGTTGCGGGTGTGCTGGGAATCGAGCACCAGCGCGCCCGAGGCCGCGCGCACCGGCTGCTCGGCCTCTGGTCCGGCGGCGAAGAACCGGTGTAGCGCAGTGGATTTGCCCGCGCCGGGCACACCGGCGAAGACCAAGACGCTGGCAGCGGGGTACTGGAGCTCGTCGACCTCGCCCGCGCGGAGGTCGAGCAGCGCGGTCGGACGGACGGTCCGGATGCGCGCGGCGCGGGGCGGGGGAGATGCGGCGGAATCGAGCGGGGGCGTCACCCTCTCCAGACTCCGGTAAAACGGACAATTCGGCAATCGGGGATTTCCCCGATCTTCGCCAAAGCAGCTTGGCTCACAACGACTTCCGCGTGTCGTTGGGTCCTGGGAACAAGAGTTACTCGCGCGGCAACCAGAAACTGAGAATTGCCTATGGATTCCCCTGGCCACGCCGAATCGCCGGTAGTATCACAGGGGTAGACGGAGTCTTCGGTGTCCCTCATCCACCGAAGATTCCGTCTCTGTTTTTTCGGCGGTGCCGCGCTGTGGCGGGGGGCGTCAATAGCTTTGCCGGGGCCCCTTAGGATTGGTGGGTGACCAGCGCAGCCCCAGACAACTCGCGTAATCGTGCCGATGCCCTGCCCAAGAGCTGGAACCCCGGCGAGGTAGAGGCCGACCTGTACGAGGGCTGGGTAGCCGCCGGATACTTCGGCGCCGACGCGACCAGCGGCAAGCCCGCCTACTCGATCGTGCTGCCACCGCCGAACGTCACCGGCACCCTGCACATGGGCCACGCCCTCGACCACACCCTCATGGACACCCTCACCCGCCGCAAGCGGATGCAGGGCTACGAGGTGCTGTGGCTGCCCGGCATGGACCACGCGGGCATCGCGACCCAGACCGTGGTGGAGAAGCAGCTCGCCGCCGACGGCAAGACCAAAGAGGACTTCGGCCGCGAGCTGTTCATCGACAAGGTGTGGGACTGGAAGCGCGAGTCCGGCGGCGCGATCCAGTGGCAGATGCGCGCGCTCGGCGACGGCGTCGACTGGAGCCGCGACCGGTTCACCATGGACGAGGGCCTCTCGCGCGCCGTCCGCACCATCTTCAAGCGCATGTACGACGCGGGGCTGATCTACCGGGCCGAGCGCCTGGTGAACTGGTCGCCGGTGCTGAAGACCGGCATCTCCGATCTCGAGGTGGACTACAAGGACGTCGAGGGCGAGCTCGTCTCGCTGCGCTACGGCTCGCTCGACGACAACGAACCGCACGTCGTGGTGGCCACCACCCGGGTCGAGACGATGCTCGGTGACACCGCCGTGGCCGTGCACCCCGACGATCCGCGCTACGCCGCGATGATCGGCACCACCGTCTACCACCCGATCACCGGCAGCCAGATCCCGATCATCGCCGACGACTACGTCGACCCGGAGTTCGGCACCGGTGCGGTGAAGATCACCCCCGCGCACGACCCCAACGACTTCGAGATGGGCCTGCGGCACAACCTGCCGATGCCGACGATCATGGACGAGGGCGGCCGGATCACCGGCACCGGAACCGAATTCGACGGCATGGACCGCTTCGAGGCCCGCGTGAAGGTGCGCGAGCGCCTGGCCGCCGAGGGGCGCGTGGTCGCCGAGAAGCGGCCCTACGTGCACAGCGTCGGCCACTCCGAGCGTTCCGGCGAGCCGATCGAGCCGCGCCTGTCCATGCAGTGGTGGGTCAAGGTCGAGTCGCTGGCCAAGGCCGCGGGCGACGCCGTCCGCGACGGGGACGTGAAGATCCACCCCGCCAGCCAGGAACCGCGCTGGTTCGATTGGGTCGACAACATGCACGACTGGTGCATCTCGCGGCAGCTGTGGTGGGGCCATCGCATTCCGATCTGGTACGGCCCCGAAGGCGAGATCGTCTGCCTCGGACCCGATGAGGAAGCGCCCGAGGGCTGGGTGCAGGACCCCGACGTGCTCGACACGTGGTTCTCCTCGGGCCTGTGGCCGTTCTCCACGATGGGCTGGCCCGAGGCCACCCCGGAGCTGGCGAAGTTCTATCCGACCAGCGTGCTCGTCACCGGTTACGACATCCTGTTCTTCTGGGTGGCCCGGATGATGATGTTCGGCATGTTCGTCAGCGACGACCCGGCGCTCACCGTCGGCAAGGGCGGGCAGAAGCAGGTGCCGTTCGAGGACGTCTTCCTGCACGGCCTGATCCGCGACCAGCACGGCAAGAAGATGTCGAAGTCGCGCGGCAACGGCATCGACCCGCTGGACTGGATCAACTCCTACGGCGCCGACGCGTTGCGCTTCACCCTGGCCCGTGGCGCCCAGCCGGGCGGTGACCTCTCGGTCGGCGAACCGCACGCGCTGGCCTCGCGCAGCTTCGTCACCAAGCTGTTCAACGCCACCAAGTTCGCGCTGATGAACGGCGCTCGCTCGGGTGAGCTGCCGCCGCGCGAGACGCTGACCGACACCGACCGCTGGATCGTCGACCGGCTCGACGAGGTGCGCGCCGAAGTGGACGCCGCCTTCGACGCCTACGAGTTCGGCAAGGCCTGCGAGGCGCTGTACCACTTCGCCTGGGACGAGCTGTGCGACTGGTACCTGGAACTGTCCAAGGTCCAGTTCGCCGAGTCCGACGCCCGCGCCGAGAGCACCGCGGTGGTGCTCGGCACGGTGCTCGACGCGGTGCTGCGCCTGCTGCACCCGGTGATCCCGTTCGTCACCGAGACCCTGTGGAAGGCGCTGACCGGCGGCGAATCGGTGGTCGTCGCCCCGTGGCCGACTGCCGGCGGCGTGGCCACCGACACCGTGGCCGCGCAGCGGGTCGCCGACGCGCAGCGCCTGATCACCGAGATCCGCCGCTTCCGCAGCGACCAGGGCCTGGCCGACAAGCAGAAGGTGAAGGCCACGCTGGTGGGCCTCGCCGAGGCCGGGCTCGGCGAGTTCACCGGCTCGGTGGCCAACCTGGCCCGGCTGACCGAGCCCGGTGACGATTTCGCCACCACCGCCGAGGTGCAGGTCCGCCTGTCCGGCGCGACGGTCACCGTGCAGCTCGACACCTCCGGCGCGATCGACCTCGACGCCGAACGCCGCAGGCTGGAGAAGGACCTCGCGGTCGCGCAGAAGGACCTCGACACCACCACGGCCAAGCTCGGCAACGAGGCATTCCTGGCCAAGGCGCCGCAGCAGGTCGTCGACAAGATCACCGGGCGTCGGGATGTGGCCGCGGCCGAAGTCGCGCGCATCGGTGCCCGGCTGGCGGAGCTGAGCGGCAAGTGAACGACGAGCCGGAGCCGCAGTACGAGGCCGACGACCACCGCCGGGCTCCGCTCGGCGCCGGACCGTCGCCCGTCGACCTGGCCGAGATGGCGCTGGTCGAGGCCGAGCTGGACAAGCGCTGGCCCGAGACCAAGATCGAGCCGTCGCTGAC
The DNA here is from genome assembly GCF_019266065.1 of Nocardia sp. MH4. Classification (GTDB taxonomy): domain Bacteria; phylum Actinomycetota; class Actinomycetes; order Mycobacteriales; family Mycobacteriaceae; genus Nocardia; species Nocardia canadensis. The sequence goes on along the minus strand of NZ_LPNR01000125.1, from coordinate 106,718 downwards.
CAGGATCAGCACGCTGATGGATCTGCTGGGCAACCCGCAGCGCAACTATCCGGCGATCCACGTCGCGGGCACCAACGGCAAGACCTCGGTGACCCGGATGATCGACGCCCTGCTCACCGCGCTGCACCGGCGCACCGGCCGGATCACCAGCCCGCACCTGCAACTGGCGACCGAGCGGATCAGCGTCGACAACGCGCCGATCAGCCCCGCCCGGTACGTGGAGACCTTCCGCGAGCTCGAGCCCTACATCGCGATGATCGACCAGCAGTCCGAGGCGGCCGGCGGCCCGGCGATGAGCAAGTTCGAGGTGCTCACCGGCATGGCCTTCGCCGCCTTCGCCGAGGCGCCGGTCGACGTGGCCGTCGTGGAGACCGGCATGGGCGGTACCTGGGACGCCACCAATGTGATCGACGGGCAGGTCGCGGTGATCACCCCGATCGGCCTGGACCACACCGAGTACCTCGGCCCCGACCTCGCCTCGATCGCGGGGGAGAAGGCCGGGATCATCAAGCGCGCCCCCGAGGCGCTGATCCCGGTCGACACCGTCGCGGTGATCGCCGAGCAGGAGCCCGAGGTGATGGACGTGCTGCTGCGTCGCGCCGTCGAGGCCGACGCCGCGGTCGCCCGCGAGGGCGCGGAGTTCCGGGTGCTGGAGCGGGCCGTCGCGGTCGGCGGCCAGTTGCTGACGCTGCAGGGGCTCGGTGGCGTCTACGACGAGATCTTCCTGCCGCTGCACGGCGAGCACCAGGCCCGCAACGCCTCGCTCGCGCTGGCCGCGGTGGAGGCGTTCTTCGGCGCGGGCGCGGATCGGCAGCTCGACATCGAGGCCGTGCGCGCGGGCTTCGCGAGCGCGGCCAGCCCGGGCCGGATGGAGCGGATGCGCAACGCGCCGACCATCTTCGTCGACGCGGCGCACAATCCGGCGGGGGCGACGGCGCTGGCGAACACCCTCACCACCGAGTTCGACTTCCGCAAGCTGGTCGGCGTCGTCGCCGTGCTCGCGGACAAGGACGCGGCGGGCATCCTCGACGCGCTGGAACCGGTCTTCGACGAGATCGTGGTCACCAGCAACGGTTCGCCACGGGCGATGGACGTCGACGCGCTCGCCGACCTGGCCGTGCAGCGCTTCGGCGACGAGCGGGTGATCACCGCCGAGACCTTGCCCGACGCGCTGGAGTCGGCGATCGCCCTGGCCGAGCAGGCCGGCGACGACGGTGACGTGATCTCGGGCGCAGGCGTTGTCGTCACGGGCTCGGTGGTGACCGCGGGCGCCGCGCGCGCCCTGTTCGGAAAGGCTCCGGCATGAGCAGCACGAGTGAGGTTCCACCCCCGGCCACCGACCCGTGGAAGGGTCTGCGCGGGGTGATGGCGGGCACTCTGGTCCTCGAGGCCATCGTGGTGCTGCTGGCGCTGCCGGTGGTCGCCGACGTCGGCGGCGGGGTCACCTGGTTCTCCGGCACCTACCTGGTGGCGCTCGCGCTGCTGATGATCCTCGGCGCGGGCGTGCAGCGGAAGCCGTGGGCGATCCCGTTCAACCTCGGCCTGCAGGTGCTGCTGCTGGCGGGCACGTTCATCCACCTGTCGATCGGGATCATCGGGCTGGTGTTCGTCGCGGTGTGGGCGTTCATCCTCGTGCTGCGCTCGGACGTGCAGCGCCGGATGGACGCGGGGCTACTGCCCAGTCAACGAATGGGTGGCCGAACTGACACGAGTTCGGCTCCGGGCGGCGACGCCGGTTAGAGTGACGCCGTGACTGAGCAGACTTTGGTACTCATCAAGCCGGACGGCGTCTCCCGTGGCCTCGTCGGCGAGGTGCTGGCCCGTATCGAGCGCAAGGGCCTGACCCTCGAGGCGCTGGAGCTGAAGAACGTGTCGACCGAGCTCGCCGAGGAGCACTACGCCGAGCACGCCGAGCGCCCCTTCTTCGGCTCGCTGATCGAGTTCATCACCTCGGGCCCCGTCGTCGCGGCCGTCTTGTCCGGTCCGCGCGCGATCGCGGCCTTCCGTCAGCTCGCCGGCGGCACCGATCCGGTCGAGAAGGCCACCCCGGGCACCATCCGTGGCGACTTCGGCCTGGAGACCCAGTTCAACCTCGTTCACGGTTCCGACTCGCCCGAGTCCGCCAAGCGCGAGATCGCGCTCTGGTTCCCCGAATTCCCTGCCTGAACGGTCAGCGCCCGGAGGCGGTAGCGCAGCGTAACCACGCAGGGCGCCCGGTCAGGCAGTTTCGGATGCTGCCTGAACGCGCTGTACTCGCTCGTCGCGTCCGGTGTGGACGCGACGAGCTCGAGCGGCCGAGGTTCGCGGGAGTTGCGCCGATGGCGATCCCCGCGCGAACCGTATGGGATACTGACTATGGATGTGTTCGTCACCGATGCTCGAACAGGGCGGTTGGTGACAGCCTGTCGCGCAGGTACGCGACGGCGGTGACGGACATGACCGGATGACACCGCGGTTGGATGCCGATCATCGCTGCCACGGACGACCCTGTTGCTGGGGTTGCCCGCGCAGGCACGCTGGATGAGCGCTCGGAACGCGGAGTCACGCCGCACAGCCAGGCGCCGCGTGACCGGTTGGCCCGCCAGAAGATCGATCGAGGTGCGACCGGACACGCGGGGCGAGACCAGATGACCCTCGTACCATCGGGTACGAGGTGCACGGACGATGCCCCCGCGTCGGCCGCGTCACTCCCGTACCGGGGATGGACGCGCCCGGGGGCCCGAGGAGACTTCGTGGCCGATACAGAGCCGCTGGACACAACACAACAGGATGCCGATCAATTGCCGGAGCGAATTCGAGTTCATGCACTGGCCAAGCGGTTGGGAGTGACCAGCAAACGCATCCTGGCCAAACTGGCCGAACTGGGGGCCGAGGCGCGCAGCGTCCAATCGAATGTGGATCGCGCGGTCGCCGAGACCGTGCGCGACGCGATCGCCGCCGCTGACGCCGATACCGGCGAATCCCCGGCATCCACCCCCGCGACGGCGACCCCGCCGTCGACCGCCCCCGTCGCCGAGCAGCCGGCCGACACGACCACCGCGCCCGCGCCGATGTTCTCGGCACCCGAGGTCGCGCGGACCGACGAAGTCTTCGCCGCCATGGCCGACGACGCGCACACCGGTCTGTTCACCCACCGCCCGGTCGAGGAACCGGCGGTGGTCGAGCCGGTCAGCTTCGAGGCGCCCGCCTTCACCGCGCCGCTGTTCCTGCCGCCGGACGCCACCGCCGCCGAGGAGGCGCGTAAGCGCCGCCGCGCCGAGCGGACCGTCAAGCGGACCGAGGAGCCGGTCGAGGAGATCGAGGCCGAGGCCGAGCCGGTCGAGGACGAGTCCGACGCCGCCGGGGACACCGGCGACCACGACGCCGACGGGCAGCCGCGTCGCCGTCGCCGGGGCCGTCGTGGCCGCGGCCGTGGCCGGGGCGAGCAGTCCGCCGACGGCGACGACACCGACACCGAGGGCGCCGAGCACGACACCGACGACGAGCCCGCCGCGCCGTCCGAGGCCGCCACCGACGAAGCCGAGCAGCAGGCCGAGGACACCGATACCGACGCCGACTCCGACGACGAGGATGACACCCAGCCCGAGGGCGCGAGCCGGCGCCGCCGCCGTCGTCGCCGCCGCAAGGTCGGCGGGGAGGGCGGCGATGCCGACGCGTCGTCGGAGGACGATCCGCCGAACACCGTCGTGCACGAGCGCGAGCCGCGCAACAAGAGCCGTGGCCGGGCCGCGTCCGACGAGGTGCAGGGCATCTCCGGATCCACCCGGCTCGAGGCCAAGCGTCAGCGCCGCCGCGACGGCCGCGAGGCCGGTCGCCGTCGTCCGCCGATCCTGACCGAGTCGGAGTTCCTGGCCCGCCGCGAGGCGGTCGACCGGGTGATGGTCGTGCGGGAGAAGTCGTTCGACGCCGCCGAGCACGCGCCGGGTCACCAGATCACCACCCAGGTGGCGGTGCTCGAGGACAACATCCTGGTCGAGCACTTCGTGACCAGTTCCGGCCAGGCGTCGATGGTGGGCAATGTCTACCTCGGCAAGGTGCAGAACGTGCTGCCGAGCATGGAGGCCGCGTTCATCGACATCGGCCGCGGCCGCAACGGCGTGCTCTACGCCGGTGAGGTGAACTGGGACGCCGCCGGTCTGGGCGGCAAGGAGCGCAAGATCGAGCAGGCGCTCAAGCCCGGCGATCAGGTGCTGGTGCAGGTGTCCAAGGACCCGGTGGGTCACAAGGGCGCCCGTCTGACCACTCAGATCTCGCTCGCGGGCCGGTTCCTGGTGTACGTGCCGGGCGGCACCTCCACCGGGATCAGCCGCAAGCTGCCCGACACCGAGCGCAAGCGCCTCAAGGAGATCCTGCGCGAGATCGTGCCCGCCGACGCCGGTGTGATCATCCGCACCGCGTCCGAGGGTGTCAGCGAGCCCGAGCTGGCTCGCGACGTCGAGCGGCTGCAGGCCACCTGGCGCACCATCGAAGAGGCCGCCGCCAAGGAGTCCAACGCGCCCAAGGCTCTCTACGAAGAGCCCGACATGCTGGTCAAGGTCATCCGTGATCTGTTCAACGAGGACTTCGCCAAGCTGGTCATCGAGGGCGAGCGGGCCTGGAGCACGGTCGAGACCTACGTGCGCACCGTCGCGCCGGACCTGCTGCCGCGGGTGAACCGGCACGAGAACAACGGTGTCGACGTGTTCGACGCCTTCCGCATCGACGAGCAGCTGGCCAAGGCGCTCGATCGCAAGGTGTGGCTGCCCTCGGGCGGCACGCTGGTGATCGACCGCACCGAGGCGATGACGGTCGTCGACGTGAACACCGGCAAGTTCACCGGGTCGGGTTCGTCGAACCTGGAGGAGACGGTCACCAAGAACAACTTGGAGGCGGCCGAGGAGATCGTGCGCCAGATGCGGCTGCGCGACATCGGCGGCATGATCGTCGTCGACTTCATCGACATGGTGCTCGAATCCAACCGTGACCTGGTGCTGCGCCGGCTCACCGAGGCGCTGGGCCGCGATCGCACCCGGCACCAGGTGTCGGAGGTGACCTCGCTCGGCCTGGTCCAGATGACCCGCAAGAAGCTGGGCACCGGACTGGTCGAGGCGTTCTCGACGACCTGTGAGCACTGCCACGGGCGCGGCATCCTCGTGCACTCCTATCCGGTCGACGCCGGGTCCGGTGCCGACGACTCGGGCAACCGGGCCAAGGAAGGCTCGTCGCGTCGTCGTCGCGGCAAGGACAAGACCCAGGACAAGCCCGCCGCCCCGGCCGCTCCGGCGACCAACGGCACCGCGCCCGCCGCCGAGCACGGTGAGGAGGACATCGCGGTCAAGCGGGCCCACCCGGTCGCGCTCGCGATGGCCGCCCACCACGGTGAGGACGGCGAGCCCATCGAGGAGGTCGTGGCCGAGACCGCGGCCCCCGCGGAGGCGCCCGCCGAGCCGACCCGGTCGCGGTCGCGGTCCCGGTCGCGCCGGTCGAGCCGCGGCGCTGCCGCTCAGACCGAGTCGGCGGTCGACAGTCCCGCGCTCACCGGGGTCATCCCGGCCGAGCCCGTCGCGGCGGACGAGGAGGCGGCCCCGGTCGCCGAGCCTGTTGCCGAGCCGGAGCCCGTCGTGGCGGAGACCGCCGTCGAGCCGGAGCCCGAACAGGCCGAGCCCGAACCCGAGCCGGTCGTGGAGGAGCCCGCTGCTCGCGCACCGCGCAGGCGCCGCGTGGCCCGCTCGACGGCGGCACCCGCCCCCGACAGCGCGGGCGCGGTGTTCGTCCTGTCGACGAGCGAGCAGCCCCCCGCCGCGGCCGTCGTGGACTTCGCCGCCGAGCCGGTCGTCGTCCCGGCCCGCAAGCCGCGCCGTCGCGCGGTGGGCAGGCCGGCGGGCGCACCCGCGCCCGAATCGAACTAGGAGGCCGCCTGCGCGCGGGGAGCACTCCTCGCGCGCAGGCCCTCGATTCGGCCCTGACCGGCCGAATTGGGGGAGTGGATACCGGTCTGGTAACCTAGGTCGGTCGCTGCCCCGCGATTGGGCACCTAGCCGAACGGCAGGGTGATTCCGCAGGCAAGTGACCGTTGCTCTCCCCGTTCGCGGGAATGAGCCCCAGTCAAGAACACGCGTCGCGCAGCTGTGACGTGAAACGAGCACGACCAACGTGAGTGGAGGAAGCCGACCGATGGCAGCGTACGCAATCGTCAAGACCGGCGGAAAGCAGTACAAGGTCGCGGTCGGTGACCTGGTGAAGGTCGAGAAGATCGAGGGTGAGCCCGGCACCGCCGTGGCCCTGACCCCGGTTCTCGTCGTCGACGGCGCCGATCTGACCACCGACGCCGACAAGCTGGCCAAGATCTCCGTGGCCGCCGAGGTCGTCGATCAGACCAAGGGCCCGAAGATCCGGATCCACAAGTTCAAGAACAAGACCGGCTACCACAAGCGCCAGGGTCACCGTCAGCCGCTGACGGTCATCAAGGTCACCGGCATCAAGTAAGACATCCCGAGGAGACGAAGCAATGGCACATAAGAAGGGTGCATCCAGCTCCCGGAACGGTCGTGATTCGAACGCCCAGCGCCTCGGCGTGAAGCGCTTCGGTGGCCAGAAGGTCAGCGCGGGCGAGATCCTCGTCCGTCAGCGCGGAACCCACTTCCACCCCGGCGTGAACGTCGGTCGTGGCGGCGACGACACCCTGTTCGCCCTCGCGGCGGGCGCGGTCGAGTTCGGCACCAAGCGTGGCCGCAAGACCGTCAACATCGTCGTCCCGGAGCCGGCCCAGGCCTGACCGCCTGGAGCGTCAGCTCCCCACGGACACCGGAGCGGGTCAGGGTTGTTTCCCTGACCCGCTCCGTCGTGTTCGCTCACCCTTACCGCAATCGACCAGTCAGAAGGAGGAGGATCAACCCATGTCCAAATTCATCGACCGCGTCGTGCTGCATGTTCGTGCCGGTAGAGGTGGACACGGTTGCGCCTCGGTGCATCGTGAGAAGTTCAAGCCGCTCGGTGGTCCCGACGGTGGCAACGGCGGCAACGGCGGGGATGTGATCCTCGAGGTCGACCCGAACGTCCACACCCTGCTCGACTTCCATTTCCATCCGCACGCCAAGGCCGGCAACGGCAAGCCCGGCGAGGGCGGCAACCGCGACGGCAAGATGGGCACCGACCTGGTGCTCAAGGTGCCCGACGGCACCGTGGTCGTCGATGCCGACGGCGAGGTCGTCGTCGACCTGGTCGGCGTCGGCAACAAGTTCGTGGTCGCCAAGGGCGGCCGCGGCGGTCTCGGCAACGCCTCGCTGGCGTCCAAGGCACGCAAGGCGCCCGGTTTCGCGCTGCTCGGGGAAGAGGGCGAAGAGCTCGACCTGGTCCTGGAGCTGAAGTCGGTCGCCGACGTCGGCCTGGTCGGGTTCCCGTCGGCGGGCAAGTCCTCGCTGGTCTCGGTGCTCTCGGCCGCCAAGCCCAAGATCGCCGACTACCCGTTCACCACGCTGGTCCCGAACCTTGGCGTGGTCGCCAGCGGCGACACCACCTTCACCGTCGCCGACGTGCCGGGTCTGATTCCCGGCGCCAGCGACGGTCGTGGCCTCGGCCTGGACTTCCTGCGCCATCTGGAGCGCTGCGCGGTACTGGCCCACGTCGTCGACTGCGCGACCCTGGAACCGGGCCGCGACCCGGTCTCCGACGTCGACGCGCTCGAGGCCGAACTGGCCGCGTACAAACCGGCCCTGGCCGGTGACGCGAGCCTCGGCGACCTGGCCGACCGGCCCCGCGTGGTCATCCTGAACAAGACCGACGTTCCCGACGCCGCCGAACTGGCCGAGATGGTGACGCCGGAGTTCACCGAACGCGGCTGGCCGGTGTTCGAGATCTCCGCGGTGAGCCGCGCCGGCCTGCGTCCGCTGACCTTCGCGCTGGCCGATATGGTCCGCCAGTATCGCGAAGATCACCCGAAGGCCGCGCCGAAGCGCACGGTGATCCGTCCGATCGCGACCGACGAGTCCGGGTTCAGCGTGATCGCGGATCCGCAGGAGCCGGGTGGCTTCATCGTGCGCGGCACCCGGCCGGAGCGCTGGGTGCGCCAGACCCAGTTCGACAACGACGAAGCCGTCGGCTATCTGGCCGACCGGCTGGCCCGCCTCGGCGTCGAGGCCGAGCTGGTCAAGCAGGGTGCCGAGCCGGGGTGTTCGGTGACGATCGGCGATGTGTCGTTCGAGTGGGAGCCGCAGGTATCCGCCGGTGTCGACATCGTGCCGACCGGCCGCGGTACCGACATCCGGCTGGAGAACAACGACCGCATCGGCGCGGCCGAGCGCAAGCTCGCCTCGCGTGCGCGTCGTGGCTTGCTCGACGAAGACGGGAAGTAGAGGTCCGGCCGTGTCGGCGCCGGTCGAAAACCGTTGTCGGACACGGTCGTTCGATCGGCATACTGCGGTGGGTCACCGGCATGAGCTGGGACCGTCGACGACGGTGATCGCGGTGCAGGGAGTAAGGCTATGCAGGTGAGTTCGGAGCTGAGTGCGGCGCGCCAGGCCATCGTGTCGGCGCGCGCGGTGGTGGTGAAGATCGGTTCGTCGGCGCTGACCAGCCTCGAGGGCGGTCTGGACACCGACCGGCTCGATCGGCTGGCCGACGCCGTGGAGGCGCGGATGCGGGCCGGTTCGGACGTGGTCGTGGTGTCCTCCGGTGCGATCGGCGCGGGCATCGCGCCGCTTGGCCTGTCGCGCAGGCCCAAGGACCTGGCCACCAAGCAGGCCGCGGCGAGTGTGGGCCAGCTGGCCCTCGCGCACGCCTGGGGCACCTCGTTCGCCCGCTACGACCGCACCGTCGGCCAGGTGCTGCTCTCCGCCGACGACTTCGCCCGCCGCGAGCACCACCGCAATGCCCAGCGCACCCTGGACCGACTACGCTCGCTCGGCGCGATCGCCGTGGTCAACGAGAACGACACCGTCGCCACGGAGGAGATCCGCTTCGGCGACAACGACCGCCTCGCCGCCCTGGTGGCGCACCTGGTCGGCGCCGACGCGCTGATCCTGCTCTCGGATGTGTCCGGCCTCTACGACGGTGACCCGCGCAAGGGCGCCGCGAACTTCATCCCCGAGGTGCGCAGCAGCGCCGACCTCGACGGCGTGATCGCCGGCAGCGGGGGCGCGCTCGGCACCGGCGGCATGGCCTCCAAGCTGTCCGCCGCCCGCCTCGCCGCCGACGCGGGCATCCCCGTCCTGCTCGCCTCGGCCGCCGACGCCGCGACCGCGCTGGCCGACGGCACCGTCGGCACCGCCTTCGCCGCCCGCCCGGTCCGCCTGTCCGGCCGCAAGTTCTGGGTCCGGCACGCCGCCGATACCCGTGGCTCGGTCCTCATCGACGCGGGCGCCGTGGAAGCCGTCGCCGAGCGCCGCTCCCTGCTCGCGGCGGGCATCACCGGCGTCCGCGGCCGCTTCTTCGGCGGCGATGTCGTCGACCTGGTCAGCCCCGACAACCGGGTGGTCGCCCGCGGCGTCGTCGAATACGACAGCACCGAACTGACCACCATGCTCGGCCGCTCCACCACCGAACTCCCCGACACCATGCAGCGCCCGGTCATCCACGCCGACGACCTGGTCAAGGTCTGATCCCGGACGCCGGCACCGGAAACACCGCCACGGGTAGACCTTTCGCGACCCGAGGTCGAGGCGCTCCGGGTTCGCACCCGCTACCAGCCGCCGCGCTCCACGACGACGCGGCGGTTCGTCCGTAGCGGGCGAGTTACCCGACCCCCTTCGGGCCGAACTCGTCCTCCCGCACTGCCAGGCGTGGGCGAGCAGCCCGACCCGACCCAGGTGCGGGGAACAGCCGGGAAGGCTCACTCGCGGGTCACGGAGGCGGGTGGCACCGAGCGGCCCGGTCCCGCCCCCGTCGCGATCGTGGCTGTGCGGTGGCATCGGCGGCCACGCCGCCGCGACTACCGCCGCGGCGGAATGACGCCCGGCTGATCCAGATCCAGCGGTGGTGCGGGCGGCGGCGTCATGGGCTGCGGCTGTGGGCCGGCTGTCTCCGGGATCGGCCCGGTCACCCCCGGCTGCCCACCCGGATCGACCGGCCCACCGGGTACCGGCGGCACCCCGATACCCGCGTGCGGCTCCGGCGCCCGCGGAACCTGCTGCGGTGCCGGCACTTCCGGCGCGGGGCTCGGCGGCGCGGGTGACTCCGGTTGCGGCCGTTCCGAAGTCGGCGCGGGTGGCTGCGGCGCTGGTGCGGGGGCCGCGGTCTCCGGTTGGGGTGCGGGGTGTTCCGAGGTGGGCGCCGGCGCTTGCGGCGCTGGCTCGGGTGCGGGGGCTGCGGGTTCCGGTTGGGGAGCGGGCTGTTCCGAGGTGGGGGCGGAGGGTTGGGGCGCGGGCTGTTCGGTCGCGGGCGCCGGAGGCTGCGGTGCGGGGTGTTCGGATGTCGGCGCTGGTTCGGGCGTCGGCGGCGCGGGCTCCGGTTCGGGGGTGGGCTGTTCCGCCGTGGGTGCGGTGGTCTGCGGTGCAGGGGTGGAGGGTTCTGGTTGCGGCGCAGGCTGTTCCGAAGTCGGTGCGGAAGGCGCCGGTTGATCGGTCGTCGGCGGTGCCGGTCGCTCGGATTCTTCCGTCGGGGCGGGGCTGCCCGAAGTCGGGGGAGCGGGTGTCTCGCTCGACGGCACGGGAGTGGTTTCCGGCTGTGGAGATTCGGTAGTCGGGGCCGGGTCCTGGCTCGGCGCCGAGCCTGCCCCGTTCCCGGAGCCCGGGTCGGTCGTGCCGGTCTCTGGCGTCGAACCGTTCTGGGGCGAATCACCTTGTGGTGCGGCGGGTTGCGGGAGCTCCGGGGACGCCCCGTCGCGTCCCTGCCCGCTGGACGACTCCGATCCCGGCGGCGCGGGCAAGGCGGGCACACCGGTCCCGGCCAGCGAATACGCGGGCTTGTAGATCATGTTCATCGCCAGCACGGCCTCCTGGCGCAACGCTTCCGCCGCCATCTGCGCGTCGATGACATGGGCGGCTTCGAGCAACCGCGCGATGGTGCCGATCGGCCCGGAACCGCCGGGCGCGACGACCGCGAGCTTCACCGCCTCCGCGGCCGCCGCGACCCCACCGAGGCGGGCGCCGACCTCGCCGAAGACCGCCGCGAGCTCGCCGATCGAGTCGGCGAAGGCGCGGGTGCTGGCGAAAGCGGCGTCGGCGGCGGCACCCTCCCACCCGGTCTCGTCGAGGACGCGGTCGACGTTGGACCTGGTCAGCGGCATGGTCGTGGTCAGTGCGGCGGCACTCTCCAGCCAGGCGAGCGAGCTGTCGAGGATCTCGCCCGCATCGATCTGCTGGGTGCGGGTGTAGATCTGCTCGTGCGGCATGGACTCGAAATGCTCCATCGCACTGATGTAGGTGGGGTCGGTGCCGCCCATCAGCGCCGCCTCGGGTCGACCGCGCGCAGCGCGGTGGCCGCGGCCGCGTCGGCCTCGTCGAGCAGACCGGCGCTGAGCAGGAAGGCCTCCTTCATCCGGTAGGCGGCCTCGATGTAGTGGTCGAGCAGTTCGGCGGCGTCGCGGGCCTTGTGGGCGAACCCGGCCTGCAACTGCTGCGCGGAGACGAAACCACCGAATCCGCCCGCCGCACCGGCGTATTCGAGGCGCTGACGGAGCTGGGCGAGCCGGTCGGCCTGCTGTTCGTAGAGGTCGGCGCAGCGGCGCGCGGCATCGGGATCGAACTTCACGGTGCCCGCCGCGGCGGCGCTGCGGAACCGGGAGATCTCGGCTCTGCTGCTCTCGATCGTCATCGCGTCTCCCCTCCAGATCGTGCGTCGGCGTCCAGGCTAGCCGGACCTTCGGGTGGTGGAACTGTGCGCAGGAGCGAGCCTGCGCTGGAGCTGGGCGGCCAGCTGACCGGTCGCGGCGGGCACGACGTGCACCGTTTCTCCCGCGCGCAGCAGGTAGCGTCCGTCCCCGGCCACATCGATCCAGCTGTAGTGCACCGGCGGGGTCGGCGCGGCGCGGTCGAGCCCGGTTTCGATGCGGATGTGTCCCTCGGCGGTGTGCGGACGCCGCAGCAGGCGCTGGATCCGGGGGACGGCGGGATGCGCGGCGACCACGGTCTCCTCGTCGCGAACGGCGTCGGCGGCGGCCTCGCGCGCGGGTTCGCGGCCGGGCGGGATATCGGGCAGGCAGGCGGCGACGCGAGCGCCGATCCCGGCGGTGTGCCCGATCGAAACCCGCACGCGACCACCGAAATCGGGTCGGGAACCTGGTTCCTGGACGACGAGCACGGCATGGTCGTAGACCGCGCAGGCGAGCAGCCGGATCTCGCTGCCGGGGGTGTGCGCGCCGCCGACGAGCACGATCCTGGCGTGTGGTGCGGCGATGATCCGCAGGCAGGCGGCGAGGTCGGGGTCGCCGCCGCCGGGTAGTCGATGGTCGAGGTCGGCGCGTAATCGGGCGGCCTCGTCCTCGGTGCGCGGTGATTCGAGCACCCGGATCGGGAAGGGCATTCGGTCCTGACCGGATTCCCGCCACACGTGCGCGAATTCGTCAGCGCTGAAGGTCCATCCCATTGCCGATCCCATCCTTACCGAACCAGGACGAGGACAGCCTAACCGTCGTGTCCGATTCCGGCGCATCGTTCATCCGTCCGAATGGAAACTTCGGTGCTCTGAGTAGCCAGATGAGTATTTCGGCGGACGCTTCCCGCCGCCGCGGCTCCTACCTTCGGGACAGATCCGTCGAATGGAGGAGCCATGACCTACGTCCACATCACCGAGAGCCCCGGGGTGGGGCTCGCGCAGTACCGGACGGTGCACGAGGCGCTCGGACCGGAACCGGTCGCGGGCAATCTGTGGCACTTCGTCGGCGAATGCGACGGCGCGCTGACCGTCGTCGACATCTGGGAGTCGGCCGACGCCGCCGACCGGTTCGCCGCCGAGCGGCTCTTCCCCGCCCTCGACCGGGTCGGCATCCGTCCCGGTCCCGATGCCCGGGTGCGCGCCTTCGAGGCCGCCGTCGAGACCGTGGCCCAGGGGTGAGTGAGATGCGCACGCGAAGCCTCACCGCCGCGCTGGCGGCCCTGCTCGTCCTGGCCACCGCCGCGGCCTGCGGCGACGATGCCGACAAGACCTACTACGGCGACGAACGCGCGCTGGGCAACGGCCAGATCCGCACCTTCGTGACCACCGACGGTTCCGGCACCCCGACCGAGGTCGGCCTGCGGATCCAGGAGGCGGCGCTGGAGGGCCTGCCGATGCCCGCCACCATGCCGGAAGGTCCGCCACCGGCCAGCCCGCCGCTGGCCCTGCCCGAGGAAGCGTCGGGCACGGTGATCAACCACCTCACCTTCGACTGGGTGCCGCACGGCCACCCGCCGATCGGCATGTTCGACAAGCCGCACTTCGACGCCCACTTCTATTTCGTCGACGCCGCCGCGGTGGCCGCGATCGACCCGCAGGATCCGGAGTTCCTGACGAAGGCGGCGCACAGCCCGGACTCGAAGTACATGCCGGCCGACAGCAGCACGCTGCCCGAACCGATCGAGGTGCAGGCGGTGCCGGCGATGGGCGTGCACTGGGTCGACATGAGCAAGCCGGTCGTGCCGGGCGAGTTCACCCAGACCCTGATCAACGGCGCGTGGGACGGCCAGTACATCTTCACCGAGCCCATGTTCACCAGGGAGTGGCTGCTCACCAAGCCGTCGTTCACCGGGGACATTCCGCAGCCGCAGGCCTACCAGCGCTCCACCCGGTACCCGACCACCTATTCGATCAGCTACGACGACAAGGCCAAGGAGTACGTCGTCACGGTCGGTGGGCTCACCGAGCGCACCGCCTCCTGACCCTTCTGTAGGGCCCTCACCTGCGAGTATGCTCTGATACTCGGAGGTGCGGCGTGATCACCGAGCTCATCGGACGCGAGGCGGAACTGGCCGATCTGCTGGCCCGGCTCGACGACGCGGTCCACGGCGCGCCCCACCTGGTGATCTGCTCGGGGGAGGCGGGTGTCGGCAAGACCCGGCTGGTCGCCGAACTGGCCGGACGCGCCCGCGAGCGCGGGGTGCGCACCCTGTGGGCGCGCGCCCTCGAACTCCCCGACACTCCGCCCTTCTGGTTGTGGCGCCAGGCCCTCGGCACCGGGACGCCCGTGCCCGGCGCCGACCGGATCGCGCTGTTCGAGGGCTTCGCCGCCGGTCTCGACGGCACCGACACCGGCGTGCTGCTGGTGATCGACGACATCCACTGGGCCGACGAACCGTCGCTGCAGGCGCTGCTCTACGTGGTGCGGGCGCTACGCGAGCGCCGGATCATGGTGTGCGCCACCGAACGCACCGGCGCGACCGACGGCGGCTGGCCCGCGATCAAACCGGAGCTGTTGCGTGAACCGGTGACCGCGTCGCTGCTGTTGCGCGGGCTCTCGCCGGCCGATTCGGCGCGCTGCCTGCGGCTGGAGGCCGGCCGCGAGCTCCCCGACGAGCTGGCAGGCGAAGCCTTCGACATGACCGGCGGCAACCCCTTCTACCTGCGCGAGCTGGGTCGTTCGATGCGCGGTTCCACCGACGGCGCGCTGCGCCTGCCGACGAGTCTGCGTGAGGTGGTGCGCGGCCGGATGGCGCCGCGGTCGAACCGGGCGCAGGAGCTGCTGCGGGCGGCGTCGATCCTGGGCGAGCAGTTCTCGATCGCGGTCGCCGCCCGGCTGGTCGCCCGTCCGGCGGTGGACTGTCTCGCCGCCGTCGACGAGGCGATCGAGGCGGGCCTGCTGGCCACCGCCGCGGAACCGGGCACGGTGCGGTTCGCGCACGCGCTGGTGCGCGCGACCCTGCTCGACGGGCTGTCCCTACAGCAGCGGGTGGTGTTGCATCAACGTGCGGCGCTGGCGATCGAGGCGCTGTATCCCGATGCGGTCGAGGCGAATTCGGCCGCACTGGCCTGGCACTGGGCCAACGCGGCGGTGGCCGGGGCGCACGAGCCCGCCGTCCGCTGGGCGCGGCGCGCGGCGGAGGTGGCCCTGCGTGAGCTGGCCTTCGAGGAGGCGGTGCGGCTGTACGGGCTGGCCCTGACCCATGCCGCCGCGCTCGATCCGGTCGACCGGGGCAGGCTGGTGCTCCAGCGCGCCCTCGCCGCGGTCCGGGCCGGTGACCTGATCGCCGCCCGCGCCGATTGCGCGGCCGCGGAGGCGCTGGCCCGCAAGGCCGGGGAACCGGCGTTGCAGGCCGAAGCCGCGCTGGTGCTCGAACCGATCGGGGATCGCGGCTGGGATCGCGACATCGCCGACGCCTGCGCCGAGGCACTCGCCGCCGACGACCTGCCCGAGCCCCTGCGCGCGCGCCTGCTGGCCCGTGCCACCGAGACCGCGATCTACCTCGGCAGGCTCGACGGCGTGGACGAATCCAGCAGGGCCGCCCTGGTCTCGGCCGATCGCGGTGACGATCCCGCCGTTCTCGCGGCGGCGCTGCGGGCGCGTCAGCTCGCCTGCAGCGGTCCCGACCATCGGGACGAACACGGCGTCCTGGCTGCCCGCATGATCGCGGCGGGGGAACTCGCGCGCGATCCGGCCGTGGAGATGTGGGGCAGGTTGTGGCGCCTCGACGCGCTGTGGGAGCGGGGCGATCTGGGCGAGATCACCGGGGAGCTGTCCTGTCTGACCTGGTGCGCCGAGCACACCGGCGGTCCCATGTCGCGGTGGCATCTGCTGGTCGCCGAAGCGGCGCTGGCGCAGGCCCGCGGTGAATTCGCGCACGCGCTCGATCGAGCGGCCCGGGCCCACACCCTGGCGAGCACGCTGGGCCATCCCG
The DNA here is from genome assembly GCF_019266065.1 of Nocardia sp. MH4. Classification (GTDB taxonomy): domain Bacteria; phylum Actinomycetota; class Actinomycetes; order Mycobacteriales; family Mycobacteriaceae; genus Nocardia; species Nocardia canadensis. The sequence continues at coordinate 90,996 of NZ_LPNR01000125.1, read as the reverse complement.
CCGGGGAGGGCGCGTTCCGGGCGCTGCGCGCCGTCGTCGGCCATCACACCGGTCACGACCCGCACGCCTTGGTCCTGCCACACGCCCCGATGCGCGGCGAGGTCCGCAACCTGCTGTTCGCCGCCCTCGGTACCGCCTTCCCGCTGGTCGACAGCGGCCTGATCGCCGAAGCCGAACCGCTCTATCGCGGCCTCGGCCGACCCGAGAAGTGGCCGGTGCCACCGTATTTCCTGCTCAATGTGCTCGCCGTCGGCGGCGCGGTGGCCGCCGCGCTCGGCCTGCGCGACGATGTCGCCTACTTTCGTGCGCGGCTGACGCGCTATCGCGACGGGCACATCACCGGCGGTGGCGGGAACGCCCACTATCTCGGCCCGACCACCCTGTGGCTGGGGAAATTCGCTGCCGCCCTGGATGACCCGGACACGGCGTGCGCCGACCTGCGCTCGGCGGGGCACACCGCGCGGACGATGGGCGCGCCCGGATTCGCCGTCGAAGCCGACTGCGAACGCGCCGAACTACTGTTCGCCCGCGGCGCCACCGCCGACGCGGTCGCGCTCGCGGTGGCCGCCCTGCCGGTAGCCGTATCGCTCGGCATGGAGCCCTGGATCGAGCGGCTGCGTGTGCTCACCGCCCACGAGAACGCGTGCGCCACCCTGACTCCGCGGGAACGCGAGGTCGCCGACCTGGTGGCCCGCGGCCTCACCAATCGCGAGATCGCCGCCGCGCTGGTGCTGTCGGAACGCACCGCGCAGAACCACGTCCAGCACATTCTCACCAAACTCGGCTTCGCCAAGCGCAGCCAGATCGCGGCCTGGGTGTCACGCGGCCGGATCGCTCAATAGCCGCGTCGCGGTTCGACGATCGCCAGCAGCGGCGCGCCCGCGACGAACCGGGCGACATTCGCGGCGACATGATCGGCGAACGCCGCCAGGCGCAGCTGCGGCGGATTCGAATCGTGCGGGGTGATGATCGCGTTCGGCAACGTCCACAGCGGATGCCCGTCCGGCAGCGGCTCGGGCTCGGTGACATCCAGGCCCGCGCCCCCGATCACCCCGCGGGTCAGCGCGTCGACCAGCGCGTCGGTGTCGACCAGGCTGCCGCGCGCCACATTGATCACCCACGACGAGGGCTTGAGCCTGGCCAGTTCGTCGGCGCCGACCAGGTGCCGGGTCTGCGCGGTCGCCGGCGCCGCGATCACCACGTGGTCGGTATGCGACCACACCCGGCCCAGCTGATCGGCGGGCAGCGTCTCCATCCCGTCGGGAATGCCCGTGCCCGTCACCGGCGTGCCGGAGCGGTTCACCGCGATCACGTGCGCACCCAGCGGCACCAGCATCGGGATCAGCGCCCGCCCGATCCCGCCCGCGCCCACGATGGTCACGGTCTTCCCGCGCAACGAGCCGACGTGCGGGAAGAACTCGCGCTGCTGCCACGAGGTCGCCCGCAGGTGCTCGGGCAGGTAGCGGACCCCGGCCAGCAGCAGCATCAGCGCGTGCTCGGCGACACTGTGCGAGAACGCGCCCGCCGCCGAGGTGAACAGCACGTCGGGGTGCGTGGCGAAGACATCGGCGTCGAAGTAGTCCTCGATCCCCGCCGCGGGCAGCTGGACCCAGCGCACCGCGGGCGGCAGCGTCGCCGGGAAGTCAGTGGGCTTGCCGGTCCAGATCAGTGCCTCCGCGTCGGCGAGCTCGCCGACCTGGGCGCCCGCCCCCACGACCGCTTTCTCGAGCAGTCGGGATGCCTGCGGGTCCGGGCCGAGCGCGATCGTGGTCGCGGATTCCTGCACGGAGACCTCCTGGAGTGGTCGACCGCACGGTGCGGCCGGGCTGTGTCGGAATCCGATTCTTCCCTCTCCGGCGCGACGGTGCCGCCCCGCCCCGGGTTCGCCGGATCACCGGGGCACGGTCACGGTTCGTCGAGGTCGACGGGCTCGTCGACGCCGTGCCGGTCGGCCAGGTCGAGCAGCGGGGTGATGTCGAAGACCGCGTCGTCCATCTCGGCCTGGATGTCACCGAGCTCGGCATAGCGGGCCGGAACGGTCGCGATGGTGAAATCGCGCGGGTGGATGTCGCCGATCTCGCTCCAGCGCACCGGGGTCGACACCGTCGCCGCGGGCACACCGCGCACCGAGTACGCGGCGGCGATGGTGTGATCGCGCGCGTTCTGGTTGTAGTCGACGAACAGCTGGGCCGGATCACGGTCCTTGCGCCACCAGGCGGTCGTCACGTCGGCGGGCGCGCGCCGCTGCACCTCCTGGGCGAAGGCCAGGGCGGCCCGGCGCACCTGCTTGAATCCGTGCTCGGGCGCGATCCGCACGTAGACGTGCAGCCCCGATCCGCCGGAGGTCTTGGGCCAGCCGACCGCCCCCAGCTCGTCGAGCACCTCGTGCACCACCCCGGCGACCCGCTGCACCCGCGACCACGGGCAGTCCGGCATGGGATCGAGGTCGATGCGCCACTCGTCGGGGGACTCGGTGTCGCTCGCCCGCGAGTTCCAGGGATGGAACTCCACCGTGGACATCTGCACCGCCCAGATCACGTCGGCGAGCGCGTGGACGCAGAGTTCGTCGGCGTGCCTGCCGTAGCGCGGGAAGTACACCCGCACCGTCGAGATCCAGTCCGGCGCGCCGCCGGGCAGCCGCTTCTGATGCACCTTCCCGCCGGGCAGACCCTTGGGGAACCGGTGCAGCATGCACGGCCGGTCCCGCAGCGCGTTGACGATGCCGTCACCCACGCTCAGGTAGTACCGCGCCAGGTCGAGCTTGGTCGCGCCGAGCTCGGGGAAGTACACCCGGTCCGGATTGCTGACCCGCACCGTGTGCTCACCCACCGGTAGCTCGACCGCCGGTGTCGCAGACTTGGCCACACGCGCAACGATAGACGAGCAGGCCCGCTCCCGAGGGGGAGCGGACCTGCGGCGCCTGGCGTGTCAGGGGCGCTGACGCGCCGGTGGCGTGTAGTAGCTCTCGGCGTAGGAGTACTCGGCCCAGCGGGGTGAGCGCTCCTCGTCGCTGTCGCCGCCGTGGCCCGGCCACCAGGCCCGGCGGCCCAGCAGCGCGGTGACCGCCGGGGTGAAGAACAGCGCCATGACGAAGGCCGCGATCGCGATGCCCACCGAGATGGCGAAGCCCATCTGCGACAGGGAGCTGTTGCCCGCCAGCATCATCGAGGCGAAGGTGCCCGCCAGGATGAGGCCCGCCGCGGCCACCGTCGGCCCGGTGTGGCGCACCGCCAGCGCCGCCGCCTCGCGGGGCGTGTGGCCCTCGCGGGATTCCTCCCGCAGCCGGGCGACCATCAGGATGTTGTAGTCGGTGCCCAGGGCCACCACGAACAGGTACATGATCACCGGCAGCGTGAAGATCAGCCCGTGCTCGCCCTGGATCCGCTGGAACACCAGCACCGTCGCGCCCAGCGTCGCGGCGAAGCCGAGAAACACCGAGGCCATCAGGTACCAGGGGGCGACGAGGCTGCGCAGCAGCAACGCCAGCACCAGCATGATCAGGACGGCGGCCACCGGGAACACGATCCGGTAGTCGTGGTTCATCGCGTCCTCGAAGTCGACGAACACCGCCGTCATGCCGCCGACCGCCGCCGTGGCGCCCGCCGGTGCCGCCTGGTGGGCGACCTCGCGCAGCGGCCCGGCCACCGTGTCGAGCGCGGCATCGGATTCCGGCGCGTTCGCCAGCGTCACCTGGAAGTTCGCGATCGTGCCGTCCGCCGACAGCTGCGGCGTGCCGACCTGACCGACGCCGTCGACCCCGGTCAGCGCCGTGCGGTAACTCGCGAGCTGGTCCTCGGCCAGCGGCGCGGCCGACTGCAACAGCACCTCCGAGGGCTGGGTGGCTCCGGCCGGCATGCCCTCGAGCAGCTCGGTGGTGAACGTCACCGACTCCGAGGCATCGGTGGTCGAGCCCGAGCTCAGATCAAAGGTCGGATTGAAACCGAAGGCGAACACGCCCAGCACCACCAGCACACCGCCGGAGGCGACGGCGAATACGCCGGGCCGCCTGCCCATCGCCGCGCCGATCGCGCCGAACCGGGCGCCCTTGGGCTCCACTTGCCAGGCCTTCGACGGCCAGAACACCTTGGTGCCCAACAGCGAGACGATCGCGGGCACCAGCGTGAGCCCGGCCAGCAGCGCTACCGCGACCGCGATCGCCAGTGCCGGTCCCAGCGCCCGGAACATCCCGAGGCTCGACAGGGTCAGCGCCATGAACGCGATGATCACCGCGGCCGCCGCCGACGTGATGGCCTCGCCGACCCGCGCGACGGCATTGACCATGGCGGTCTTCGGATCGTCGCCCGCCCGCAGCCGTTCCCGGTACCGGAACATCAGGAACAGGATGTAGTCGGTGCCCACACCGAACAGCACCACCAGCAGGATCGAGTTCACCGAGGTATCGATCTCGAGGTCGAAGGCCTCGGCCGCCATGGCGATCAGGCCACCGACGGTGCTCGAGATGGCGCCGATGGTGACCACCGGCAGCAGCGCGATGACCGGACTGCGGAAGATGATCAGCAGCAACACCAGGATCAGCACGATCGTGGCGATGCCGATGATCGCCATGCCCTTCTCACCCTGCTCGGTCTGGTCCAGAGTCTGCGCCGCCGTGCCGGTGATGCCCGCCTTGAGACCGGTGCCCTCGACCTGCTCCTTCAGGTGCTCGCGCAGACTCTTCACCGCCTCGCCCTGGGTCTTGTCCGCCGCGTCGGTCAGCTTGGTCATCCGCACCGCGATGACCTGGACCAGGCGATTCTCCGAGGGCGGTGTCACCTGGAGGCCGGTGACGCCCTTGATGTCGCGGGCTGTGAGCGCGCCGGCCGCGGCGGCGATCGTGGCCGAGTCGGTCTCGGTCAGCGGGCCGCCGTCCGCGCGGACCGCCACGATCAGCGCGGCCGGTGCGGCATTCTGCGGGAAGGCCTGTTCCTGCAGCTTCATCGCCTGGATCGACTCGTAATGCGAGGGCAGGAAGGCGGATTGGTCGGTCGTCGCGGTGAGCGCGGGTGCCGTGGACAGCACGGCGACGATCGCGATCACCCACAACCCGATCACTTTCCACGGATGGTGGACGACGACGCGCCCCAGTCTGGCGAACATGATGGAGGTCCTTTCCGGGCCAGGTGGGTCAGACGTCGAGGTCTTGGGTCCGCGGATGCCGCGCGCGGTCGGCGATCGTCTCGTGGACCTTCGGCGGCACCAGCGCGCGCAGCGCGTCGAGCGAGTCGACGACCTCGACGGTGAAATCGCCCCAGTTCTGCTCGCCGATCATCGAGCGCCAGTCCTTCCAGTCCTTGGTCCAGTGCTCGGCAAGCGCATAGTCCGCCCACTCGGAGGTCTGGGTGTGCACCACGTAGTTGCCCTTGCGGGTGAGGTACACGCGAATGGTGTCGACGCTCTTCTTGCTCACCTGCCGCGACTCGCCGACCTTGCGCCCGGTGAAGCGCTGGAAGCGGCCGCCCCCGGGGCCGACCTTGACGGTGATCGGGCCGAATCCGTCGGCGTCGGGCTTGGTGGTGTCGGGCTTGGTGGTGTCGACGGTGGCGGGCGTCGGGTGCGTCTCGGTGGTCATCGGTCGCTCCATTTCAATATGTGCATGCGCATATGGGCATGGGTATTCGAGCGGCGAGCCCCTGTTCCGGCTCGTCGTCGCTGGTCTGTGTGCAGTTGTGCGGCGACTGTGTGTCCCGCCCGACTCACTATAAGTAGATGTATACGTATATCGCAAGGGTCAAAAAAAGTCCGCACGGATCGACCCCGTGCGGACCGCGGATCGGCGGCTCGGAACTACAGCTCGTACACGCCGAACGCCCGGTTCTGGATGCACATCGGCATCACGTGGACCCGGTCGGTCCATTCGAATTTGGCTGCGGCCTCGACGGTTCCGCGCTCGTCGACGCACACGCTCGCGGTGCCCGGCATGGTCAGCGGGTTCAGCACGGCCAGCGGAATGCCCGCGTGGATGCCGCTGTAGAGGCCACCGCTGAAGCACAGCGGGGTGATCGCGATGCCGCGCTGCGCGCTCTCCCGGTCGGCCGCGGCCTGCGCGCCCGGCACGCCGGAGCAGTCGAGGGGGTTCTCGTTCGACGCCTGGGCGGGAACGGTCAAGAGGGTGAATCCGGCCGCACAGCCCGCGGCGACGGCCATCAGGGATCGAGCAAATGAGGTCCTGGTCATAGCCGCATTGAAGCACTCGTGGCGGGTCGCACACACAATCGGCGGCGGCGTGTCGACCCGCCAGTCACCGGGGACGGGCCTCCAGCACGCAGTCCGGCGCCGCCGTCTGGACTGTTCGCTCCAGGGTGAAGCCGCTGCGCGCCAGCAGCGCGCGGAACTCGGCCTCGGTGCGTTCGTGGCCGCCCTCGGTGTTCACCAGCATCTCCAGGTCGATGAATTTCCCCGGGTGCGGCCGCCGATGCTCGGGCAGCACCAGCTCGAGCAGCAGCAATGTCGAGGTCGGACGCATGCCGGCGCGCACGGTGCGCAGGATCTGCTCGGCCTGGGCGTCGGACCAGTCGTGCACGATGTGTTTGAGCAGGTAGACGTCGCCGCCCTGCGGGACCTCCGCGAAGAACGAGCCGCTCTCGACCGCGCAGCGCTGCCCCAGCCCCGCGGCCGCGAGGTCGGCGGCAAGGTCCTCGACCACATTCGGCAGATCGAACACGATGCCCCGAGCCGCCGGATACCGGCCGAGGAGCTCGATGAGCAGACTGCCGCGCCCGCCGCCCACATCGACGAGGGTGCCGAACCGGCTGAAGTCGTAGGCGGCGAGCAGGGGCTCGATCGCCAACGTGCTCACGCTGGTCATGGCGTTGTCGAACAACTCGCCGACCTCGCGGTTCACCGCCGCGTACTCGAAGAAGCTCGCTCCGTCCAAGGCCCGACCGACGGCTTCGCCGCTGCGCACCGCGTCGGTGAGATGAGACCAGTGGTTGCGGTGGTACGGCGAGCCGAAGAACCGCGACAGATCACGCAGCGTCACCTCGGCGTCGCTGCGCAGCGCGTCGCCGATCCGGGTCAGCGCGTAGGTGCCGTCGCGCCGCTGGGCGAAGAGGTCGTAACTCACCAGCAGCCGCATCAGCCTGCGCAGCCCGTCTTCGTCGGCCTCGACCGCGCGCGCCAGCTCGGCCGCCGTGCGCGGGCCCCGGGCCAGTTCGTCGGCGATCCCGAGTTCGGCGGCGGCGCTGATGGCCTGGGACAGAAAGCCGGCGACCTGGAACTCCAGCAGGGCGATGTGGCCGGGAACCAGTTTCCGTTGCAGCGCGCCGAGCGCGTCCCGCAACCGATCGATCGCGCGGATCACGGGCAGCGGAGGGAGCTTCTTCGGTGCTGTGGACGCCATCATGACCCCATCGTCGGCCGGTTGACCTGCACGTACGGACAGAGCTTACGGGAGCAGGGGTGACCAGGGACAGGGATTGCGCGCCCGGCCGATCGGGTGCCGAGGTGGCTCAGGTCGGCGTGGCCAGGGCGAACGGCAGGACCGCGTCCGCGCCGCTGGTGCGCAGGGCGTGGGCGGCGACGGTCATGGTCCAACCGGTGTCGGTGAGAGTGTCCACCAGCAGGATCGGGCCGTCGACGCCGGACAGATCGGGGACCTCCCACGAGTCGAACAGCCCCGCTACCCGGTGCGCGGAATTCGCCGCCGACACCGGCGGCCGATCCGGCCTCGTGGGCAAGGTGCCGAGGTTGTCGAGCCTGCCGACCTGCGCGAGCCGCGCGGCCAGACTCGTGGTGAGCTGCGGATAGCGCGGCGATTCCAGCGCCAGCACCGAGGTCGGCCGGGTGGCCCAGTTCCAGTCGCGCAGGACGGCGATGCACGCGTCGAAGACGGCGTCGGGCACCGGGGCATCGGGTCCGTCGAGCAGCGCGCGCAGCCGCTGACCCCAGCCGAGGTCGGTGAGCCTGCCCAGCACCCGACCGGTGTCGGCGGCACCGGTGATCTTGCCCGACAACGGGATTCCCAGTTTCGCCATGCCGGTCGGCCACTGCTTGCGCGGTGCCAGATCGAGCCCGGGCCGGTCCAGCCTGGCCCTGGTGGCGGCGACAGCGGCCGCGTCGACGGTGGTGTCGGGGCGGGCGCCGGTGCAGTTGTCACAGCGTCCGCAATCGGGGGTCGCGGCGTCGAGGGCGGCCAAGCCGGGATCGTCGAGCTGACGGCGCAGGAAGGTCATCCGGCAGGCGGTGGTCGCCTGGTAGTCGATCATCGCCTGCTGCTCGGTGTCGCGGGCGGCGGCCAGGCGTTCGTAGCGCTCGGTGTCATAGGTCCACGGCTCGCCGGTGGACAGCCAGCCGCCCCGTACCCGCCGGACCGCGCCGTCCACGTCGAGCACCTTCAGCACCATCTCCAGGCGCGACCGGTTCAGCTCGACCAGCGGTTCCAGCGCCACCGTCGACATCGGCCGATCGGTGTCCAGGGCGGCCAGTACCGCGCGCACGATGTGCTCGCGCGGGAACGCCACCGAGGCGAAGTAGCTCCAGATCCGCGCGTCCTCCGCGCCCGGCAGCAACACCACCTCGGCGCGATCGGTGCCACGCCCCGCACGCCCGACCTGCTGGTAATAGGCGATCGGGGAGGACGGCGCGCCCACGTGCACCACGAAGCCGAGATCGGGCTTGTCGAAGCCCATGCCCAACGCCGACGTCGCGATCAGTGCCTTCACCTCGTTGTTCAGCAGCGCGCCCTCGAGCACCTCGCGTTCGGCCGGGTCGGTCTGGCCGGTATAGGCGGCGACGGTGTGACCGTGCGAATTCAGCACGTCGGCCAGGTCGTGCGCGGCGGCGACCGTGAGGCAGTAGATGATGCCCGAGCCGGGCAGCCGGTCCAGTTGGGCGCCCAGCCAGGCCGTGCGCTGCACCGCGTCGTCGAAGCGCACCACCGACAGGTGCAGCGACTCGCGGTCCAGCGTGCCCCGCAGCACCAGGGTGTCGGTGCCGATCTGGCCCGCCACGTCGGTGACCACGCGATCGTTGGCCGTCGCGGTGGTCGCCAGGACCGGCACATCCGAGCCGAGATCGGCGATCAGCGTCCGGATGCGGCGGTAGTCGGGCCGGAAGTCGTGGCCCCAGTCCGAGACACAGTGCGCCTCATCGATCACGACCAGCCCCGCGTCGGCGGCCAGCCGGGGCAGCACCTGATCGCGAAAGTCCGGATTGTTCAACCGCTCCGGGCTCACCAGCAGCACGTCGACCGCGCCGTCGGCCACCCGCTGATGGATCTCGTCCCACTCGGTGACATTGCCCGAGTTGATCGTGTCGGCCACCACCCCGGCCCGCTCCGCGGCGGCCACCTGATTGCGCATCAACGCCAGCAGCGGCGACACGATCACCGTCGGCCCCCGCCCCGCGCGCCGCAACAGCTTCGCCGCGATGAAATACACCGCCGACTTGCCCCAGCCGGTCCGTTGCACCACCAGCGCCCGGCGGCGTTGCACCACCAGCGCCTCGATCGCGACCCACTGGTCCTCCCGTAACCGCGCCTGCGGCCCGGCGAGCTCCCGCAACAACTCCTCCGCGCGTTCGCGCAGGTCGGGAGCCGTCAGGTCGAGCACGTCGTTGCCGGTCGCTGAGGTCATGGGCACCATGCTGCCCGACCCCACCGACAGACACGATCGGCAGTACGAGCTTTCCGCCGCTCCGCGTTTCCGGCCGGAGCCAGGTGCGTCGGGCGGTGTCCGGGCGGCCATCGGAGGGGCGGTGGCTCGGCGCGCCCGTCCCCGGGGAGTCGCCCATGCCCGTGCGCGATCAGTCGGCGCGACCACGGGACTGGTGAGGGGTATCGCGTTCCTTCGGCGAAATGCCCGCTGAGGGAGGAGAATAGGGCGCGACACCGGACTCTGCCGGAGGGCTGCATGGCGAACAGATTCGATCCGCCTACGGGCTGGACGCCGCCCGGGTCGCAGTTCCGGACGAATTCGGGGGCGTCGCGCACCGTGGCGGGCGCGTTCCTCGCGCTGATCGTCACCCCGCTCGGGATGACCTTGGCGGCGCACGGTGCGCTGGACACCAGCCGGTGGGTGATCCTGGGCGATGCCGCCGACCGGTTCGGCTCGACCCTGCAGATCATCGGGGGCGCACTGCTGTTGTTGCTGGTCAGCGCGCTGGCCGGGTTCACGCCGATCGCGACGATCCTGGCCGGGCTGGTGTGGGGCGTGCTGCCGGGCCTGGTCTACTTCGTCTCGCCGGAGAGCACCTGGCGGATGGTGGGGGATCTGCCGCTGATGACCGACGAGCTGCACATCGCGCTCAACGCGTGGATCACCAGCGGCTTCACCTTCGTCCTCGGGCTGCTGCTCGTCGGCGCGGGGGTGGCGGGCACCCTGCGCCGACGATGACTCAGCCCTTCACGCAGAGGACCTGACGCAGCGTCGCCACCACGTCGACCAGGTCGGCCTGCGCCGCGATCACCTCGTCGATGTCCTTGTACGCGGCCGGGATCTCGTCGACCACGCCCGCGTCCTTGCGCGATTCCACGCCCTCGGTCTGAGCGACCAGATCGGCGACCGTGAACTGCTTCTTGGCCGCGGTCCGGCTCAACCGCCGTCCCGCGCCGTGCGAGGCCGACTGGAACGAGGCCGGATTCCCCTTGCCCCGCACCACATACGACCGCGTCCCCATCGATCCGGGGATCAACGCCAGGTCACCCGCGCCCGCCCGCACCGCGCCCTTCCGGGTCACCAGCATCGGCACACCGTCGATGACCTCCTCGGCCACATAGTTGTGGTGGCAGGAGATCGGCTCGTCGAACCGCACCTCGCGATCGGCGAATTCGTCGCGCACCGCCCGGCACACCAGCGACAGCATCACCGCGCGGTTGCGCGCGGCGTACTCCTGCGCCCAGGTCAGGTCGCGCCGGTACGCGGCCATCTCCGGCGTCCCGGCCAGGAACACCGCCAGATCCCGATCCGGCAGCGACTGATTGTGCGGCAGCGCCCGCGCCACCGCCATGTGCCGTTCGGCCAGCTCCTTGCCGATATTGCGCGACCCGGAGTGCAGCAGAATCCACACGGCGTCGTCCTGATCGAGGCAGACCTCGATGAAGTGATTGCCGCCGCCGAGCGAGCCGATCTGCTTGTGCGCCTTGGACTCCAGCGACGACACCCCTGGGTGCAGATCACCGAACTCGCGCCAGAACCGGTCCCAGCCCTTCGTCCGTGCCGACTGTCCGTGCGAACCGGCATGCAGCGCAGCGACGTTCACCGCCTCCTTGTGCGCGTTGAACCCCACCGGCACCGCCCGCTCGATCCGGGATCGCAGGGAACGCAGATCATCGGGCAGATCCGCGGCGGTCAGCCCGGTCTTGACGCTCTCCATCCCGCACCCGATATCGACACCCACCGCGGCGGGCGCGACCGCGTCCCGCATGGCGATGACCGATCCCACCGTCGCGCCTTTGCCCAGGTGCACATCCGGCATCACGCGCAGTCCGTACACCCACTCCAGCTCGGCGATATTGCGGAGCTGGCGCAGCGCCGACTGCTCGATCTCGTGCTCGTTGGCCCACATGAGCGTCTGCGCCCTGGTACCGCGCAGCTCGACGGGAAACATGGTTCGGTCCTCTCCTCGGTGTACTACCAACGGTAGGACCGCGGCGGCGGCATCGCACCTGAATATCGGGCGCTCAGGCGGTGCCGGGGAGCGAGCGGGTCAGTCCGTCGCGAGCGCGTGTTCGATCCGGGCGCGGTCCGGAATCGACGAGCTGGCGCCGAGCCTGGTGGTCGCCACTGCGCCGGCGGCATTGGCCCAGGTCACTGCCGCTCGCGGGCCCTTCGGCCAGGTGGCGACGAGGGCGCCGGTGAAGGCGTCGCCGGCGCCGGTGGTGTCGACGACGTCGACGGTGCGTCCGGCGACCGCGAACTGGGGGCCCTCGGCTGATCGATACAGCGCACCGTCGCCGCCGAGCGTGCGGACCACGTGCGGAATCCGGTCGAGGTCGGCCGAATATCGTTCGGACTCGAGCGAATTCACGATCGCCAGGTCGACGTCGGCCCATAGTGCGGCGGGCAGCGGCTGTACCGGCGAGGGATTGAGCACGACGACCGTGTCCGCGGCGTGCGCGTGCCGGGCGGCCGCGGCCACGGTGGCGAGGGGAATCTCCAGCTGGCACAGCAGAATGTCGGCGTCCGCGATCGCCGCGAGCTCGTCCGCGGTCAAGTCGGTCACCCGCCCGTTCGCGCCCGCGACCACGATGATGCTGTTCTCGCCGGACTCGTCGACCACGATCGTGGCCACCCCGCTCGACCCGTCGACAGTGCGTAGCAGGGTGGTGTCGACACCGGCGTCGGACAGCGTCGATCGCAGCGTGGCACCGAACGCGTCGTCTCCTGTCGCGCCGAGGAAGCGCACCCGCGCGCCTGATCTGGCCGCCGCGATGGCTTGATTCGCGCCCTTGCCGCCCGGCACTGTCGCGAAGCCGGACCCGAGGACGGTCTCGCCTGGTGCGGGGCGCTGCGGCGTGGTCGTGACCAGATCCATGTTGACGCTGCCCAGCACGACGACGGTGGGTGCGGCGCAGCGGTGCATCCGACGAATCTAGCGGTGCGGGCACCGTCGGCGCGGGTTTCGGGCGGCTCGCGCGCCGATCGACCGGTGACCTGTGGACAAGTCCCCCCGCCGCCAAAACCTGTGGACAACTCGGTCTCGCCGCCGGTAGGAGGCGTATTCCGGGGTCCGGGTGGCGTCGAGGCGGACCGGCGGCCTGCGTACGCTGATACCCATGACGGTAGAAGTGACCCCTGAGCTCGACATCCGCGCAGCGGTGCACGACGCCGCCCGCAGGGCTCGCGTCGCGTCCCGTGTGCTGGCTCAGCTGACCACGGCGCAGAAGAACGAGGCCCTGCACGCGGCGGCCGACGCCCTGCTCGCCGCCGCCGACCGCGTGCTGGCGGCCAACGCCGCCGACATCGCGACCGCGCAGGCCGCGGGCACCGAGGAGAACCTGCTCGACCGCCTGCGGCTGACCAAGGCCCGCATCGACGGCATCGCCTCCGGCCTGCGCCAGGTGGCCGGGCTGCCCGATCCGGTGGGCGTCGTCGTGCGCGGTTCCACGCTGCCCAACGGCCTCGAGATCCGCCAGACCCGGGTGCCGCTCGGCGTGGTCGGCATGGTCTACGAGGCGCGTCCCAATGTCACCGTCGACGCGTTCGGCCTGGCACTCAAGTCGGGCAACGCCGCACTGCTGCGCGGCTCCTCCTCGGCCGCGAACTCCAATGCCGCGCTCGTCGAGGTGCTGCGCGAAGCGCTTGTCGCCCAGGGCGTCCCGGCCGATGCGGTCCAGCTGCTGCCCAGCCACGACCGTTCCAGCGTCACCCACCTGATCCAGGCGCGCGGCCTGGTCGACGTGGTCATCCCGCGTGGTGGCGCCGGCCTGATCAACGCGGTGGTGCGCGACGCGCAGGTGCCGACCATCGAGACCGGCACCGGCAACTGCCACGTCTACGTGCACTCCGCCGCCGATCTGGACATGGCCGAGGCCATCCTGCTCAACGCCAAGACCCGCCGTCCCAGCGTCTGCAACGCCGCCGAGACCGTCCTCATCGACGCGGCGGTCGCCGAGACGGCGCTGCCCCGGCTGAGCAAGGCGCTCGAGGATGCCGGAGTGACCATTCACGGCGATCTGCCCGGCCAAGTGCCCGCCACGGATGCCGACTGGGGTGAGGAGTACCTCACGCTGGATATCGCGCTGAAGGTCGTCGACGATCTCGATGCCGCCGTCGACCACATCAACACCTGGGGCACCGGCCACACCGAGGCCATCGTCACCGCCGATCTGGCCGCCGCGCGGGAGTTCACCACCCGCGTCGACGCCGCCGCGGTGATGGTGAACGCGTCCACCGCGTTCACCGACGGCGAGCAGTTCGGGTTCGGCGCCGAGATCGGCATCTCCACCCAGAAGCTGCACGCCCGCGGCCCGATGGCACTGCCCGAACTCACCTCCACGAAGTGGATCGTGTGGGGCGACGGCCAGACTCGGCCGGTGTGATCGTGACGCTTGTACAGGAACCGATCTTCACCTCGGTCGACGACGTCATCACCCGCCTGGCCGAGACCGGCTACCTGGCCGACAAGGCCACCGCCACCTCGGTCTTCCTGGCCGACCGGCTGGGTAAGCCGCTGCTCATCGAGGGCCCGGCCGGTGTCGGCAAGACCGAGCTGTCGCGCGCGGTGGCCCAGGTCGCCGGCGCCGAACTGGTCCGGCTGCAGTGCTACGAGGGTGTCGACGAGGCCCGCGCGCTCTACGAGTGGAACCACGCCAAGCAGATCCTGCGGATCCAGGCGTCGAGCGAGAACGACTGGGCCGAAACCAAAGCCGACGTCTTCACCGAGGAATTCCTGCTCTCGCGCCCGCTGCTCACCGCCATCCGGCGCAGCGAGCCGACGGTGCTGCTGATCGACGAGACCGACAAGGCCGACGTCGAGATCGAGGGCCTGCTGCTCGAGGTGCTCAGCGATTTCGCGGTGACCGTGCCGGAACTGGGCACCATCACCGCCACCCGGAAGCCGTTCGTGGTGCTCACCTCGAACGCCACCCGCGAGCTGTCGGAGGCGCTCAAGCGCCGCTGTCTGTATCTGCACCTGGACTTCCCCGACGAAGACCTGGAGCGTCGGATCCTGGCCAGCCGGGTGCCCGAGCTGGCGGAGTCGGTCGCCGAGCAGCTGGTCCGGATCGTGCACGTGCTGCGCGGGATGCAGCTCAAGAAGCTGCCGTCGGTGGCCGAATCGATCGACTGGGGTCAGACCCTGCTGGCCCTGGGCGCGGCAGACCTCGACGATGCCACCGTGCGCGCCACCCTCGGCGTGGTGCTCAAGCACCGCAGCGACCACCAGCGCGCGCTGGCCGAGCTGAAGCTGGCCTGAGATGACTGCGCCTGCCCCGCACGGACTCGGCGGGCACGTGGCCGGGTTCGTCGCGGCATTGCGGGCCCGCGGTGTGCCGGTCGGGCCGTCGGAGACCGTCGACGCGGGCCGGGTGCTCACCGTGCTCGATCTGCTCGATCGCGAGTCCGTGCGGGAGGGGCTGGCGTGCGCGTTGTTGCGCCGCCCCACCCATCGCGCCACCTTCGACGGGCTGTTCGACCTGTGGTTCCCGGTCGCGGTGGGGGAGCGCACCACCGAGACACGGGACCTGCCCCGCACACCCGACGGCCAGATCGACCTGCCTGCCCTGCGCGAGCAGCTCGCCGAGCTGCTCGCCGCGGAGGACGGGGGTCGGCAGCTGGAGTTGCTGGCCGGACAGGTCGTCGAACAGCTCGGCCAGTACCAGTCCGCGCGCGGACCGTCGTTCTCGGCCTATCAGGCGATGAAAGACCTTGCGCCGCAGACCTTGCTGTCGCGGGTGCTGGCGGGGCTCGCGCTGCCGCCGGACGCGAGCGAGCGCGACACCGAGGTGGCCCAGCGGATCGTCCGGGAACGGATCGCCGGCTTCCGGGCGAGCGTGGAAGCCGAGACCAACCGTCGCGTCGCCGAACAGATCGGGCGCGACCGTGTCGCTACCTACGGTGTGGCCCGCCAAGCCGAGGACGCCGACTTCCTGCGTGCCTCCGAACGCGAACTCGTCGAACTACGTCGCGGCAGCCAGCGGCTGGCCCGAATCCTGGCGTCGCGCTTGGCCGTGCGGCGCAAGAAGGCCCGCCGTGGCGAGATCGACCTGCGCAAAACCCTACGGGCGTCGATGTCGACCGGTGGTGTGCCGATCGATCTGGTGAATCGCAAGCCACGGCCCGGCCGCCCGGAACTGGTGCTGCTGTGCGACATCTCGGGCTCGGTGGCCGGCTTCAGCAACTTCACCATGCTGCTGGTGAGCGCGCTGCGCGAACAGTTCTCCCGGGTCAGGATCTTCGCCTTCGTCGACCGCACCGACGAGGTCACCGGCTTCTTCGACCCGTACGCCGGCCTCGACAACGTGCTCACCAGGATCTTCACCGAGTCGCGGATCATCGACGCCGACGGACACTCCGACTACGGCCAGGCGCTGACCACCTTCGCCGACAACTTCGGTGACGCCGTCACCAGCCGCAGCTCGCTGCTGGTGCTCGGCGACGGCCGCACCAACTACCGCAATCCGAAGCTCGACGTCCTGCGTCAGCTCGTCGACACCGCCCGGCACGCGCACTGGCTGAACCCGGAGCCGCGGAACCTGTGGGGCACCGGTGATT
This sequence comes from Nocardia sp. MH4, assembly GCF_019266065.1. GTDB lineage: Bacteria > Actinomycetota > Actinomycetes > Mycobacteriales > Mycobacteriaceae > Nocardia > Nocardia canadensis. The sequence continues at coordinate 74,845 of NZ_LPNR01000125.1, read as the reverse complement.
CGGCGGCCCGCGACTACGGCGAGGTGATCGAGATGCACGAATGCCGGTCGGCCCGGCAGCTGACCGATGTGGTCTCCCGGTTGTTGCCCGTGTGAAGGAGCTGGTGATGAGCGAGGATCTGCTGGCCTACTGCCTGGCCAAACCCGGTGCCTGGCAGGACGAACCGTGGGAGGGTGACGTCGTCGCCAAGGTCGGCGACAAGATCTTCGCCTTCCTCGGCGGCGGCGACTCGATCGGCCTCAAGTGCGGCCGTGACCGCGCCGAAGCCGACGAACTGGTGCACGTCTATCCCGACGATGTCACCGCCTCGGCCTACATCGGCCGCTACGGCTGGAACAGCGTCACCGTGGGCGGTGCCGTCCCGCCCGACGAACTGCGTGAGCTGATCGACGCCTCCTACGACGCGATCGTGGCCAAACTGCCGAAGTCCAAGCGCCCCACGGTCTGATCGTTTCAGCGGACGTTAAGCCGCTTACAGGCGCCATCCACCAAGATCACCGCCATGCTGGCAGGGGCGTCGCGCGACGACGAGCGGTTCGGTCGACGGGCGTCGGCCGACACGGTGGTACGAGTGGTGGCACGGCGGGCGCGGTCGACCCGGTGACCGATCCGCTCGCGAACCCCGGTGCCGGAGCCGTTCCGTCGCCGTGCGCGGCACCCGACAGCACGGTCCCGTCCGGCGAGATCGTGCGCCCCGAGCACCTGCGTCCGGGTGCGGGGGCACGGGCGGCGCGGCGGCTTGCCGATCTCGCGGCGACCCGGCTGGCCGACGCGCCCGCCGCCGCGGAGGATCAGTTGCGCCGCGCCCTGGTCGTGGGCTGTGGCGAACTGGACGGGCGCGAGCTGGCCGAGCTGCGTACCCGCCTGGTCACCGCCATCGCGGCTCAACCACGCCGGGATCGCGACCTGGCCAGGGCGGCGGCGGCCGCCGCCGCGTGCTGGCACCCGATCTCGCCGGCCGACGCGGCGCACCTGTGGGTAGTCGCGGGCCGGGCCTGGGCCAGGGCGGGCAGGCACGCCGAGGCGGTCACGGCCTTCGACCGGCCCCTGCTCACCGGTGCCATCGCCTATCCGCCCGGTGAGCTGGCCCTGGTCCGCGCCGAGTTCGCCGAGTCGCTGCTGCGGCTCGGCCGCTACCGGCAGGCCGCCTGGCAGTTCACCGAGGCCGCCCGGCTGCTCGCGAACGCGCCCACCCACCGCCGCAGGCACGCCGACCTGGTCTGGTCGGCGGCCGTCGCCCGCGAGTGCTGCGGGCAGGAATCGGCGGCGCTGGGCGGCTATCTGCGCGCCGCGGGCCTGTGGGGTGAGCTGGACAAGATCGTGCCGCGCGCGCGCTGTCTGCGCGCGGCGGCCTGGCTGCAACTGCGGGGTCCCGCGGGCCGGATGCGCGGTCCGTGGTGGGTCACCATCGACGTGCTGATGGCCGAACTGAATCAGCGGCTCGCCGCCGAACCTGCTGCGCACATCGCCGACGAGCTCGATCGCACCCGCGCCCAATTCGCCCAGATGTGCGCGCAGGCATCGGGCCCGAACGACCGCCCGGCCGCTCGGGGGCGGTCCGGTCCGGTCGAGTGGTGGCAGTCCCGTTAAGCTCGGACCTCATGCACGAGACAGCTCGGCCGCGCCGCAAGCTCGGCGTCATGGGCGGCACGTTCGATCCGATTCACCACGGTCACCTGGTCGCGGCCAGCGAGGTCGCGAACCGGTTCGAGCTCGACGAGGTCATCTTCGTCCCCACCGGCCAGCCGTGGCAGAAGGTGAACAAGCAGGTCAGTCCCGCCGAGGACCGCTACCTGATGACCGTCATCGCCACCGCGTCCAACCCGAGGTTCTCGGTCAGCCGGGCCGACATCGAACGCAACAAGGTCACCTACACGGTGGACACCCTGCGCGAGATGCAGAACGCCCATCCCGACGCCGAGCTGTACTTCATCACCGGTGCGGACGCGCTGGCCAACATCCTGACATGGCAGGATTGGACCGAACTGTTCGAACTGGCGAAGTTCGTCGGGGTGAGCCGTCCGGGGTACGAGCTGAACACCGACCATCTCGAGGAGCATCTGCGGGACCTGCCCGCCGATGCCGTCACGATGATCGAGATCCCCGCGCTGGCCATCTCGTCGAGTGAGTGCCGCCGCCGCGCCGCGGAGGGTCGGCCGGTCTGGTACCTCGTCCCCGATGGCGTGGTGCAGTACATATCGAAGCGGCACCTGTATGTGCCCGCAGGAACGGAAGGTAGCTGACGTTGAGCCACACGAGCGAGGTGCAGTCGTGACTGCCACTACCGAAGCGGTCGAAATGGCCAAGGTCGCCGCACTCGCGGCCGACGACAAGCTCGCCACCGACGTCGTCGTCCTCGACGTCTCCGAGCAGCTGGTGATCACCGACTGCTTCGTGATCGCCTCGGCGCCCAACGAGCGCCAAGTCAACGCGATCGTCGACAACGTCGAGGAGAAGCTGCGCGAGGCCGGCCACAAGCCGGTCCGCCGCGAGGGCACCCGCGAGGGCCGCTGGGCGCTGCTCGACTACGTCGACATCGTCGTGCACATCCAGCACAACGACGAGCGCAATTTCTATGCGCTGGAGCGGTTGTGGCGTGACTGCCCGACCGTGGCCGTCGAGGGCATCGCCACCCCGGCGACACCCGCCGCCGACGACGCACAGGTAGAGGGCGACACCGAGTGAGCAAGTACGCCCATGTGCGCACGCTGATCCTGCTGCGGCACGGGCAGACCGAGTGGAACGCCGCCGACCGGATGCAGGGCCAGATCGATACCGATCTCACCGACCTCGGCAGGCAGCAGGCCAAAGAGGCAGCGCGGGAACTGGTGTCCCGTAACGCGATCGCGGTCCATGCCTCCGATCTGCGCCGCGCCAAGGAAACCGCGCAGGCGCTCGGCGACATCAGCAATCTGCCGGTCGTCACCGATCAGCGGCTGCGTGAGACCCACCTGGGTGACTGGGAGGGGCTGACCCACCTCGAGGTCGACGCCGACTACCCCGGCGCGCGCGTGCAGTGGCGTCTCGACGCCACCTACACACCGCCCGGTGGCGAGAGCAAACTCGAAGTGGGCGCGCGTGCGCTGCCCGTGGTGCGCGAACTGTACAACGAGAGACAGGATTGGCCCGGCCGGACTATCATCCTGGTGGCGCACGGCGGGCTGATCGCTGCCCTCACGGCCGCGTTGCTGGAACTGCCTCCGGAGAACTGGCCTGCCCTCGGTGGGCTGGCCAATACGAGCTGGGTGCAGCTGTCCAGCCACGGGCCCGACATCGACCGACCCGGCTGGCGCCTCGATGTTTGGAACGCAGCGGCGAAGGTAGCTCCCGATGTCCTCTGAAGAGCCCGTCCGATCGGTACCGGACGAACTGTTCCAGCAGGTGACGGCCAAGCCCGGACGGCAATTGCCGGACGCGCTGTTCGGTCCGCCACCCGCTGAGCCCGCACGCCCCGAGCGTGAGGAGCCCATCCGTTCGGTACCGGACGAACTCTTCAAGCAGGTCACCGCGCGCAGCGAGCGCTCGCTACCCGATGCGCTGTTCGGCCCGCCGCCCGCGGCGGTCGTCGCCGAGTCCGAGCAGGCCGACGCCGCGACAGCTGACGCGGCGACCGGCTCGTCCGACGAGGCGGACGCCGACGGCGACGGCGAGCCTGCCACAGCGGGCACCGCTGTCACCGAGGCCGCGGTCGAGGATTCCGTCGCCCGGACCGAGGCCGAACCGGCTGTCGCGCAGCCGGATACCGCCGAGTCGGCGGTCGTCACCGAGATGGGCGCGGACACCGAGGATGCCGTGGCGATGACCGCCTCGGTGGCCGAACCCGCCGTGGCGCAGGACCTCCAGTCGGCAAGTGCGGCTGATGGTTCCGACGCTACGTCGGCCGACACGTCGCCGGGCGACGAGCCGGGGGCGGATGCGGTCGCGACGGACGAGTCCGTCGCGGTGGCCGCCGAGTCCGTCGCGGTTACCGAGGTCTCCGCGCCGGTCGTGGAGACCGCTGTCGCGCAGAGCGAATCGCTCGTCGAGGCGGCCGCGGAGGTCGTGCTCGTCGAGGAAGCCACCGCGCCCCGGCCGGTGGAGTCCGCCTCGCCGCGCCCCGTCCTGCTGGTGATCGCCGACTCGCTCGCCTACTACGGTCCCAAGGGCGGCCTGCCTGCCGACGATCCCCGGATCTGGCCGAATATGGTGGCCGCCGAACTGGATTGGGATGTCGAGCTGATCGCGCGGATCGGCTGGACCTGCCGCGATGCCTACTGGGCGTTGATCGGCGACCCGCGGGTGTGGGCCGCCGTGCCCCGGGCGGGTGCTGTCGTGTTCGCCGTCGGTGGCATGGACACATTGCCCTCGCCGCTGCCGACCGCGCTGCGCGAGCTGATCCGCTATATCCGTCCGCCCAAGCTGCGTCGTGGCGTGCGCGCCTCGTACAACTGGCTGCAGCCCAAGCTGTCGAAACTCGGTCGGCCCGTGGCGCTTCCGCCGAAGGTGAGTGTCGACTACCTCGAGCAGTCGCGGGAGGCGCTGCATCATCTGCGTCCCGAGCTGCCCGTGGTCGCGGTGCTGCCGTCGGTGCACAAGTGCGATGCCTACGGGCGGGTGCACCGGGGCCGGGCGCGCGCGGTCAAGGCACTGCAGGCGTGGTCGGGCCGCACCTCGGTGCCGCTGGTCGACCTCGGCGAGGCCGTGCGCGACGACATCGAGTCGGGTGCGGCGAACCCGGACGGCATCCACTGGGGCTGGGCCGGGCACGCGGCGGTGGCGACGGCGATGACCAAGACTCTGCAGGAGGTCCGGTAGTCCGTGACCGTTGTCGTGGTCACCGATTCGGCGGCCGGGCTGTCGGCCGACGTCGTCGGCGAGCTCGGTATCGAAGTGGTCCCGTTGCACGTGCTCGTCGGCGACCGGGAGATCCGGGAGGGCGTCGACCCCGTCGAGATCGATTACTCGACGGACTCGGTCACCACCTCGGCTGCCTCGCCGGGCGAGCTGCGCGAAGTCTACGAGCGGGCATTGAGCCGCAGTGACGGCGACGGTGTCGTCGCCGTGCACCTGTCGCGCACCTTGTCGGCGACGTGGGAGTCCGGCCGGCAGGCCGTTCGCGACATGGGTGCCGAAGACCGAGTGCGCCTGGTGGATTCGCTGGGGGCGGGCTTGGCGACCGGTCTGCCCGTGCTCGCGGCCGCCCGTCGCGCGCGGGCGGGCGAGGCGCTGGACGCGGTCTACGAACGCGCCGTGACGGCCGCCGCCCGCGCCCGCACGTTCATCCTGGTCAATCGGACCGAGCAGCTGCGCAAGGGCGGCAGGCTCAGCAGCGCCGCCGCGTTCTTCGGCAGCGAACTGGTGACGAAGCCGTTGCTGCAGCTGGTCGACGGCAAGCTGGAACTGCGCGAGAAGGTGCGCACGCGCTCGCGCGCCTACGCCAAGCTGGTCGCGGCCGCCGTGGAGGCGGCCGGGCGCGATCGCGCGGCCCTGGCGGTCCAGCACCTGGGCGCCGCCGATGCCGCCGAGACGATCGCGGCCCAGCTGCGCGAACAGGTCCCGGAGGTCGAGGAGCTGTACGTCGGCGAGTTCGGCCCCACCCTCGGAGTCCATCTCGGCGTCGGCGCGCTCGGTGTGCTCGTCGTGCCCGGCGGGTGTTCCTGACCGGCGCCGATTTCCGGTGCGGCAGGGCACGCCGGGAGGCTGCGCCGACGCTCCGGCACGGTGGGCCTCTACGATGCCCCGGTGACCGGATACGACGACTTCGACTTCCCCGACACCGCGCACCTGCCGCCCCGCAGGCAACACATCCTCGCCGTGATCCGGGATTCGGTGCTCGCGCACGGCTACGCGCCGAGCGCGAGGGAGATCGCCGACGCCGTCGGCCTGCGCTCCACCTCTACGGTCTCCCAGCATCTGAAGGCGCTGGAGGAAGACGGTTTCCTGCGCCGCGGCACCGGGATGGCGCGCCAGACCGATGTGCGACTGTTCCTGCGTGACACCCCGGCCGCCGGCTCCAGCGCCTCGGTGAGCGTGCCGGTGGTCGGCGACATCGCCGCGGGCACGCCGATCCTGGCCGAACAGCACGCCGACGACGTGCTGACGCTGCCGCGTGAACTCGTCGGTCGTGGTGAGGTTTTCGGACTCCGGGTGCGCGGTGACTCCATGATCGACGCCGCGATCTGCGACGGTGATCTGGTTGTTGTGCGCAGCCAGCGGGAGGCGAACAACGGCGACATCGTCGCCGCCATGATCGGCGAGGAAGCCACCGTCAAGGTGTACCGCCGGCGCAACGGCCATGTCCTGCTCGAACCCCGCAATCCCGCCTACTCGGTCATCGACGGCGACGAGGCCGTGATCCTGGGCCGGGTGGTGTCGGTGATGCGCCGCGTCTGAGGCCGCCCCTGCTACGCCGGGCCGAACCAGTCCAGTGACTGACCGTGCGGCCCGGCGTAGGCTACCGGCTCGCCGTCGACCGCAAGCACCATCCGCGCTGTGTTCGAATCCCGTTCGGGCAGTAGGTCGGTGAACTCGGCGACCACCCCGGTGCCCTCCTGGGACACCCAATGGCAGGGCAGCGCACGCACCGACGCGACGAACTCCGCGCGCGTCAGCGCCGACAGGTAGGTGAGCACAGCGCTGTGGAACACGACCACCGTGCTGTCGCTGGGCGCCGTGTGGACCAGCTCGGCGATCTGTTCGTTCAGATCTCCCGGCACCAGCAGCGGTGGATTCGCGGCGGCGATCGCGCAGGCATTGCGCAGCCTGGTGAGCCGCTGGTCCTGCCCCGGCCAGACGAGGGCTTCCAGCCACTGCCGATCCTGCCGGTCCGCCGCGTTCAAGGGGTTCAGGTCGACCCCGGCGCGATGGACCACCTCGGGCAACCGATCCGGAATCGGCGCGGGCCCGGTTACGGTGCACCGCAAGACCACTGACGACGGACCGTCCGCGGGATCCAGGGCGCGCCCGCCGTAGCGATAGCTGAAACGGTCCGGGTAGAGACACAGTCCCGCCGATGCGCCCACTTCGATGAGCGACAACGGTCCCGGCAGCCGAGCGAGGATCGGCAGCAAGGTTGCCGCACGACCCGCTTCGTTGGTCTGGGTACGGCGAGCGAGTGCGGTCGCCGCGATCGATGGCCAGCGTGCGATCAGCTGCGCACGGAAATCGCGGTACGGCACCGCGATCGCGCCGTTGACCCGCGCCGCCGCCAGCACCAGGTTGGGCTGCTGTTTGTCCGTCGGCAGTTCGGCGATCAGCGCGAGCACCGGTGGATCGTCGGCGATGTCGATCGCACGCCGGTGGTACAGCGGAGAATTGCCGCTCACCTCGCGCTGCGCGAAGTCGCGGAAACGTTGTGCCAGGTCCATGGATCCATCCGTACGTGGTCTCGGCCATGTCCGCACCGTATTCGCTCGGGCAGCGTGCATCCCGGTCTCGACGACCGAGAAACCGCGAGTTGTCCACAGGCTCGAGGTTGTCCACAGCTTCGCTCGAGACCCAGGTCGGCGCCGGTTTCGCGGGCTCGCCGGCTCGTAGCGTCGCTGCCATGTCACGACACGACGAACACGAGCGGGTACGGCAACGGCTGGGCGGGCTGGCGTTGCGCGACAAACCCGGGACCCGAGGGGCGCTGCGCGACGAGCCCGACACGGCACGCCCGCGCGGCGGCACCGGCACCGAAGGGCGGTGGGCCGAGGAGGATCTCCCTTCGACGGGGGAGGTGCGTTCGCCGGGCTGGCTCGACGACGGCGCCGACTCCGGTGGCCTGCGCCGATTCGTCCCGGACCGGTTCCGGCAGACGCGGGTCGATCCCGGCCGCCGGGGTGCTGTGGTCTTGGGCCTGGTGGGTCTGGCAGCGGTGGTCTGCACCGGCGTGCTGGTCCTGCGCGATCAGCCGACGCCACAGGCGTTGCCACCGGTACCGGTCGTCCGCGCGGAGAGCGCGGGCGCCCCCGCGGAACCGAGCGCCGGCATGGCCGCGGTCGCCGGCACCATGCCGAGCCCGCCAGCGGAAGTCGTTGTCAGCGTGGTGGGTCTGGTCGAACGACCGGGCCTGCACCACCTGCCCGGTGGCGCCCGTGTCGCCGACGCCATCGAACGGGCAGGCGGTGCGACCGACGGTGCCGACCTCGCCGGGCTGAACCTGGCCCAGCGCCTCACTGACGGCGACCAGGTCGTCGTCGGCACGACTGGCCCACAATCGGGACCCCCACTCCTTGGCAGCGCGATGATCGGCGCCGCCGACCGCGCACCCACGACAGGACAGAACACCTCCGGCCCGCCGGCCCCGAATACCAACGCCCAGAACACCAGAGCGCGTATCAACCTGAACACCGCGACGGAAGCCGAACTGGACGCGCTCCCCGGCGTCGGCCCGGTCACCGCCCAAGCCATCCTCGCCTGGCGCACCACCAATGGCCGATTCACCGATATCGCCCAACTCGGCGAAGTCGACGGCATCGGCCCCGCCCGCCTGGCCCGCCTCCGTGATTTGGTGACGACATGACCGAATCGGTCCAGCCATCCGGTGCGACCGGTGATGGTCCCTGCCAGGCGAAAGTCGCGGCCCGAATCGGTGCGGCACCGGCGGTCTCGGGCGAAGATACGGCCGGGGCGAGCGATGGTGCGGAGTACGGCGCCAACGAATCGCCCCTGCCCGCGAATCCCGCGGTGAGCGGCGGGTTCTCGACCTGCTGCGCGGACCGCGTCGAACACGCCCACAGCAGTATGGAATTCGGGTGTTTCGGGATGTCGTCGGTGCTCGGGCGGGGTGGGGTCTGTCCGGATTCGCCGGTGCGGTGCCCGGGACCGGAATGAGCACGGCGGCTCAGCAGGAGGCGGGAACGGAGGAGCCGGAACGGCAGGTGCTGGACATGCGCCTGGTACCGGCGGCGCTGGGATGTTGGGGCGCGACGATCGTGGCGGTGTCGCTGGGGTGGTTCGTCGGCCTGGTGCTGGCGGTCGGTGCGGTGGTCGTCGCAATCGGATTGTGGGTGGTGTTGCTGTGGGCGATCGCGCACGAGCGTGAACGATGGCGAGTCGTCGCGATCGCCGGGTTGGCGGTGATGCTGGTGACCGCCGGTTTCGGGGCCGCAGGCGCGTGGCGTGCGCACCATGTGCAGACACACCCGCTCCGGGAATCGTTCGGGCGGACGGTGACGGTGCTGGCAGTGGTCACCGACGATCCGAAACCGATGCGGGCGGGCGGGTTCGGTGGACAACGGCGGTGGATCGTCCCTGCGGAGCTGCATGAGTACGGAGGCGGTACGCCACCCCAGAGTGACGGGAAGCTCGGCTCGACGAGCGCGGGGGTCGGCGGGGTGTCGGGGTCTGCGAGCGCTGGGGCCGACGGAGTGTCCGGTTCTACGAGTACTCGGGCCGACGGAGACTTCGGTTCTACGACCAATCGAGCCGGCGGGGAACGCGGGTCGACCGCCACTCGGGTCGGCGGGGCGCTCGTCATCCTTGCGCCGGGGGAGGGCTGGGCGGACCTGTCTCCCGGCCAGGTGATCCGGTTTCGGGCGAAGGTCGCCGAACCGAACCGATCGGATCTGACAGTGGCCGCGCTGCACCCCGTCGCCGAGGCGGAACGTGTCGGGACACCCCCGTGGTGGCAGCGAATGGCCGGGGGCGTGCGGGCAGATCTGGCGATGGCCTCGGCCAGAGCGTTGCCACCCGCCGCGGCGGGATTGCTGCCCGCGCTCGTCGTCGGCGATACCGCCGCGCTATCCGACGAGGTCAGGGACAACTTCGAAATCGCAGGCCTGCAACACCTTTGCGTGGTGAGCGGTGTGATTAGTCAATACCCAGATGTAACATTGCCGCATGGATTGGCAGTGGGATCAGATCGAGGCGATCATTCTCGCGCGCGTCTCCGACGACCGTGACGGACACAGCGACTCGACAAGCCAGCAGGTAGAAGAGGCGGTCGAGGAGTGCAGGGACCGCGGCGCGACCGTCCTCGAGATCCTGGTCGAGGACGACATCGGAGCGTCGCGGTATTCCCGCAAGGCCCGCCCCAACTTTGACCGCGCACTGCGGTTGCTCCGGGAGAAATCAGCCAAACGCCGAATGCTGATCACGTGGGAGTCGTCGCGCTCGACGCGTCAGCTCAAACGACACCTCGAGCTGCGCGAGGCACTGGAGGAAGCCGGTGCGCTGTGGATGTACGGGGGCCGCGTCTACGACATGCGCGATCCCGACGACCGCAAGCGCACCGCCCAGGACGCCATCGAGGACGAGTACGAGGTGGAGAAGACCCGGCGTCGGGTGATGCGCGACCTTCGCAAGGTTGCCGCTGACGGTCGGCCGCATGGCAAGCTGGCCTACGGCTACAAGATCATCCGCGATGAGAAGACCGGCAAGGCGATCGGCCGCGAGATCTTCAAGGAGCAGGCCGACATCGTCCGCGAGATCGCCCACCGACTCCTCAACGGCGAGAAAGTGCACGGCATCGTCACGGACTTGAACAACCGCGGCATCCCGGCGCCGCGGCCGGCGCGCAAGGGGCCCGACGCGGGAGGCCCTGCTCGGTGGCGGTCGAACTCGATGCGCACGCTCATCCTCTCGCCCACCTACGCAGCGCTACGCGTGACGCATGGTGAAGTCACCGGATCGGCAACCTGGCCGCCGATCCTCACAGCGGACCAGCATGAGCGGATCAAGGCGATCCTCAACGATCCGACTCGGCTGACGCATCGCGGCACCACGCCGGTGTGGCTTCTGACCTCGCCGGTGGGGATGTGCGGCGAGTGCGGCGGGGAGCTGGTCATCCGCAAGGGCAGGACCGGCAAGACGTACATGTGCGCGACGAACTTCTGCGTCGGCGCGATGGCCGACCAATTCGAGAAGCTGGTGGAGCTGGCAGTCCTGGACCGCCTGGAATCGCCGGATGTGCTCGAGCTGCTCGCCGCTGGTGATGAGGCGGCTACCGAGGCGTTCGAGGAAGAGCGGGCGTTGCAGGCGCGCCTGGACAACCTGATCGACCAGGCGGCCGACGGGTCGATCTCCGCCGCGGTGCTTGCACGGTTGACGGGCAAGCTTGAGCCTCAGATCGCCGCAGCGAAACGGCGCGCACAGGCGGCAATCTCGTCGCCGCTGGTTGCTGAGCTCGCCGGACCAGACGCCCGGGCGAAGTGGACGCCGATGGCCATGACCCAGAAACGCTCCGTGGTGCGGGCGTTGGTGGAGGTTCGACTGTTCCGGGGCGGGAAGGGGACGCGGGTACTGAACCCTCGGCGGGTGCACTTGCGGTGGGTGGGCTCCGATGAGCCCGTGCCGACCGAGCTACCGCCGCCTGTGCCCCTGTCCGAAGGAGGGGACCCGATGGACTTCCGAACGTGGGAGGTGAAGGAGTACCTGCGAACTGCCACCCTCGAGGAGCGCGCCCGCATCGTCGAGCTGGAGCGACAGGGACAGAGGCGCTACGACATCGTGCGTCGCAGCCTGAGCCCGACGCGTGCCGTGGTGATCAGCGACGGGGTCTGATCGCGGATCTCGGGATGCCGAGCAGGCCGGCAACCGTGATGCCGATGAGGCCGGGGACAGTCCACCACTGGCCATAGCAGCTGAGCCAGGCTGACGTCCGGCCGTGATCGAAGATCAGGCGTGACAGGACGAATGTCGCGATCACCGCGCTGATGCCGCCCGCCACGCCCATCGCGGCGAGCTGTCCGTGGAGGCCGTGGTCGCGCGATCCGACGACGGCGGCGGCAAGCACCAAGGTAGCGGTGACGATGATGACCGACCAGAAGGTGGCGGTGTACAGGACCGCCGCGGGGTCGGTGAACTGCTCTGTCTGGATAGCTGGGACCGTGCGAGCGGATGACAACCGCGACAGCGCGATGAGCGCCAGAGCTACTACCCCGCATCCGATCAGCGATGCAGGTCGCAAATCGGACGCCCGATCGCCGGGCAGCCGCTTCGTGAGGATGGTCAGACTCTGGCCGGCGAAGAAGCTGCACGCGGCGACGAGATAGAGGTAGCCGAGCAGATCCGAGAGGTTCTCGCCAAGTCGCATCGAGGCGAGGAACGGGTCGACCACCTCGTCGCCGATGGCGTTGAGCCCGAGCGCGGTTGCAGCGACGACCGAAGCAATCGCAACGGTGAAGCGTGGGAAGTCCAGGCCGTCGGATGCCATCTCCGAGTGGAACCTCAACCGCGCGAGCACGACTGCAGCAGAGATGAGCAGCAGTACGCAGGTCGATAGCAGGGGCAACACTTCGCGAGCGTATCGCCTGCGTGTGACAGATTCTGGGGATTCGCCAGCTCAGCCGGAGCGCTTCGGGTTGAGTGCTCGGCGCCAGGACTCGGCGGCTTGCCCTGCATGCGAGGGAATTTCGCCGCCCTCGACCATTGCGATTGCCTCGGCCCGGATGGTGGTGGGCGAGATGCCGAGGACGTGGGCGATCACCTCGAGCTCGGGTGCGGTGATCGCGCGCTCACCGAGCTCGATCCGCCTGTATGAGTTGGTCTTCATTCCGCAGGCGGCAGCGAACGCCGACATGACCGGCCACCGCTCTTTCCGCGCGCGCTCGATTACCAACCCGTAGGCAATCCTCAGCTGCCGCCTGAGCTCGTCGAAATCGGTCATGCTGCACCATGATTCGTGAGCCCCCATAGATGGGCAATGTACCAGCGATCGACAGGCGAACGGCCAGTTGCTGAAATGTGATGTTTAGGGTTTTTCAAATCTGAAAAATAGGATTTGCTGGGGACTAGCGTCGAGGCCAGAAGTTCCGTCCGGCAGGGTAAGGGGTTGGGCGGCGTAGCTGCCAGGGGGCAAAGTGCACGACTCCGGAGAGTTCGGCCAGCGAATTGCCGATGTGCTCGGGGTTGTGGAGCGACCGCCCATGGGCCGCATATCGGTCGCACCGGACGGCCTCCTGGAGATCGGCGCACTCCTGCTGCGCAATGGTCGGGTGTTCATCATCCCTCGCTGTGGCATATCGGCCCGGCAATCGGCGCTTCTGCGAGGCGAGGCTGAGGCTGCGGTGGTTCTTGGTCCGCGGCCTGGCTGGTATCAGCGTCGCGGCGAATGGGTGACCGGCGTACGGGACTACTGCACATCCTTCAGGGAGTCGAAGACTGCTTCTTCGTCCTCCGGTGCGAGCGGACCAAGCTTGGCTCGCCGACCCCATGCGAGGTCGTAGTCTCCCTGGTCGTCCCAGTCCGGGAACCGCGCCCGGCCGAGCTCGTCGATGAGTGCCTGTACGCGGGCGATGTCCTCGGCTGGCAGCAGCGCCAGGCGCTCCGCCGCGACGGCGATATTTGCGGCGCGGAGCTGGCCGAGCGCGTCATGGAAGTTCGTGTTGACCTTGGCCGTCGGGAAGCTCACGTCGACGGTAGGCCCGTCTTCGCCTGTGTCGTCTCGATCGGTCAAGGTCTGCTCGAACTTCGCCAGCTCATGCGGGTTCTCTCTCCATAGTTCGAGTGCCCCGACTGCGAAGCCCAGTGCCTGCTCGATCTTGGTCCGATTCGCATCCCAGGGCCATTTGTCACCGGACTCCAGCCCTCGGACCGTGCGGACGTCGACTTCGGCGGCGCGCGCGAACGCCGCCTGGTTCAACCCGCGCCGCAGGCGGGCGCGAGTCACGATCGCGCCAATCCTGCGCGTGAGCGCGTCATCTTCCGCAGTCATGCCTACATCTTGCGGTGCAAGAGTGTGCGTCTGCAAGCACGACGCTGCACGTTCATCACTGCGCATGACCAGCAACAATTCGCATTATTGCGCGCCAGATTCGTGCATAAGATCCACGACCTCGACTGTTCTGCTCTATTAATGCCGACATGATGACCGAAGATGCTTGCACGATTGCGCACGAGTGACGTAGCCTCGATCACGTGGCAAATCAAACTTCCTCCGGCGAGTTGGCGACAGGCAGCGCCGTTGTCGACGACCGCGTCCGGGTCGGAGTCACGCTCAGGACGCTGCGCGAACTGCGTGGGGCGTCCATCAAGCAGCTCGCCGAGGCCATGGACGTCAGCCCTCACTACCTGAACAACATCGAGAACGGGCACCGGCGGCTGACCAATGCGCTGCTCGTCCGTGCCGCGCAGTTCCTCGTCGTGCCGCAGCTAGCGATCCTTCAGCCAGAAGCGGTCGCGCCCGATGGAGCTGGCGAATGAGAACCGCGGGCAAGGTGTCGCCAGCGGAGCAGCGTTGGCTCGACGCGCAGCGCACCAAGTGGGTGCCGCTGTCTGAGCGTCAGGCGCTCGTCATCCGCAATGCTCTTCGGTCTGCCGATGCCAGCACGGAGGAGTCCGCAGCATGAGCACCGTCCTCGGCTACGGCCTCCTGTTCGTCGCCTGCTGGTGCGTCGCTGCGGCGATCGTTTCCCCCGCCCTCGGCCTGGCTCTCCGTGGCCACCGCCGTTCCTCCCGTCCGGCGCACCCCCACGCCCCCGGTGCGGGTCGGGTGCGCCCCGGTAGCACAGCCCGCGGCCGTCACGCCGCGTCGAGCGCCTACCGGAGGCCGCGCCACGCAGCTTCCTCGCTTCCGGCGCTTCGGCCCGTAGGCGAGGACGGCCCTGCCGCAGGGGACGCGGCAGGGCCCACCAATCTCGCCACCCCGTAAACGAGTTCGGCCGCCGGGGGTCCATCCCGGCGGCCGCGCGTCACAACAACTCAAGGAGCAGTCTACTCATGACGCACCCGCAGTCTAAGTCCCGCATCGACATCGCGGACCAGCTGAACACTTCCGTACTCGAATCGACCTTCCAGCAGCCGCCCGTCGCCGCCGCGCGCATCCTCGCCGCGATCACGGTCGCGAGGATCTCGCTCCACTTCCACGGCTACTCCGAGGATGCCCGCTGGGTCGGCGCGCACCTGGACAAGACCAGCAGCACCGATGCCACAGCCGTCTCCCATCTGGCGGACCGGTTGATCGAGCGGCTCCACATCGAGCACAAGGATGAGCCCGCGCCGATGGTGACTCGCGTGCTGCACGACAGCATCGTCACCGCGCTGGTCGAAGAGAACGCGCGGCTGCGCGCACAGCTCGCCATCGCCGCCGCCCACGCCGACGGCAAGGCGGTGCAGGCGTGAAGATCCTGGACACCCTGCGTCGCAGCGCGTTCGGGCGCCGCGCCCGCCACGACTTCGCCGAGACCCGCGAGACCGTCGATCAGATGCTCGCCCGGATCGACGCCATGCCGGTCGATCCGGCCTACGTCCACGCCGTCGGCCCAGACGGATACGAGACAGCGAAGCTGCCGGTCTTCACCCTGCAGCAGATCGAGCGCCAGGCCGACGGGAGCGTCCGCGTCCTCGTCGCCGCGGGTCGCCTGACGGGCGCGGTCGCGGCCATCGAGGCACCCCAGGTGCAGGTCGACGGCGGCCGGCCGATGCACGACCTGGACTTCGCGCTGGTGATGGGCGGTGTGCGATGAGCACTGTCGCCCACATCATCCAGTGCGCCATCGTCGGCGGCACCCTGATCGCGGTCGTCTACTTCTTCTACGCCCTGGTCCGGGCTGACCTGCGCGCCAACCCGCCGATGACCGTCGTCGCCTGCGACGAGGAGGTCGAGGACGGCGACGATCCCGGCGCCGACTGGGACCGCGGCCACGACCAGTGGGTCGACCGCCAGATCGGGGCGGCGTGATGGCTGAAATCGAATGGCGCGACCGCGCGGCTTGCAGGAATGAAGACCCGGAGCTGTTCTTCCCACTGCGCCTTGCTGACGCCGCGGGAGCGAAGGCCATCTGCGCGAAGAAGTGCAAGGTGCGCGAGACCTGCGCCCGCGAGGCCAAGCGCACCGCCACCTCGCACGGTGTGCATGGCGGCTACTTCCTGCCCGATCAGAAGGGCGCGCTGCGGAAGTACGTCGAGGTCCTGGAGCAGCGGCCACCGCGCGAGCTGATCACCTCTACCTGCGAGAGCTGCGGCAACGAGATCCATACCCGCGTCAGGCTGGTCATCTGCGGATCGTGCCGGGTTGCCGAGCGCGGTTCCGCTGTGCCCGCCGCGCCGGTGCGCGAGCACATCGAGGCCCTGATCAGCCAGGGGTGGACGCTCAAGCAGGTCTACGTCACCGCCGGTGTATCCCAGTCGACGGCGAGCAGGGTGGCGTGCGGCCGCGTCGAGGTCGTGACAAGCACCGCCGCGGACAAGCTGCTCAAGGTCTCCGGCACGCCACCGAAGCGACTGACTGGCGTGTGCCCGGTGTGTGAGCGGGACCTGCCCGCCTCGGCACACTCGCCGAAGACGGGACTGCGCGGCCACTGCTCGAAGAAGTGCCGGGACGCAGCCGCAGTGGCGGTGTCGTGATGGCCGCGTACTCCGACCTCGACCAGCTGGCCGCCGACACGCTCCAGCTCGTCGAGGACATCCAGGCCATCGACCCGGACCGCACCTTCGAGCACCTGACTCGTCGCTGCGAGCACGACCCAGCGCGCATGGCTCAGGTCGTGATGCTGCTGGCGATCTGGATGGATCCCGACGTCTCGCTGTCGGTGCTCGGCCAGCGCGCCGAGGCGCTCGCCGGTGGCCGCCTCGGGAAGGCGGTGTCCGCATGAGCGAGACCGTCCATGACCGGCTGGTCGCCCGCTTCATGGTCAGCCTGCAGCACACCAAGAAGGACCGCGATTTCGCTCGCCACCTCGCGCACTGCGTGCAGGCCGACCTCAGCCTCGGCGTGGTCGGTGTCGAGCGCGACGGCACCGCGACCAGCACCGGCGTGTCCTGGCGGGTGCCGGGCGTGGCGGAGCTCGCTGTCGCCGACGGGCAGGAGTCGGTCGGGCTCGCCCTGTTCAAGCGCCAGCTCACGCCGGACGAGGCCCGGCACCTCGCCGCGCAGCTGATCGACGCCGCGCACGAAGCGCGAGTCCAGCCCAGCCGCGCGCGGAATCGAGCGGCTATGGCCCAGTTCTGGGCGAGCCGAAAGCCCGCCCAGCAGCAGGAGCCATCGGACCTGCTCGACCTTCTGGAGGTGCCGTGATCCACGACTTCTGGGACGGCCGGTCCCGCACCCGCATCTCCGCCGAGCCCGACGGTCGCGTCGCCATCGAGGGCTACGACGGCGAGCTGCTGGTGCACCGCACCACCTACAGCTCGACGGTCGCCGCGCTCATCGCAATAGCCCTCACCCATGCCGCCAAGGAGGCGCGGTGAAGACATTCACGCACGGCTTCGGCAGCACGGAGATCACCGC
The DNA here is from genome assembly GCF_019266065.1 of Nocardia sp. MH4. Lineage (GTDB taxonomy): Bacteria > Actinomycetota > Actinomycetes > Mycobacteriales > Mycobacteriaceae > Nocardia > Nocardia canadensis. The sequence goes on along the minus strand of NZ_LPNR01000125.1, from coordinate 57,714 downwards.
CCAGCCGGACGGCGGGGTGCGCGTGGCGATCCTGCATGCCTCGCAGCTGCTGAGCCTCAACATCTACAGCCCCGACATGGCCAAGAGCATCGGCCTGGCCCTCATCGACGCAGCACAGGAGGCGACCCCATGACCGCCGAGATCCAGGCGTACACCGACGCCGACCTCGCGTACAAGATCGTGCTGCTCAAGACCCTCGCGGATCTGGTGCAGGAGGAGCTCGCCCGCGCCAAGGCGATCGCCGACGAGCAGCTGGCGAAGGGTGCCGGCATCCCGGCCCGCACCGCCGACGACGTGAAGCTGGGCCGGGTCACCAAGTCGGACCCGAAGCCGGTGCCGAAGATCGTCGACCGCGACGAGCTCGACGAGTGGATCCGCACCCAGTACCCGGACAAGCTCGAAACGCGAGCCGAGCTCGGCGACCTCGGCGAGATCGTGGCCCTGCTCAAGGACTCCGGGCGCGAGGACCTGTTCACCGTGGTCTCCGACATCCCGGCCTACCTGTACAAGCAGGCCGAGGCGCTGGCCAAGAACGGCCGCCCGGTCCCGGGTATCGAGCTGCGCACCCCGAAGCCGGTGGTGTCGGCGCGCAGCGAGATCGCTGCGGAGTACGTGGTGCGCCAGCTGCTGGCCGGTGCGCCGGTGCCGCTGCTCGGAATCGAGGCGTGAGCATGGATTTCGAGGAAGCTACCAAGGCCGCGGCGAAGGCGCGGATCGCTCTGACCGGTCCGGCCGGGGCGGGCAAGACCTACACCGCGCTGATGCTGGCGTCCGGCCTTGGCCAGAACATCGCCGTCATCGACACCGAGCGCGGCTCGGCCAGCAAGTATGTCGGCCGAAACGGGTGGGCGTTCAAGACGATCAAGCCCACCCGGTTCGCCCCGCTGTCGCTGGTCGACCACCTCGGTGTCGCCGCCGGCCACGGGTTCGACGTCCTCGTCATCGACAGCCTTTCCCACTACTGGGAGGGCACCGACGGGATGCTCGAGCAGGTCGACCGCCGTTCGGGGACCAGCAAGTTCACATCGGGCTGGAAGGAAGTCCGGCCAGAGGAGCGCCGGATGTTGGACGCGATCCTGGCCTTCCCCGGCCACGTCATCGTCACGCTGCGGTCGAAGCAGGAGTACGTCCTCACGACCAACGCCCGCGGCAAGCAGGAACCGACACGCGTCGGGATGAAGCCGATCCAGCGCGACGGCGTGGAGTACGAGTTCGACCTCGTCGGTGATCTGGATCTGGCGAACACGCTGACGGTGTCGAAGTCGCGCATCGAAGGCGTCGAGATGGGCGCCACGTACCCGCAGCCGGGTATCGAGCTCGCCATCGAGATCGACAAGTTCGTGTCGGCAGGCGCGCGGATTCCCTCCGCCGCCGAGTACCGCGAGCGGGCCATCGAGCTCACCGATCTGGACGAGCTGCGCGCGCTGTTCGAGGAGGTCTCCGGGCACCAGCTCGATGGCGCGCCCATGGTCGATCTCGAGGGCCGCCCGACTTTGCTCGGCGAGTTCATCCGCAAGCGCGGGCTGGTCGTGAAGATGTCGGCCAGCGAGCAGGGCGCATGAGGCGGGGCAAGCCGCGGCGCACCGGCCCGGACCGCGCCGTCGTCGAGCTGGTGCGCGCCCGGGCGGGGGAGCGCTGCGAGCGGTGTGCCTGGATGCTCCACGGCAACGGCCAGATCCACCACCGCGTGCCGCGCGGTATGGGTGGCAGCAAGGCGGCGTGGATCAACCGGCCGCCCAACCTCGTCCTGCTGTGCCTGCAGTGCCACTCGTGGGCCGAGAGCTATCGCGAGTCGGCGATGGACGCCGGGTGGCTGGTGCTGCGCCGTCACAACCCGGCCGCGACCCCGGTGCACTCCGTGCTGCACGGGGTTGTGCTACTGGCCGACGACGGGTCCGTTGTCCCAGCTCGCGACTCCGTTGCACCCCATATCTCCACACTGCGCGCCGACCTTGATCACGACGCCGAGGAGGCGACCCCATGACCAACCTGATGCCCTTCACCTACGAAGGCTCGCCCGTGCGCACTGTCGTGGTCGACGGCGAACCGTGGTTCGTCGCGCGCGACATCTGCACCATCCTTGGACTCGCCAACTTGTCGATGGCTATGCAGCGCCTGGCCGATGATGAGAAGGGGGTCAATCGGATTGACACCCCTGGCGGCGTCCAGGAGATGGCCGTCGTCAGCGAGTCCGGGATGTACGCGCTGGTGCTCCGGTCCGACAAGCCGGTCGCTGTGGGGTTCCGTCGCTGGGTCACCGGCGAGGTGCTGCCCACCCTCCGCAAGACCGGCAGCTACGGGGTCACCGAGCTTTCGCGCCGCGAGATTCTCACCATGGCACTCGAAGCGGAGGAGCGGGCCGACGCTGAGCAGCGCGCCCGGATCGAGGCCGAGCAGCATGCCCGCGCCCTCGAAGCCCCGGCCTCGGCGTGGTCGCACCTGGCCGAGTCCGCCGGCGACTACGGCGTGGCCGACGCGGCGAAGGTCCTCTCGCGCGACCCGAACATCACCATCGGCCGTGACCGCCTGTTCAAGTTCATGCAGGGCGAGGGCTGGATCTTCCGCGACACCGGCACCGGATCGTGGAAGGCGTATCAGACCCAGGTCGACCGCGGCCGCCTGACCGAGAAGCTGGGTACGCCGTTCCTGCACCAGCCGACCGGCGAGATGCGTATGCCCGCGCCGACGATCCGGATCACCACCAAGGGCTTGGCAGAGCTGCACAAGCGGCTCGGTGGTGACGGGCAGATGTCCCTGCTGGCGGTGTCCTGATGACCGGCGGAAGGTACGGGCGCACGCCGTATGCCGTGTGGGATCAGGACGACTACCTGGCGTTGGGTCCGCACGCGAAGCTCCTGGACTACGTGCTGCGCCAGCACGGCGGCATCTCCTTCTGCGGCCGCGCCGACTGGCGCCCCGCGCGGCTGACGGTCCGGTCGGGCCTGTCGGTGGAGGAGATTCGGACCGCGGGCGCCGAGCTGGTCGAGCGCGGGTTTGCGGTGATCGACGAGGGCACCGAAGAGATCCTGATGCGCAAGCACATCTTGTGGGACGAGCTGCTGCGCAACCCGAAGATGGCCGTTGCGGTCGTGAGGGCGTATGGGGATGTCGCGTCGCCGCTGGCGAAGGCTGCGGTGGTGACGGCGGTGCGTGAGGTTCACGCCGTCTCGCCGGAGTTCTCCTCGTGGACGAGTCCGGTGTCGAACTCGGGCGATCAGCTGGAGTGGCTGATGTCGCGGACCGCGCTGGACGAGATCGCCGAGGCCGATTCGATCACCAACCCGATTACCAATCAGATCACCAATCCGGTTGGTAATCAGGATCGGTCCGATTCGGTGTCATCAGACCTGGTCAATACCAACGGGATTAGTAATCGGATTGGCAACGACATCACGGATCAGATTCGGTCCACATCCCCAGGCACCAAGCACCTAACACCAGGCACCTCTAGTGGGGGCGTTACTGGGGTACCTCACCACGCGCACGCGAACGAGACCCCCAACCCCATCCCTCCCAAGAAATTCCACGACGAGCACAACGACGGTTGGGTCGTCGGCTGCGAGGAGTGCGAGCACCTCGAGGGCGAGTACATGGCGATCCTCGCCGCGGCTGTCGAGTTGCGGCGGCCGGCGGGTACCTGCTCGCTGCACCCGGACGGGACGACCGAGGCGTGTGGTCCGTGCGGGGATGCCCGGCGGGCACGCAAGCAGTGGGAGGACCAGCGCGTCCGGTGGCAGGCCGAGCAGCGCTCGCTGGCACGCCAGTCCGCCGCCGAGGCCCGCGCAGCCGAGATCGCCAACTGCGGGATGTGCGACGTCGACGGCTACCGCGGCACCACCGTCTGCGACCACGTCGCCCGGCAGCCACGGAAGTCCCTGCGGGCCATGGTCGCCGAGATGAAGGCCGAGGGTGCCGAACCCGATCTTGATCCGGCACAGGACGAACCAGGCCCCAATCCGCCCCCGCTGAGGTCGGTCTCATGACCCGCGACCGCTACGGCGAAGAGGTAGAAGACCAGCCCTGCCCGCACGGCTGCCGCAACGGGTGGCTGTCAGCGCCCGACGCGGACGTCGCCGTCGCCTGCCGCTGCCGCTGGCAGCGGATCCACAACACCAACAACGACTTCGCGGTTCGCGAGCCCAGTGCCCGTGCCGCCGCGGCGATCCGAGCAGAGGAGAACCGATGAGCACCACCCCGATCGTCTTCCTGGACACCGAGACCGACGGCGTTCATCCAGGCCGCAAGGTGTGGGAGATCGCGATGATTCGCCGCGACGAGCAGGGCGAGCGCGACACCTCGTTCTTCGTCGACATCGACCTCAGCACCGCCGATCCCTTCGGCCTCAAGGTCGGACGCTTCTACGACCGCCACCCGCAGGGCCGCGACCTGGCCGGCATCGACGACGACCAGGGCGACCCGTGGAGTCCCAACAACGCCTGGCATCCCGAGCTCGCCGCCCGCGAGGTGGCGCGCTGGACCCACGGCGCGCACATCGTCGGCGCGGTGCCGAACTTCGACACCGAGTGCCTCGCTGCGATGCTGCGCCGCCACCGGCTCACCCCGGCGTGGCACTACCACCTCATCGACATCGAAGCACTGGCTGTTGGCTACCTCCATGGCGGCGGACGCACCGACGTGATGCCGCGCGAGGCACGCGAGACCCTCGCGCTGCCGTGGAAGTCCGACGATCTGTCTCGCGCCATCGGCGTCGAGCCTCCCACCGAGGAGGAGCGGCACACCGCGATGGGTGATGCCCGCTGGGCGATGCGGGTCTACGACGCGATCACCGGCGGCCAGCAGTGACCGCCGCCTGCCAGCACTGGTCTATCCACGGTGGCCGCTGCACCGTCTGCGGCCTGCCTGCTCACCAGATCCCCACCCGCCCGAAGGTGGCCAGCCGATGACCCGCCGCACCCTCACCCTGACATGCGACCACTGCGGCTACCTCCAGCGCCGGGACATCCCCGACGGCCAGACCCGCGACGACATCGAACCCGGCTGGCACGTCGAGCTCGAGGAGGAGGGCTGGGAGTTCGCCGGCGGCTGCGAGCAAGACGTCTGTCCCGCCTGCGCCCGAGCCCAGGCAATCCCGTTCACCACCACCGAGGAGATCCGAGCATGACCACCCCCGAGCCCACCATCACTGCCACCCGCTACGAGGTGTCGTGCCTGCCGCCCGAGCACGCCGCCCACCGCCGGTCCACGGTCGCCATCGAGCGTCGCGGCCCGGACAGCTGGGCAGTCATGATCGACGGCTTCGCCCACGACGCCCACGGAGAGCCGTCGATCGAACCGCGCCCGTCCGAGCGGACCGATGAATGGCTCGCTCGGTACCGGTTCGACCTCGAAACCGCAACCGCGGTTGCCTCGAAGCTCGCTCGCATTGCCGCGGCAATGCTGACCGGCGGTGCGCGATGAGCCAGAACCCGAACCACCCCCGCGTGGACGCCGTCGCCGAGATGGAAGCGGCCCTGGACGCCATCCATGACGGCTTCATGGACCACCTGATCAACGGCGAGGACAACAGCGATGGCGAGTGACCGCGACACCCTGACCGAGATCATCGACGCCGCATCGTTCCAAGCGCCCAGCTACAGCGCGTGCGCGGCTGACGCGGTGATCGCTGCTGGCTGGCGTCCACCCGCCCGCGAGATCACCGACCCGGCCGAGCTCGACAAGCTCCCCGGCAGGTCGATCGTCGTCGGGACCCGAGGCACCCACGGCGGCATGGCGTATCAGCTGACCTCATGGGACGGCTTCACCAACGCGCCGAACTGGGCCAGCGCCTACGACACCGAGGACCGCTCGAGCTCGCGCCAGGTGATCAAGCGCGAAGGCAGCGTGATCGTCCTGTACGTCCCAACACCGGGGGCGCGACCATGATCGACGTCCTGATCCTGCCCGGCACCGGATTCCCGCGCGGCGACGGCATCTCGCAGGCCTTCGCCGACGCCCTCGACCCGGCGAAGTTCCGGCCGCGGATCGTCGAGTACGCCGCGGCCTACGGCGGACTCGATATGCCGTACGCGCAGAGCCGCTTCACCGGCCGCCGCTCGCTGCTCCGAGCAATCTCCGGCTATCGGCCGTACGTGCTCGCCGGGTACTCGCAGGGCGCTGGCATTGCTGGCGACCTCGCCCGCGAGATCGTCGAGCACATGCCCGGCGTGGCCGCCGACCACCTCGTCGGCTGCGCGCTCATCGCCGACCCGCTCCGGCCGGTCGGCGCCGGGATGCCGCACCGGCCACCCGCGCCCGGCTACGGCATCGCCGGACAGCGTGCCGTGCCCGGGCCCGTGTGGTGGGCGGCGGCCGACGGCGACCCGATCACCGCGCTGCCCGCAGGCAATCCGCTCCGGAGCGTGGCCGACCTGTCCGAGTGGTGGTCGCTCGCAGGCCCGGCCGAGATCCACGCCTGGGCCCTCGACCTCGTCGACAAGGCGCGACACCAGCGCATCCAACGGTGGTGGTCCGGCGAGAACTGGCGGACGTGGGCCGGGGCGTTGAAGTTCGCCCGCGGCTACCTGATCGACGGCCGCCACACCGCCGACTATCTGCGCCTCGGCCACGTCCAGGCGCTCGCCGACACGGTCAACCGGGAGGTGGTCGGCCGTGGCTGACTACGACCCCGCGTGCCCGTTCTGCCAGCGCATCGACAACCGCGACTGGGAGCAGGACTACGCCGGAACTGTCGCCCGGTTCGAGCCGCTCAATCCGGTCACGCCTGGGCACATGCTGTTCGTCCCGATGTGGCACGCCGAGCACCCGTCGGCCGAAGCGGTGCGCGCCTGCATGGGCTACGCCGAGACCTTCGCCGAGAGTCAGGGCCCGGACTTCAACCTGATCACCTCGTCCGGCCCGGCGGCGACGCAGACCGTGCCACACGTCCACATCCACTACGTACCCCGCCGCGCCGATGACGGCCTGGCGCTCCCATGGACAGGACAACACCGATGACCGACCACCTCCACGCCGTCGAGATCACCGGCGACCCGGACAACGTGGTGACCTGGCGCATCAAGTTCACGTGCCACGGCGACAGCACCGCGCCGTGCCACCGATACCCGGACTGCGACTGCGAAACCTGGCCGTACGACGAGTCCGAGCACGAGCATCCCTACGTCGGGCATGACAGGTGCTGGATGCAGGACTGGTTCGACAACGACGCCATCGACCCGTCGACGGACACCCTCGACGAGGGCGACTACCGGCCAGGCATGTCGGGCCCGATCAGTGCCCGGCCGGAAGTGCCGGACTACATCGAATGGCACTTCACCACCGAGGAGGGCCGATGACCGACACCTGCTCCTGCCCGCCCGACGACTGCCACGGCGGGCACACCATCCAGATCGGTCGCCTCACGGACGAGCATCTGCGGCGGGTCACGGAGGGCAGGGATTGGCTGTCGCAGTCCGAGCGCTCGTCGATGGCCGCCGAGCTGCTGGCCCTGCGCGCCCGCGTCACGACCATGGAGGCCCAGGCCGCCGACCTCGCCGACGCGGAGTCGGAACGCGCCCGACTGTCGCTGTACGCTCGCAACGCCCGCCGCGTGATCGACACCCTGTGGAAGTCACGGCGAGGGCACCAGTCCCGCGCCTCGATGCACGCCCGGATGTACCGGCGGGCACGGCACTCCGAAGCCGAAACCCGCCGCGACCATGACGCGCTGGCCGCCCGCGTCGCCGAGCTGGAGGCCGCCCAGCGGGAGCCGATCGGGTATCTCCCGCTGGTGATCCGCGGCAACGGGAGGTTGTGGCTCGCAGGCACCGAGCCGACTTCACGGGCCGCCGCTGAGGCGCGCCTGATGCGGTGGAGGGGCGGCGAGCTCGACTGCCGCGTGGTCGAGCTACGGGAGGTGACCGAGTGAGCGCGTTTCCACCCAGCCCGAACCCGATGGCCGCGCTGCATGACGCCATCGTGTTCAACTCCCGCGACTTCGCCGAGTCGAAGTTCGAGGCGTGGATCTACGGCATCGTCGTCGGCTGGGACGACGAGGGCGACGAAGGCGAATCCGAAAGCGCGATGGACGCCGTCGCCGCCAAAGTCGGATGGACCGCGCAGGAGGTCGCGATCCTGCGCAAGCTGCGGACGCGCTGGCGCCACATCGAGTCCGCGGCTCCGGCGCTGTTGCGGGAGGTGCCCTGATGCCCTGGTTCGACCGCTACGAGGCCGCCCCCGGCCGCCCGACCGGCCTGCACGTCCTCACGGGCGGCATGACTGTCATCCCCGAGCCCGCCGACGACCCCGAACCGGTCACGCCTGTTGTGCCCGGTCTGCTCGCTCTGCTCGTGTCCCTCATCGCCAGGAGGTAGCCCCGTGGCCGACACCGACATGTTCCTGTCCCGTGCCGACTGCAACGAGCTCGTCGCCGCGCTGCGCGAGATCCCCGACCTCCTCGAGCCCCTCGCCCTGGCGATCGTCCGCGGCGACCGGCAGGGCCTCGATGCCTCCACCTGCCGCCCCGCGCCGCAGTCCAAGCCCCCGATCGATGTCGCCGCCCAGCAGATGGCCGACGACCTGCACAACCTGCTCATCGGCTGGGTGCGGGTGGTGTGCGAGCAGCGCGCCATCGACCCGCCCGCTGTCGAGACGATCCCCGCCGCGGCGAAGTGGCTCGACCGCAACGTCATTGCCCTGGCCATGACCGAAGGCGCCACCGATGCCTACCGGTCGATCACGCGGGCAATCGCGGCGCTGCAGCGGCGCCTGGACCGGCCTGGCGACGGCACGCTCACCGAGGACGAGCTGGCTGGCGCGAACCGACAGGTGCTGACCGCCTACCAGATCGACAAGGTGGTGCACCTGCTCGGCGAGCGCGGGGAAGGGCTCTCACGGCGCCGGGTCGAGGTGCTGGACAAGGCCGGGGCGCTGCATCCGTGCTCGCGGGACCGGGACACGGGGACCAGGTTCTATCGGCTGGGGGACATTCTGGAAGCGCACGCCGTGCATCCGCGACGTGGGAGAGGATCGACGGCATGATCGACTTGGACGGCGCTTTCCGCGCCCTCGGTGCACATCTCCGGGCCGAGCGCGCGCGGGCCGACTTCACTCAACCGGAACTGGCCCAGCTGACCGGTATCCACGTCGTCACGATCAGCAACATCGAACGCGACAAGGCGAACCTGAGCTTGGACCAGCTGCTCAAGATTGCGCCCGCGCTCGGCATGTCGCCGGGGCAGTTCCTCAACGCGGCGCTGGCGAACGTGGAGGAGAAGGCGTGAACATCGAGGATTTCATCAAGGCGCGGCTCGACGAGGACGAGCAGATCGCCGAGGCCGCCGCTGGCGGTAGCGCGGCGCGGTGGGTCGCCGACGAAGACGAGGTCTACGCGGTATTCGGATCGCTGACCGATCCAGATCGGTGCGAGGATCACGCGCCCGGCCGGCCGAACATGTGCGAGGACAACCGGATCGCCACCGCCGACGACTGCAGCGATCGGTGGCTGGACGAGCGGGCCCGCCACATCGCCCGGCATGACCCCGTCCGCGTGCTGCGGCAGGCGCCGATCCTGCGGGCCATGGTTGAGCTCATCCGGGGCATGGCCAGCATCACCCAGCAGATCGAGGCCGAGAGCGCGGTGCTGTACCCGCTTGCCGCGATCTGGGACCAGCACCCCGACTATCTGGAGGCGTGGAAGCCGTGACCATCGAGGAGTTCATCGAAGCGCGCCTCACCGAGGATGAGCGCGATGCGGAACGAGCGCAGGCCGCCGCCAGCCGCCCGGGCAGCGGTGGCGTGCTGTGGGTCGTCACCGGCACGGACAACGCCGTCGGCGTGTTCCACGACCCCGCCCGCGTGCTGCGGCAGGTGGCGGCGACGCGGGAGTTGTTCGAGCGTGCGAAGCCCTGGCCGAAGTGCCGAGGCCATCCTGGACCGTGGATGCCACATGGCGACTACGGGCCCGGATTCTGTGGCACGCCCGAGGAGGCCGACTCGCTCCGAGTGATCGCCGCGATCTGGTCCGATCATCCCGACTACCGGCCGGAGTGGGCGACCGCTTGACCGAATCGGAACTTGTCAGACCCCACTGCTGTACTGAATGCCTACCGATTTTCGTCACATCTTGGCCGTTCACGGCCATTTCGTGACCTTGAGTGCCTACCATTCGGGTATGGCGGATCACGCCACGGCCAATCAAGGAGGTGACACGCCCGATGCTGTGCGCTAACGACGTCGCATCGGTGCTCATCGCCCGACATGGCAGCCGCATGGACAGCCTGCCGCTACAGAAGCTGCTCTACTACGTCCAGGCGTGGCACCTGGCGATCACTGATGAGCCCCTGTACGCCGACACTCTCAAGGGGTGGGACAACGGACCAGTGGTCCCCGAAGTGTGGCATGCGCGTAAGGATGTCCGATCGCGCCAGCCGGAAAGCCAGGACCTCGCTGGGATCAACCTCGATGACGTCGCATCCAATGTCATCGACCTTGTCCTGCGGCAGTACGGCTCGATGTCCGGCGGTGAGCTGATCGCATTGACGCACGACGAGGATCCCTGGAAGGAAGCCCGCGGACTGCTGGGGCTTCGCAACCGTCCCATCAAGACCGAAACCATGGCGCGGTTCTATCGCAAGGAGCGGCGCCTGGGCGGACGAACCGCAGCAGATCTTGCCGCTAGCGGGGTCTCCGGGTCGGAGAGCATGGATCATCACAGCCCAATCGACGTCGACGCCCTCCTCGCACAACTGCAAGAAGAAAAACTTGAGGACGATCCATGGGGCGGGGCCAACCTTGAGGCGTTTTCCCCGATGGAGCTTGTAGATGTGCCGCTGGTTCGTAGTCGGCGCAGCCAGGAGCCGTAGCCGTTGCAGTCAGCCGGTGTTCCGCCGCAGCGACACATTGTCGTCTTCGACTGCAACGTCTATCTGGACGTCGCGGCCTTGGTTGGTCCCCCGTTCAGTTGGGATGAGTTCGACGAGGTAGTCGCGAGGTTGACCAAGAACTCGTCCCCCACTGTCATGGTCGACAGGGCGCCTCGTAACGGTCGCGTCTATCCCGATTCGATCCGAGCCCTGGCGCTGTGCACATCAGGCAACTTCGCCGGGCTTGAGACGATGCACGTCGGAGTGAATGACTCGATCCAGACTCTCGTCTTCCGGAAGGCGATGCAGGACCTTGGCTGGAGCAGGGCGGATGCCGCGACGCTGCTGAGCGAGATGATCGGGGGGCTCGTGGATTGGTCGGACGGGTTCACGATCATCGATAACTACCCCGACAGCAATCCACCTCTGGATCACGAGGACGGTATGGTATTCGGGGCATGCCGAAAGTTGGCGTCTGATGATCCGTTATCGCGGGTCTACTGCGTCACACGCGACATCGATTTCCTGGACTACCACCGGATGGGCCAGTTGCAGAACCACACAATCGTTCTGCCGCCGCCGCAGTTCGTCAGCTTGGTCCGGGCTGCCCGCAACCCTGCCAGCCGCATGGCTCCCCGCCGATAGCTGGGGCTGCTCGAACAGGTGGACACGCCGGACTGGCGAGGAGCCGCCAGCCGTTACGTCTGCTGTAGTCTCTAAAGTGCGCGAGTAATGGGTTAACACCCTGCACTGCGTACTAGCCCTAACCCCCAAGTCATCCCCTCCGACTTGGGGGTTTCGTGCGTCTGCAGGATTACCGCGACGCACCCCAAACTCAGCGCGTCAAACCGGAGTCATGCCCGGCAAGCAGCCCAACGCACCGATGACGGTCCTGAGGCCGGCCTATCCCGGTCCACCGTGGGCCCGACTTCCCAGCGCTCACACGCTCGGTGCCGCAACCCCGTCTACTCGGAACTCACCCGGGGGGGCCACGCTGCGCGCTGCTCAACGTCGCACCGGCCCTAGCGGTCAACCCCCCGCGCTCGCGCTACGGGCTCGGTGCGGCCCAGAAGTGCCACATCGTCGCTGGTCGCATATGAACCGATCGGTGCATCACCCAGAGGAGCACGTCATGCTGAACACCGCCTCCGCCATCGCCGCCCTGGTCCCGTGGGAGCTGCTCGGCCGCATCGCCATCGCCGTCCTGCGCGAGGTCTTCGCGTGACCGTGCGGACCACCGAGAGCGTGAGCGTCGACCCCACGACGGGCAGCGTCGTGTGGAATCCCGCCACCGACATCACGCCATCCGCCGAGGTGGTACGAGAGCGATTCCTCGACGCGGTGTTCACCGCCTCGGCCACGATCGGCGCTGCGCTCGGAATCTCCGGGCGCGCGATGTACGAGATCCTCGCTCCGCTGGCTGACGACGCTGCTGCTGCGTGCGTCGCAGCTGCCACCACGGGCGGTGCGGAATGAATCTCGCCGACCTGCTCGCCTGCCTCCTGCATCGGCCGATCCGCACGCTCGAGCAGCCGATCTACGTCACGCCGCTCGGTTATTGGGCGTGGTGATGGCACGCACACCGGAGCAGGTCGCGGCCGACGATGCTCTCACTACCGCCATCGACGCCGTGCACCGGGCGTACGACGAGGACACAGAGGGCGTGCTCACCGGCTACGTGCTTGTCGCGAAGCGGCACTTCTGGGACAGCGACGGCGACAGCCTGACCGCTGTCCACATGACCACCGGGAGTGACACCGCCATCTCCGACCAGCTCGGGATGCTCGAATACGCGAGCACCCTGTGCCGCAAACGGATCGCGGAATGACCGTGCCTGAGTGGCTCGATCGCCTGATCGTCGCGGCCATCGGCCGGCTCATTACCCTCGCCCGCTGGAACCGCTGGCCATGACCTGGTCCCGCGAGCCCGACCGATACCGCGGCGTCGGCCCGACCGTCGCTGCACGCATCCGTACCAGGGACGGCAACACCTGCCAGCTCTGCGGAGCAGCAGGCAACGAGGTCGACCACATCACCAACCGGCTGGCCGGCGGCACGGACGACGAGAGCAACCTGCGAGTCCTGTGCACCGGCTGCCACCGCGCCAAGACCCAGGCCGAGGCAGCCGAGGCACGCGCACGCCGACGAGCACGCGGCCGACTTCCGGTCGAGCCTCACCCCGGCCTGGTCGCCCGTCAGCGCACCGGCGCGTAACGCTCACCCGTCACCGCGATGAACCGGCCCCAGCTGTAGTAGGACACCCGCTCACCCACCCGAGCAGGCTCTTCCTCACCCCGCACGAACACGTGCAGACCACGCCCCGACATCGACCGCTCGACCCACAGCGCCCGCGTCCCCACCCGCTGCAGCACCGCCGCCGCCTCGGGATGCAGGCGCCCGTCGTCGTCGATCACCCCGTCCAGATCCCAGCACGCCAGCCCCTCACCCAGCATCACCCCGTGCTCGCGCCGAGCCACACGCTCGTGCGTCGTCCAGGTACCTGCATCGGTCGAGGACGCAGGCCGACCCGACACTTGCACCGGCCGCTTGCCCACACGCCGGGCCCACCGAGGCCGGGCAGTGAGGGAGGACGGCACCGTCGCCGGCATCCGCTGCTTGCGCTTGCGGCACCGCTGACCACACACGGCCGGACGAGGACCGCGGCCCGACCACTCGAAGGGTCGGCCGCACACCTGGCAGGACAGAGTCACCCCACCAGAATACCGGTTGACCTGGCGTTTGTCCCGAGTAGTGCAGGGCTGACCAGGGCAGCGGTGATCGTCTGTCAGGGGTGAGCGAGAGCCCAACGTGTCACGATCGGCCGCCCACGAGCCACCCAGGCCCCTCCACGGGGTGGGGGTGCACCCAGGCCCAGGCGGCCGAGTTCGGCGGAGCGCATAGAGCCTGCCAGGCCGTACGGGATGAGAAGCCCGTGGAGAGTCCATCCGCCCAGGCGGCGGAGCACCACCCCGACCCAGGAGGTCACCCCATGCCCGGACCCCCGCCCAAGCCCGCCGGCCAGCGTCGACGCCGCAACAAGCCCGCCTCGCACGGGGCTGCCGAGCCGGTCGTCCACCAGGCCGCCGTCGACGCACCCGAACTCGGGTACGACGCGCACCCGCTGGTCGCCGACCTCTGGGCCGCGCTCGTCGCGGGATCGGTAGAGGGCCGGTACTTCTCGGCCGCGGACTGGCAGCGGGCGCGGATCGAGCTGCACTACCTGAACGAGCTGCTCACCGCCGGGCAGACGCCGGGCGCCATGGCATGGGCGCAGGTCCAGTCGGCGCTCAACACCTTGCTGGTCTCGCCGGCCGACAAGCGCCGCCTGGGCGTCGAGCTCGAGCGCAAGCAGGTCGACGCCGACGAGGACGCCGCAGTCGCGCAGCTCGCCGAGTACCGTGACCGGCTCAGCGGCTGACCGGCTAGTCACACTGCCGCAGACCATTCCCGAGCTCACCCTCGGCTGGGAGGCGGTGAAGTGGGCGAGCAAGTACCTGCGCCAGCCGAACGGCCGCAAGGCGGGGGAGCGGTTCCAGTTCATCGACAGCCAGATCCGGTTCCTGCTGCACTGGTACGCGCTCAACCCGGACGGCTCGTGGGTCTATCACCACGGTGTCCGGCGGTTGGCGAAGGGCTCCGGCAAGTCGCCCTTCGCTGCGGTGCTGTCGCTGATCGAGTTCTGCGCGCCGGTCCGGCTCAAAGACTTCGACCCGAAGGCGCCCGGCGGGGTGGTCGGCAAGCCCGTGGCGATGCCGCTGGTTCAGATCGCCGCCACCGCGGAGTCGCAGACCGCGAACACGATGCGCATGGTCCGCGCGTTCGCGCCGAAGGGGTCGCGGGTGTGCGTCGAGCACAACCTCGACCCCGGGCGCACGCGATACAACATGCTGCCCGAGGGCTCGCTCGAGGTGATCACGGCCAGCTCCAGCGCGGCGGAAGGCGCTGAGGCGACCCACATCACCGCGGACGAGACCGAGTGGTGGTTGCCGTCCAACGGCGGGCCGACGATGGCGAGCACACTGCTCGACAACCTGACCAAGTCCGGCAACCGGATGCTGGAGACCTGCAACGCCTGGAAGCCCGACATCGGCTCGGTGGCACAGGACTCGTGGGAATCCTGGGTCGACCAGGAGGACAACGGCAGCACGTCGGGCTCGCTGACCCTCTACGACGCCCGCGTCGCCCCGCCGGACACCGATATGGCCGATGAGGACTCGCTGCGCGATGCGCTCGAGCACGTCTACGGAGACTGCTGGTTCGCCGACATCCGACCAATCATGGTCCGGATCTGGGATCCGAAGTCGCGCGCGGACGACTCGAAACGCAAGTACCTGAACTGGCCGACGGCGCCTGAGGATTCATGGTGCGACCCGCAGCTGTGGGCGCGCCTGGGCCCGCCGACCAAGCCGGTCCGGCCCGTCGCTGCCGGCGAAGAGGTCGTGTTGTTCTTCGACGGCTCGAAGTCCCGCGACGCCACCGCGCTGATCGGGTGCTGCATGTCCGACGGGCACGTGTTCACGCTCGGCGTGTGGGAGCCAGACCCGAACGATGAAGACTCCGTGGTCCCGGTCGTCGAGATCGACAACGCCGTGGCGAAGGCCTTCGACACCTACACCGTGATCGCCTTCTGGGCGGACGTGCGGGAGTGGGAGGAGTTCACCAAGGTCTCCTGGCCGGAGCGATACCGCGACCAGCTGGAGATCTGGGCCGTCCCGAGCGGGAAATCCCAGGAGCCGATCGCGTGGGATATGCGCTCGCACTCCTGGGATTTCGAGATGGGCTCCGAGCTCGTCGAGGCCGAGATCCGCGAGGGCAGCTTCACCCATGACGGGAACGCGCTGCTGTCCAAGCATGTCGGCAATGCACGCAGGTTCCAGGGCCGCTACGGCGTGACGGTCCGCAAGGAGTCGGCGCGCTCGCCGGACAAGATCGACGCCTGCGTGTCGATGATCGGCGCCCGAATTGCCTGGCGCCACGCGAAAGCCGCACCACGGAAAGACCAGATGACCGGCGAAGCCTTCTTCCTGTGAAAGGGGTGGCATGAACAAGACTCAGGCCGTCGATGCCGCCCGCGATCTGCTGCAGGGCCCGCGCGCGTACGAGGCGGATCGGCTCAACGTGATCGACGCCGCGATGCGCCCGTGGAACGCCGAGCGAGCGTTGGACTCGCTGACGATCAGGAACGTACGGTCCGAAGCTGCCCAAGCCAGGCTGGTCAACCTCGCGCGCAAGTCGCAGACGAACTTCCTGCCGCTGATCCTCGACATCTTCGGCCAGGGCCTGAAGGTAGACAACTACCTCGCCAGCGGCGGCCAGGAGACCGGGCAGCCGTGGACATGGTGGCAGCGCAACCGGATGGATGCTCGCCAAACTGGCATCCATCGCACCGCCCTGCAGTACGGCGTCAGCTACGCCACCGTCCTGCCGTCACTAACCTCCGGTGACGACCAGAACCCGGCCGCGGTGATCCGGGGTGTGAGCCCCCGGCAGATGACCGCGCTCTACGGCGAACCGCTGGAATGGGATCCGCGCACCGGCGGGCCGGTCGATGACGATTGGCCGATCGTGGCGCTGGAGATGAAGGGGCCGATGATCCGGCTCTACGACGAGAAAGCCGTCCACTTCATCGGCGTGAAGAACGTGCCGGCCAGCGCACTCGGTTGGACCGACCCGACCTACAGCTCGGTGAACAACTTCGAGTACATCGAAGGCCGCAACCATGACGTCGGCGTTTGCCCGGTCGTGCGCTACCGCGACCGCATGCTCCTCGACGGCGAAGAGGTCTACGGCATCATCGAGCCGTTGATGGCGATTCAGGGACGCATCGACGAGACCGTCTTCCACATGATGGCCAGCCAGTACGTTGCCGCCTTCAAACAGCGGTACGTCACCGGCTGGGCGCCGAAGGATGAGACGGAAGCTCTGCGCCAGGCCGCGTCCGACACCTGGTTCTTCCGGGACAAGGAAGTCAAGGCCGGCCAGTTCGACGAGACCGACCTGAAGAACTACATCGACTCCCAGTCCAGCGCGGTTCGCGATCTGTCGGCCATCGCCCAGATCCCGCCCCAGGCCATGGGCGTTGCGGGAATCAGCAACCTGTCCGAGGCGGCACTGGCGGGCCTGGAATCGGGACGCGAACGTAAGTCTGGCGAGCTGGAAACCTCTCTCGGCGAGAGCCACGAGCAGCTGCTGCGCACCTGCGCGCACATCACCGGCGACGCGGCGTCGGCCGCCGACTTCGCCAGTGAGGTGAAGTGGGCCGACGCCACAGCGCGCAGCTTCGCCCAGACGGTCGACGGCTTGGGCAAGCTCGGCACCATGCTCGGCATTCCGCCCGAGATCCTCTGGGAAGACATCCCCGGATGGACGAAGACGAAGGTCGACCGGGCGCGGACCGCATTGCTTGCGCAGGGTGAGGTCCCCGACATTCCGTTCCCGCCGGAGTAGCGCGTGATCGAGGCGACCGAGCTGGCGGTCTGGGCCGCACAGGTCTCCCGCCTGATCTTGCGGTACATGACGACCTACGGCATCCCCACCACCCGCGACCAACGGTGGGCAATGGCGCGGCACCTGTATCCGACCGTCACCCAGATGCGAGCGGAGGCATACGGACGCGTATCGGCGCAACTGCGCGCCGAAGGGCTACGGCCCGCGCCGGCGCCTCAGTACAGGCCCTCGGCGCTGGTGGCCGCGATCGAGCGCGCCACCAACGCCGAGCCGTACGTCCGGCCCGGTCGGGAGCGCGAGGGCGAACGTCCGGAACAGCGCGAGCGTGAGGAGCCGCAACGGCAGGCCGCCGAAGCGGAGTCGCAGGCTGAGCCAGAGCGTGACCGCCCCGTGGAGTCCCGTGCCAGAGTGCAGGTCTCAGCCCCGGCGCAGGAGCCGCGATCGCGCGTCCGGGTCCAGGTGGCGGTCAACGATCTCGATCCGCAGACCCGCCGCGCCGTCCGGAACCGCGTAACGATCACCGACGACAACCGGCGCGAACCAGCCGTTGTCCGGACGGTGACCGAGCGCGTGACGGCCACTGTCGAGCGGCACATCCGCGCCGCCGACCGCGAGACCATCGTGGCCACGGCGAATGCGGCTACCGAGGAGATCGGCTGGGCCAGGGTCCTGTCGGGCGACGAGAACTGCGCATTCTGCGCGATGCTCGCCAGCCGCGGCCCGGTGTATCGATCTGACAAGGCGGCCCTGTCCGTGGTCGGAGATCGCCGCGGTCGGACACGCGGGTCGCGTGAGCTCGGCGAGAGCTACCACGACAACTGCGACTGCGACGCCGTGCTCGTGCGCGCGGGCCAGGACTGGGCGGGCCGTGAGGAGTTCGAGCGGCTGGAGCGGCTGTGGGTCGCTGCGACTGCGGTCAACGGCGCCGACGCCCGCCGAACCTTCAACAGGGCATGGCGTCGTATCCAGAGCCACCCCGAGCTGGAGACCGAGATCGACCAGATCTGGGACGAATCGACCGAGGGCCTATCCGGCGCCGAAGCGCTCCGCGCGTTCGCTCGCGCGGTCGAAGAGAAGACCCCCGCCGCCCTGGAGGCGGCCCGACGCCCCAGGAGGGCACCAGATGACCGAGCCGATTCCGACGCAGCCTGAGCCTGAGGCACCCCCTGCCGCGCAGACGGCGCCGCTGAGCGGTGAGTTCCCAGAAGTACCGGCGGCTGCACCGCCGGACCTGTCCGCCTCGGACAAGGACGAGATCATCGCCAAGCTGCGCCGAGAGAACGCCAGCTGGCGCACGAAGGTGCGCGACCTCGAGCCGAAGGCCACCGCCCACGACGAGGCTGTCGAAGCGCAGAAGTCCGAGGTGCAGCGCGCCCTCGACCGCGCCACCGCCGCCGAGCAGACCGCCGCCCAGCGCGAGCAGGAACTGAACCTGCTGCGCGCCGCCGCCAAACACGGCATCCCCGAAGAAGACCACGACTTGCTGGGGTCAGGCACCCCGGAAGAACTGGAAGCCCGCGCCGCGCGCATCGCGGCGATGCGGCAGACCAGTGCACCCACCCCTCCGCCGCCGTCTGACCGGCCGGTCGAGGGACTGAGGCCAGGTGCCTCCCCGACTCCACCGGTACCGGTGGATACCTCATACCCCGCGGCCTGGCGGCCGACGGGCACCACCGAAAGGAGCTGAAGCTCATGGCAAACGAAAGCGCGCCCCTGTTTCGGCCCGGCCGCGACATCACCGGCCTGACCACTGCTGCCGTCACCGGCAAGACGTTCGTCGCTGTGTCGGCCGACGTCGACGCCACCACCGGAATGATCAAGGTCGCCACCGCCGCCGCGGGCGTGAAGGCGCTCGGTGTCGCCACCTGCGACGCGGCCTCCGGCGCCACCGTCGCGATTCAGCGCGGCGGCGTCCTGCAGGTCACTGCCGGCGGTGCGATCACCGCAGGCGCCGAGGTCGAGGTCGGCGCGTCCGGCCGCGCGATCACCCTCGCATCCGGCAAGGCCGTCGGCCTGGCGGTCAAGACCGCCTCCGGCGCCGGCGTCGACACCTTCATCGCGGTCTACGAGTAAGGGGACAGGACCATGGCCACTCCATACAGCCAGCAGTACCCGCTCGGCACCCCCACCCTCTCGGGCAACAGCATCACCGTTGACCTGATGCTGAAGGAGCCGACCCGGATCAACCAGTACATCAGCGACATCGCGCTGAAGAAGTACTTCGCCGATCGGATCTTCCGTACCGGTGGGGGCGTCACCGGCGGCGCGCTGCTCTACTCGCAGCTCACCGCGAACGACCTGTTCGCCACCCGCGGCGTGCAGGAAGTCGCACCGGGCGCCGAGTTCCCGGAGGTCACCTTCGACCGCCCGGCGCCGAAGGTCGCGACGGTCAAGAAGATCGGCGGCAAGTTCCGCGTCACCGACGAGGCCCGGGACCGCAACGACCTCTCGACCATCGAGACCGAGGGCCGCAAGCTCGGCAACACCATCACCAAGGACCTGCACCAGCGGGCCATCGCCGAGCTGGAAGCATCGATCACCGCGATCGGTTCCGATGTCCAGATGGCGGGTGTGTCCTGGCTCGATGCCGCCGCGGCAACCATGACCACAACCGCACCGGCGGCCCAGCCCGCGGCGGACTTCGCCAAGGCGCAGCTCAAGGCCGAGACCTTCGAGCTCGGCGGCACGTTCGATCTGTGGATCGTCAACCCGCAGGAGATGTCGAACTTCCAGATCACCTACGGCGATCGCTGGCGCGACGTGCTCACCAACAACGGTGTCGACATGATCGCGTCGAACGTCGTCACCGCAGGCACCGCGTACGTGGTCGAGGAGCGGATGGTCGGCGAGTTCCGCACCGAGCAGCCGCTCAACACGGTCACCTGGCGCGACGAGGCCACCGAGTCCACCTGGACACAGACCAGCATCCGCCCGGTCTTCGCGGTGACCAACCCGTACTCGATCCTCAAGGTCACGGGGCTCGCGGCCTGATGGCCGGCATCGAGCGGACCGTCGTTCTCGGTCTGATGTCCTACGTCGGCGAAGACGGCAAACACCGCTACGCCCAGTCAGGCGCGACCGTCCGCGTTCATCCGGATCACATCGAACGGTTCGACCGGCTCAACCTCCCGCAGGGCCAGGCGCCCGCGGCCGAACCGGTGGAGCCCGCGCCGAAGTCGCGCCCGCGCCAGCGCAAGGAGGACTGACCCATGGCCTTCGCCACTGCCGCTGATCTCGCCGAACGGTGGAAGCCTCTCTCCCCAGCGGAGGAGGCCCGTGCCACCGTGCTGCTCGGCGATGCGGCGTGGTGGCTGAAGGTCTGGTTCAAGCCCTACGCAGACCTCGTGGCCCTGGCGGCCGAGGACCCGCTGCTCGAAGAGGGCTTGAAGATCCTGTCCTGCAACATGGTCCGCCGAGCATTGACCTCGGCGGGCGACGGCGCCGCGGCGGCCCAGCAAGTGATGGGCCCGTTCACGGCCCAGATCAGCTACCGCAACCCCGACGGCTCGCTGTTCGTCTACAGCAGCGAGCGCGACGCGATCCTGTCCCTGCTCGGCATCAACGTGTCCGGTGCCGTCTCGATGACGAGCCCCGGCCTGTGAACCCGATCGGGATCGCCTTCGGCCAGACGGTCACCGTGCTTCGCGGCAGCCGCGACCGCACCGGCGACCAAGCCCTCGTCGAGCACCACACGATCGACGCTGCGGTCTTCTGGCCGGAATCGGTGTCGGGCACCGACGATCGCCGCGACACCTCGACGGTGCACGGTCAGCTCGCTGTGCCGCGGTCCGCCGACCTCCTCGCCACCGACCACGTCCGCCTCGCGGACGGGTCGATATGGGTAGCGGTCGGCGCACCGCAGTGGGATCACGTCCACCCGATGACCGGCTGGAACCCCGGCTACAAGGTGGCCAGGGTGAAAGGGGTGAGCTGATGGAGCACAACATCCCGGCCTACGCGAACTATGGCGTGCTCGGGCTGATGAAGTCTCCCGAGATGCGCGCGCTGATGCGGGAGCGTGGCGAGATGGCCGAGGCTCTCTATCGAGAGATCGTGGCGAAGCGGACCGGTCGCCTGGCGCGGTCGACCCGCATCGAAACCCACATCGGCGGCAAGGCGAACGACCGATGGGAGGTGACCTTGACGGTCACCGCCCCTTACGCCGCGAGCCACGAATTCGGCTACGACGACGGCGACCAAGGCGTCGGCGCCGCGTATCAGGATCTCAACCAGGTGCTGAACATGATGGGCTCGATATGACCATCGTGTTCCCCGACTGGTACGAGGGCGGCTACCCCGACCGCGAGCTGCTCATGCTCGACCTCATCCAGGCGTACCTGGACCTGTGCACCCCGGCCGGCCTGGCGTGCACCTGGCTACCCGACAACTACGCCAGCATGGTCGACGACGGCATCCCGGTGGTGCGCGTCTACCGCGGCGGTCTCGGCGCCGATGGCCTGTGGGACGCGGCCGCGATGCAGGTCGCGGTCATCGCCTCCACCCGCGCCGACAGCTGGGCACTGCTCGAGTACCTGCGCCAGATCCTGCTCAGCTTCGACCACGGCGGGAAGATACGCCGCGCGGACGGCGAGATCAACACGATCACCTCGATCGGCGAACTCATTGGGCCGCAGCAAATCCCGGAGCTCAATCCCGATTTCCGGATGGTCTCACTGACCTTCCGCGTGGAATGCCGACGGGACCGACACCTGCCGGACTACGCGGCCGTCCGCGAGTCCCTCCCTCTCTGATCACCCATCGCCGCACCCCGTCCACCGGACGGGGCATCCGGCGTGCCCAAGAAAGGAGCGGTCATGGCCGCCACCACATTTCGTGCATTGAAGGACAAGAACGACGCGCTGGTGATGTCGGCACAGGACTGGCTGGTCCTGCTGCACGACTGGACGCCCGGCGCCTCCTACATGCCGACCGACCTCACCGACGCCAGCGGCGTGCTGCAGACGCTCAGCGCCGGTTGGTTCACCTCCGGCGAGATCCAGAAGGCGGCCGGTGTCCAGCTGGCGCCGGATACCCAGACCTCGCCGATCGACGGCTACGGATCGTCTTCGCCGCGGCGCACGATGACCACCGCCGAGGGCTTCACGGTCGACTACTTCGCGCAGGAGTGGCGCAAGAAGAACTTGGAGCTGTGGCACAACGTCGACCTGTCGACCACCTCGGCGGCGCCGGGCAAGGGCTTCAGCGCGACGAAGACGTCTTCGTTGACCGTCCGCTATTACTCGGCGCTGCTCATCGCCCAGGACGAAGGCGTCGGCTCGCTGTACCCGTTCTTCAAGTTCCCGAAGGTGTCGGTGTCCAAGCGCGGCGCGATGGCCGGTGAACAGGGCAAGGAGCTCGGCCTGCCCGCCACCCTGACCGTCTTCGAGGATGCCGACTTCGGCGGCATGTACGACTTCGGTATCGCGGGCGCCGGTTTCGACGCGATCGCCCAGGACGCCGGATTCGCTGCGGCCGCGACCTCGATCAACATCACGCCCGCCGCGGCGACCCTGGCGGTCGGCGAGCAGGCGCAGCTGCTGGTCATCGACGACAACGGCTTCGACCGCACCGCGGAGTGCACCTACGGCACTTCCAACGCAGGCCGCGCGACGGTCTCGGGCTCGGGTCGCGTCACCGCAGTGGCGGTCGGCTCGGCGGCCACGATCACCGCCACCCTCGGCGCGCTGACCGACACCGCCGCCATCACCGTCGCCTGATCGGCGACCTCGATCGCTGCCCCGCGCCGTTTCTGGTGCGGCGCGGGGCAGCACCTCACCAGAGCCACCAGAGGCCAGGAGAAATATTATGACCACCCAGCGCAAGGCACCGGTCCGCAAGTCCCCGGCGAGAAAGACCGTCGAGGAGAAGATCACAGCCTTCGACGAGCTGCGCACCCGCGCCGGAGGGCGCGTCATCGGCAACGCGCCGGTCACCGCTCCGTTCGAGATCCCGGGATTCGAGCCCCCGCTGATTGTCCAGTGGCCGACGTCGCTCGCCGACAAGGTGACCCTCGACATCACCGACCGCAACGGCGACGTCGTCGGATTCCTGTACAACCTCCTGGGCGCCGAGCGCCTGGCCCTCGTGCTGGCCGCCTTCAATGACCAGCCCGACGCCGAGCGCCTCCTCGTCGGCCTCCAGCTCCGCATCCGCGATCACTTCCTCGGTGCAGGCGCCGGTGATGTGCCGGGGGGTACTCCGGCCTCGTCGACCTCATAGGAGGCTACGGGGCCGCGCTGCGCTGGGACGTGCAGACGATCCTTCATCTGGACCTGGACGACTGGCTGCGCGGTGAGCGCGACTGGATGACCTTGTTCGAGTTCGCCGATCGAATCCGCGCCCGGCCAGGCACCGCCTACGGGTCGGCCGTCCTGCAAGACCCCGACGTCGTCGAGGCCCTCGCCGCCGAGCCCGATGACGAGTCCGCCGATCTGCCGATCGAAGGCTTCGGCCTGATCGAATCGCGGCTCGCCGCACTCGAAGACCGCGTCACGCAAGCGGTCTGGCTGCTGGCTAAGGCCGATCCGGCCGGAGCACCGCGCGCCGCGCGCCCCGTCTACCCACACATCGAGATGCGCGAGGACAGGCGCCGTGCGCGCATGACCCGCCTGGAACACCAGCTGATCCCGGAAAGGGGTGATTGATCGTGGCCACGTACTCCGCCGGCGAAGCGTCGGTGAAGATCAAGCCCGACTTCCGGGGATTCGTCGTCGCGCTGCGCGAGGACCTGGAGAAGATCGAACAGAAGTTCGGCGTCGAGATCGTCCCCGACACGGCGGGATTCTCGCAGGCGCTCGAAACCGAGCTGTCGAAGATCAGCGCCAAACTGGGCGTCGAGATCGAGCCGGACACATCGGGCTTCGCGACCGACCTGGAGACGGAGCTCGCGGGGATCAACGCGGCCGTCGATGTCGGTGTCGAGATCTCCGACCCGAGCCTCGTCGCGGCCGCGCAGAAGATCCGGGACCACTTCGCCGGCTTCAGCATCACGATCGACGTCGACGCTGACGCCGCCTCGGCGACCGCCACCCTCGAAGCGCTGCGCACCGCGTACTCGCGGATGACGATGGACGTCGACGCCAACACCACGACGGCCGGCCTCCAGATCGAGGCGCTGCGTGCCGCGCACGAGACCCACACGATAGACGTCGACGCCGACACCACCGCGGCCGCCGCGCAGCTGGCCGCGCTGCAGTCGACGCTGGGTCGGGGGAGCGCGGGCGGCGGCCGCGGCCTGCTCGGCGCCGGGATCCTGAACGCCGGAGCCCTCGGCATCGCGGCCCTGCCCGCCGCCGCCTCGGTGATCGCGTCGATCGGCGCCGACGTGCAAACCCTCGGCGCGAACATCGCCCTGCTGCCAGGCATTTTCGCGGGCGCGGCGGCAGGCGCGACAACGTTGTCGATCGGCCTCGACAACATGAAGAACGCTTTCTCGGACTCGCCGAAGAAGGCGGCCAAGGCCTACGCCGAACTGTCGGTCGAGGGCAAGAAGCTCGTCGACGATCTCAAGGGCTTCGGCCCCCAGTGGGACCAGATCAAGGACAAGGTCCAGGACACCACTCTCGTCGGCCTGGCGGAGCCGATGAACACGCTGTTGAAGTCGCAGCTGCCTGCGGTCGAGACCGGCATGACCGGCCTCGCCGCACAATCCAACGCCATCGGCAAGACCGCCATCGGCGAGCTGTCCAGCGACAAGTCGGTGGCGGCAACTGCGACGATCTTCGGCGACAGCGCCGCGGCGGCGGAGCAGCTGAACGGCGCTGTGGTGCCTGTCATCAGCTCGATCCGCACGCTCGCCACGACCGGCACCAGCTTCCTGCCGCGCCTCACCGGCGCACTCACAGGGGCCGCCACCAAGTTCGACGCGTTCATCACGAAGTCGAGCAACTCGGGTCAGCTGTGGGGCTGGATGGACCGCGGTATCACCTCCGCGGGTCAGCTGATCTCGATCATCGGCAACCTCGGGTCGTCGCTGTCGAGCGTCTTCCGGGCGAGGCGAGGCGAGGGCGAGACCTTCCTGACCACCGTCGACCGGCTCACCGAGCGGATGTCTACCTGGCTGAAATCCTCCGAGGGCCAGGCGGAGCTGCGAACCTTCTTCCAGGAGGGCGCAGACCAGCTTGAGCGGTGGAAGCCGATCCTTTCCTCGGTCGGCTCGCTCATGGGCACTGCGTACGAAGCAGCGCAGGCCTGGAGCGGGATCCTGTTGCCCTTCTTGACGGCGGCGTCGAGCCTGCTCGCCTCGCACGACGGCATCCTCAAGACCCTCATCATCTCCTACCTGGCCTTCAAGACGATCGGCCCCATCTTCACACTGCTGCGCGGCTCGATCGTCGGCGCGACGGGCGCCCTATCGACCTTCCAGGCGGGCATGGCCGCATCGACGGCGACATCCACGATGGGCAAGGGGCTGGCCGGCCTCGGCGCAATGCTCGGCTCCGGCGGTGTGTTCGGCCTCGCCCTGGTCGGCGCGACGATCGGCCTCGGCCTGCTGGCACAGAAGCACCAGGAAGCCGCCGCAGCAGCAGCCGAGCAAAAGCGCAAGCTCGAGGAGCTGCGCGAGACGCTCGACGACCAGACCGGCGCAGTCACCGCCGAGACGCGGCTTACCGCGGCGAAGGACCTGGAGAACCGCGGCTTCCTGGAGCGCGCGCAGACCCTCGGCGTGAACCCACAGCAGTACGTGGATGCCGGCCTCGGACTGAATGATCAGGCGAAGGCCGAGATCAACGCTCGCCTGACGCAGATCATCCTCGAGCAGATCCCGAAGTCGCCCAACGGCGCCGCGAGCCAGTTCCAGCAGACCGGCGCAGGCCTGGGGCTGTCGCAGGAGCAGGTGGCCCAGGCCGTCCAGGGCGTACCCGAAGCGGTGAAAGCCTTCGAGCAGGCTTGGGCCTCGCACAACAACGGCATGGGCGGGTCGCTGCAGGATCTCGCCGAGCTCAAGGCAGCCCTCGGCGACGTCGGCGAATCCGCCGCCACCCTCGGCGGCGAGATGAACGGGCTCGACTCCGACACTGCGAAAGCTGGTGAGGCGCAACGCCGGTTGTACGAGGCACTGAACGGCACCTTCGGGCTCACCGAGGACGGGGCCAGCAAATTCCGCGAGCTCGGCCTGGCGGTCATCGGCGTACCCGACTCGAAAACCGTGGTGCTGCGGTCGACCACCGACGAGGAAAAGCGCAAGCTCGAGGACCTGGGCTACACCGTCCAGCGCATGCCCGACGGCACGGTGAAAGTCACCCTCGACGACGCGGCCGCGCGCGCCCAGATCGTCCAGCTGACCAAGCCGTCGTCGATGACGGTCTCGGTCAACTACGTGCCGAACACGCAGTCGATCCCGAGCTCGGTCATCGCCAACAGCAAGGATCTGAACTACACCGGCGAACCGAAGGCACTCGGCGGCCCGATCATCGGCGGAATCGCAGGCAGAGACTCTGTCCCGCTGCTCGCCATGCCCGGCGAACACATGCTCACGACCTCCGACGTCGACAAACTCGGCGGCCAGGGCGGTGTGTACCGATTCCGCGCCGCGCTACAGGCCGGGCTGGTCAAGCCGATGGCCAAGGGCGGCGCGGTCGAGTGGACCGAGAAGAACGAGATCGATCTACAGCAGGCGCAGACCGCGGTCGAGCAGGCCGAGGAGAAGGCGGCCAAGGTCGAGGCGAGCGCGACGGCCTCGGACGCCGACAAGCGGCAGGCGCGGCTGCGCGTCGAGGAGGCGCGGTACAAGGCGCAGCAGCTGGAGAACAAGAAGAACGGCACCGCTTCTGCCACCGCCGTCGCGCCGCAGGCCGCGCTGCCGGGCCGGGCGTCGGCGGACGATCTGGACCGAGCGGACGCCGAAGACGCTGTCGACCAGGCGAACGCGAAGCGCAACCAGGTCTATGCGGACCCGGCCAGCACCGACGCCGACAAGCTGAAGGCGGACCGCGCCTACCAGCGGGCGCAGAACGCGCTGGAGTCCCAGAACAAGTCGAGCAGCAGCAGCTCGTCGAGCACCGGCATCGAGAGCTATTCGGCGCAGAGCGTCGGCGCGAAGGCGGGCGAGATCATCGCCACCGGGATCCTGTCGTTCTTCGGCCTGGAGAACTCGATCCTGTCCAGCAGCAACACCTACAACAAGGCGATCAACACCGCGGTCGACTACTACAGCGGCAGCAGCTCGAGCTCGTCCAGCTCGACGCCGACCGGCGATTACAGCTACACGCCGAAGGAGGTCGCGGTCGAGGACGGCACGAGCAGCAGCTCGTCGAGCTCGTCGTCGAGCAGCTCGTCCGGATCGGATGTCACCTACAGCGCCGACGGCGGCGTCGAGCAGTGGCGCTCGACCTTCTCCGGAGTGCTCGACGCGCTGGCCAAGCCCGCCTCGGTGTGGCTGGACCTCGGCCTGGCGCAGATGCGGACCGAGTCCGGCGGCAATCCGAACGCGCAGAACAACAGCGACTCCAACGCCGCGAAGGGCACGCCGTCGAAGGGCCTCATGCAGGTCATCGACCCGACGTTCGCGACCTACCGATCGAGCCTGTACCCGAACGACATCTGGAATCCGGGCGCGAACATCGCGGCCGCGGTGCTGTACACGCAGGCGCGCTACGGCTCGCCTGCCGGGGTGTGGGGGCAGGGCCGCGGCTACGCCGCCGGCGGATGGGTCACCGGCGGAATCCCTGGCCGCGACAGCGTCGACGCGCGGCTGATGCCGAAGGAATTCGTCGTCGCTGCCGACCAGGCGCAGCAGTACGCGCCGCTGCTGGAGGCGATCAACGCGGGCCAGGTGCCCAGCCTGCCCACCGGCTTCGGCGCCGCGGCGGCGTCGTCGAACAGCACGCGGTCGGCGACCTACGACCGGTCGGTCAACTACCACGGAGACAACTACGTGATGAATCCCGAAGAGCTGTTCCGGCAGCAGGATCGGCACGTCGAGATGCAGTCCATGGGACCGCTGGCGGCGTTCACATGACCGACCAGATGATCATCTGGATGATCGGGGTGGACGGGTCCCGCTGGGACCTGTCCGGCCCGGACGCCGGACTCCAGGGTGTGGAGCTGCGCCCCGGCCCGAAGCGGCTGATCGATGCGCCCGCGAAGACTTTCTGGGTCCAGGGCGCGGCCCGGATGCATTACCAGGGCCGCCAATTCGAGCGCCGCGACCCGACCTTCGCCGTGAACATCGTCGGCGAGAACCCGTCGCACTGGCGCGACATCGACAGCCGGTTCCGCATGGCGCTTGGCATGTACGACAACGAGTTCGCGATGTACAACCAGACCGGCGCGGACGTTCGCCGCCTGGATCTGCGACTGCTGTCCGATCCGGTGCCCTGGGAAAACGGACCGTGGGAGAGCGGCCGCGACCCGCACCTGTACTCGGCCTCGACGCTGCTCATCAATGCTGCCGCTAGCCAGCAATTCTGGTACGGCCCTGACATCGAGCTCGAGTGGGAGCTGGAGTCCGGAACCTCTGGCGGAGTCAACTTCGACGTCGAGAACTTGGGCGACGTCGTGGTCTGGCCGAGGTGGTTCGTCACCGCGCCGGGCGCCTGGATCCTGCCTGACTACTCGT
Source organism: Nocardia sp. MH4 (assembly GCF_019266065.1). Taxonomy (GTDB): domain Bacteria; phylum Actinomycetota; class Actinomycetes; order Mycobacteriales; family Mycobacteriaceae; genus Nocardia; species Nocardia canadensis. Next base: position 28,909 of record NZ_LPNR01000125.1, on the reverse strand, counting down.
GGGGCCAGGAGCTCGCCTATCAGCGCCCGCTGCTCGCGGATGTGATCCGGAAGGTGCCCGTGCCGGTGCTGCTGCCCGGCGAGGACTGCGACGTGTGGGTCGATCCGGACGAGGAGCCCTACGTCGCCGCGAACGGTGCGCCGGTCTGGGCGCGGGCCGGGGGCAACGGGATGTTGTACCCGATCGCCCCGCATACCAAGTCGACCTCGGTGCCGGTGACCGTCACCGGCGCGAATCCTGGTGCGGCCGTGACGCTCACGATCCCGCGCCGCTACAGCCGACCACTGGGGGTGACGCTGTGACGACCACGCTCGCCGATATCCCGCGACTGCGCGCGCAGTGTGATCAGACCCGCGAGGTCCATCGCGCGATGAAGCGGGCTGATCCGCTGGTCCGGCTGTGGGCGAACAAGCCGGACGGCGCGGCCGGGCTGGTGCTGCGCGGGACCGCGCGCGACAACATCGCGGGCCGCTTCCCGTTCAAGAAGAACGCGTTCGGCACCGCGGGCACGCTGAAGCTGCGCACCGATCACTACCTCGCGAAGTGGCTCGTCTCGATCCCGAACGACCCCGAGGCGAAAAAGAATGTCGTGATCACCGTCGATTTCATGGGCGGGAAACTGCGATGGTCCGGGCTGCTGAAGAATTGGAAGGTCGTGCGCGACGGGCGCGGAGTCCGCTACCTCGAAGCGACATTCATCGACGACCTACAGTTCCTGCAATTCATGCTCGGCCCACCGAATCCGGTACTACCGATATGGCTCTTCCAATTTCCGCGCGTACTGCCCATTTTCGCCCCGGCGAAATGGGCAATTTCCATTTTGATCCTGATAAATCTAATTCGTTTGAACGGCAATCTATATACGATGCCGGACGATCCATTCGCGATGGACAGTTACGACGACCTCGTCGACTGGTCCGACTGGCAAGTCCTGATCAAGTGCAAGCCGTTCGATCTGGATGACAGCTCGTTGTGGACGATTCTCGCCACGCGCATGAATCGGCTCGACGAGGTGATCGCCGATGCGCTCGACGATGCGCAGCTGGTGATGACCTATCGCCGATGCCTCACCGTCGACGGCGAGGTCTCCGACGTGCCGGGCGTGCCCGAGGTCGCCAACGGTGCGCTCATCCTGGAGGTCCAGGACAAGAGCGGGTACTGGGGCCCCGACGGCACCGGCACCGGCGGCGGCGTCGCCGGTGGATTCGCCCGGACCGTGCAGTCCTTCCTGTCCGGATTCGTCGAGGACACGCAGATCCTCGTCACCGACGACCAGACCGTCCACCCCGAGGAGTACTACCGGCCCGGCTTCCTCGGCACCGTGCCCGGCCACCCCTGGGTGGTGGTGAGAGACTCGGAATGGACATCGATCCAATCATCGCAATTGACATGGGCGCCAGCGACAGCCGTCGGCGTGATCGTCGGCGGCGATAATCCCTTGGCCGATAGTCTCGCCCGGCTGGCGATCGAATCCACGGCCGCGCTGATCGGGTATTTCCTGCTCGCCGGATTCTCCGGTCTCGGTGCGATCGCCGCCGATATTGCGATGCCATTCCTGATCGGCACAATTTTCGCCTGGCTCCAGTGGGAGAACCTGTCTCGCGGCCACAACCTCGGATGGGTCCATCTCTACGAGGTTTTCCACCAGGGCGCCGAGAACAACGCCTGGTCGCTGTCTGCGATCGCCGCTCTCCGTGCTGGGTTCCTCGCCACGAAGTCGGAGAGCGCGCACCAATTCTCGATGGGCTTCGGCGGGCCTCACCTGCCCGGCGTGCACTTCGGAATCGGCGACCGGATGGGCTCCGTCGACGGCTACGTCTCCGACGCGATCTGGGTCGACCAGGTCGAGGAGATCGATCCCTCGTGGGACTGGGAGGCGGGCAAGGCGCTCGACATCAAGGTCACCGTCGGCCAGGCGAAGGCCGCCATGTCGCAGGCCGAGCGCAGCTCGCGGCTGCTGTCCAAGGCGCTGACCACCATCTCCAACATCGGCGTCCACCTCGTCTCATGAGCACGGAAGAGGGATTCATGGAGTACCCACCGGCGCCGCCCGGATTCGAGCACCTCGATATGTCCGACCCCAAACAGGCTCTCGCCTGGGCACTGAGCTCGATGCCCTCGCACCAGAGCGGCGGCCAGCCGGTCCCGATCCCGCCGAAGGTCGTGCCGAGCTGGAGCGAGTTCCTCACCGCGCTCGGCCTGGTCTACGACCCGAGCAGGCAAACGCTGTTCCCGGTCGTCGACCAGGAGCGCGCGCCGCTGGGCTGGCTCGCGCCGGTGCAGTGGGTCTCGCGCGAGGAGTACGACAAGCACGAGGCCAAGCGCGCCGGACGCACCGCCGACATGGAGGCCACCCTCCAGCGGCTCAATCCCGGTCTCGCGCAGCAGATCGCCGACATGACCGACCCCGAGAAGCGCGACGCGATGGCGTCACAGGCCGCGGCCATCGGCGACATCCTCGCGCACATCCAGGCCCAGCACGGAGGTGGCAAGAATGGCTGAGAAGGTACTGCCCTACGACCGGCGCTGGGTCACTCAGGAGACCGGCTGGTGGTGCGGACCTGCGTCCGCGCAGACCGTCCTGCAGTCCCTCGGCATCGTCGTCGAGGAGTCCCAGCTCGCCCGCGAAATCGGAACCACCTGGAACGGAACCGATTACGTCGGCTTGATCGTGCCGGTGCTGAACGCGCACCTGGGCCGCGACGTGTACGAGGCGCGCTACCTCGAGATGGACCCGGCCGCGCCCGAGCAGATCGAGCAGCTCTGGCGAGACATCGTCTCCAGCATCGAGGCCGACCACGGCGTCATCGCGAACATCGTGGCGCCGGTGGACAACTACCCGCGCGGCGTCCGCGGCTCGATCTCACCGTCGTACTCCGGCGGGACCGTCTACCACTACATCGCGGTGATGGGCTACTCGGACGAGGGCGGCGAGCGCACAGTCTGGATCGCGGACTCCGGCTTCCGACCGTACGGGTACTGGCTCAGCTTCGCCCAGCTCGGCACGCTCATCCCGCCGAAGGGCTACGCGTCCGCGCCGATCGGCCCGCCCCCTCCGCCCCCGCCCGGACTCACCGCCGAGGTGCTGTCGGATGCGATGGGTGCGGCGCTGCCGCTCGAGCGGTACCGCGAGCTGCTGCCCGCCGTCTCCGAGGCGCTGCGCGCGGCGCGCTGCACGACCGTCGATCGCGCCGCGATGTGGATGGCGCAGGTCGGGCACGAGTCGGTCGGCCTGTGCTACATGGAAGAGCTGCGCGACGGCTCCGACTACGAGTGGCGCGCCGACCTCGGCAACACCGAGCCCGGCGACGGCCGCCGCTTCAAGGGCCGCGGCCCGATCCAGATCACCGGTCGGCACAACTACGGCGCGGTGTCGGCCTGGGCGCACGCCGAGGGGCTGGTGCCGACGCCGACGTACTTCGTCGACAACCCCGCTGAGCTCGGCACCGACCGGTACGCCTTCGCTGGCGTGACCTGGTACTGGACCGTCGCCCGACCCATGAACCGCTACGCCGACGCGGCCGACATCGTCGGCGCGAGCCGCGCGGTGAACGGCGGCGACAACGGCCTCGACGACCGCATCAACCGCTGGAACCACGCCCGCGCACTCGGCGCGGTGCTGCTACCTGAGGAGGACACCTTGGCCGCACTCAGCCCGGAAGAGCAGCGTGAGCTCTTCGACAACGTGAAGTACATCCGAGAGCAGCTCGGCCCGAAGCTGCCCGTGTGGGGCGAGGAGTCCTCGCTCGGCCGCAACGACAAGGGCGAGGAGCTCACGCTCCGCGACGCCGTCGCCAAGCAGCTCCGGACCGGCGGTGCGCGATGAGCATCTCCCGTGTACCCGAGCCCGCGTTGTTCCGGTCTTTCCTTGTAACCGTGACCGGCGTCGTTGCCTTCGTCATCGGCAAGAATGTCGACACGTCATGGATCGAATCCGCGACGGTGCTGTACGGCATCGCCTCGCCGATCATCGCTGGCCTGCTCATCCGCAGCGCGGTCCGGCCGGCCTCCACCTCGATCTCGATTGAGGACGGTCTACGGGGCGGCCGGTGAGCCCGGAGCAGATCGCTGCCTTCGGTGGCATCATCGCCGCGGTCCTGGCCGCCTGGACCGGCTTTCAGGGCAGGAAGGTCAGCGAGCTACAAGGCCGGATCGAGAAGCTCGAAGAGGAGCTCTCTGCCGCCGAGGCGCTGGGTCGTGCGGCGCTGAAGTACATCCGGAAGTACTGGCGTTGGTCGGACCAGCGCGACATCGCGCACCAGCGGGGTGTCGAGCCGCCGTCACCGCCGGAGCTGCCGGAGCTTCTCAAGGATGAGCTGTGACTTTCCCGGGCTACTCGGGCGGCGCGCAGCCGGGCAACTGGGGACTGTCGGCGAACGGGTCCATTCCCGGAATGGGCGGCCTCACGCAGAGCGCGGTCACGGACAAGATCGCGGGCGAGGCGATGCAGGGATCCAACTGGCCCGGCCTCGGCGGGATGCTCGTCGGGATGATCCTGTCGCTGATCGCGGGCGCGCTCGGCGCGGTGCTCGGCGGATTCGGGTCGATCATCGACGCGATCTTCGGCACAGTGAACGACGACTTCGTCAGCCAGCTGCCCACGATCAACGACCACTCGCAGAGCATCACCGAGCTGCAGGCCGCGTTCAATCAGCTCATCCTGCAGGGCAACGCGATCGTGTTCACCAGCAACAACACCTATACGCCCAGCGACGGCATCGTCTCGATCGAGGTCATCATGCTCGGCGCCGGTGCCGGTGGGGCAGCGGGGCGCTGGGACATCATCGCGGGCAACCGGCGAGTCGGTAGCGGCGGCGGTGGCGGCGGCGAGGTGCACACCACCATCCCGGCCAGCCTGCTGCCGATGACCGGCGGCCACTTCGACCCGATCTCGATCGTGATCGGCGCGGGCGGGGCGGGCGGTACGGGCGACGCGCAGGCCGGGACCGGCGGCGGCAACACCAGCTTCGGTTCCTACCTCACGGCCGGTGGCGGCGTCGGCGGCCTGTCCGTCTACACCGCCGGTGCCAACGTCGGCGGCGGCGGAGGCGGCGCGGGCATGATCGTCGGCGGCGCTGGCGGCGGCGCAGGCGGTTCCGGCGCGGGCGAGAACTCGCCCTTCGCTGGCGGCAACTCGATCTCGGGCTTCTCGCTCAACGGTGGTGGCGGCGGTGGTGGCGGCGGCATGGGCTTCGCCGGTGGCGTGCCCGCTGCTGGTGGCATCGGTGGCATCTCGCCTGGCGGTACCCCTGGTAACCCCGGGCAGCCGCCCTCCGACGTCGTCGCGACCGGCGGCGGTGGCGGCGGCGGCAGCTCGAGTGGCGGATCCAGCGGAGCCGGTGGCGCCATCCCCGCAGGCGGTGGTGGCGGCGGCGGGGGCGACATCAGCGCCCGCGGCAACGGTGGCAACGGCGCGCGCGGCCAGCTGTTCGTCATCGAGCGGATGAGCTGACGTGTACGCGGTCCTCACCGTCTACACGTCGAACGCGACCTGGACGAAACCCGCTCACCTCGTGGGCCTGGACGTGATCCTGCGCGCGGCAGGCGGCGCGGGCTCGGCATCCACCGGCGGCGGGGGCGGCGCGGCCGTCGCCACCCAGAAGCGATTCGCCTCGGCGCAAGTCCCCGACTCGGTCGCGATCATCGTCGGCGCGGGCGGAAGCTCCGGCGGGCCCGGGGGTAGCTCGGCGTTCGGGGATCTGCTCGCCGCGCCAGGCGGCGCGGGCGGGAGCTCCGGCGGCGCTGGCGGTCTCGTGTCCGGGATGCGGGGCGGCAACGGCGGTGCGTCGGGCCAGCCCGGCGAGTCCGTGACCTCCGGCGTCGTGCGGCTGCTGGCCGCCGGGGGCGGGGGAGCGGGCTCCGGATCGACCGGCGGCGGGTCCGGCCTGGTCCCTGCGGGCGGCACCAGCCCGGTCTTCTGGCAGGCCTGCCAGTCCGGCGGCGGCGGAAACGCTGGCAACACTGGCGGATTCCCGGCGGGCGGCGGTGGAGCGTCGGCGGCCGGAGCTGGCGGCGCGGTCACCGTCATCGAGTACATCACCGACTAGGAGGACCACATGGCCACGGCCACACTGCATCTCGCCGACGTCGGCGGGTTTCCCGGATCTGCCCGCTGCTGGCAGCTCGACCCACCCGCCGTGATCGGCGGTCGCCCGGCCGAGTTCGTCACTATCTACGTCCAGGAGGGCTTTGCCCACCAGTTCCCCGAGACCGTCACCGTCCGCGCGCTGCCCGATTCGGGTGCGGTCGACGGCCCTTCGGTGATGAGGCTGCCCGGCAGCTTCGTCCTGCCCGGCGACCCCGACAGCCCTGAGTACATCGACGGTTGCCATTTCCTGGCGCTGCAGTTCCTCGGTGGCTACACCGTGCGCGTCCAGGACGAGTCGTGAGCGAGGACGCGGGCCACCGGCCACGGCATCGGGCGATCATCCTCTCCGCCGCCGCCGGATTCGTACACCACATCAAGCCGCGCACCACCCCGTTCCCGGTCGGTGTGGAGGCGCGGGTCGAGCTGTGGGACTCCACGTACACGACCCTGCTCGATACATGGGACGCGACCTCGATCAGCACCGGCCTGATCGCCTGGGCGATCGTCCCCGCCACCACGGACACGATCCCGGAGAACTCGCGCTACCGGATGTATCTGACCTACCCGACCGCGCCCGCGCTGCCCTATATGTGGGCTCACGGCCAGGTCGTCCGCCAGCAGTAGCGCTCACCGCTTCACCCCGAATTTCCCCAACCCCCAAGCCATTCGGCTGGGGGTTTCGTCGTTTCAGGAGGAGACCATGGCTATCGCAGTCGCCGCCACGCGGCAGGCACTCGCCGACACCTACAAGACCCAGGGCGGCGCGGGCACCGTCTGGGTGTCCCTGCACACCGGCGATCCCGGCACCACCGGCACGGCCGAGGCGTCGGGCGGTAGCCCGGCCTATGCCCGCAAGCAGTCGACCTGGACGTCCGGGTCGGGCGGCGTGCTCACCGGCAGCCAGGTCGTGATCGATGTCCCGGCTGGCACCTACACCTACGCCGGTATGTGGACCGCGGTGTCGGGCGGCACCTTCATCGACAAGGTCGCGATCACCTCCACGACCTTGGGCAGCCAGGGCCAGATCCTCGTCACCCCGAGCTACACGCAGAGCTGATGCGCGAAGACGCGCCGCTGCCCAGCGTCGAGTACGCCGACGAGCCGGTCACGATCTGGCTGCTCGACGCGCCGCTGCCCAGCGTCGAGGAAATCCCCGGCGTGCCTGACGGCGTGGTGATCCCGGACGGCGTGGTCGCCAACTTCACTGGCGGCAGCTTGGCCGCGGCCGAGGTCATCGCGAAGCCTGGCCTGTACCCGGAGTTCTCGGGGCGCGGCACGCTCACGGCAATGATCCGGATCAAGGTCGCCGTCACTGCGGCGTTCGGCGGCGAAGGCACGGTCGAGCTCCCCGGCTCGATCCCCGCGCGGTTCGGCGGTACCGGCGCGTTCTCCGCGCTCGCCTACCCCGGCCGCGTGCTGGGCGCACCATTCGCCGGCAGCGGCGCCCTGGGCGCCGTGGTGATTCCCGTCGGCACCACGGACGCACCCTTCACCGGCAGCGGCCAGCTCGCCGCGGTCGTCGCCGTCCCGGTGGCCGCGGACTTCACTGGTTCCGGCGCGCTCTCGGCGGCGGCTCTCGGTGGCATCCCTGTAGCTGCAGCCCTCACCGGCGCGGGCACGCTTTCCGCAGCTACGACCTACCGCTACGCCGTCACCGCGGCGTTCACCGGCTCCGGTGCGTTCACCGCGTCGCTGCAGACCTTCTCGGTGGCCGCGGACTTCACCGGCTCCGGCGCGCTGTCAGCTTCGGTCACTGCTGGATTCCAGCCGTCCGGTATGACGAAGAATGGCACGCAGGCCGCCATGACCGGGTGGGGCACCGTCACGAACTGGACGCCGACCACCGGCACGTACCCGGGCAGCTCGGTGGACGGGTCACACCGGCTGGTCGTGCAAGGTTTCAAGACGAACGCGAGCCTGTCCGCTTCCGTTCCGTACACTGGCGCGGTCTTCGGCACGACGCACAGAATCAGGCTGGTCGATCAGTCGGGCAATGTGCTTGTCACCGGCGCCAACGTAGGGTCCGGCGCCACCTCGGGTACGTGCACGGCGTCGGCGACCGGCGTCAATCTGACCGGCGTCACGGCGATCGGCGTCCAGATGGACGGCAGTTCGGCGTCCGGCACGATCACCTCGGGTGCCACCTGCAATCTCACGATTACGTAGACGGCGCAGCCGCGCGCGGGCCGCGTGCCTCACGTCGAATCAGCAGCGATCCGGCGAGAGCGATCACGCCGACTCCGGCGAGTGGCCAGAAGATCACCCGCCGAGGGAATGCCGCGTCGGCGCATTTGATGGCCAGCTTCTCGGCCTGCCGCCCGCCGAGCTTGGACGATCCGTCCCACGGCTCGGCAGTAATCGAGTTGCTGCAGGTCACCTCACCGGCAAGGTCGGGATCGGGAAGCTTCACCTCCCACAGCAGGCCTGTGATGGCAACGGCGATCAGCACCACGCCGATAGCTGCGATGAACTGCCGAACAGACATTCGATTCCCCTCGGATCAGGCCGGCCTAGTCCGGCCGCCGCCGACCATCCTGCCGCCTACCCATCGGTACCGCAGCTGAAACAAAGAGCGCCCCGCCTGGATCTTTCAAGTCCAGACGGGGCGCCTTTTCGCGTATCCGTGCTCAGCCGTTCCGCTCGTCCATCTGGGTCGGCTTGCGGTAGCTGTCGGCACCGTCGACCAGAATCTTCCGGGGAAGGGCATCGATGTCACCGGCATGGCACGCGCCGTTGTTGCCGGGGGTCTCGATCGAGTTCATGTCACCTCCTCTCACTCCATCGGTCGAGCTCGGACGGGTAGGTCAGCGGCGAAAGATCGCGTCGAATATCAGCCAGGTCACGCCCACCAGCAGCAGGCACACGATCACGAGGATGGCTGTGTCCATGACGATCTCCCTCTCCAGGCAGGGCGGGCGGGTCGAAGATATTGGCGAGACGGCGAGCGAACGTCTCCTCTGGCGACACCGTGATCACGTCGGCTACCGCCACTAACTCCTCGGGAATGTCGCCGCCGACGTGCGCAGCCGACGGCATGACGACTGCGTCTGCCTCGGCCTTCGCGACTGCGGCGATCAGCTTGACTACTGGATCCGCGGTGAACTCGCCGAACACGATCGTCTTGGATAGTCGGTAGCCGAGTCGCTCTGTGATGGTGCGGATCTGGATCTCGTGCCACACGCGGCGCGCCCCGGATACGTCAGTCCGGAGGTACCCGATCGCGGGCGGCCTCACTGGCCGACCTTGAATCCTGGGACTTCCATGGTGGCGCGGCCGATCGAGGTCGCTGCCCAGCCTCGGCCGCGCCGCGACATCTCCCAGAGGTCGCCGTCGTTCGTCGGCCGGCAATCGACGAGCCCCAGCAGGCTCATTCGAGCAGCTGCCTCGACGGCTTCGCGTTGGGCCAGGTTGGTATCGCGGGCAAGCTCCCTGGCGGTGAGCGTTCCGCCCGGCGCGAGGACCGCTAGCACACGGGCTTCGGTGGGGTTGATCGGATCGTGCGTTGCCATCGGACACCTCGGAGTGGTCGGAGCGTGGTGCTGAAACGCTACGAAGCGAAGCTGCGGCGGCACCACAAACTTGCAGCAACTTGCACCAACCGATCCGAATCGTGAGCAAAGGACTCGCTGCTCAGTCACCATGGATCTGTACCGCGCAAGTTCGCGCACACAACTGGACAAGGTGGATGACCATGCGGCTAAAGTTCCTGGGCAACGGCGGTTCTCAGCAGGGCGGCTGCCCGACTCTCTACGCAACCGACCAAGACACCTACGTGGTGCAGGGTTGGCGCACCGATAGGCCCGACACCGTCGAGATCCCGCACCTGCTGCTGGGTTTCGCCGAGCCGGATACCTTCGTCGGCGCAGCGATGACCGATACGGGTCGCGGTACGTTCCTCATCAGCGGGGCGCCGGTGCGCGACGCGGAAGCGTTGGCGACTATGAACCTGCCCGGCCATGAAGCCGGGATCGAAGTTCCGAAGAAGGAGAGGACGTTCTACGGTGCAGCTGGTCAGGCCTGACGAGTTCGCCGACCTACTGAGCTCGGTGCAGCGCAGCGCCTTCCATCTGGAGGTGCAGGACTCCTACCTCGTCGACGACGAGGACGAGCACTTCGCAAAGTTCCTCGCCGGTGAGGTCGACGACTATGCCTGGATGGACGGCTGGTCCGACCTGGTGAGGTCAGTGGTCGCCCGCGGCTGCAAGGTCGAGCGCGCCCGTGTGGTGACAGTGCCCCACAGCGACTACATCCGGTGGTCGCTGGAGGTGTCCCGGGTGAACATTGCGGCAGGGGAGGACATCCGGTACTTGCCTCGCCACGAGATCAGTCCGGACCTGCTGACGGCAGAGGACTGGTGGCTGTTCGACAGCGAACGGGTCGGATTTACTGCGGTCGATGCGGCCGGCCGGTGGGTAGGGACCGCGGTCACCGACGATCACAAGGTCGTTGACATGTGCGTCGCTGTCCGCGACAGTGTCTGGCCGATCGCGATTCCGCACGCCGACTACCTGTCTCACCGGTGACCCAATCGGTCACCCAAGCGCGCGAAGCTCTCGGACTCCGACTCCGGGAGCTTCGCCGCGACGCCAAACTCACGGCTCGGCGCCTCTCTCAACTCGCCGACTGGCACGAATCCAAGGTATCGAGGATCGAGAACGGCAAGCAGACGCCGTCCGAAGCCGACATCGAGGACTGGTGCTCACACACCGGCCACCCCGAGCAGCTCAGCGATCTGATCGCGACGCTGCGCCATCTCGAAGCCGCCTACATGGAGTGGAAGCGCGTGCTCGGCGGCGGGACTCGCCGCCGTCAGCGGATGTCGCTGAAGCTGGAGGGCGAGACCCGCACGATGCGCTGGTACGAGGCATCTGTGGTCCCTGGTCTACTTCAGACTCCCGAGTACGCCGAGGGCCTGCTGTCGAAGATCATCGAGTTCTACGGAATCCCGGACGATCTCCAGGAGGGCGTGGCTGCGCGGATCGAGCGGCAGAGAGTCCTGTACCGCGGCGCTGGCCGGTTCACCTTCATCCTCGCCGAGCAGGCCTTGCAGACGACCGTCGGCGATGACGGAGTAATGCTCGGGCAGCTCGACCGGCTGCTGACGATGATGTCTCTTCCTCGTGTCGTTCTCGGCATCGTGCCGGCGAAGACTCCCTACCACGGTCCCGTGACGAACGGCTTCGTCATCTTCGACCAGCGCCTGGTCCAGATCGAGACCATCACCGCCGAGCTGAACGTGAACCAGCCGCGCGAGATAGAACTGTACGAGCGGGTATTCGCGGGCCTGGTCGAGAACGCTGCGTTCGGTGACGAGGCTCGCAAGCTTATTGTTCGGGTACTGCACGAGCGTCGCCCCAGTGGTCGCAGCGAGCATTGACCGGCGGCCAGTAGATCGTGACTCCGCAGCGACGGCAGCAGTACGTGCGGTGGTGGCCCTCTGCTGCGAGGCATGGCACGGTGCCGACGAGAGCCTCGCCCGGGCCGAGCTGGTGGCCAGCCGGACATGCGATCGGCATCGGCTCAGCCCAGGCCCCGCCACGCACCTGGTAGAGGCGACCGGGGTCGACCGGCCTCCCGTCGCCGAGGTGCCAGACGATCGAACTCATGTGCGAATTCTAGGCGCGTCCGAGCATGGCTCGCATCCGGCCGAGCACCGCGGCCGATGACTCTCCCGGCTGGTAGCGCAGGTGCGGCATCCGCAGGATTGCCAGCACGGCCTGGATCTCGTCCATAGTCGGCGGCGCGTCGAGCTCGGCCTCGAGGATGTAGTAGAGCTGCTCGTCGATGAGTGGGGAGTCCGGGTCGATGTGATCCACAACCGCCGCAATCACCTCCGCGTCGGCTGCGGAGATCGGGTCGTCAGTGTCCGACACGTCTGGAGTGTATCGGCGGAACCGATCGTCGGGGTGCTGCGTCCAATGGTGCATGGACGACATCGATCGGGATGCGCTGCGTGAGGCTGGGATCGATCCGGATGACTGGGCGGGTGCAACTCCGAATGGCCGCCGTGCGCGTCGGCCTGGAGCAGTTGCGCGCACGGCAGCACGGTCCTATCCGTCCAGCTCGGCCAGAGCCTGGACCCAGGTGCGCGACCGCAGCCACGCCAGGCCAGCAGTGTGGAAGTACCCCAAGCCGAGCAGCTCCTGTGCCCGACGAGTCCACGCCTCTGGCGCCCGCTCCGGGTACCGGGTCGACCCGAATGCTTCCCGGGTGCTCCAGTAGCTCGACAGATCGGACAGGTGGGTCGGGTCGGCATCGATCCACATCAGCACCGACACGGCCTCAGCCAGGTCGGTGTGGCTCCGGAACAGCCGAAGCGACGTGATGGCGGCGAGGCCGGCCGACAGGCGGGACAGAACGCCGCGGACTTCGTCCTCGGTGGGGCCGTTGCACCACGACATCGTCCACCCCCGCGCCGCCTCGTAGGTCGCTTCGAACGGCACCTCGTACCGATCAGTGAGGGCGCGGGCGAGAATGTGCATCTGACGGGGACGACTCTTGCTCGTGGTCAGGACATGCTGGACAGGAACGGTCATGGCGACGGCCTTCGGTTGGAGTGAGGAGTACCCCTAAAAAACCATCAGTGGAGCGAACTTCACTATCCTGCTCGCCGCGCTGCTCGGGTTGGCGAGATTGCTGACCGCGGGTCCGCGAACGAGTGCCGCTGCCGCCGCGGTGACGGTGGTGGTGTTCGTCGTTCTCGCGCGGCCCGACCCCAGTGTGCTGCGGGCCGCGGGCATGGGGTCGGTGACGGTACTCGCGTTGCTCACCGGCCGCCGCAAACAAGCGCTGCCCGCGCTGGGTGCCGCGGTGATCGGACTGCTCGTTGTGGCACCGCAGTTGGCGGTGAGCGCGGGGTTCGCGTTGTCGGTGCTCGCGACCGCCGGCCTGATCCTGCTCGCGCCGAGCTGGGCGGATTGGTTGCGGGCGCACGGGTGGTGGCGCGTACCCGCCGAGATCGTCGCGGTGTCGGCAGGGGCGTTCGTCGTCACCCTCCCGCTGATGGTCGCACTGTCGGGACGGGTGAGCGTGGTCGCGATCGTGGCGAACGCGCTTGTCGCGCCGGTGGTCGGGGTGATCACCGTGATCGGTGCGGTGGGTGCGGCCGTCGCCTGCCTCTGGGGTGAAGCGGCGGTGTGGGTGCTGTGGTGCGCGCGCCCACCGCTGTGGTGGCTGCTGGCGGTAGCCGACCGGACCGCCGCCGTGCCCGGTGCCACGATCTCGGTGCCGTCCGGCGTGACCGGGGGACTGGTCACAGCGGCGATCGTCGTCGTCCTCGTGGCAGCTCTGCGATGGTCGAAGGCTCGCCGATTGCTCGCCGTCGCCGCCTTGGGCGTCGCGATAGTGCTTGTCCCAGTGCGCCTATGGCAGCCGGGATGGCCGCCGACCGGCTGGGCACTGGCGATGTGCGATGTAGGCCAGGGCGATGGCCTCGCCCTCTCCGTCGCCCCCAACGCCGCGATCGTGATCGATACCGGCCCGGACCCCCGCCCGATCCGCCGCTGCCTCGACCGCCTGCGCATCACCCACATCCCCCTCCTGATCCTCACCCACCCACACGCCGACCACATCGACGGCCTGGCCGGCGCACTCCGCGGCCGCACCACCGCCGCCATAGCCACCGCACCCGGTGAACTTCTTTCCACCGGCGGCCCGCACTCCACCAGCGGTCACACCATCGGCGGCACCCCCTCCACCGGCACTGGGCACTCTGACACCAGCGGGCATCCCGCTGCCGTCGGGCATCCTGTCGCCGTCGGGCCCTCCACGAGCGGCGCGCCCTCCACGAGCGGTGGGCATCCCGCTGGCGCCGAGCAGTCTGCCGGGGCCGAGCACTCTGTCGGCGCCGAGAGCACCAACCAGCGCCACCCGAACGGCGGACACTCGGCCGGGCTACCGTCCGCCTCTCGCCAGGATGTTGTGGCGCAGCGGAATTCATCTGGTCCAACCGTCGCGACCGAGGGGATCGAGCGAGTCGTCGAGCTCGCCGAGGCCGCCGGGATCCCGCTGATGGAATTGCGCGCGGGGCAGGTACTGACGTTCGGGGCAGTCGAATTGACGGTGCTCGCGCCGGGGCGGGAAGCGTCGTCGCTGGACCTGGACGAAGCCAACGATCGGTCGCTGGTGTTGCGGGCGCGCACCGCCGTGGGCACGATTCTGTTCACCGGCGATATCGAAGCGACCGCGCAATCTCGGGTGTCGCGTGACAGCGACATCCGCGCCGACATTCTCAAGGTCCCACATCATGGGTCCCGCACCACCACACCGGAGTTCCTGCGCGCGGTCCACCCGCGCCTGGCCTTGATCAGCGCCGGGACGGACAACTCGTTCGGCCACCCGCACCCCACGATCATCACCGCGTTGGACACCCTCGGCGTCACGATCGCCCGGACCGATCACGACGGCGACGTGATCGTGTCGGGCACCGCCGTCGAACCGCGCACAACGACATCCCGTCGGCGGACTCCAGCCCCTCCGTGAACCGCCGGCAGCGGGCGGCCGGGAGACCCCGCGCGGCGGCCGACCACCTCGAACGACCGCGACCGGCTCGCTGTCGGTGCCCGAACGTAGGATCGCCTGGTGAGCGAACGCCCTGCCGCGGTACATCTGGTTCTCGGTGACGAGGAACTGCTGGTCGAACGCGCCGTGGCGCAGGTGACCGGCCAGGTGCGGGCCGAGGCGCCCGATCCGGACTCGGTGCCGGTGGATCGGCTGCGCGCCGGTGACGCGAGTACCGCCGAACTGGCCGAGCTGTTGAGTCCGTCGCTGTTCGCCGAGGACCGGGTGATCGTGCTCGAGTCGGCCGCGGAGGCGGGCAAGGACGCGGTGGCGGTGATCACCGACGCGGCGGCCGACCCGCCGGCGGGCGTGGTGCTGATGGTGCTGCATTCGGGCGGCGGCCGCGCCAAAGCACTGGTGCCCGCGCTGCAGAAGCAGGGCGCGGTGGTGCACGAGTGCGCCAAGCTCACCAAGGCCGGCGAGCGGGCGGAGTTCGTGCGCGCGGAGTTTCGCGCTCTCGGGGTGCGGGTGGCGCCGGACGTGGTCCAGGTGCTGATCGAGTCCGTCGGCTCGGAGCTGCGTGAGCTGGCCGCGGCCTGCTCACAGCTGGTCGCCGACACCGGCGGCAAGGTCGATGTGAACGCGGTCCGCCGCTACTACTCCGGCCGCGCCGAGGTGACCGGGTTCGATGTCGCGGAGCTCGCCGTCGCGGGCGACCGCCCGGCGGCGATGGAGGCCCTGCGCTGGGCCACCGACCGCGGTGTCCCGCACGTGCTGCTGGCCGACGCCCTCGCCGATTCCGTGCACACCATCGCCCGCGTCGGCTCCGCGGGCCGAGGCGACCCGTTCAAACTCGCCCAGCAGCTCGGCATGCCCCCGTGGAAGGTCAAGAAGGCGCAGGCCCAGGCCCGTGGCTGGACCCCGGCCACCATCGGCACCGCCCTCCAGGTGGTCGCCACCCTCAACGCCGACGTCAAGGGTGGCGCCGCCGACGCCACCTACGCCGTGGAACACGCCCTCTCCCGCATCCTCGACCTGCGCGCCGCGGGCTGAGTCGACGGGCGACGACGTGGTGCGCCTGATCCCCGAGCTCATCTGTGCCGACCTCCGGGCCAGCCTCGAGTTCTACGGTCTACTCGGGTTCCGGATCCGCTACGAGCGCCCCGCGGAACGGTTCGCCTATCTCGAACGCGACGGTATCGACCTCATGCTCGAACAGCCGACGGACCACGAGCCGCTCTACCCGCACGCGCCGCTCGAATATCCGTACGGTCGCGGCATCAACTTCACCATCGACGTGGACGATGTCGCCGAGCTCCATGCGGTGATCACCGCGACCGGGCGGGAACTGTTCCTCCCGCTGGAGGACCGCTGGTACGCGCGGGCAACCGACGTCGTGGGCGTGCGCCAGTTCGCCGTGCAGGACCCGGACGGGTACCTTCTGCGGATTTCCCAGAACCTCGGTACGCGCAGTCGCTGAGCCGACACGCCTGGTCGCGGTGGAATCGGGACCGAATCGCGATGTCGGTCCGGCCTCACGGCTGGCACAGTTGATCATGACATGGACGAGCCGACTGTCAGCCGGACCGGGGAGCGCGGGAGCAGTCGACGCGCTCGTGGTTCGGCGGGCCGGTGGGCCAGGGCATTCGGGAAGGGGTTCGCCGCCGGGATGTCGGCGCTGGTGGTGGCTGTCACCGCGTACGGGTGGTCGACGGCAGGCAGTTTCGACGCCGGGTTCCTGCGCTCGCAGGCCATCGAGGACGACGCGCCGCACTCGCTCGGCGGGGATCTGAACATCCTGCTGATCGGGCTCGACACCCGGCGCGATCAGAACGGGAACGAGCTGCCGACGGAAATCCTGGATCAGCTGCACGCCGGCGACGGGGACGAGGGCGGCTACAACGCCAATACGCTGATCCTGGTGCATATTCCGGCCGCGCTGGACAAGATCGTCGCGGTGTCGATTCCGCGTGACGACTACGTGCCGGTCAGTGGCATCCCGGGCTACACCCACGCCAAGATCAAGGAGGCGTACGGGTTGAAGAAGGCCGCGGTGCAGGATCAGCTGATCGCACGCGGCGTCACCGATCAGCGCCAGCTCGAACAGGCGGGCAGGGAGGCGGGGCGGGCCTCTATCGTGCGGGCGGTGCGTGATCTGACCGGAGTGCCGATCGACCGGTTCGCCGAGATCACCCTCGCCGGTTTCTACGATCTCGCCGCCACGCTGGGCGGGGTGGAGGTGTGCCTGAACCATCCGGTGCAGGACCTCGAGTTCTCCGGCGCGAACTTCCCGGCCGGCCGCCAGCATCTCGATCCGGCCCAGGCGCTGGCCTTCGTGCGGCAGCGGCACGGGCTGGAGAACGGCGATCTGGACCGCACCCACCGCCAGCAAGCGTTTCTGACCTCGGTCGCCGGGCAGCTGCGTAGTGCGGGCACCCTGACCGACCCCGGCAAACTGTCGGCGTTGATGGAGGTGGCGCACCGCAATATCGTCCTGTCGGACGGCTGGAACATGACCGAGTTCGTGCGCACCCTCGGCAGCGCGAAAGACCCGCAGGTGGAATTCCGCACCCTGCCGATCCTGCGCTACGACGTGATCAACGGGCAGGACGTGAACATCGTGGACCGAGCGGCGATCCGCCGCGAGATCGCGGCCGCGTTCGGGATGCCGGCACCCGCGTCGACGACGACCCGGCGAACAACGGCGCGGACCGAACCGCCCGCCGCCTGGCCGGGCGAGACGTCCACCGGTGCCTGGCAGACCAGCGCGACCACGCCGGTGACGGACACCCCCGACGCGGGCAAGCCGGTCCGCAGCGACATCACCTCGGGGCGGATCCCCTGTGTGAACTGATCAGTCGCCGACGACGGCGAGCTCCTCGTCGTCCTCGAGATCCTCGTAGCGACCTTCCCACTCCTCGTAGAGCGGGACCTCGTCCTCGCGGGTGACGATCCAGGCGGCCGCGAAGCCGCCGTCCTCGTCCGGGACCATCACATTCTCGATCTTGAGTCCGATGCCCAGGATCTCCGCGGCGCGGATCACCTCGGCCAGGTCGTCGCCTCGTACCACCGTCTGATTCGCGTACACCGTCAGCATGCGCGGAATGGTAGCCGACGACAAAAGCCGCCGTGGTCATCGAGGCCACGGCGGCTGCGTCTTGCGAAGTATTGCTGAGCGGGTGGACCCGCTCCGATCAGATCTTGTTCAGAGCCAGCGCGAGCGCGGACTTCTTGT
Source organism: Nocardia sp. MH4 (assembly GCF_019266065.1). Classification (GTDB taxonomy): domain Bacteria; phylum Actinomycetota; class Actinomycetes; order Mycobacteriales; family Mycobacteriaceae; genus Nocardia; species Nocardia canadensis. Next base: position 11,087 of record NZ_LPNR01000125.1, on the reverse strand, counting down.
TGGCCGCCTGGTTGGCGTGGATGACGCCCTTGGAAGCGGCCTTGTCGAGCTTGCGGCTCGCGAACTGCAGCTGCTCGGCAGCCTTTTCCTTGTCACCGCTGGCGGCAGCTTCACGGAAGTTGCGGATCGCGGTGCGCAGCGCGGACTTGACCGACTGGTTGCGCTTGCGCGCCGCCTCGTTGGTACGGATCCGCTTCATCTGGGACTTGATGTTGGCCACGCCTGTATCCTCTGGTTTCCTGTCGCTGGGTGGTATGTCTCGAAAGCTCGTCGGGCGCGCGCCCACGATGCAGCAGATGGTGCTGAACTACGGGTAACACCGCGCCGAAGATCGAGGTTACCAGCTCGGCACCGCCCGGCGAAATCGGGCTCCGATCGACCGGCCCCCGGCTCCGCTGATTTCATCCATTTCAGGTGATGCAAGAAATTTACCTGTGTCTCACACGACCCTGCTGCCGGGTGATGCACAGTTTTTCTCATGACCTCCACCACAGCGCCGAGTACGGCTCGATCTGCATCACCGGCGTTGGTGAGAACGAACGGGCATCCGGTGAACGCGCACGCCGGTTTGTTCGAGGGGTACGGCCCGGGCCGCTTCGCCGACGCGTTCGACGAGATGTTCGACGCGGCGGGACGAGTGCGGGCGCCGTATAAAGGCATTCACGCCGCGATGGCCGCCAACGACGTAGACGACCTGGCCAAACGCTCCGACGCGCTGGACCGGGCATTCATCGATCAGGGCATCACGTTCTCCCTGTCGGGGCAGGAACGGCCGTTCCCGCTGGATCTGGTGCCGCGGGTGATCGCCGCCGCCGAGTGGGCCAAGCTCGAGCGGGGCATCAAACAGCGGGTCACCGCGCTGGAGCTGTTCCTGGCCGACGTCTACGGCGAGCAGAACATCCTGCGCGATCAGGTGATCCCCAAGCGGCTGGTCACCTCGTGTGAGCACTTCCACCGCGAGGCCGCGGGCCTGGTCCCGCCGAACGGGGTGCGCATCCATGTCTCGGGCATCGACCTGGTGCGCGACGAACGCGGCGACTTCCGGGTGCTCGAGGACAACCTGCGCTCGCCGTCGGGGGTGTCCTATGTGATGGAGAACCGGCGCACGATGGCCCGGGTCTTCCCCGACCTGTTCTCCTCGCACCGGGTGCGCGCGGTCGGCGACTATCCCACGCACCTACTCCGGGCGCTGCGGGCCTCCGCGGCGCCCAACGAGGCCGACCCGACCGTCGTCGTGCTCACCCCGGGTGTGCACAACTCCGCCTACTTCGAGCATTCGCTGCTGGCCAGGCAGATGGGCGTCGAGCTGGTCGAGGGGCGTGACCTGTTCTGCCGCGACAATGTCGTCTACATGCGCACGACCGCGGGCGAGCGCCAGGTCGACGTGATCTACCGCCGCATCGACGACACCTTCCTCGACCCCATGCACTTCCGCCCCGACTCGGTGCTCGGCGTGGCCGGCGTGCTCAACGCCGCCCGCGCGGGCAACGTGGTGATCTCCAGCGCGGTCGGCAACGGCGTCGGTGACGACAAACTCATCTACACCTATGTGCCCACGATCATCGAGTACTACCTCGGCGAGAAGCCGATCCTGCCCAACGTCGACACCTTCCGCTGCTGGCTCGACGACGAACGCGAGGAGGTGCTCGACCGGGTCGGCGAGCTCGTGGTGAAGCCGGTCGAGGGGTCCGGCGGCTACGGCATCGTCATCGGGCCCGACGCGTCCCCGCGCGAGCTGGAGGCGGTCAAGCGCAAGGTCAAGGCCGATCCGCGCGGCTGGATCGCCCAGCCGGTGGTGCAGCTGTCGACCGTGCCGACCAAGATCGGCAACGATCTCGCGCCCCGGCACGTCGACCTGCGCCCGTTCGCGGTGAACGACGGCGAGGACATCTGGGTGCTGCCCGGTGGGCTGACCAGGGTCGCGTTGCCGGAGGGCTCGCTGGTGGTCAACTCGAGCCAGGGCGGCGGCAGTAAGGACACCTGGGTGCTGGCCGGTCGCTCCGGCCTCGTCGACCGGGAACTGGCCGGTCCGGAACTGGTGAGCGATCCGCCGCAGGCCGACTCCTTCGAAATCGGTCGCGAACTCAGCGCGCCGCAGGCCAATCAGCAACAGCAGCAACAACAACAGACGCAGCGGCTGATCGGGGACTGACACACATGCTTGCTCGCAACGCCGAATCCCTCTACTGGATCGGCCGATATGTCGAGCGCGCCGACGACACCGCGCGCATCCTCGACGTCGCCGTGCATCAACTGCTCGAAGACGCCACCGTCGACGCCGACCGCACCTCCCGGGTCCTGCTCAAGGTGCTCGGCATCGAGCCGCCGGAGGGGCTGCGCCTGGACGTGTGGTCGGTGACCGACCTGGTCGCGTTCAGCCACGACCACGGCGTCTCGATCAGCGACTCCATCGGCAAGGCCCGCGAGAACGCCCGCGGCGCACGCGAAGTCACCTCCAGCGAGATGTGGGAGTGCCTCAACGCCACCTACAACGGGCTGGCGACGGCGGAGAAGGCGGCGCGCGGCCTCGGCCCGCACGAGTTCTTCTCCTACATCAAGGACCGCGCGGCGATGTTCACCGGACTGACCGACTCGACGCTCTCGCGCGACGACGGCTACCGTTTCCTGCTGCTCGGCCGCTCCATCGAACGCGTGGACATGATGGTGCGGCTGCTGCTCTCGCGCGCGGGCGACCGCACCTCCTCGCCGGCCTGGGTGACGGTGCTGCGCTCGGCGGGCGCCCACGACACCTATCTGCGCACCCACCGCGGCGCGCTCGACGCGGCCAGGGTCGCCGAGTTCATCCTCATCGACCGGCTCTTCCCGCGCTCGGTGTTCCACACGCTGCGCGTCGCCGAGGCCTGCCTGACCGAACTCGACCAGCGGCCCGGCAGTCGCGTCGGCGCGCGTCACGAGGCCCAGCGGGTGCTCGGCCGGGCGCGCAGCGAACTCGAATTCCTGCCGCCGGGGGTGCTGCTGGAGGACTTGCAGAGCAGACTGCTCGCGCTGCAGAAATCGTGCCGCGAGGTCAGCGAGGCCGTGTCACGCCAGTACTTCCACGCCGCCCCCTGGGTGGCGTGGACCGATGTGCGCAGCAGTTCCGACGGCCGCGTGCAGGTGGAGGGAGAACTGTGAGCTGGCGGATCAGGGTGGTGCACACCACCGGATATGTCTACGACGCGCCCGTGACGCGCTCGTTCAACGAGGCCAGGCTGACGCCGCGCGCCGACAGCAGGCAGAACGTGATCCTCAATCGCGTCGAAACCGTGCCGGCCACCAGGTCGTATCGCTACACCGACTACTGGGGCACCGCGGTCACCGCGTTCGACCTGCACGCACCGCACACCGAACTCGAGGTGACCGGGTCCTCGGTGGTGGAGACCGAGCCGTTCGCGGAACCGACCGAGGAACTGAGCTGGGACGACCTGCGCAGCGGTCCGATCGTCGACCGCTTCGACGAAATGCTCAGTCCCACCTCCTATGTGCCGCGCGATCGCAAGCTCGCGACGGTGGCCAGGCAGCTGTCCCGGGGCGAGGAACCGGCCAAGGCGGTGGTGCGCGCGGCCGAATGGGTGCACAAGGAGATGGACTACATCGCGGGCACCACCTCGGTGCACACCTCGGCGTTGCAGGCCTTCGCCGAGCGGCGCGGTGTCTGCCAGGACTACGCCCACCTGACCCTGGTGTTGCTGCGCAGCATGGGAATTCCCAGCCGGTACGTCTCCGGCTACCTGCATCCGAAGCCGGGCGCCGAGATCGGCGAGACCGTGGCAGGCCAGTCGCACGCCTGGGTGGAGGCTTGGACCGGGCAGTGGTGGGGCTACGACCCGACGAACAACCTCGCCGTCAACGAGCAGCACGTCTCGGTCGGGGTCGGGCGCGATTACGCCGATGTGCCTCCGCTGAAAGGTGTCTTCTCCGGCGGCGGCTCGACGGACCTCGAGGTCGTTGTAGAGGTGACCCGCCTCGCGTAATGTCCAGTTCGCTCGTGCGGAACCCCGCCTTGCCGCGGGGACAAGTCCTCTCGGAGAGGTGGTGGCAGATGTCTCCCACTGCACAGGAACTGGTCGAACCCGAAGTCGTCCCCGAAGTCAAGAAATGGGTAGCCGAGGGTCTGGGCACCTTCATACTCGTGATCGGTGGTGTGGGCACCGCGGTCCTGGCCGGTGAACGAGTAGGCGCGCTCGGTATCGCGCTCGCCTTCGGTCTGTCGCTGATGTTCCTCGTCTACGCGATCGGACCGATCTCGGGTTGTCACGTCAATCCCGCGGTCACCCTCGGTCAACTCCTGCTCGGCAGGCTGACGGCCGCGTCGGCCGCGGGCTATTGGATCGCCCAGCTGATCGGTGGATTCCTGGCCGGTCTCGTGCTGTTCGCGCTGGCCAAGAACCTGCCGTCCTACGATCGGGCGGTCGACGGGCTCGGCGCCAACGGCTGGGGCGCACACAGTCCGTCCGCGGTGACCGGGCCGCTGGGCGAGGTCGTGGTGCAGAACGGGTACGGGATGGCGGCGATGATCATCATCGAGGTGATGCTCACCGCGCTGCTGGTGTTCGTGGTCCTCGCCTCGACCGATCAGATCTCCGATGTGCCGCTGGCCGGTCTGTCCATCGGTGTCACCCTCGCGGTGATCCACCTGATCTCGATCCCGGTCGACGGCACCTCGGTCAACCCGGCGCGCAGTCTCGGCGTGGCGCCCTACCAGGACGGCGCGATGGGCCAGGTGTGGGCTTTCATCGTCTTCCCGCTGCTCGGCGGGGTTCTGGGCGCGCTGGTCTACGGCTTGATCTTCGGGCGATCCAGGGACGTCCTGAGCTAGCGCAGGACGCGCCGACGACGAAGCCCCGATTCGGAGTACCGGATCGGGGCTTCGCAGTCTCGCTCAGCTCCAGCGGTATTCGGCGACGAGCCGATGCGCGACCAGGTCGAAGGTCTTGCGTTCCACGATCGCGCCCTCGCGGCGGATGCCGTCTTCCGGCACGTCCAGCACTCGATCCAGCCGGACCCAGCTGGGCCTGCCGTCGTGGTCCCACGGGCCCGAACCGATCCCGACCCAGTTGTGATCGTGCGCGCGGTCGGGCTTGGACGACAGCATCAGCCCGAGCAGGGTCTTGCGGTCACGCCCGACGACCAGCACCGGGCGGTCCTTGCCGTTGGTGGGGTCCTCCTCGTAGGGCACCCAGGTCCACACGATCTCGCCCGGGTCGGCGCGTCCGTCGAGCTGCGGGCAGTAGACGATCTGCCGGGCGCGGTGGGCGGTGGGCACCGGCGTCGACGCGGTCGGGCGCACCGCGACGGTGGGTTCCGGCTTGGCCGCCAGCGCCCCCACCAGCTTCTCGAGCAGCCGTGGACCCTGCTTGCGCACGATCTTCGGTCCCTGCTCCTTGGCGATGACGCCGAGTTGCTTACCGAGAGTGTTCCAACTGCTGGCCATCCCTGAAATATAACGGTGACGCACGCTTCGGTGCACCGGTGACAAGGCGGCGATTCGACGCATGGGACGATAGACGCAGTTCGCCGATACCCCTCGAGGAGTGGAGTGGCTTCCAGTTTTGCCGATACGACGTTCACCGATCCGTCCCGGATCCGGAACTTCTGCATCATCGCGCACATCGATCACGGCAAGTCGACCCTGGCCGATCGGATGCTGCAGCTGACCGGTGTGGTCGAGGAACGGGCCATGCGCGCCCAGTACCTGGATCGGATGGACATCGAGCGCGAGCGCGGCATCACGATCAAGGCGCAGAACGTGCGCCTGCCGTGGACTGTCGACGGCCAGGACTACGTCCTGCACATGATCGACACCCCGGGCCACGTCGACTTCACCTACGAGGTCTCGCGCGCGCTCGAGGCCTGTGAGGGCGCGATCCTGCTGGTCGACGCCGCCCAGGGCATCGAGGCGCAGACGCTGGCGAATCTGTACCTGGCGATGGAACGCGATCTGGTGATCATCCCGGTGCTGAACAAGATCGACCTGCCCGCCGCCGACCCGGACCGCTACGCCGCCGAGATCGCCCACATCGTCGGTTGCGAGGCCGACGACGTGCTGCGGGTGTCGGGCAAGACCGGCGTGGGTGTGGGTGAGCTGCTGGACAAGGTGATCGCCGAGGTGCCGCCGCCGGTCGGTGACGCCGATGCCCCGGCTCGCGCGCTGATCTTCGACTCGGTCTACGACACCTACCGTGGCGTGGTCACCTATGTCCGGGTGGTCGACGGCAAGCTGACCCCGCGCCAGAAGATCAAGATGATGTCGACCGGCGCGCAGCACGAGCTGCTCGAGATCGGCATCGTCTCGCCCGAACCGAAGCCCACCCAGGGACTCGGCGTCGGCGAGGTGGGATACCTGATCACCGGTGTGAAGGATGTGCGTCAGTCCAAGGTCGGTGACACCGTCACCTCCGCGCGCGACGGCGCCACCTCGGCGCTGGCCGGCTACCAGGAACCGCGCCCGATGGTCTACTCGGGCCTGTACCCGGTCGACGGCTCCGACTACCCGGATCTGCGTGACGCGCTGGACAAGCTGCAGCTCAACGACGCGGCGCTGACCTACGTGCCGGAGACCTCGGTGGCGCTGGGCTTCGGTTTCCGCTGCGGCTTCCTCGGCCTGCTGCACATGGAGATCACCCGCGAGCGGTTGCAACGCGAGTTCGGCCTCGACCTCATCTCGACCGCGCCCAACGTGATCTACCGGGTCGTCATGGAAGACGGCACCGAGCACATCGTCACCAACCCGTCGTACTGGCCCGAGGGCAAGGTGCGCCAGACCTTCGAGCCGGTCACCAAGTGCACCGTGATCGCGCCCAGCGAGTTCGTCGGCACCATCATGGAGCTGTGCCAGAGCCGTCGCGGTGAGCTGCTCGGCATGGACTACCTGTCGGAGACGCGCGTGGAGATGCGCTACACGCTGCCGATGGCCGAGATCATCTTCGACTTCTTCGACTCGCTGAAGTCGCGCACGCGCGGTTACGCCTCGCTCGATTACGAGGAGGCGGGCGAGCAGTCGTCGGCGCTGGTGAAGGTCGACATCCTGCTCCAGGGCGAGGCTGTCGACGCGTTCAGTGCCATCGTGCACAAGGACGCCGCCCAGGCCTACGGCAACAAGATGACCTCCAAGCTGCGCGAACTCATCCCGCGTCAGCAGTTCGAGGTGCCGATCCAGGCCGCGATCGGCTCGAAGATCATCGCGCGCGAGAACATCAGGGCGATCCGCAAGGACGTGCTCGCCAAGTGCTACGGCGGTGACATCAGCCGCAAGCGCAAGCTGCTCGAGAAGCAGAAGGAAGGCAAGAAGCGGATGAAGACCATCGGCCGGGTCGACGTGCCGCAGGAAGCCTTCGTGGCCGCGCTGTCCTCGGACGCGGCCTCGGACAAGCCCAAGGGCAAGTAGTTCCCACCCCGTTCACCCCGGCTCGGCGGTGATGCGCACCAGCAGGCGCGTCCCGCCGAGTGGGCTTTCGGTGAGTTCGGCCGTGCCGCCGTGCAATTCGGCCTGCTGCCGGACCAGCGCCAGGCCCAGACCCGAGCCGGGGGAGCCGGGCCGTTTGGCGAAGCGGTCGAAAGCGGTGGGGGACAGGTGTTCCGGTACCCCGGTGCCGTTGTCGTCGACGGTGATCTCGATCCCGTCCGCGTCCGCGTGTGCCGCGACCGCGATCTCGGTGGCATGTCCGTGCAGGACCGCGTTGGCGACGGCGTTGGTGACGATCAGCAGGATCCCGCCGGGCAGGCCGGTGATCGGAACCGGGTCGCACGCGGTCAGCGCGATGTCGACGCCGGGTTGCGCGCGCCGGGCGTTCTGGACGGCGCGATCGAGAGTCTCGCAGAGTTCGAACGGCTCGAACGCGCCCGCGTCGGTGAGCTCGCCGACGGCCAGGCGCTCCAGATCGGTGAGGGTGCGTTCGATCTGGCGTTCGGCGGCCAGCACATCGGACAGGACGGCGTCGCGCTGCTCGGCCGGGAGATCGGCACCGGCCAGGACCTGCAAATCGGTGCGCATCGCGGTGAGCGGGGTGCGCAGTTCGTGCGCGCAGACCGCGGCGAAATCGCGCGCGCCCGCCAGCGCCTGCCTGGTCTCACCGTGCGCGGTCTCGAGGCGCGCCAGCATCCGGGTGATGGCGTCGGAGAGTTCCTCGGCCTCCCTGGCACCACGGCCCGACAGCGGTGGCAACTCGTCGAGGGTGTCGATCTCGTGGGTGGCGGTGGCCAGCCTGCGCAGCGGGCGCGCCGCGAAACCGGCCAGCACCCAACCCAATCCGGCCGCGATCAGCACCCCACCGACGCCGATGCCCAAGCCGATGAGCTGGCTGCGGGTGATCGCGGCGTCGACCAGCTCACGATCGGGATCGAGCCGGACCAGCAGGCCCGGCGCGCCCTGGACCTTGGCCAGCGCGGTGTCGGACGGATTGCCCGGCGCTGCCACCACCGGTGGTTCGGGGGTGCCGGGGACCGTCCGCTCGTCCGCCGGGAGCGGGATCGGCAGCGCGGGGACGCCGTCGACGCGCTGCACCACCCGGACATTCATCGTCGATACCGTCTGATCGAGTTGCCGGGTGCCCGCGACCTTCAGCAGCGCCGCATAGGTGAGTCCCAGGGTGATCGCCACCAGCGCGGCGACCAACGCCGACACCACGGCCACCCGCGTTCGCAACGACCACGACCCGGTCCTCACGGGCGCTCGCGCAGGACGAATCCGACGCCGCGCACCGTGTGCACGACCCGACCGACGCCGTCGGCCTCGAGCTTGCGGCGCAGATACGAGACGAACACGTCGACCACATTGGTGTCGGTGGCGAAGTCGTAACCCCAGACGGCGGACAGGATCTGCTCGCGCCCGAGCACGATGCCGACGTTGTCGGCGAGCATCGCCAGCAGCTCGAACTCGCGTTTGGTGAGTTCGACCAGTCGTCCGGCCGCGTGCACCCGGTGCCCGGCCGGATCGATCTCGACCCGGCCCACCCGCACCGTCTTGCCCTGCGGCGCAGCGGTTGCCGCGCTGCGGCGCAGCAGCGCGCGCAGCCGGGCGATCAGCTCGCCGAGGTCGAACGGTTTGGTGAGGTAGTCGTCGGCGCCGCGTTCGAGTGCCGCGATCCGGTCGCTCACCGCGCTGCGGGCGCTGAGCACGCAGATGGGGATGTCGTTGCCCATCGCCCGCAGGGCCGTCACCACGCCGACGCCGTCGAGTTCGGGCATGTTCACGTCGAGCACCATGGCGTCCGGGGTGGTGGAACGCACCAGGGCGAGCGCCGCGGCGCCGTCACCGGCCGTGACGACGTCGAAGCCCGAGAGTTCCAGGCCGCGCCGCAGCGAGGCCAGTACCCTGACCTCGTCGTCGACGACCAAGATCTGCTGTCCGGTCATCCGCTCACCCTAGTTCGATCCCTCGTTTCTCCTGGTCAGCGCACGTGCGGCGGGCGGATCACGAGAACGCCACCCGGCGCCTCGCCCGGGTCGACGTCGCGGCAGTCGCCCGGCGCCTCGACGGCCGGGTCGCCCGGATGTCCGGGCAGGGCGGGCAGCGGTGCCGCGGGGGCGCCCTCGTAGCGCTCGATGTGGATGCGCGCGCCCTCCGGCGGCAGGGGCCGGGCGGGAGTACCGGGCGCCGAGCAGATGATCAGCGTCCGTTCGGGCCCGATTTCCCTGGTCACGGCGGGATCGGCGGTCGCGGCGCCGGCCACTGCGGCGATCGTCGCGGTCAGCAGTGCGGTGCCGCCGACCAGGGCGGCGGCACGGGAACGGCGGCGGGCGGTGAATACGGTCATGGGCGGGACTCCTCCGAGGGGGTTTCGCCGATCGGTGCGACCGGCGAAACCGACGCTAAGCAGCCGATCTTCAGGGACCGTTGAGCAATCGTTAGAGTTCTCTTGGGATCGTGAACCCCCCGATTCCACCGGGTCGCCGAAAACTGTTGCTCGCCATAAGGTGGTACCAACCGTTCTGGACGAAACAACGGTTCGGCCTCCGGGTAATAGTGTTGGATGATCTTCACTTCGCCTCGTTCGTGGTGGGGGGTCGACAGTGATGCGAGTGTTGGAGCATTGATGACGCGTGATCTGCCTTTCGATGACGATGCTGCGCGCGCGGAGGGGACCGACACGGCCTACCGGGTCGCCAACGGTGTCGCGCGGGTAGCACGCGCGGGCGCCTACGTCACCGGTGGAGCCCTGGTCGCCGCGAACGGCACCGGTCCCGACACGACCCCGGGCACCAGCAACGCCGACAGCCGGGTCGCCGGTTGGTCTTCGCAGTACCCCTCCGACCCCAGCCCGGACGCGCCGAGCCCGGTCGTGACGTTCCCCGACCTCGCCGACGTGCCCGCCCCACATCCGGTGCCGCACACGCCGTTCGCTCCGCACGCGCCTGCTCCGGCCGACGTCACCATGGTCGCGCGAGCCACCGAATCCGACTGGCGCCCACAGATTCCCGGCTCCGACGACGAGCGGGAGCTGCGGATTCCCGGCTCCGACAGCCATCCCTCCAGCGGCTTCGGCATCCCCGGCTACGCGCAGGCACCGACCACGCCCGGCCGCGGTCTCGGCGACACCGACACCGACAACCCGTTCGGCCTGCCGGAGACGCCCGCCTTCGGGTTGCCCGGTCACGGGATCGGCATTCCCGGTTTCGACGGGCTGCCCGGCCACGGCATCGGCATCCCCGGCTATGACGGCATCGGCCTGCCCGGTTCGCCCGGTGGCCTGCCCGGCGCGAGCGTGCCCGGCGCGGGTCAGCCCGGCGACGGACTGTTCGACGGCATCGGTGACATGTTCGACGGCTTCGGCGCGATGGTGAACACCGAATGGCAGATCGACGCGCACGCCGGCCTGGACGGCGTGTGGTTCACCTCGCAGATGAAGGTCACCGCGCAGGTCGGCCAGGTCGGCGATCAGCTCGACGACTACGGCAAGTGGCTCGGCGACGGCATCAAGGTGCCCGGCGACACGACCGCGGGCGGTACCGGCGGGGGGTTGTCCTCGCCGACCGGGCCGAGCCTGCCCGGCTCGTCGTCCTCGGGCGTCGGCCTTCCCGGCGGCGCCACCGGACCGTCGTCCGCCGCGCCAGCCCCGGCCGCCCCGCTGGCACAGGCCCCGGCGCCC
>NZ_LPNR01000124.1:14579-167709 GCF_019266065.1 Nocardia sp. MH4 | reverse complement strand
GACCCCCCGCTCGATCATCCGGCTCACGCCACCGGCGCGAATGAGCTGACCCCCCGCTCGATCATCCGGCTCACGCCACCGGCGCGAATGAGCTGACCCCCGCTCGATCATCCGGCTCACGCCACCGGCGCGGATGGGCTGACGTAGCTCACACCGCTCCCGCACGCGGCCCGCGACCGCGCGCACATAGACTCGCGGCGTGGCAGACATCTCGGTGCGTGGGCGCCTGGCTTTGCGAGCGGCGGCGGCAGCGTCGTGGGCTTCGCAGAAGGCGGGCCGCGGCAAGGGTTCGATGATCGGCGGCCTGATCGCGCTGAAGATCGATCCGACGATCATGACCCAGCTCGGTCGCGGCAGGCGGACGGTGTTGATCACCGGCACCAACGGCAAGTCGACCACCACCAGGATGACCACCGCCGCGCTCGGCACGCTCGGCCAGGTCGCCACCCAGGCCGACGGCGCCAATATGGACGCGGGCATCGTCGCCGCGCTGAGCGTGCACCAGGGAGTGCCGCTGGCCGCGATCGAGGTCGACGAGCTGCATCTGCCGCACGTCAGCGACGCGCTCGACCCGGCCGCCGTGGTGCTGCTGAACCTGAGCCGCGACCAGCTCGACCGGGTCGGCGAGATCAACATGATCGAGCGCAAGCTCCGCGCCGGACTGGCTCGTCATCCGAACACCGTCGTCATCGCCAACTGCGACGACGTGCTGGTGGCCTCCATCGCCTACGACCACCCCCGCGTGGTGTGGGTGTCGGCGGGCAGCGGCTGGGCGGTCGACGCGACGAGCTGTCCGCGCAGCGGCGAGCCGATCGTCTGGGAGGGCGAGAACTGGCGCTCGACCGGCGCCGACTTCCATCGCCCGCAGCCGGATTGGTGGCTCGAGGGCGACGACCTGTGCGGCCCCGACGGTTTCCGCGCACCCCTGCACCTGGCGCTGCCCGGTCGCGCGAATCGCGGCAACGCGGCGCAGGCCGTCGCCGCCGCGGTCGCGATGGGCGCCGAGCCGACGAAGGCGACCGACGCGACCGGCACCGTGCGCGAGATCGCGGGCCGCTACCGCACCGTCACCGTCGGTCCGCACGACGCGCGGCTGCTGCTGGCCAAGAACCCGGCCGGCTGGCAGGAGGCACTGTCGATGATCGAGCCGACCTCGGCCGGGCTGGTGATCGCGGTGAACGGGCAGGTGCCCGACGGCGAGGACCTCTCGTGGCTCTGGGACGTGCGGTTCGAGCACTTCGAGGGCGTGCAGGTGGTGGCCGCCGGCGAACGCGCCACCGATCTGGCCGTACGCCTGACCTACGCCGGGGTCGAGCACACCCTGATCCCCGACCCGCTGCGCGCCATCGCCTCCTGCCCGCCCGGGCATGTCGAGGTGCTGGCCAACTACACCGCGTTCCGCGATCTCAACCGTGACCTGGAGGCACGCCCATGAGCGAGTCGACCATTCGTATCGGCCTCGTCCTGCCCGACGTGATGGGCACCTACGGCGACGGCGGCAACGCGCTGGTGCTGCGCCAGCGCCTGCGCATGCGCGGCTACGACGCCGAGATCGTCGAGATCACCCTGGCCGACCCCGTGCCGGACTCGTTCGACATCTACACCCTCGGCGGCGCCGAGGACTCGGCCCAGCGCCTGGCCACCCGCCACCTGCAGAAGTACCCAGGACTGCAGCAGGCCGCCGCCAAGGGCGCGCCCGTGCTCGCGATCTGCGCCGCCATCCAGGTGCTCGGCAACTGGTACGAGACCTCGGCCGGCGAGAAGGTCGACGGCGTGAGCCTGTTCGACGTCACCACCTCGCCCCAGCACACCCGCGCCATCGGCGAGGTGACGACCACCCCCGTCCTCGACGGCCTGTCCGCCCCGCTGACCGGTTTCGAGAACCACCGCGGCGGCACCCTGCTCGGCCCCGACGCCGCCCCGCTGGCGAAGGTCACCCGCGGTGTCGGCAACGGCGTCGGCGACGGCACCGAAGGCGTCGTCCAGGGCTCGGTCATCGGCACCTACCTGCACGGCCCCGCCCTGGCCCGCAACCCCGAACTCGCCGACCTCCTCATCGCCCGAGCCCTCGGCATCTCCCCCACCGACCTCGCCCCCCTCGACCTCCCCGAGGTTGACCGCCTCCGCCGCGAGCGCCTGCGCGCCTAGCGGCTCGTCAGCACGGGAGCGAATCGACCTCGTAGCGCAGGCAGTACGGGTTCCGGGTGACGAGCGTCAGCTCCTCACACCGGGCCTGCGCGACCAGGATCCGATCGAACGGATCACGATGGATCGACGGCAGCCGCGCGGCTTCGATGGTGTGCCGCGCCTCGATCGCCCGCCATGCCGCCTCCTCGGCCAAGAGGTCAGTCCGGTGATTCGGGGCTGTCCACCGACTTCGCCCACAGCCGTGCGCAACCGGGATTCGGCGTGCTTCGCGGCGAACGCCTGAGCCTCAGTCCGCCGCGGCGACCGCCGCCTTCGGCTGCCGACGGGTGATGAGGTAACCGAACGCGGCGGCGAGCGGGAACATCAGGATGCCGTAGATCGCGGCGGGCACCGCCATCTCGGTGCTGTCCAGGACGCTCACCGCGATGGTGATCGCGATCGTGCTGTTGTGGATGCCGACCTCCATCGAGCAGGCGATGGCCTGCCGGTCCGGCACCCCGAGCAGGCGCGGCAGGAAGTATCCGACGGTCAGGCTGATCAGGCAGAACAGCACGGTGATGCCGCCGACCTGCGCGAACGACTCGGTGAGGGTGTCGGATTCGGTGGCGACCGTCCCGAGGATCACCAGGAGCAGGGTCACCGCCGAGCCGATCCGCACCGGGCGGTCCATCCGGTCGGCGAACGCCGCCGAGGAGCGGCGCACCAGCATGCCGATCGCCACCGGGACCAGCACGATCGCGAACACCTGCACCACCTTGCCGAACTGCAACCCGAGCGAGCCGCCCTCGGCCGGGTCGAAGTAGCCGATCGCGAAGTTGGTCACCAGCGGCACGGTGGCGACGGCGATGATCGAGTTGACCGCGGTCAGCGACACGTTCAGCGCCACATCGCCGCGGAACAGATGGCTGAACAGATTCGCCGTCGTCCCGCCCGGCGAGGACGCCAGCAGCATCACCCCGACCGCCAGGATCGCGGGCAGATCGAACAGCAGGACCAGCCCGAAGGCGACCACGGGCAAAGCGATCACCTGGCACAGCAGCGCGATCGCGACGATGCGCGGGCTCTTGGCGATCCGGGTGAAGTCGGCGACGGTGAGCGAGAGTCCCAGACCGAACATGATCACGGCCAAGGCCAGCGGCAGTCCGACGGAAACCAGGGGTGAGTTCATAGCAATCCTCATCGAGCGGCCCGGGCGCACCGGGTTTGAGACTCATGCGTCTCAATGAGAGAGGATAGCCAGCTGTGATCCAGGTCGCAGTGAAACTGCCGGAATTACGCGACCACGGCGGTGGAGTCGCTGCGCTCGCACAGCTCGTGGACGAAGCGCATCTTCTCCAGGACTCGGTCGGGCAGCACGAAGGGATAGAGGTCGTCGTGGCCCATCGACCGGTTGACCATGTTCAGCGACCAGGCCAGCGGCAGCCACAGTTCGATGATCTTGTCGTACCCCGCCCGTCCGACCTGCGGACGATCCAGGGTGGCGCCCGCAGGCGCGAAGCCGAAGGCGGCGGCGGTGTCGAGGGTGTCGCGGATGTGCAGATAGTGCGCGAACGTCTCGGCCCAGTCCTCCGCGGCGTGCATGGTCGCGTAGGACGAGACGTAGTCGCTCTCCCAGCCGGACGGCGTGCCCTGGGAGTAATGCCGGTTCAGCGCCTCCTGGTAGTCGGCGTACGGGTCGCCGAAAAGCTCCCGGAACCGTTGCAGCGCTTCGTCTCCGGCAACCAGCACGGTGAAGTAGTAGTGCCCGATCTCGTGCCGGAAATGGCCGAGCAGGGTGCGGTACGGCTCGGCCATCTCGATCCGCAGCTGCTCGCGGTGCGGGTCGTTCGCCTCGGCCAGATCGAGGGTGACGACACCGTCCATGTGACCGGTCAGCACGTCGTCGGTCCGGCTGGAGAGCAGGTCGAAGGCCAGGCCATGGGCGGGGTCGGCCTCGCGGCCGACGATCGGCAGCCCGAGTTCGACCAGTTCGAAGATCAGGCGGCGCTTGGCCGCCTCGGCCTCGGCGAAGGCCGCCAGCCCGTCGGCGTCGGCGTCGTTGGGCCTGGTCCGGGTGAGCGCGCACGACGCGCACAGCATCGGCCCCGAGGTGTGGCCGGTCGTCGAGACGAGCCAATTGCACTGCGCCACATGCAGGTTGTCGCACAGCCGGAACCGGTCGCCGTCGACGACGCCGCCCGCGTGATCGATCGCCGCGTCACCGGGCGGATCGCCGATCACCACCAGCGCGCGCTCGTCCAGGCTGAAGCCGAGCCTGCTCGAGCACGACAGGCAGACCGAGTTCTCGAAAGCCAGCTGCTGCCCGCAGTTGGGGCAGACGAAATCACGCAAGGGACTACACCTCCACCGGGGCAACATCGACCGAGACCGTGATCGTGGACTGTTTGGCGTCGGTGTAGATGATGCCACGCAGCGGCGGAACATCCTGGTAGTCACGCCCCCACGCCACGGTGACATAGCGCTCGTCGGCGAATTGGTCGTTGGTGGGGTCGAAGGCGATCCAGCGGCCGGTGCGGTCGGTGGGGTCGGTGCCGGGCAGCCAGACCGCCGCCCACGCGTGGGTGGCGTCCACCCCGACCATGCGTTCCTTACCCGGCGGCGGATCGGTCGCGAGGTAGCCCGAGACGTAGCGGGCGGCCAGCCCCCGCGACCGCAGGCAGGCCGCGCCGATCCGGGCGAAATCCTGGCAGACGCCCTCGCGCGCGGCGAACACGTCGGCGACGCTGGTACTCACCGTGGTCGAGCCGGAGCGATACCGGAAGTCCTGGTTGATCCGGGTGTTCAGCTCGGTGACCGCCTCGAGCAGCGGCCTGCCCGCCGGGAAGCTCCGCGCGGCGTACTCGGCGACCTCCGGGGTGATCTCCGGCGGCAGCAGATCGAGGGTGAACTCGACCGCGAGCGGGCCGGTGGCGGTGACCGGCCGGGCCGCCTCCCACCCGACGTCGGCGCCCGCCATCGTCGCCGGGTGCTCGCCGTCGACGTCGACGAGGGATTCGCCGGTGACCTCGAGTCTCCGATGTTCCGATGTCACATGGAAATACGTGGTCGTGTTGCCGTAGACATCGGTGCCGATCGAGCGGTCCGAAGGCACCGGGTCGATATAGATGTCGTGCTCGAGCAGCCGCTGACCGGGGAACTCGCGCGGGGTCAGATACGCGCGGCCGTAGGAGCTGGTGACCTCGTCGGAGTAGCTGTAGGTGGTCCGGTGCACCACCCGGTAACGCCTGCTCATCCGACCATCCTGGTATTGCCCCACAGCGGCTGGATACCCAGCGGCACAGCGAGTTTGGTGGTCTCGAACGACTCCGACAGCTTGCGCAGCCGCAAGTGCACCCCCTCCAGCAGTTCCACCAGCTCCGTGCGCACACCCGCGGCGTCGGCGTGTTCGAGATCGGCCGGGTCGACCCGGCGCAGCATTCGCTGGGCGTCGGCGAGCAGCCGCTGCGAACGCGACGCGCCGGAGCCGCCGGGCAGCGCCTGGAAGTCGGCCTCGAGCCGGTCGAGCTGATACACCAGCGAGCGCGGATTGCCCGCGTCGAACAGCAGCAACCCGGCCAGCGCGGCGACATGGGCCGAACCACGGTGGCGGCGGCGGTAACTCACCGCCGACTCGGTCGCGACGAGCACCGAATCGGTGACCACCCGCTCCACCTCGGCCGGGCTGGCCTGTGCCAGCGCGGCATTGAGCAGCGAGGTCAGCGCGAGCCCGCGCTCGATCCGCTTGCCGATGTCCATGACGTACCAGCCGGTGTCGCGCACCATCGATTCCGCGCCGATCCCCGACAGCGACAGCAGCGCGGCCAGCGCCAGCGAATGCACCGAGGACAGCGCGGTCTCCTGTTCGGTATCGGCGCCGCGGAACTCGGCCAGCGCGCGGTCGAGGGCGCCGATGATCATCCAGGTGTCCCCGGAGAGCTGGTCACGCACGGCCCGGGCGGCCGAGCCGTAGTGGTCGACCGCGTAGGACAGCGATCCCGCCAGGTTCCGGTCGCCGGTGAGGGCGGACAGGTAGGCGAAGCCGTCGGCGGAGGCGCCCGCGACGGTGCGCCGGGCCGCGGTGGACCCGCCGTCCATCGGGCGGTTCGTGAACTGCCCCTGCTTCTGCCGCGTGCGTGGCACCTCGGATTCCCTGTCCGGCTGTGGTTCCGCCGTGCGATCGGCGGCGGTGCCGGTGGTGCGCAGCGCTCGCGCGAGCGCGCTCGTGCCCGCGCGCTCCCAGGGGGCGGCCGAGTCGTCGGAATCCTGTTCCACCGCAGCCGTATCGGCTTCCGCCTCGCCCGCGTCCGGCGGCGCGGTGGCACCGTCAGCGGATCGGGTGCCGTCGGCGGACGAATCGCTTCCCGAGGTCGTGGCGGGTGACCTGCCGGCTGTGGTGGGGGAGGTCGGCGACTCCGCACCGGAGTCCGCCGCCTGCGCCACCCGGACCAGGGCTCCGACGGCACCGGTTCCACTGGGCAGCACGGATTCCGGCGCGTTCGTCCCGGTGGTCACCGACAGTGCGCGCATCAGGATCGGCAGTGCCTCGGCGCCGTCCAGCCAGGGCCGGTAGCGGTAGTCCTGGTAGACGTCGTGGGTCGCGGCGAGCAGGCGGACCACCGATTCGGCGCGTTCACTGTAGCGGCCCATCCAGAACAGGTCGTTGAGCACACGCGGCGAGCTGACCGCCTCGACGACCGGCACGGCGCGACGCAGCCGCTCCTCGTGCGGCGCCTCGGCGCCGACGGCGGGCGCGGTCGCGGGCGCGGCGCGCACCCAGACATCCTTGGCCGCCACCTTGATCACGCTGCGCGTCGGCTCGAGCCGCATCCGTTGCTGGCCGAGCCCACCCGACATCGCGGTGTACCCGCCACGACGAGCCAGCGAGAACAACCGCATCCCGACCGGCGCGGGCTTGAGACCCGCCTCGCCTTCCACGGCGGGCGCCACGGAGAACTCCGCGGGTTCCTGGCCGACCCACTTCCACCGCTCGGCCTCGATCCGGGCGGCGAGTTCGGCGCGCTCGGCGGCGGCCAGGCTCGGCCCGAAGATGGTCGACCCGTCGACCGCCGAGCGAATCACCAGATCACCGATATGGGCGAGGAGATGCGAGCGTTCGGCGTCGTCGCCGCCCCAATAGGCGGGTGTCCCGTCGAGCAGCAGGTCGGCGCCGAGGACGGAGCGGGCGATCCGGGGCAGGAACGCGCTCAGCGCAGGCGATTCCAGCAAGCCGGAGCCGAGCGTGTTGACCACCGTGACCGCGCCCCGGCGCAACACCTCGACCAGACCGACCACGCCGAGGCGCGAATCCGGCCGCAGATCCAGCGGATCGGAGAACTCCGCGTCCACGCGGCGCAGCACCACGTCGACCCGTTCCAGACTGCCGAGCGAGCGCATCCACAGCGCGCCGTCGCGAACTACCAGGTCGGCGCTCTCGACCAGCGGGAAACCGAGCATCTGCGCGAGATAGGCCTGGTCGAAAGCGGTTTCGGAGTGCGAGCCAGGGCTCAGCACCACGACCACCGGCTCCTCGCCGTCGGCCAGTTCCGGCGCGGCCTCCGCCAGCATCAACCGCATGGCCCGCGCGAACGGGGTGAGCGGGCGCGGTCCGGCGTGCTCGAACGCCTCGGGAATGGCCGAGGCCACCACGCGTCGATCGGCCAGCGCGTACCCGGCGCCGGAGGGCGCCTGCGCCCAGTCGGCCAGCACCCGGAACTGGCCGTCGCTCCAGCGGCTGATGTCGCAGGCGTGCAGGAACAGCTGGTGCGTGCCGGGAATGGTGATGCCGTGCGCCGCCCGCACGTAACCCGTACTGCCGAAGACGATCTCCGGTGGCAGCAGGCCCGAGCTCAGCAGCCTGCGTGGGCCGTAGACATCGGTGAGCACCTCGTCGAGCACGAGCGAGCGCTGGACCAGACCTGTCTCCAGCCGGGTCCAGTCGTCGGCGGAGACCAGCAGCGGGATCGGATCGAGCCGCCAGGGCATCGGGGTCGCCGTGTCGTCACCGAGGCCGACCTCGGTGTAGGTGACGCCGTCGTCCTCGATCTGCCTGCGCACCCGGTGATCGATCCGGCCGAGCCCGCCGGTGCCCTGGTCGACGAAGTCGGCCGAGAGCTCCGACCACATCGACCGCACGCGGCCGCGCCCGTCGACCAATTCGTCGTAATAGCCCTGCGTCGGCCGGCCGCACTCGTCGAAGCGCGATCCCGCCTTGCTCTCGGCCCGATACCGCGCGAACTGCTCGGCCACCTGCGCGCGCACGCCCGGTGCCGTCCGGTTCCCGTCCCGTAGCGCCTCGTCGCGCTGTGTCACCGAGCCGACCTCGCTTCCTGTTGTTGCCTACCGGCCGCCGGTCGCGCCCCACACGGTTCGCGCGCGACGTAGATCCAGGATGCCCGGTGCGCCGACATCGGTCGACTGCGCCGCGATCTTCGCACGGAGTTCGGCCGGGTCGATCGGATTCACGGTGTGTCCCGCAGCCTCGAAGCGGCGGTTGCGCCGCGACTGAGCCGCCACCGCGTTCACCGGGACGTCGTCGAACGCGCGGCCGCCGGGGTGCACGACGTGATAGGTGCAGCCGCCGTGCGAGAGCCCGGTCGCCGCGTCGACCAGGTCGAACACCAGCGGCGCGTCCACGGTGATGGACGGGTGCAGCGAGTTCGGCGGCTGCCAGGCGCGATAGCGCACGCCGGCGACCTGCACGTCGGCCTTGTCGGTGGTCAGCAGCGGCACCGGCATGCCGTTGCAGGTCACCACGTATCGGCCGCGATCGGCGCCGACCACCCGCACCTGCAACCGCTCCACCGAGGAGTCGACATAGCGGGCGGTGCCCTGACCGGTGGTCTGCTCACCGAGGGTCAGCCACGGTTCGATCGCGCCGCGCAGTTCCAGTTCGACAGCGCCGATCACCGCGGTCCCGATCCGCGGGAACCGGAACTCGGTGAACGGGTCGAGCCAGCTGGTGTCGAAGTCGATGCCGTGCGCGCGCAGGTCGGCGGCCACCTCGGCGATATCGCTCATCAGGAAGTGCGGCAGCAGATAGCGGCCGTGCAGGTTGGCGCCGTGGCGCAGCAACGGCGCCCGGTAGGGCTGGTCCCAGAACATCGCGACCAGGCCACGCACCAGCAGCGACTGCACCATCGCCATCTGGAAGTGCGGCGGCATCTCGAAGCCGCGCAGTTCCAGCAGGCCGAGCCTGCCGCGCGCGGAATCGGGACTGTAGAGCTTGTCGATGCAGAACTCGGCGCGGTGGGTGTTGCCGGTGAGATCGGTCAGCAGGTGGCGCAGCGCGCGGTCGATATGCCAAGGAGCGGATTGGATCTCGGCCGGGGTGGCGTCGCCGATCGCCTGTTCGGCGGTGAGCCGGGCGATCTCGGCGAAGGCGATCTCCAGTTCGTAGAGCGCGTCCTCGCGGCCTTCGTCGGCGCGCGGCGCCTGCGAGGTCGGCCCGACGAAACGGCCCGCGAACAGGTACGACAAGGCCGGATGCCGCTGCCAGTAGGTCAACATCGACACCAGCAGATCGGGCCTGCGCAGCAGTGGCGAGCGCGCGGGCGTCACCCCGCCCAAGGTGATGTGATTGCCGCCGCCGGTGCCACCGTGGGTGCCGTCCACGTCGAACGACTCGGTGCTCAGCCTGGCCAGCCTGGCCTGCTCGTAGAGCGTGTCGAGCACCTCGGCCTGCTCGGCGAAGGAACTGGTCGGCATGATGTTCACCTCGATCACGCCGGGGTCAGGGGTGACCGAGAACGTCTGCAACAGTGGGTCGTTCGGCGGGGCATAGCCCTCGAGGACCACGGGCTGCCCGATCGCCACGGCGGCCGATTCGACCCGGGCGATCAGGTCGAGGAAGTCCGCCAGCTCGCTGACCGGCGGCAGGAACACATGCAACCGACCCTCGCGCACCTCGGCGACCAGCGCGGTCGTCGGCGTGAAATGCGCGGGCTCCACGGTCGCGGCTGGTTCGTCGCGCTCCGGGTCCAGCGGCCGCTGATACAGCGGATCGGCCTCGGGCAGCACCGGCGGCGACAGCCACGACACCGACCCGATCGGCAGCCGCAGGCCCGCGGGCGAATCACCGTCGGCGAGCACGATCCGGCCGGGGCCGTCCTCGTTGCGCCCCCGCCGCAACTGCCAATCGGCACTCGCCCAGCCCGCGCCGTCGGCCCGGCGATGAATCGGCAGCACGAAGGCGGCCGGTTCGTTGACCGCCTGATCCAGGCTCTCCACCAGCCGCTGCCGGACCTGCGGTGAATCCTGCTCGGGATCGATGTCGGCGGGCGGCGGATCACCGTACGGCGCGGACACGGTCGCGGCCAGGCGGGCCAGTGGGTCCTCGAAGGCGGGGCGGACCTGCCCGGCGGGCAACCCGAGCGTGTCGGCGACCCGCGCGATCAGCTCCCGCGCCGCATCGATATCGGCGGCCGGTTGCCGATCCGCCACCACCCCGGCCGCATTCAGCGGCTGCGTCTCGGCAGGCCGGACCCCCGCCTTCTTCCGCGCCCGCTTTCCCTTCTTCTTGTCCTTCTGCTTCTTCCCCTTCGCCGCCGGCGCCTCGTCCGACCCGACCGACTCGGTCACTCCAGCAGCCTCGCCCAGCCCCCCGGACGCGGCCAGTTCAGCGGCCTCAGCCAACCCCGCAGCCTCAGCCTCTGGTGTGAGCTCGGCCGGTTCGGCGGGGGCGTCGGTGCGCGCGGGCCCGACCGGGATCGCGCGCTGGGAGATCGGGGTCCAGGGGTTGGTGAGGAGGTCCTGGCGGTGCCAGATCGGTTCGCCGTCGGCGCGCCAGGCGATGGCGATCTCCCAGCGCGGCAACGGTTCGCCGGGATACCACTTGCCCTGGCGGTACTGGACGATGCCGGTGGGCGCGTAGATCGAGCGCAGGCGGTCGGCCAGGTCGACAGCGCGCTCGCGTTTGTGTGGACCGTCGGCGTCGGTGGTCCACTGGGCGCTCATCTGATCGTCGATGGAGACGAAGGTGGGTTCGCCGCCCATGGTCAGGCCGACGTCGGCGGCGGCCATCCGCTTGTCGATGGCCGCGCCGGAAGCGGTGATCCGTTCCCACTGGGAATCGGTGTAGGGCAGGGTGACTCGCGGGTCCTCGTGCACCCGGCGCACCACATTGCTGAATTCGAGAGTGGCCTCGGTGATCCCGGTCGCGCCGGTGATCGGGGCGGCGGCACCGGGATGCGGGGTGGCCGCGAGCGGGATGTGCCCCTCTCCCGCGAACAGCCCGGAGGTGGGGTCCATGCCGATCCAGCCCGCGCCCGGCAGATACACCTCGGTCCAGGCGTGCAGGTCGGTGAAGTCGGCGCTGGGCCCCGATGGCCCGTCCAGCGACGGCGTATCCGAGGTCAACTGCACCAGGTAGCCCGAGACGAACCGGGCCGCCAGCCCGAGCTCGCGCAGGATGCCGACGAGCAGCCAGGCCGAGTCCCGGCAGGACCCCAGCTGGGTGCGCAGCGTGTGATCGGGCGACTGCACGCCCGGCTCCATCCGCACCGTGTAGTCGACGGTGTTGCGCAGCGCGTAGTTCAGCTCGACCAGGTAGTCGATCGAGCGGATCCGGCCCTGCGGGCGGTGCACCCGCACCCAGTCGTCGAGCAGTTCCCCCGGCCCCGAACCCGGCTCCCCCTCGTCGACCGGGCGCAGGTACGGCTCCAGGTCGGCGGCCAGCGCCGCCGGATAGGTGAACGGGAAGTACTCGGCGTAGTCCTCGACGAAGAAGTCGAACGGATTGACCACCTCGAGATCGGCGATCAACCCCACGGTGATCGACAATTCCTTGGTCGGTTCCGGAAACACCAGCCGCGCAACGAAATTGCCGAACGCGTCCTGCTGCCAGTTGATGTAGTGCGCGGCCGGCGACACCTGTAGCGAATACGCCTCGATCGGCGTCCGCGAATGCGGCGCCGGCCGCAGCCGCACCTCGTGCGGATGCACCTCGACGAGACGATCGAAGGAGTACGCGGTCCGGTGTTCGAGTGACACCTTGATGCCCATGCCCCCAGTTGACCACACACCACCGGCGCGGCGTGGCGTGACGAAACCGGAGTTTCCCGACGGGCATCAGGTCGAAACCCGCAGGCAACACTGCCGCACCAAAGGCTGCCGAACCAGCACGAACCGACCGACCCGTAGGCTGACCGGGTGAGCTACGACCACATCCTCCTGCCGTCCGGCGTCGCCACCTCCGTCGACGAAGTGGACGCGTATCTGGCTACCCAGGAAGGTCGGCCCGAGTCCGCGGAGATCGTCGAGATCGCGACCGAACTCAACGCCCGCAACGCCGAACTACCGGTGGACGACTCGTTCCTGAGCGTCGAATCGGTGGGCGGCGCGAACGGGACGACGCTCTACGTCCCCTCGCCGTACGACGCGATCGGCTTCGTCCGCCACCTGCTCTTCGACCTGGCCACCCCGCGCGGCTACGCGGTCTACGACCCGCAGCTGACCTGGCTGATCGACCCCGCCGGGCACGTGCCGATCGCCGTCACTCACGGCGGCGCGGGCGAATTCCCGTATCTCACCGAGGAATTGGCGCGGCGCTGGGTCGCCGGGCTGGCCGACCCGAACCCGTATCTCATCGTCGAGCGCGGCGAGCAGCGCTACATCCAGACCTACCGTGACCCGAGCGGGCCGTACACCCTGGAATACCGCGACGGCTCCCCGGACCAGCACTTCGGCGCCACGCTCGACGATCCGGCGCAGGTCGCCGACATCATCTGGGCCTGGACCACCGAGGACCCCGCCGCGGGCAAGGGCGTGGACTGGACCCGCGTCGAGTTCTGAGCGCTAGAGCGCCCGCCGGCCCGACAGGGCGCGGCCCAGGGTCAGCTCGTCGGCGAATTCGAGGTCACCGCCCATCGGCAGGCCCGAAGCCAGCCGGGTGACGGTGAGCCCGGGGAAATCGCGCAGCATGCGCACCAGGTAGGTGGCCGTCGCCTCACCCTCGGTGTTCGGGTCGGTCGCGATGATCACCTCGCTCACGTCGACGCCGTCGTCCTGATTGCCGATGCGGGTCAGCAGTTCCCTGATCCGCAGCTGATCGGGTCCGACGCCACTGAGCGGATCGAGCGCACCGCCGAGCACGTGGTAGCGACCACGGAACTCACGGGTGCGCTCGATCGCCTGTACGTCCTTGGGTTCCTCGACCACACAGATCATCGTGCGGTCGCGGCGCGGGTCGGCACAGATCCGGCACAGCTCTCCGTCGGCGACGGTGCCGCACGACACGCAGAACTGCACGCCGTCGCGCACCTTCTGCAACGCGGCCTGCAACCGGTCGATCTCCGGCGGCTCCACCTGCAACAGATGGAAAGCGATGCGCTGTGCGCTCTTCGGACCGACGCCGGGCAGCTTGCCCAGTTCGTCGATCAGATCCTGAACCGGCCCCTCATACATCAGAAGTCGGGCAGACCGGGCAGCGAACCGCCACCGAGCCCCTGCGAGAGCGGGCCGAGACGCTCGGCGGCCAGCTTCTGCGCGTTGGCCATGGCGTCGTTGATCGCGCCGATGACCAGGTCCTGCAGGCCGTCGACGTCGGACGGGTCGACGATCTTCGGGTCGATCGTCAGCGCGACGACCTCACCGCTCACCTTGATGGTCGCCGCGACCAGACCGCCACCGGCCTGACCCTGCACCTCGGATTCGGCGAGCTCTGCCTGCGCCTGCATCACCGCCTGCTGCATCTGCTGGGCTTGGGCGAGCAGGGCCTGCATATCGAACTGACCACCATCGGGTTGCACAGCACGTCCTCTCCAGAAGTTTCGTCCGCGTCAAGCGTAGTCCTCACGCGCCGCCGGGATACTCCCACACCCGCCCCGGCGATGGCGCATACCGACCGTGCCGTTACCCGTGACCTGCCGGGTAACAGGTTGATTGCTGCCTGGTCGCAAGCGAACCCGCTCCAGATCGTTTGCCTAGGATCGAACGTGGTTCGGGACAGGGTTCGGCAATCCGAGGGAGAACTGATGAGTGTCATGCGCACGTCCCTGATCGCCACGGTGTTCACCGCCGTCGGCCTGCTCGTTCTGCCCACCTCGACCGCGTCGGCGGACTCGGGCGCGGCGGTCGTCGACTACGGCGGCGGCTGCGTCGTCGACCCCGGCAACTCCGCGGCGACCCTGGATTCGCTGCGCTTTCGCTGCAACGTCACCCAGCAGGATCAGATCTACCGCGACGCGCGGGCAGGCGCCGTGCCGACCGGCGTCACCAACGGCTGGCTGGCCCGGCCACCCCAATTCGCACCGATGGCGGCGGCGCTGTGGATCGGCAAGGTGTTCCGCACCGGACCCGACGGCGGCTCTCTGACCAACCGGGTGACCGGCGCGGGCATCGAGGCCTTCCCGGCCGATGTCTACCGGGCGCCGTCCATCCTCGACGGCGGCCCGGCCTGGGCCCTGAACTACGCGCCGTCGCCGACACCGCAGGTCTACGACGAGATCCGCGAGATCAGCCCGGGCGTCTGGTTCGGCTACTCGTGGTGGCGCGAAGGCGACTGGCCGCTGCTCGCGGCCTTCGTGCTCGCCCCCGCGTGAGTCGTTGTTGACCCTCCCCCCGCTGGAGGGTGTTGGCTGATCTCATGACAGCCACCGTGGCGATCGGCGAGTTCGCCCGCCTCACCCATCTGAGCGTCAAGACCCTGCGCTACTACCACGAGATCGAGTTGCTCGAGCCGGTCGCGGTGGACGCGGGCACGGGTTATCGACGGTATTCCACCGAGCAGGTGGACACGGCGCATCTGATCCGCAGGCTGCGCGATCTGGACATGCCGCTGCCCGACATCCGCACCGTGCTCGCCGCCGCCGAACCGGCCGACCGCGACGCCACCCTGCGCGCCCATCTGACCAGGATGGAAGCCGAATTGCAGCGGACCCGCGACGTGGTCGCCTCGCTGCGCGCGCTGCTCACCGTACCCGCGCCGCCCTTGCGGGTGGACTACCGGATCGAGCCAGCGTTCACCGCGCTCACCCTGACCGAATCGGTCGACCGCGACGCGATCGGGACATGGTGTGGCACCGCGTTCGAGCAGCTCTACACGAGCCTGCTCGCCGCGGGCGTGACGCCGGGTGGGGTCGCGGGCGCGACCTATTCGACCGAGTTCTTCACCGAGGCCACCGGCTCGGTCACGGCGTACGTGCCGCTGCCGCCCGGCGCGGACCCGACCCCGCCGAAGGGACTCGCGATCACCGAGTTCGCGGCCCGCCGCTTCGCCATCGCCGTGCACACGGGCGCGTTCGAGGACTTCGACCGCACCTACGGCGCGCTGGGCAGCCACGTCGCCGAGCACGACACCGTTCTTCCCGACGAACCGGTCCGCGAGCGCTATCTCGTCGGACCGGACATCACCGATAACCCGGCCGACTACCGCACCGAGGTGTGCTGGCCGATCACCGAAGGAGAGATCCGATGACCCTCGCCCTTGGCAATGTCACGTTCGACTGCAACAACGCGAACGCGCTGGCCGAGTTCTACGCCCAGCTGCTGGACCGTCCCGTCGACCCGGAGGCCTCCCCGTTCTTCGCCACCGTCGGCCAGACCTCGGGCACCTCGCCCGTGCTGATGTTCATCCAGGTGCCGGACAAGACGCCCGGCAAGAACGTGGTGCACCTGGACTTCCACGCCGTCCAATGGCGCGACTACGTCGAGCGCGCGATCAGCTTGGGCGCCAAGCATATCGGCGACTTCGACGAGTACGGCCAGCAGTGGGTCACCCTCGCCGACCCCGAAGGAAACCTCTTCGACATCGGCAAGGAGTGAACGCCGGGAGGGCCGCACCACGATCGACGCGGTACGGCCCTCCTCGATGTTCGCCCGGCTGGATCAGGCCAGCTCACGCTGGAGATTGCCCAGCACCTCGGCCTGGATCTTCTTCAGGCCCAGGGGCGCGAAGATGCCCTCGAAGATGCCCGACACGCCGCCCGCGCCGGTCCAGGTGGTGCGCAGGGTGACCTGCGAACCGGCGCCGTCCGGGGTGACGGTCCAGGTGTTGACCATCGAGGAGTTGGCGTCGCGCTCGGTGAGGATCGAGTCCGACACGGTGACGTTCGCGCGCACGTTGCGCGAACGCTTCTCGGTCGCCTGCAGCGTCCACTCCACCACGGTGCCCGCGCCCTTGCCGCCCTCGACGACCTTGTAGTCGCGGTAGTGCGAGGAGAGGATGCGCGGACGGATCGTCTCGTAGTCGCCGATCGCTTCGAGCGTGCGCTGCGGATCCGCGGCGACGACGATCGAACTGCTGGCGCTGACCTGTCCCACTGTTGACTCCTTGTCGGGGTGCGATATCTCGACCGGGTTACATCCTGCCCTGCGCCTCACCAGATCGCCCGACCAGGTTGGGCGAAAGGGAAACATGTGCGTGACATTTCGACGTGGCGGGGTGGTATTCGGTAGCCCGACGGACACGGTCGTACTAGCGTCGAATGCGTGGCAGTGAGTCTTTTGGGTAGGGCCGGCCACGAACCGGCCGCACGCGAGTCTGGATATGCCGCGCACCGGGAGGGTGTGGAGCGACTGCTGGCAAGCTATCGCGCCATTCCACCCGGCGCCGTCGTCCGCTTGGCGAAGAAGACGTCCAACTTGTTCCGGGCCAGGGCGGCCAGCACCGCGCCCGGCCTCGATGTGTCGGGCCTCGGGCGGGTGATCGCGGTGGACCCGGAAGCGAGAACCGCCGATGTCGCGGGCATGACCACCTACGAAGACCTGGTGGCGGCCACGCTGCCGTACGGTCTCGCGCCGCTGGTCGTGCCGCAGCTCAAGACCATCACCCTGGGCGGTGCCGTCACCGGCCTCGGGATCGAGTCCACCTCGTTCCGCAACGGCCTTCCGCACGAATCCGTGCTGGAAATGGACGTGCTGACCGGTTCCGGTGAGATCGTCACGGTGAAACCCGAGGGCGAGACCGCCGATCTGTTCCGCGGGTTCCCCAACTCCTACGGCACGCTGGGCTACACGGTCCGGCTGAAGATCGAGCTCGAACCCGTCGAGCCGTATGTCGCGCTGCGCCACGTGCGCTTCCACGACCTGCGCGAACTCGAAGCCGAGCTCGAGCGCATCGTCACCGAGCGCAGTTACCAGGGCGAACGGGTCGACTACCTCGACGGCGTCGTGTTCACCGCGACCGAGAGCTATCTCACCCTGGGCAGGCAGACCGACGAGCCGGGCCCGGTCAGCGACTACACCGGGATGGACATCTACTACCGCTCGCTACAGCACGCCGACGGCGTCAAGCGGGACCGGCTGACCATCCACGACTACCTCTGGCGCTGGGACACCGACTGGTTCTGGTGCTCACGCGCCTTCGGCACCCAGAACCCGAAGATCCGCCGGTTCTGGCCGAAGGCCTACCGACGCAGCAGTTTCTACTGGAAGCTGGTCGCCCTCGACCGCAAGTACCACATCGGTGACCGCTTGGAGGCCCGCAAGGGCAATCCACCGCAGGAGCGGGTGGTCCAGGACATCGAGGTACCGGTGCACCGCACCGCCGATTTCGTCGAATGGTTCCTGAAGGAAATACCGATCGAGCCGATCTGGTTGTGCCCGTTGCGGTTGCGCGAGACCGCCGGCGACCCGGCGGGCGACCGTCCGTGGCCGCTGTACCCGCTCGAACCGCGGCGCACCTATGTCAATGTCGGCTTCTGGTCGGCCGTCCCGAGCAAGCCCGGTCAGCCGGAGGGGGCGGCCAACCGCGCGATCGAGAAGATCGTGTCCGAATTCGACGGGCACAAGTCGCTGTACTCGGATTCCTACTACGCCGAGGACGAGTTCGCCGAGCTGTACGGCGGCGAGACCTATACCGAACTGAAGAACCGTTACGACCCGGACCAACGACTGCTGAATCTGTATTCGAAGGCGGTGCAACGCAAGTGACGACATTCAAGGACCGATCCGAGGTATTCGCCGAGCTGGGAACCCGGCTCACGATCGCCGAGGTCTTCGAGACGCTCATCGACGGCGAGATCCCGATCCGGCTGACCGCCTACGACGGCAGCGCGACCGGGCCGGCGGACTCGCCCTACACCCTCGACATCAAGACACCGCGCGGTATCAACTACCTGGCCTCGGCACCCGGCGATCTCGGCATGGCCCGGGCCTATATCGCCGGTGACATGGTCGCCGAGGGCGTGCACCCCGGCGACCCGTACAACATCCTCCAGGCCATGCAGGCGATGAAGTTCCATCGCCCCTCGGCGTTGTCGCTGGTCACCATCGCCCGCTCGCTCGGCTGGGAGCGGCTCAAGCCGATCGCGCCGCCGCCGCAGGAGACCCTGCCCCGCTGGCGCCGGATCGCGCTGGAGGGCCTACGTCACTCCAAGACCCGCGACGCCGAGGCGATCCACCACCACTACGACGTCTCGAACAAGTTCTACGAGTACGTCCTCGGTCCCTCCATGACCTACACCTGCGCGGTCTACGGCGAACCGGACTGGACCCTCGAGCAGGCCCAGGAGAACAAGTACCGGCTGATCTTCGAGAAGCTGCGGCTGAAGGAAGGCGACCGGCTGCTCGACATCGGCTGCGGCTGGGGCGGCATGGTCCGTTACGCGGCCCGGCGCGGGGTCAAGGTCATCGGCGCCACCCTCTCGGCCGAGCAGGCCGCCTGGGCGCAGCAGAAGATCGAGGACGAGGGCCTGGGCGAGTTCGCCGAGGTCAGGCACAGCGACTACCGCGACATCCCCGAGGGCGAGTTCGACGCGGTCTCCTCGATCGGTCTCACCGAGCACATCGGGGTGCACAACTACCCGTTCTACTTCGGCTACATCAAGGACAAGTTGCGCGACGGCGGCCTGTTCCTCAACCACTGCATCACCCGGCCGGACAACACCCGCACCACCAAGGCGGGCGATTTCATCGACCGCTATGTGTTCCCGGACGGCGAGCTGATCGGCTCGGGCCGGATCATCTCCGAGGTCCAGAACATCGGCCTCGAGGTGCTGCACGAGGAGAACCTGCGCGAGCACTACGCGCTCACCCTGCACGAATGGTGCAAGAACCTGGTGGAGAACTGGGACGCCTGCGTCGCCGAGGTCGGCGAGGGCACCGCGAAGGTGTGGGGCCTGTACATGGCGGGCTGCCGGCTCGGCTTCCAGCGCAATGTGGTGCAGCTGCATCACGTGCTGGGCGTGAAGCTCGACAAGAACGGCACCTGGGACGTCCCGCTGCGTCCGTGGTGGCAGCCGTAATCCGGTCCTGAGCTCGGGTGCGCGGGCGCGCACCCGAGCTTCGGCTCAGACCAGCAGTTCGTCGAGGAAGTGGCCGGGCACCTCGGCGAGCAGGGGATGCGGCTGTCCCTCGTGCGATTGCGTGCGCAGCACGTGCAGCAAGCCGACGACACCGGGCCCCGCGTCGAGCAGTGGCCTGGTCCAGCCGAGGTCGGCGCAGGTGCGCAGCACCGGCAGGACCAGCCCGGTCGCCTCGCCGACCCAGCCCGCCGACGCCAGACACTCGGCGAGCAGCAGCGTGGCGTCCAGTTCGGCCCGGGGCCGGGACTGATCGAGCAGCCGCGCGTAGAGCACCCGGGCGTGCCGGGCGGCCCGGTCGTCGGCGCGCAGGCGTTGTTCGGCCAGCAGCGCCCTGATCTCGGCGAATTCGCGGGCCTCGGCGATGAGCACCGCCGCACCCGACTTGCTCCGCTTGCCGTTGCCCGACGGGTCGGCGGCGAATCGGTCGACTGCGTCACCGGCGGGCAGGCCCAGCCGCGACCGCTCGGCGCGGACCTGCGCGTCGAGACGGGCCAGCCCGTTCGTCGCGGCCACCCGCGCACCCTCGTCCAGCCGCGCCGACGCCGTGTACTGGTCGCCGAGCGCGGCCTTCACCCGCGCGCCGGTCACGAAGGTCGCGACCAGGAAGTCGACCGGCCCGACCCGGGTGACCAGCTCATGGCTCTCGTCGAGCAGCCGGTCGGCCAGGTCCAGGTCGCCGCGCCGGTAGGCGACCTCGCCCAGGAGCGCCGCGGCCACCCGCACGGCGTCCGAACGCGGCCCGGCCCGGTCCCGCGCGGTGTCGTAGGCCAGCTCGAAACACGCGGTGGCGGTGGCGATGTCGAGTTGTTCGTAGGCGGCGTCACCGCGCGCGCACAGGCCGAAGACCGGGCCGAGTGGGTCCTTGGACCGCGCGTGATACTCGGCCGCCCAGTCCTGCATCTCGGTCGCGCCGGCGAAGTCGAACTCGCACAGCCGGACGAACGACACCAGGTTGGCCGCGGTCGAGACCGTCCACGCGGGCAGCTCGTCGGGGGTCGCCAGGCAGGCGGCGAGTTTGTCGGCCACGCCGTCGAGGTCGTCGTGGGCGACCTGGTCGGCGGCCTCGAGCACTGTTGCCGCGCAGCGCTGTTCGGCCAGTTCCGGTTCGCCGCCCGCACCGCGGGCCAGCAGATTCGACAGCCGGCCCAGTGCCGACCGCGCGGTGCTGGTCTCCTGCAGGTTCATGTTCGCCCGCGCCACCGCCATCAGCAGCTTGGAGCGGGAAGTCACCTGCTGCACCGGCAGTTTCGAGACGCTGCCGAGCAGCGTCGCCAGCCGGGACCGGTCGATCAGGTCCATGCCGCCGCTCTCCAGCAGATCGGCGGCCAGCTTGAGGTCGGTGGCGGCCAGCGCGTGGTCGACCGATTTGCGCAGCAGCTGGTGCTCGGCGTACCAGCGAGCCGCCTTGCGGTGCAGCACCTTCGCGCGTCCGGGGTGTTCGCGCTCGAGCCGGGCCCGCAGGTGCTCGGCGAACAGCGGCTGCATCCGGTACCACTCCGGGTCGTGCTCGATCCGGTGCAGGAACAGTTCGCGCTGTTCGGCCTGTTCGAGCATGGCCGCGCCGTCGGGCACGTCGGCGAGGACGGTGGCCAGCGAACCGCTGACCCGCTCGACCACCGAGATCGCCATCAGGAACTCCAGCAGTTCCGGCGCGATGCTGTCGAGGACGTTCTCGGCCAGGTATTCCCGCATGCCGTGGCCGCCCTCGGCCAGCGAGCTCAGCAGCTGGGTCGGGTCGGCCTTGCCGCGCAGGGTCAGGCTCACCAGCTGGATCGCGGCGGGCCAGCCCTCGGTGGCGGTGTGGATCTGCTCGACCTGCTCGTCGGTGAGCGCGAAGCCGTTGCGCTCCACCAGGATCTGCCGCGTCTCGGCCTCGGTGAGCCGCAGCTCCGCCGCGCCCAGTTCCACCAGTTCGTCGCGCACCCGCAGCCTGCTGATCGGCAGCCCGGACTGATCGCGGCTGGTCACCACGAAACGTACGTGGTGGCAGCCGTTGTCGAGCAACGCGGCCATCGCCCGGTGCACCCCGGGGTCGCGGACGCGGTGCCAGTCGTCGACGACGACGACCACGCTGCGATCGCTGGCGTGGATCTCATCGATCAGGGTCGCGATCACGAAGGCGGCCGCGTCGGCCGGACGCTCTTCGAGCACCTGCTCCAGACCGGCGCCGACATCGGGACGCACCCGGCGAATGGCCTCGATCAGGTGGGCCAGGAACCAGATCTCGCTGTCGTCGTCCTGGTCGATGCCGAGCCAGGCCACCGGGATGTCCCTGGCGACCAGGTCGGCCCGCCACTGGGCGGCCACCGTGCTCTTGCCGAATCCGGCGGGCGCGTGCACCAGCGCCAGCCGACGATTGCCGCCCGCACGCAGCACGTCGAGCAGACGCTGGCGTGGAAACGGCTCGCGGGCCGGCGTCGGCGGCCGGAACTTGGTGGCCGCGGTGGGTGGCAGCGTGCCGGTGGGCCCGGTGCCACCGCTGCGCAGCGGGACCGAGGCGCCCGCGGGCTGGAGGGTCAACGGCCAGCTGCGCCGGGCGGTCACGGCCTTGAGCGCTTCCGGGGTGCCCGCGTCGATCTCGACGGGCTGGGTGTCGAGCAGAGCCATCTCGTCGGGCATCTGGCCGTGCGCGCGCTGCACCTCGCGCAGCATCTCGCCGAACTCGTAGGCCGAGGCGGGCCGGTCCCCCGGCTCCGGCGACATCGCCGACTCGATCACCGCGGCCACGTCGTCGGGGATGTCCTGGGCACGCAGGTCGGGCACCGGCTGGGTGGTGATCCGCAGGAACTGCGCGACGACCTTCTCGCCGGCCTGCCGTTCGAAGGCGGCGTGGCCGGTCAGCAGGGCGAACAGGGTCGCACCGAGCCCGTAGATATCGGACTGCACGGTCGGTTCCTGCCCCCTGAGCACCTCGGGCGCGGTGAACGCGGGCGAGCCGGTGATCAAGCTGCTCGAGGTCTGGAAGCCGCCGGGGATGCGGGCGATGCCGAAGTCGGTGAGCTGCGGTTCGCCGTACCCGCTGATCAGCACGTTCGCCGGTTTCACGTCCCGGTGCAGAATCCCCGCCCGGTGCGCGGATTCGATCGCCGCGGCCAGTTTCACCCCGGCGCGCAGGGTATCGGCCCAGGTCAGCGGGCCACGATCATGGATGAGACGTTCGAGCGACCCGCGCGAGCAGTACGGCATCACGATCAGCGGCAGCCCGGTCGCGGTCACGTCGACCTGCAGGATGTCGACGATGTTCGGATGGCCCGAGAGCCTGCCCATCGCCTGTTCCTCGCGCAGGAACCGCTCCCGGCTCTCCTCGTCGATCTCCGAGGACAGCACCTTCACCGCGACCACCCGGTCCAGCGCGGGTTGCAGACACCGGTAGACCACGCCGAATCCGCCGCGCCCGATCTCCTTGGCCCCGGTGAGGCCCATGGCGTCGAGCTCGGCGATGACGGTCTCGTCGACCTCGCCGGGAGCCTGCTGGCGCTGCGTGTTCGCTATGCGCGACTGCTGCGGATCCATGTGACCACCTCACACATCGAATCGGCGTCACCGGCGTATCGGTCGGCGTGGGACCTATCGGACGCGCGCCCGAATATCCGCACATATCCAAGCTAGCGCGATATGGCATCCATCGGGTGGAGATTCGATGCTGTGGCGGCCACGGTTGGCCGACACCGGAGTTGAGCGCAGCGCGAGCGCGGGCGGTGGGCGGTTCAGGCACAGTGTTGCGCATGAGTTCCTCGGTCGGCGATTCGTTCACTGTCGCCACGTTCAATGTCAATGGGATTCGCGCGGCGCGGCGTCGCGGGTTCGACACCTGGCTGCGTGCTCGGTCGGCCGATGTCGTCGCGCTGCAGGAACTGCGTTGTCCCGCCTGGGAAGTGGGGTCATTTCCGGGCTACTCGGCAGCTGTCGACGTCGGTTCCGTGGCCGGTCGGAACGGGGTGGCTGTGCTGACGAGAGTTCCCGCCGCCGCGGTGCGGACGTGGGTGACCCATCCCCCCAAGGCCCGCGGACTCGGCGAGTTCGCCACGCAAGGTCGCTACCTCGAGGTCGATCTGGCTGACCGCGCGGTGACGGTGGCCTGCCTCTATCTCCCGAAGGGCGGCCTGCCCGCGCAGCTGCAGCGTCCGGGCTCGATGCGTGAACAGCCCGATGGCGGTCTCAAATACGAGCGCAAGCACCGGTTTCTCGCGGCCTTCGCCCGCGAACTGCATCGGAACCGGCTCGCGGCGCGCGCGGCGGGACGCGAGTTCCTCCTCGTCGGAGACCTGAACATCGCCCATACCCAGCACGACGTGACCAACTGGCGTGCCGCGCGCACGATGGACGGCTTCCTGCCCGCCGACCGCGACTGGTTCAGCACGGTGCTGGGCACCCGCAGGCTCGTCGACGTGGTGCGGCAGGTGCACGGCGAGCGGCCGGGCCCGCTCACCTGGTGGAGTTGGGCGGGCCAGTCCTTCGTCAAGGACGTGGGCTGGCGGGTGGATCACCAGCTCGCGACACCGAAACTCGCCCGGCTGGCCACGGCCGTCGTCGCGGACAAGGAATCCTCACCCGACGAGCGGCTCTCCGACCACGCGCCGCTCGTGGTGACCTACGGCTGATTCGGCGCGAGCCGGCCTCATGCGGAAAGCCCGCCACCGCGAACGGTGACGGGCTTCCGGACCGGCCGGAGCCGGGTACTGCTTACTTGCGCAGCGAGGCCGGGACCTCGAAACGCGGGCCGAACTTCTTCGCCAGCTCGTCGGCGCGGGCCACGAAGGCCTCCTGGCCACCGGGGTAGCCCACGATGAACTGGTGCGAGCCGCCCGACCAGGCCGGGAAGCCGATGCCGAAGATCGAGCCGATGTTCGCGTCGGCGGTGCTGGTGAGCACGCCTTCGTCGAAGCACTTCTGGGTCTCGATGGCCTCGGCGAACATCATCCGGTCCTTGAGGTCCTGGAAGGTGACACCCTCCGGGAGCTCACGGCTGGAGTTGTAGAGCGAGCGCAGCTCGTCCCACAGGCCGGTGGCCTTGCCGTCGACGTAGTCGTAGAAGCCGGCGCCGCCCGCCTTGCCCTTGCGGTCGTACTTGCCGACCAGGGTGTCGAGCACCTCGGCGGTCTTCGCGGACGCGGCGTTGAGCTCGCCACCGGCCGCGAGGATGGCCTCGGCGGTCTCCTTGTAGATCTTCTGCATGGTGGTGAAGTTCAGCTCGTCGCTGAGCTTCAGCGGCGCGGCCGGGTAGCCCGCCTGCAGACCGGCCTGCTCGACGGTGGCCGGGTCGACACCCTCGGCGACCATGGAGATGGCCTCGTTGATGAAGGTACCGATCACGCGCGAGGTGAAGAAGCCACGGCTGTCGTTGACGACGATCGGGGTCTTCTTGATGGCGAGGGTGTAGTCGTACACCCGGGCCAGCGCCTCGTCGGAGGTCTTCTCGCCCTTGATGATCTCCACCAGCGGCATCTTGTCCACGGGGGAGAAGAAGTGGATACCGATGAAGTCCTCGGAGCGCTTCACACCGTCGGCCAGCAGGGTGATCGGCAGGGTGGAGGTGTTCGAGCCGAGCAGCGCGTCGGCGTCGACGATGTCCTCGATCTCCTGGAAGACCTTGTTCTTGAGCTCGGGGTTCTCGAACACGGCCTCGATCACGAAATCGACACCGGCGAAGTCGGCGGCGTCCGCGGTCGGGTGGATGCGAGCCAGCAGCGCGTCGGACTTCTCCTGGGTGGTCTTGCCACGCGAGAGAGCCTTGGCCTCGATGGCCTCCGAGTACGCCTTGCCCTTCTGGGCGGCCTCGAGCTGCACGTCCTTGAGGACGACCTCGTAACCGGCCTTGGCGGAGACGTAGGCGATGCCCGCGCCCATCATGCCGGCGCCGATGACACCGATCTTCTTGATCTCACGCTTGGGCACGTCCTTCGGACGCGAGCCGCCACCGTTGATGTGGTTCAGGTCGAAGAAGAACGCCTGGATCATGTTCTTCGCGACCGGACCGGTCAGCAGGCTCGTGAAGTAACGGCCCTCGATGGTCAGCGCGTTGTCGATGTCGACCTGCGCGCCCTCGACCGCCGCGGCCATGATGGCGCGCGGGGCGGGCATGTTGGTGCCCTTGATCTGCTTGCGCAGATTGGCCGGGAACGCGGGCAGGTTCGCCGCGAAGGCCGGGGTGGACGGGGTGCCACCGGGGATCTTGAAGCCCTTCTTGTCCCACGGCTGGGCAGCGTCGGGGTTGGCCGCGATCCACGCCTTGGCGGCGGGCAGCAGCTCCTCGACCGAGGACACGACCTCGTTGATCAGGCCGATTTCCTTGGCCTTGGTCACCCGGTGCCGCTGACCCTGCAGCAGCACCTGCATCAGCGCGTTCTGCAGGCCGAGCATGCGCACGGTGCGGGTCACGCCGCCGCCACCGGGCAGCAGGCCCAGGGAGACCTCGGGCAGGCCGATGGCCGAACCCTTGACGTCGGCCGCGACGCGGTAGTGGGTCGCCAGCGCGATCTCCAGGCCACCGCCGAGGGCGGCGCCGTTGATCGCGGCCACGACCGGCTTGCCGAGCTGCTCCAGGCGGCGCAGCGGGGCCTTCACGCCCTCGAGCATCGCCACGACCTCGGCCGCGTTGTCCGGGCCGACCTGCATCATGTTCTTCAGGTCGCCGCCGGCGAAGAAGGTCTTCTTGCCGGAGGTGATGACGACACCGGTGATGTCGTCTTTCTCCGCCTCCAGGCGATCAACGGTCGCGGCCATCGAGGTGATGTACGCGTCGTTCATGGTGTTGGCGCCCTGGCTGGGGTCGTCGATGGTGAGGACGACCACGCCGTCGGCGTCCTTCTCCCAGCCGATGATGTTGTCAGTCATAGTTTTTCGTTCTCTCCTATGAGAAGTGAAGTCGGCTGGGGATCAGACGCGCTCGATGATGGTGGCGACACCCATGCCGCCACCGATGCACAGGGTGACGAGGCCGTAGCGCGCGTTGCGGCGCTCCAGCTCGTCGACCACGGTGCCGGTGATCATCGCGCCGGTGGCACCCAGCGGGTGGCCCATGGCGATCGCGCCGCCGTTGACGTTCAGCTTCTCGTCCGGGACGTTGAGGTCCTTCTGGAACTTCAGCACCACGGAGGCGAACGCCTCGTTGATCTCGACGAGGTCCATGTCCTCGATCGTCAGGCCGGCCTTGGCCAGTGCCTTCTTCGCGGCCGGGGTGGGGCCGGTCAGCATGATGGTGGAGTCGGCACCGGAGGTGGCGGTCGCGACGACGCGGGCACGCGGGGTCAGACCCGAGTTCTTGCCCGCCTCCTCGGAACCGATCAGCACCAGGGCGGCGCCGTCGACGATGCCCGAGCTGTTGCCACCGTGGTGGACGTGGTTGATCTTCTCGATGTAGGTGTACTTCTGCAGCGCGACGGCGTCGAAGCCACCCATCTCACCGATGCCGGCGAAGGAGGGGTTCAGCTTGCCCAGGTCGGCGGCGGTGGTGCCGGGACGCATGTGCTCGTCGTTGTCGAGCACGACGAGGCCGTTCTGGTCCTTGACCGGAACGATCGACTTGGCGAAGTAGCCGCCGGTGGTGGCCTTGGCGGCCAGCTCCTGCGAACGCACCGCGTAGGCGTCGACGTCATCGCGGGAGAAGCCCTCGATGGTGGCGATCAGGTCGGCCGAGATGCCCTGCGGCACGAAGTAGCCGTCGTAGTTGGTGGCCGGGTCAAGCGCCCAGGCGCCGCCGTCGGAGCCCATCGGCACGCGCGACATGGACTCGACACCACCGGCGAGGACGAGGTCGTCGAAGCCGGAGCGAACCTTCTGCGCAGCCAGGTTCACGGCCTCGAGGCCGGAAGCACAGAAGCGGTTGAGCTGGAAGCCACCGACGGTGTCGGGCAGACCCGCGATGGTGACCGCGGTGCGGGCGATGTCCATGCCCTGGTCACCGACGGGGGTGACGACACCGAGGATGAGGTCCGAGATCTGGTCCTCGTCGAGGTTGGGGAAGCGGCCACGCAGCTCCTGGATCAGACCAACAGTCAGATCGATCGGCTTGACCGAGTGCAGCGAGCCGTTCTTCTTGCCGCGGCCGCGCGGAGTGCGGATGGCCTCGTAGATGTAGGCCTCTGTGGTCATATCGGAGTGTTTCCTTCCTTGGGGTGCGGTGGCCGCACGAACGCCACGACCAACTGTCTCGACGCCGTACAAATCCGGCAGCACCAGCGGAGCATAGAGCCATGCTCCATCCGGCGATTCCGGCCACCCGTTCATACTACCGTGGTGTGCGAACTCCGGTTAACTTAACGTGGTCCAGCCGGTGGCTGTCAACCATCCAGACTCTTCGCTCCGAGCTCGTCTCGCAGCAACGCCAGAGCGACCTCGTCCGGGTCCTGCCGATCTCCGGGCGCCACCGGCTCCGCGGCGGCGGCCAGCATCTCCTGCTCCTCTTCCGGCGTCGGGGGCGCCAGCACCGCGTCACCCGGCCTGGCACCGCGCCCGGAATCGCCACCGGACCGGCTCGACTCGGCCCCATACCCCTCGTCGGGACCGGGGTCGTCGGGTAGGTCGGGGAAGTCGGGCGGCGGGATGTCGTCGTCGGCGGCCGACTTGGCCTGACCCGACGCGCCCGCCTGCTGACCGCCCCCGGCCTGGCTCGGCCGGGAGAACTTGGGACGGCCCGCCGGTTTCGCCTCGCCCTGACCGGTACCGCGCGCCGCGCTCGCCGACTTCGCCGCCGGACGCGGCGCGGGCGCACCCGTCTCCCAGCGCACATCCAGCTCGCGACCGAGCACCGCGCGCACCGCCGACCGCACCGCGTCGATATTGCGCGGATCCGACAGCCGCTGCGCCAACGGCGGGCTCTGATGCGCGAACACGATCACGTCGCCCTCGGCCCGCGACACCGCCGCCCCCGACAACAGGGCCTGCAAGGTCGGCCCGAATTCCCGCACCTTCCCCTTGATCTCCGCCCAGGCTCCGTCGACCAGCGCGACAAGATCCTCCGCCGGTGCGGCCGGTGACTGCGATGCGGAGGGCTGCTGCGATGCGGCCGGCTGCTGCGAAGCAGAGGCGGCGGGTTGCTGCGGAGCGGCGGCGGGCTCCTGGCGCGGCGCCGCAGTCTGCGGTCCTGTGGATTCGTGCGGAGACACGACGCTCTGCGCGGGCGCCTGACGCGGCGGCACTTCCGGCATCACCGCGGGCGCTTGGCCAGCCGGTTCCGTACCAGCGACCGATGCGGGAGAAACCGCCGACTGCGGGGCCGTGACCTGGTGCGGAGCCACGTGTTGCGGAGCGGCCTGTTCGCGCGCAGCCGCCGGACGCTGCGTATCGTCAGCGACCTGCTCGATGTCGCGCGACGGTGACGCGCCTGCGGGAGCGGCCGCGCCCGAGCGCGAAACAGCCTGTGCCGCCTCACCTTCTACGCCAGGGATGGGGGCCTCGCCCTGCGTCAACACGACTGCCCCGCCGTCAGAAACCAAAGCCGCACCCGAATGCGACTGCGCGGCAGAACCTTCCACAGCGGCGCCACCGATCGCCGGACCCGGCTGACCTGCGGCAGAACCCTGCTCCTCGACCGAGCTCGACGGTGCGGCCGCCACACTCTGCCGCCCAGCCGACGCGGCTGCCGCACTCTGCCGGTCAGCCGACGCGGCTGCCGCGTTCTGCCGGTCAGCCGACGCGGGTGCCGCACTCTGCTGCCCAGCTGGTGCGGGCGCCACATTCTGCTGCCCAGCCGGTGCGGGCGCCACATTCTGCTGCGCAGGAGCCTGGGCCGTGGACTCGAACGCGACTGGGCCGCCCGCGGCGGGGCGCTCACGGTGGGGCGTGGCCGAACCGCCTGCGGCCGCTTCCTTTTCGGCGCGGGCGGCGGCCAGGAGCTCGGCGCCTCGGCGACGGCTCTCGGCGCCCGCGGGGCGGGGAGCCGGGCGCTCGGACGGAGCGGCGTGCTCGGGGGATGGTTCGCCGGCCGCGGGGCCGGGGCGGGCGGGGGCGGAAGGCACTGCGCCGCCGGCGAATCCCCGCTCCAGGCGTTCCAGGCGCTGGAGGGTGGCGG
The DNA here is from genome assembly GCF_019266065.1 of Nocardia sp. MH4. Classification (GTDB taxonomy): domain Bacteria; phylum Actinomycetota; class Actinomycetes; order Mycobacteriales; family Mycobacteriaceae; genus Nocardia; species Nocardia canadensis. The sequence goes on along the minus strand of NZ_LPNR01000124.1, from coordinate 138,333 downwards.
ATTCGGCGTCGGAGACCGACGGCAGGAGCATGCGGGCGCAGATGACCTCGAGCAGGAGGCGGGGGGCGGTCGCGCCGCGCATTTCGCCGAGGCCCTCGTGCAGGAGTTCGGCGTAGCGGGTGAGGGTGGCTGGGCCGAGGCGTTCGGCCTGGTCACGCATGCGTTCCAGGACGCCGCCGGGGCCGGAGACCAGACCGCGCTCGGCGGCGTCGGGCACCGCGCGCAGCAGGATCAGATCGCGCAGGCGCTCGAGCAGGTCGACGGCGAAGCGGCGCGGGTCGTGGCCCGCCTCCATCACGCTGTCGATGGTGCCGAACAGCGCGGCGCCGTCGACGGCGGCGAGCGCGTCGATCGCGTCGTCGATCAGCGCGACGTCGGTGACGCCGAGCAGCGAGACCGCGCGCGGGTAGGTGACGCCCTCGGGCCCGGCACCGGCCAGCAGCTGGTCGAGCACGCTCAGACTGTCACGCGGAGATCCCCCGCCCGCCCGGATGACCAGCGGATACACCGCTTCCTCGACCGGCACGTGTTCCTGCTCGCAGATCTTGCCGAGCAGGCCGCGCATGGTCGCGGGCGGCAGCAGCCGGAAGGGGTAGTGGTGGGTGCGCGAGCGGATCGTCGGCAGCACCTTGTCCGGTTCGGTGGTGGCGAAGATGAAGATCAGGTGGGCGGGCGGCTCCTCGACGATCTTGAGCAGCGCGTTGAACCCGGCCGTGGTGACCATGTGCGCCTCGTCGACGATGAACACGCGATAGCGCGACTCGGCGGGCGCGTAGAACGCGCGATCGCGCAGCTCACGGGTGTCGTCGACACCACCGTGACTGGCCGCGTCGAGCTCGATGACGTCGAGATTGCCCGCACCGCCCGGCCCGAGCGCCACACAGGATGCGCAGACCCCGCACGGCGTGGAGGTCGGCCCCTCCACACAGTTGAGCGAGCGCGCGAGGATGCGCGCCGACGAGGTCTTGCCGCAGCCACGGGGACCGGAGAACAGATACGCGTGACTGATCCGTCCGGTATCCAGCGCCGTACTCAGCGGGTCGGTGACATGCTCCTGACCCACTACCTCAGCGAACGTCGCCGGTCGATACTTCCGGTACAGAGCCACGGCCCACAGGCTACCGCCGCACTGTGACAGGTGGATGAGCGGCCGACGCGTTGCCGGGCCGTCCGAACCCCGCCGCACAAACGTGATGTAGATCACAGTTCGGGTGCGGGTTCGGAGCGGGTGGGCAAACCCGGTCAGTGAAGCGTTACGACGGAGCTAACGACTGCATCGCGCGCGGCGAATCGCCAGAAGAACAGCAATCAATCCTGGTTGCCGTGGAAATGCGTACCGGTTCCCCGATTGACGGTCCCTTTCTGGATGTAACGAAACAATCAATCGTCGTGACAGCGGCGCAAGCCCCTGGCTACCGTGGATCTCGGCAACTTCGGTGGCCAAACCTTCATCAGGTTGGTGACCCCGGCCGGTCCCTCATCCCGACCGGGGCACAACCTTCGCGCACCGTATCGCTCCCCCACCGCCGACCGGAGGAACGTTTCACCGTGCTGTCGTGTGATGACATCGCAGCCGCCTGGCTCGCCCACACCGACTTCGCCGGCGACCACGCCGCGGTCGGACTGCTGAGCCGGGCGATCAGCCCCCAGGACTTCGACATCAAACGCGATTCGCTGCCCGTCGCCGCCGCGGCGGACCCGGCGACCGCAGCCGCCATCCTGCAACTGCTCGAACGCGGGCAGGTGCCGACGATGGCGGCCATCCGTACCCTCACCGCGCAGAACGAGATGCGCCGGGAGGCCGAGCGGATCGAGCGGCTCGGCAGGCGCGCCCAGCGCAGCATCGACGAGTTCGGCCGCATCCTGGCCCGGCTCGCCGCCGCGCACTGGTCCGAACACGGCATCGGCCCCACCCGCCGCGACATCCTCGCCGATGCCGAGATCACCGAACTCATCGCCGAGCGGGTCGGCGAGATCGCGCCGTCGGCGGTCAAGCATCTGTGGCTGATCGAGCGTGCGCAGCGCGCGGGCTGGATCGCCTCGAACGCGAATCCGGGTTCGCTGTGCCCGGCCCGCCGCTGGCACACCACCAAGTACGGCAACCGGGTGTCGCAGAAGCCGGTCAACATGATCGGCAAGCTCGTCGCCGGCTTCGTCGTCGAGCACACCGCCGAGCGCGGCAGGCCCCCGAGCTGGGCGGCGCTGGCCAGGGACGCACGCGACGATCGCGGCAGGCGGGTCTTCTTCGATGTGGCCGATGCGCACGCCCAGCGGCGCTGGCTGATCACCGCCGAATGGCTCGCCGACGGTGATGACCTGCCCGTTCCCGGTAAGCGCGGCACCAGGGCACTGGCGAAGGAAAACCGCGGCTAGAACCCGGCCGACACCAGCACGGATGGTGAGCATTCGGTAATTTCCTTGCAACGCAATCACGCGTGAAAGGAGTTACCGTGCCCGCAACGATCGATCCTGCGGCCACCGCCTGGCTTCTCGCGGCTACCGCCATGGTGCTGTTGATGACGCCAGCGCTGGCTGTTTTCTACGGCGGGATGGTGCGCTCCACCGGCGTACTGAACATGCTCATGATGAGCTTCATCGCGATTCCGCTGGTCACGGTGGTGTGGCTGGTGGCCGGGTACAGCCTGGCCTTCGGGGACGACGCGGGCGGCGGCCTGATCGGCGATCTCGAGCACGTCGGCCTGGCCGGAATCAACCCCGACTCGGTGCGCGGCACGATTCCGGAGCTGCTGTTCGTCACCTTCCAGCTGACCTTCGCGATCCTCACCGCCGCCCTGGTCTCCGGCGCGATCGCCGACCGCGCGAAGTTCTCCGGCTGGATGGTCTTCGTGCCGCTGTGGACGCTGGCCGTGTACGCCCCGATCGCGCACTGGGTGTGGGGTCCCGACGGCTGGCTGCTCGGTTTCGGCACGCTCGACTACGCGGGCGGCCTCGTGGTGGAGATCGCCTCGGGTGCCTCGGCGCTGGCCCTGGCTTTGGTACTCGGCCCGCGCATCGGCTTCAACATCGACGCGATGCGTCCGCACAACCTGCCGTTCGTGCTGCTCGGCGCCGGCCTGCTGTGGTTCGGCTGGTTCGGCTTCAACGCCGGTTCCGCGCTCGGCGCCACCGGCACCGCGGCGGCGGTCTTCCTGAACACGCTGGTCGCGGGCAGCCTCGGCATGCTCGGCTGGCTGATCGTCGAGCAGATCCGCGACGGCAGGCCGACCACCTTCGGCGCGGCCTCGGGCGCGGTGGCCGGCCTGGTCGCGATCACCCCGTCCTGCGGCGTGATCAACACCCTCGGTGCGGTGATCGTCGGCCTGGCCGCCGGTGTGGTGTGTTCGTTCGCCGTCGGCTGGAAGCACAAGGCGGGCTACGACGATTCGCTCGACGTGGTCGGCGTGCACTTCGTCGGCGGCATCGTCGGCACGGTCCTGATCGGCCTGCTCGCCACCGAGGTGATGACCGGCGGCGTGAACGGCCTGTTCTACGGCGGCGGCTTCGCCCAGCTCGGCAAGCAGCTGGTCGGCGTGCTGGTGGTCGCGGCGTACGCGTTCGGGGTGTCGTTCGTGATCGGCAAGCTGATCGACAAGGTCATCGGGTTCCGTGTGAGCAAGGAAGACGAGACCGCGGGCATCGACTTCGCCCTGCACGCCGAGACCGCGTATGCCGAAGGCGTGCACGGCAGTTCGCCGCGCCGCTTCGGCGAGGGGCACTACGGGGGTCACTGACCCCCTAGCTGACCTCGTCGGCCGGGGACAACCAGGTGTTGCATTCGAAGTTGCGGTTCTTCGAGTAACCCTGGTTGTACCAGTTGCCGTTGTGCTCAGGCGTTCCGTGATCGCGGTGGCGGCCGTTGCCGTCACCGCGGTTGTAGTTGTGCTTGACCGCGGCGTAGCCCTCCTGCGAGGTCCACGAACCGCCCGCCTCGGCCGAACCGATGTACATGCCGCCGAAGCAGCTGGCCTGCAATTCCATTCGGCGTGAGGTCTCCAGCCCGCCGACCGAGGTGGCGCCCTGCTCGCGGCGCTGGTTCGACGAGGCCTGCAGCAGTCCGGTCAGTCCCTGCACGTGGTGGCCGTACTCGTGCGCGTACACCGACAGCGCCTCCATCGGCGGATACGGCGTGTTGTGCAGGACCAGCCCGGCCGTGGACATGTAGATCGTGCTCGACGCGCTGCAGTAGAACGCGTCGCTGGTGGCGCCGCCGCACGGCGAGGACAGCTCGGACGGATTCACCGCGACCTCGAGTCCGGGGCTGCGGAACGGCAGGTTCGCCGCGGCGAGGTTGGTCCGCCACATCTGATCCAGGCAGCCCTGCGCGGCGGCGAAGAAGGCCTTGGCCGTCGCCGCGTCGGTCGACCAGCGCGGCAGATCGCAGTCCATGTTCGGCAGGAAGGCGCTGTTGTCGCGGAACAGCGGATGCTGGCCCAGCGCGATCACCGGTTGCGGCCCAGCGGGTTTCGTCGTCGTCGGCGCGGTGGTGCGGGCCGAGGTGCGCACGGTGGTCTGGCTCGTCGTGGTCGGCGCGGGCGTGGCCGAACTGCTGTAGGTGAAACTCGGCGGCGTCGTCGTGGCGACGTCGCGCTTCGAGGAGTCCTCCGACAGCGAGACCGCCGCGACCAGCAGCGCACCGACGATCCCACACACCGTCAGCACGGTCAGCAGCGAACCGAACCACCCGCCGCCACCCCGGCGCGGCGGCGGATACCCCGGCGGCGCATAGCCGTACGGCGGCGGCAGCGGGCGGGGGTACCCCGGCGGCATCGGCCTGCCGTACGCGGGCGGAACCGGTCGGCCGTAGGGCGGCTGCGGCGGATACACGTCACTCACTCCAGCAGTTCATCGAGGTTCGGCAACTGGCAACTGATCTCGCCCGAGTCCGGCCGGAAATCGCGGAAAGATGGAAACCGCTAGCTCACTTCGCTCGCCGCGGCGGTGAAGGTGTTGCACTGGGCGGTCAGGTTGCGCTGCAGCCCGGCCTCGAACCACTGCCCACCGTGCTCGGAGGTGCCGTGATCGCGCATGTCGCCCGGTCCGTCGCCGCGGCCGTAGGAGTCCTTGGTGGCGACGGTGACCTGCGCGGCGCTCAGCGAGCCGCCGCCCTTCGACGACGCGATGAACATGCCGTCGAAGCAGTTGGCCTGCAATTCGACCCGCCGCGAGAGCTCGAGGCCCTTGGGCGAGCGGGCGCCCGCGTCGACGCGTTCGGAGTTGGCCTTGCGCAGGATGCCCGACTGGGCCTGCACGTGGTGGCCGTACTCGTGCGCGAACACCGACAGGTAGACGACCCAGTTGTCGCGGAACTGATCGGTCTGCAGCTGGCTGATCGGCATGTAGATGGTCTTGTTCGCCGCGCAGTAGAAGGCGGCGAAGTTGCTCGTCGAGCCGGTGCACGGCGTGGTGATGCCCGCGGTGGTCGCGGTGACGCTCAGCGTCGGCGACTCGAACGGCAGGTTGTTGGCCGCCAGCAACGGCTTCCAGGCCGCCTCCAGGCAGGTCGCGGCCGATTCGAAGAAGGCACGCGCCTTCTCGACCTGGGTGCTCCATGGCGCGTAGTCGCAGGACGCGGGCACCAGGGTGCCGTCGGAGTCGGTGAGCAGCGGGTTGTCGCCGGTGGCTGCCGGTGCGGTGCCGGGCTGCGGGGTGTAGGTGGTGCTCGGCTTCGGGCCGATCGCGCCGATGCCTGCGTCGATGCCGGTGCTGACGGCGAACTTCACCAGGCCGCCGACCACGAGGAAGACGATCACCAGGAACAGCGAGGTCAGACCGCCGCGGCGTTTGCGCGGCGGCGGGGTGGGCCTGCCGGGCGGACCATAGGGCATCGGCGGTGGCCGGTATCCCGAGGGCGGGCCGTAGCCTTGCCTGGGCCCGTAACCCTGTGGATAACCTTGCGGCTGTTGATAACCAGGTGGACCATAGCCTGGTTGCGGTCGATATCCCGGGGGCGGTCCATAGCCAGGGGGCGGCGGAACCGGTCGTCCACCTGGACCGACCGGGCCATAACCGTACGGTGGTTGGGTCACGTCCCCCGTACCCCCTCGTCTCGTGAGTCGCCGACAGCCGCTGACGCAGAATAGCAAGCTGTCTAGAGTAAGCAGCCATGCTGACTTTTCGGGGGGGCGCCGCAGGCGCGCTGCTGCTCGCTTCGGCGGGATTGCTCGCGGCCGCGCCGGTAGCCCACACGGAGCCCGCGCCGGCCGGCGTCACGATCACCGCCGATCTCACACTGACCGAGGACGGCGTGCTCCAGGTCACCGAGACCGTCGGGGTGCCCGCCGATGGAAACTTCACGATGTCACTGCCACTGCGCCTGAAGGTCGGCGACGATGTCGAGCGGATCTTCAAAGTCACCGACGTCACCGCGAGCGGCGCAGGCACCGCGACCACGGTCGACGACCAGTTCGTCGTCGAGTCGAAGCCTGGTGAATCCAAGTTCACCTACTCGCTGCACAACACCGTCTCCGACGCACCGGGCACCCAGGTGTTCCACTGGCTCGGCGTGATGAACGCCGACATCGCCGCGCTCGACGTCTCGGTGATCAGCCCCAGCTATCAAATGGGCATCGTCGACTGCAAACTCGGCCCGGCGGGCAATCCCAAGCCGTGCGCCGATGTGCACACCGAACCCGACGGCGTGCTGTACCTGAGCCAGCGCGATCTGCGTAAGGGCGATGCGATCGACCTCACCCTGCAGCTGCCGCCCGGCACCGTGCCCGCCAACGCCGATGTGCGCGGCGGCGACTCGGAGAACTTCTTCGCCTTCACCACCCCGGTCCTCGCCGCGTTCGGCGCGCTGCTGCTGGCGCTGGCGGCGATGGTCGCCTACGTCCTGACCGCCAGGAAGCGCGCCGCGGCCGCGCTGGCGGGCAGCGACACCTTCCAGCCGATCGTCCAGCAGGGCGGCCGGGTGGACTTCGTCTCCCCCGACGGCGTGCTGCCCGGCGAGGCCGGTCTGCTGCTCGACGAGCACGTCGATCCGGTCGACATCGCCGCCACCGTGGTCGATCTCGCGGTCCGGCGCTACATCTGGATCACTCCGGTGAACGCGCGCGGCGAGGACGACTGGCGCATCAGCCGGGTCAACGCCCCCGACGACCAGCTGCGCGACTACGAGCGCACCGTCTACGACATGCTGCTGCCCGAGGGCACCGACACCGTCGCCGTGCGTGAGCTCCGCGCGCCGGGCCGGATGCAGCTCGACCCGGTCCGTGCCGCCATGCGCGCCGACGCGGTCGCCACCGGCGCCTTCGCCGACCCGAAGCAGCGCGCGCTGCCCCGCTGGCTCGGCGGCGCGCTGATCGTCCTCGGCGTGATCGCCACCGTAGTGCTCGCGCTGACCGCCGGTCACGCGCTGGTCGGCGTCGCGATCGCGCTGGCCGGTGTGGCCGCGGTCCTGCTGCCGAACTACCTGCCGACCAGGACCACCCTCGGCGACACCGTCGCGGGCCGGGTGCGCGCCATGCAGCGCGGTCTGGATACCGTTGCTCGCGAACAGATCCCGCCGATCGATCAGGAGACGGTGTTCTCGCGCGCGCTGCCGTACACGGTGATCAGCGGCCGGGCCGACAACTGGATCCGCGCCTTCCGCGACATGGATCCGTCGGCCGATTCCCAGCCCGGCCTCTACTGGTTCGCTGGCTACGACCGGGACCGGAACCTGCACCGCTTCGCCGCGCAGTTCCCATACTTCATCACCGCATTGGAAGGCGCGTTCAACCCCCGCTGACGAATGCCGAACGGCCGCTTCGGTAGTGCCGAAGCGGCCGTCGGCCTGTCCGGGGCGCCGCTCAGATCCGGCGGATGGCCGCCAGCGGGTCGGCGTAGAGCGCGCTGAGCGAGGTGACCACGGCGGCGAATTCCTGCACCTTGCCGCCGAATCCGCTGATCCGGATGTCGGTGGGCGGGAGCTGGGTGCTCTGGGTGAACGCCCTGGCCACGTGCGGCAGCGCGGGGCGATAGCCGGTGAACGCCTGGCCGCCGAGGACGACGCGGTCGGGGTTGAGCATGTCGCGCACCAGCGCGACGGTCTGCCCGAGCATCGTGGCCCGCTCGGCGAGCAGTTCCCGCGCGCCCTCGGAGCCGGACTCCGCGGCCCGGTAGAGGTCGGCGATGGTGGTGCCCGCGGTGCCGTTGTGCGCCGGGATGATGCCGCGGCCGACGGCCCTGGCCTGCAGCGCGCGATCGCCGACGGTCACTTCCAAGCAGCCGCGACGGCCGCAGGTGCACTGCACGTCCGAGCCGGTGGGCAGGTGCGCGATGGAACCGGGACCGTTGTTCGGGGTGTGCACGCGACCGTCGAGGGTGACGGCGATGCCCGCGGTCTCACGGACGTAGAAGTAGAGGCTGCTGCCGTTCTGGGCGGCGGGCAGTTCGGTGTCGGGCTCGGGCCTGCGCGCGTCGAAGGTCGGCAGCAGCAGTTCCGACGCGGCCATGGCCTCCACGTGCGGCGCGACCGAGACCGGCAGCTCCAGCACGTCGCCGAGGACCTGCCCGATCGGGGCGCCCTTCCATTCCAGCTTGGGGTGGTCGACCACGCCGGTATGCGGGTCCACCCGGCCGCCGATGGCGACGCCCGCCCACAGCGGGGTGCGCCGGTGCCACCGCTGCAGGAACGCCTTGGCGCTGCGCGCGACCGTGGTGACCGCGAATTCCTGACCGGTCTGCGGGGTCGCGATGGCGAGGCCGCCCAGGATCCGGCCGCGCAGATCGGCGGCGACGATCTTGGTCGCGGCGGCGCCGATGTGGATGCCCAGGGTCAGGTAGGCGTCGTGGTCGATCTCGAACGGCACGCGGGGCCTGCCGACCGCGCCGGCAGCGGTCAGATCGGGCCGCTCGCGCAACAGACCGGCCGAAAGCAGCGAGGCCACTTGCCGGTTCACCGTGGCGATGCTCAGACCCGTTGCCCGCGCGGCGTTGTCGCGTGAGACCGGTCCGGAGGCGGCGGTCCGCAGGACAGCGGCGGCGGGGTTGTCGCTACGGCGCAGTTCGGGGGCGACGACGGGACGGGATACCCGAGAGCGACCGGCGCCCGTCCGAGCGGCGGGACGATCGATGATGGGAGTAGACATATGAAGTTCCTTGCTGAAATCCCGTTGTCCCAACGGAATTGCCGACACGTAGGGCGTGGCAGCTCGCGAGCCGCAGAAGGCTCAGCTGCAGCATCAGGAACGACAAAGTTCACGCGTCAACGGCAACCGCAAGCCGATAGCGGCGGTCACGTAGGTGACCCGCTTGGCGAGGAGATGGTTGCCGGACATAACAATCAAGCTAACACCGAATCCTGGCCCGTCCAACCCGAACCGGCGGATTGTGTCGCGCCGCACAACGTTTTCGCAGCTCAGAGCGTCGGGTGGGGCGCGCAATGGCGATCGAGGTCTCCCCGGGGAGACGACGAACCCCTCCGGAAAACGAGCTTCCGGAGGGGTTCGCCGAGCCGGGTGACTACTTGGCCGGCGAGGGAGCCGGGGTGGGGACCGGCTGGGTGATGGTGATGAAGTACTGGATCGCGGCACCGATCGCGACCGGGGCGGTCACGAAGATCTGGCCGGCGATCACACCGAGCGCGCCGATGGTGGTGGCGCCGACGACGCAACCCGCGATGGGACCGGCGCCGAAGAGGGCCAGCAGGACACCGGTCGCGACGAGGCCGGCACCGGCACCGGCGATGCAGCCCACCGCCGCGCCGCCGAGGCCGCCGACCAGGGTGCCGATGGTGGCGCCCATGGAGATGGTGGAGGTCAGACGCGACCAGGCGGCCTGCTCACGCTCGTACTCGTTCTTCCAGGGGGCCTGGTTCTCGAACGGCAGGGCGACGGGCTTGTAGACGGCCTTGGCGGCGTCGTAGACCGGGGTCAGGGTGGCCTTGTTGCCCGAGATCTCGGCCGCGATGGGCAGCTCGAACTCGTCGAGGCGGAAGGTCAGCGGGGTGCCGGCGACGGTCGTGCCGTTGGCGGCCTTGACCTTGAAGGCACCGTCCTCGACGACGAGCGAGCCCGCATCGGTGGTGATGACAGCCTTCGAGTCCTCGACGACCTCGGCGGAGTAGTTGATCGGTGCGGCCTCTTCGACCGGCGCCGGAGCCGCGTTGGAGGTGCCCGCAGCAACACCGGTTGCCATGGTCACGAGCGCCGCAACCACGGCGAGCTTCCTCATCTTCATAAAACTGCCAATCCCTCATCAGTCGTTGAGCTGTTCGAGAAGCCAGCTTCGAGCAGATCACCACCGATGACGAGGGAAAAAAGCAGGCAGATCGTAACCGAGAATTCACCCGGCGGATTTCGCGGCGGCCTTCGCCTGCTTCTTGAATTCCCTTACTTCGGCGAGAGTTTCGGCGTCGACCACATCGGCGACCGAGCGGCGCGAACCCTCGTCGCCGTAGGACCCCGCGGCCTTTCGCCAGCCGGTGGGATGTACGTCACGTTGCTTGCCGAGCAGTGCCAGGAAGATCTTGGCCTTCTGCGCGCCGAACCCGGGCAGGTCCTGCAGCCTGCGCAGCACTTCCTTGCCGTCGGGGTCGCCGCTGGTCCAGAGGTTGGCGGGCACGCCGTCGTAGTGCTCGATGACGTACTGGGCCAACGCCTGGGCCCGGCGGGCCATGGAGCGGCCGTAGCGATGGATGGCCGGTGGCGTGGCGGCGAGTTCCTCGAATTCGGCCGGATCGGCCTCGGCGATCCGGCGCAGATCGAATCCACCCATCCGGTCGGCGATTTTGCGTGGCCCGCGAAACGCGTGTTCCATCGGATACTGCTGATCCAGCAGCATGCCGAGCAGCAACGCGAAATCATCGGTGCTGAGGAGTTCGTCGGCTTCGGCCTCCTGCGCGAGACACAGCGTTCGAGTCATACATTCATCGTGACACATTTCACTAGTAGCCTCTGGGTCCATGCTCCCGAGGACTGCAGCTTCCACGATGGCGGTAAGTATGACCGACTACACCCCTCGCCCTGACCGCTTCGATCAAGCGGGCCAGGACCAACTGATCGACGCCCACGACCTGGAGGTCACCCAGCCCGGGATGCGCAGGCTACGCGCCTGGAGTCACGCCGCGCTGGCCCTGCGACCGGGCGAGCGCGCCCTCGACATCGGCTCCGGCACCGGCTCGGAGGTGTTCGTCTTCGCCGACGCCGTCGGCCCGACCGGCACCGCCGTCGGCGTGGAACCCGATCCGAACCTGCTCGCCTCGGCCCAGCGCCGCGCCGCCGAGCGCGACTCGACGGCGACCTTCGCCACCGGCGACGCCTACGGCCTGCCGTTCGGCAACGAGAGCTTCGACGCGGTGCTCTGCGAACGCGTGTTCCAGCACCTGACCGCGCCCGCGCGGGCCGCGGCCGAGATCGCGCGGGTCCTGCGGCCCGGTGGCCGCGCGGTGGTCGTCGACAGCGACTGGGCCACCTCGATCGTGCATCCGGGCGATCCGAGGGTGGTCGGCGCGGTGATCGACACCCTGATCTCCTCGACCACCAACCCGCTGTCCGGGCGCAGGCTGGCCGGGCTGCTCAGCGGTGCGGGGCTGGTCGTCGACGAGATCGGCTCGCACGCGCTGGTGCAGGACCGCAGCGTCGGCGCCGGCGCGCTGGTCAGCCGGATCGCCGGGCTGGCGGTGCTGCGCGGGGTGATCACCGAGGACGAGCACGCGCGACTGATCGCCGACCTGCAGGCCGGCGCCGATCGCGGTGACGTGCACGTCTCGGTGACGATGTTCGGCGTGCTGGTGCACAAGCCGAGCTGAGCCGGGGCCGGGCGCGCCACCGCGCGCCCGGCCCGCTCGCTCAGTGCTCCTCGAGCAGCTTCTCTGTGGCGGCGAGCAGCACGCAGGTCGCCAGCCCGTCCATCGCCTTCTCCAGTTCCGGCAACTGCGGGAAGGAGGGGGCGATGCGGATGTTCTTGTCGTCGGGGTCTTTGCCGTACGGGAACGCCGAACCGGCGGCGGTGAGGGCGATGCCCGCGTCCTTGGCCAGCGCGATCACCCGGGCGGCCGTGCCGTCGAGCACGTCGAGGCTGATGAAGTAGCCGCCCTTGGGCTCGGTCCAGGACGCGACCTTCGACGCGCCGAGCCGGTCTTCGAGGATGCGGCGCACCAGCGCGAACTTCGGCTCGAGCAGCCTGCGGTGCTTCTGCATGTGCTCGCGCACGCCCTCGGCGTCGGTGAAGAACCGCAGATGCCGCAGCTGGTTGAGCTTGTCCGGGCCGATGCTCTTCTTCGCCGCGTGCGCCAGGTACCAGTCGAGGTTGGCCTTGGACGCGCCGAAGAAGCTCACGCCGGCGCCGGCGAAGGTGATCTTGGAGGTCGAGGCGAAGACCAGCGGCCGGTTCGGGTTGCCCGCCGCCGCGGCCATGCCGAGGACGTCGAGCACCGGCGCGGCGGTGTCGGTGAGCGGGTGCACCGCGTAGGCGTTGTCCCAGAACAGCCGGAAGTCCGGCGCGGCGGCCTTCATCGAAACCAGCTCGCGGACAACCTCTTCGGAGAAGACGGCGCCGGTCGGGTTGGCGTAGTTGGGCACCGCCCACAGGCCCTTGATCTGCGGGTCGTCGGCCAGCAGCGCCGCGATGGCCCTGGTGTCGGGGCCGTCGTTGTTCATCGGGACGGCGATCATCTCGATGCCGAGCGCCTCGGTGATCGCGAAGTGCCGGTCGTAGCCGGGGGCCGGGCACAGCCACTTGATCGTCTCCTCCGACGCCCAGCGGCGCGGGGAGTCCGGGGTGCCGTAGAGCATCGCGAAGACGATGTTGTCGTGCATGAGCTCGAGGCTGGCGTTGTTGCCCGCGATCAGTTGCTCGACCGGGATGCCGAGCAGTTCACCGAAGATCGCACGCAGTTCGGGCAGACCGTTGAGGCCGCCGTAGTTGCGGCAGTCGACACCCGACCCGTCGCGGAAGTCGCCGTCGCCCGGGAGGGAGAGCAGCGACGCGGATAGGTCGAGTTGTTCCGGCGATGGCTTACCTCGGGTCAGATCCAGGGTGAGCTTCTCGGTCTGGAGCGTCGCGTAATTCGCGGTCTGGGACTCGTGCTCGGACACGAGTTCCGCGTGGCTCATCAAACCGATCTGCGTTTGCCGGGGCATCCTGGGCAGCCTTTCGAAGCAGCAAGGTGGGTGGTGCACGCTGCGCGTGCCGACACTCGCAACGTTACCCGGCGGTTGCTCGGAATCGGTGGGGTATCCGGAGCCGGATCAGGCTCGCACGCTGCGAAGGTGCGTAGGCGGATCGATCAGGCGGAGGTCCCCGAGAATAAAGGGGACCCCGCGCACCCGGCAGAGCCCGTTGACCCTTGCTGCCTTCCGGCCCTGGGGGAGTTCACAGGATGCGCGCCGCGCGGGATCCGTCGGCCAGTGTAGCGGTTCGATGTGCCCTCCGCAGCGGGGGGTCGATACGATCGCGACGAATCGACGGGGCGAACCCGTATCGAAAACCGGAGGGGGCCGAAGATGACGAATTCGCAGCAGGGATCCGGCGATCAGCCTGGACAGTCCGATCCGACCGTGCACTGGTGGTCGACGCCGACGAACGCGGGCGCCGATCCCACTGTGTTCAATCCGGCGGCGGGGCCCGAGCAGCCGCAACCGGGATTCGGTTTTCCGGCGCAGGGTCAGCCCGGCTACGGGCCCTATCCGTCCGCTCCGTCGATGCCGCAGGCCGGTTATCCGCCGCAGCCCACTCCCCCGTACAACGCGCCCGGCTATCAGCAGCCCGCCTACGCGATGCCGCCCCGACCTCCCGGCAACAAGAACGGGCTGATCATCGCCGGTGTCGTCGGCCTGCTCGCGGTGGTCAGCATCGGGGTGGTCGGGGTCGCGGTCGCCACCCGCGACGACCCGTCCGACCCGCTGACGTCGATGGAGAACGACCGCAAGAAGAAGATGGAGGGCGACTACACGATGGCCTCGGTCTCCAACGCGTGCTCGCTCATCGACCCGACGGTGCTGAAGAAGTGGTCCTCGGACCCCAAGGGCAGCCCGGAGCACAAGGAAACCCAGCCGACCAGTTCCACCGGCGGCAGGCTGTCGTGCACCGCCGATTACTCGAGCAAGTCGGCCCGCAGCAAATACCAGACCAACGACGCCAGGATCGAGCTGGACGTCGAATTCAACGACGCCTACGGCGACCCCTCCTACACCCGATGGAAGGAATACGACACCGGCACTTCGGGTTCGGGTCTGGCGTCGGGTGAGGTCAGCGGGATCGGCTCGCAGGGCTACTGGAAATCCGAGACCCGCGATGTCGTCGGGCCGCGGCTGACCTACACCGTCGGCGTCGCCGACAGCAACGTCTCGGTCAAGGTCCAGATCACTCTCTCGCGGGCCGAAGGCGAGACCATCAACACCGACGAGGTCGCCACGGTCGCGAAAGCCCAGGCGCAGAAGGCGCTCACGGGACTGAAGAAGTAACTCAGCGCCGCTCGAACAGCAGGTCCGCGGCGCGGGCCAGCACCTGGTTGCGGGTGCGGCCCTCGTGGTCGGCGGCGAGGAAGTGCTTGCCGATCACCGCGCAGAAGGCGAGCAGGCTGCGGGCTTCGACCTCATCGGGGTCGGCGCAGAAGGCGCCGATCGTCTCGCGCAACAGCGCCATTCGGCGATTGTCGACCCGCCGTAGCCGCTCGGCCACGTCTGCGTCGCGGCGGGCCCAGTCACGGATCGCGAGGTCGATGGGCAGCAGCCGGTCGCTGGAGAACGTGAGCACGCCCGCCAGCCGGGCCCGCGCTTTCGGGTCATCCGCGTGCTCGACCTGTTCGAGCACCTGGTCGACCGCCTCCCGCTCCCACTGCTCGAGCATCGCGACGAGCAGCGCCTCCCGGTCGGCGAAATAGCCGTAGAACCCGCCCTTGGTGACGCCGATGCGCTTGGCCAGCGCCTCGACCCGCACCGCGTCCACACCGGCGGCGGCCAGCACCAGCAGGCCTTCCTCCACCCAGCGCTCCCGGGGTGTGCGCGCGGTACCCACGACGTGTTCCACCTCATATCGGCTCGGCCGGACCAGCGGATGAGCGGCCCGAGCACTCAGTGTACGGAGCCGTATAGTCTCCTCAACCGCCCTGACCGACCCGACCCGTTTTTACACCGGGGCACCGGGACCGCTATGCTGCTCCACGGAGGATTCGCCTAGTGGCCTATGGCGCTCGCCTGGAACGCGGGTTGGGTTAACGCCCTCAGGGGTTCAAATCCCCTATCCTCCGCCACAGCAGGGCCCTGATCGGTTCGCCGGTCGGGGCCCTGTTCGTTTAATCGGTGGATCTGTCGGTGGGCTTCCGTAGAGTGAAGCCCCGATGGTGCGGGAAACCCCCACCACCCACCCGCCGGTGTCGCCGCCGTCCCAGATGTGTGCGTGCCGACACAGCGGAGTGGGTACCCAACCCCAGTGCCCGTCCGTAAACGGACGGCGTGCGCCGGTCGATTGTTCTTCGACCGCGCCCCCAGACTTCAGGAAGAAAACTCGTAGTGAATACCTCACCTCAGACCACGAGCATCGGCCGCGACGCGGCCGGGCCGATCCGGCTGATGCTGCGTGAGCGACATGCCATCACCGGCCCGATCGACGGCGCCTGGTGGCCCCGTACCGACCAGCCGATGACCGAACTGCACCAGCTGGTGCAGGCCGTCTCGCCGCGGATCGGCAAGCTGGCCCGGCTCGGATTCGATTGGCATGCCACCGAATCCGCGACGTCGGCCGAGCCTGCCTCGCGCATCATGCACCTGGTCGGCAGCAACGGCGCCGACCTGGCGCTGCTCGTGATCCCCGCCTCGACCGAGGCCCCCGCGGCGCGCAGCCAGATGCGCTGGGCCGCGGGCAAACCGCGGGTGCAGGACCCCGCGCCCGCCGAGACGGCGGCCGACGGGCCGCGCACCCTCGTCCAGACGTAGTTCAGCGATCGCTGGTGTAGGTCGGGTCGAAGTCGCGCGGCGCGCCACGGCGGCTGAGCAAGCGGTCGAACCATTCACCCAGGATGACGCCGGCCGCCAGTGCGCACCCGACACCGAACGCGCCGAGGATCTGCCCGAAACCGAGCAGGGTCTCGTCCTCGAGCAGGGCGTACAGGCCGCGGTACACCTTCAGACCCGGCAGCAGCGGCGTGATGCCCGCGACCGCGACGACCAGCGGCGGGGTGAGCGCCCGGCGCGCCATCAGACCACCGGCCAGGCCGATCAGCGTGGCCGCCATCCCGGACGCGACCACCGGACCGAACCCGATGTCCTGGGCGACCAGGTAGGCCACCGTGCCCGCCGCGCCGCTCAACCCGGCCGCGAACAACGCCCGGCGTTCGGCGTAACAGGCCATCGCGAAGGCGATCGCGGCCACCGCACCGGCGCTCAGTTTGATCGCCAGATACTCGGTGTCGCGGCCCGCGCTCGCGGCGATCTCGGGCACGGCGATCCCGAGCATCGTCGAGATTCGCAGCGCCAGGCCGATACCGGCGACGATGCCGCCGGTCATCATCACCACCTCGAGCATGCGCGCCGCCGCCGTGATCGGCGCGCCGGTGATGGCGTCCTGCACCGAACCGACCAACTGCTGCCCCGACAACAGCACCGTGATGCCCGCGGCGACGATCAGCGCGGCGTCGGCCCGCCAGTGATCGCTGACCGCCGCCAACGCGATGGCGGGCGTGGCGGCGATGACACCACCGACCAGATGCTGGAAGAAGATCGGCAGACCGAGCTGGTGCAGCGCCCGGTTGACGACGTCGATCAGCGCCGTGGTCGCGAAACTGATGACGGCCAGCAGCGCGCCGCCACCGAGCAGCACCGCGATCGCCGCCGCCAGCAGCGACCAGCCCATGGTCGACACCCAGCGCGGATACGGGTGCGCCCCGGAGACGATCTCGTCCAGCGCGGCGTGCGCCTGGTCGACGGGGACGACCTGGCTGCGGATCCGCCGGGTCAGCCGGTCGACCGCGGCCAGCCGGGTGAAGTCGAGCGAGCGGTACTTCACCACCCGCATATCGCTGGCCGGGGGCAACCGCGGGCCGCGATCGGCCCAGATACGGATCGCGTCGAAGGTGACGTCGATATCGCACTTGTCCAGGCCGTAGGTGGAGGCGATGAAGCGGACCTGGGCCGAGGTGTCGATGACACCGGTGCCGGCGGCCAGCACCACCTCCCCCACCCGCACGGCCAGATCGAGCACCTGCGACACCTCGGCGTCGTCGGTGAGGTCGATCGGCTGCAGCGGGGTGGGGGCCATGGTGATGTTGTCGGCCGTCGCACGCTGTGAGGGCAGGACGAACGGGCGGCGCAGCCGCCAGCGCGGGCGCAGAGCTGGGCGTTCGGTAATCGTGTCGCCGTCGCTTTCCGATGCCGGGTCCGCACTCATACCTTCGACGGTAACGGCGTTCGAGGCGGGTTCGCCGTCTCGCAACGAGTTCGTCAACGTGTCGCTCGTCATGTCGCGGCCGGTCTCAGATGTCCTCGATCAGTCCGGTGCTGTAGGCCGTGGCCGCCAGGTGCTGGAGGCAGCGCGGACCGCAGCCGTCGTGCTGAGTCAGCACGAAACGAGCCTGCTGAAGCGAGAAGATGGGAGAATCGGCCACGCAGTCGGCATGCGCGGCGCGCCAGCGGTCTTCGCGACCACGGATGGCGGCCCGCGATGTGGGCGGGTCTGGTGCGGATGTGTCCAGCAGGGTGTGACGGTAGGGGCCGGCGATGGAGGCGATGACTGTATGAACACCGGGACGGGGAAGGTGATCCAGGAGCGGCGGCGGTTGCTCGGGCTCTCGCAGCCCGCGCTCGCGACCGCGATCGGGGTGAGCTCGCGGCAGATCACCCGGTACGAATCGGAGGAACAGTCGCCGACGCTGCCGGTGGCGATCCGGCTGGCCGACGCGCTGCAGATCTCGCTCGCGGAGCTGGCGGGCATCGTCGACAACCGGATCGATCTGGCGGGCCGCTGGTGGGCAGCCTGGCAGAAAGCGGCAAACCACGGCGACGAGGTCGAGGTAACGCCGGTGACGATCCGGCACGAGGGCGACCACCTGCTCATCGACTCGGCCGCCGAATCCGCTGCGGCGCACGATGACCCGTCCGCGCAGATGCGCGGCGAGATGCGGGTGTGGGACGGCGACGCGCTCACCGGCTGGGTGCGTGGCATGGATGTCGCGCGGCCGATCGGCACCATCTACTACTCGCTGCACCCCCAGGGCGCTCATGCGGTCGGCTCGTGGACGACGAAGTCCGGCCCCGACGGTGTGGTCCGCGGCTGGAGCGCGCTGGCCAGGGAGAAGTCCGACGCCGAGAAGCTCCTGTCGGAACTGGTCCGCACCGACGGCACCGTCGAGTCGTGGCCGGGGAGTTCGCGCTCGGCCTGAAGCCGGCGGCGGATGTCGCCGACGGTCGGCCGCCCCGGCTCCACGGGCGGTAGCAGGAACAGGTAGCGGGTCAGCGCTCCGAACACGAACAGTCCCACAGCAATCCACAGGTAGATGTCCATCTGTCCCCTCCGAACCAGTCGGTGCTGCACGGGTGGCGCGGTATGGTGGTGTCGAAGCCACCGCAGCAAAGTATGGTCGTCGTCAAGACCTTTTGGACAGCAAAAAGCGTCTACAAACGTCTACAGTTCGCTACGGTGTGTCCATGTCCAGTCGGGGCGAGCAGGGGAACGGCGAGACCACCGTCGTCGGGGCACGGTTACGACAGCTCCGCGAGGAAGCCGGACTATCCCTGACCGCGCTGGCCACCCGCGTCCCGTACAGTCGCGCGGCCCTCGGCCACTACGAAACCGGCACGCGCGCAGCGCCATCCGAGGTGATCGACTGGTACGAGCGGGTGCACGCCCAGTCGGCCCCCGCGCTCCCCGGCACCCGGCGCCGTGATCCACGCGCGGCCGACGCCGCCCTCGCCGACGCGATAGCGACGAGAAACGGCGCGACCCGGCCGCTCATCGAGATCGACCGACCACACCAGGGCGACAACGGAACCGGCTACTTCTGCCCGTTCCGCATCGACGGCCTGATGGAAGGCGAGGCCGCGGGCACCGACGCCGCCACCGCGCTGCGTTCCGCCTTGCGCGCCGTCGGCGTCGAACTGACCAGGAAGCGCGACTAGACCCCGCTCGCCTCGCGGTGCGACGCCACCACCGCGTCCAGCGAATCGGCGAGCAGGGCGAGATAGCGATCCGGATTGGGCAGGACCCGGGCGTCCGCATGCACCGACAGCGCGATGGTTTCGCCGATGCCGTGCACGCCGTGGGTCAGATGCATGACGGTGCCGAGCGCGGGGAAACCGCCGGTGAACAGGACAGGAGCACCGGCGAACGCGAGATCGGCGGCGCCGCGGTACACGCTGGAGACCACGGTGTTGCCGTCCAGCGCGGCGGGCACGCCGTCCAGGTCGGCCCTGGCCACGTCGCGGGCGGCGAAGACCGCCGGGACCGTCGCGCCGACCCGATCCTGCACGGCGAGCAGTGGATTCAGCGCGCGCTCGCGGCGGGTCGCGAGGTCGGCGGCGATCAGCCCGGCGCGGAGGGCGAGGTCGGGTTCGTCGATGTGCAGATCGATCGACAGGCCGCGGTAGTGGTTGTGCGCCGCGGCCGTGCCGGGCAATGCCATCGGCAGGGCGGTGCCGAGCCGGTCGGGGCGGTCGCCGATCTCGGCCAGGTAGGTGATGAGCGCGCGAGAAATCGCTGTCAGGGCAACGACTGTCACGGTGCGGCCGGGCACGCGGATGCGTTCGGCGTCGACGACGAGCATGCGAACCCGATGGTCGAATACCCCGACCGGAGCGCTCGGATTGAGCGCGTTCGGCGCGAAACCCTTGGTCGGCGCGGGCACCTTCCCCGCCGCGGTGCGGTCCGCGAGCTCGCGCTGGGCCCGGTGCGCCGCACGTCCCCGGCGCGCGGTGGTCACCAGCTGCCGGGGAAACCTCAGCACCCCAGCGACTCTCGCGTCGGTACCCCATGCACAGATTTGTCCCCAGTAATCCACAGGCCGTGCAGGAGTTTTCACAGGCTCGACCGGGGGATCTTCCGAGTTGTCCACAGGTACACCGGGAGAGCTGGGGATAACTTCGCCCACCGGCGCCGGAGCGAACAGCGAACGCGCGACAGCGGCGGCTCTGGTGCCGTCGGCCAGGGCGTGCGATATCTGTAGCACGACGACCAGCACGGGCCCCGCCGACGCGGGCGCGTCGCGCACATCGCGGAAAACATGGACACGCCAAGGACTTTCGGTGCCGTTCACACCGGTACCCAGCAGTTCGCCGACACGGTCGAGCAGCGCGGGCCAGCCGAGCCCGCTGGGACGATGCGTGACGAATTGCTGGGCGGTGAATTCGGCGGGTTCCCACCGCGGATAGTCGAGGTTGCCCGGAATCTCCCGAATCCGGATCCGCAGATCCGGAATACGCGCCGAACGTGCGGCGAGGAAAGCGCGGAGTTCGTCTGTGGTGCTGCCGGTTTCGGCGAAGCAGTAGAGCAGGAACACGTCATTGGCGCCGCGGCGCGACAGCCAGAACATCGTCGCGTCGCGCGCGGCCATCGTGGTCATCCGGCCACGATAGGCCACGCCACAGAGAAGGCCCCGAGTCCTACCGACCCGGGGCCCGTGCTGCCTTCTCGAGGCGCATGGTGCGGCTCAGCCGCGCGCGAACTCTCCCGCGGTGACGTCGGCTAGGAACGCGCGCCACTCTCCCGGTCCGAAGGCCAGCACGGGACCGCGACCGCGATCCTTGGTGTCGCGGACCGCGACATCGCCGCCGGCGAGAAAGGCCACTTCCACGCAGTTCCCATCGGGTCCGCTGTAGGTGCTCTTCCGCCACACAGCGTCCGTCACATCAACCTCCACGGCACTTACTCCTTTGCATGATCGAGAACGGGATTACTCCAGGAATCGTTGCAACATTCCGATATCCGGCGCGATCGACGAGTTACTTCGTGGCACACAGAGCACTGCCACACGGTGCGCGCAACCGACCGGCACGAACCAGCGCATCGAGGCGTTTCCGCCTCCGGGGGCTGCCCCCGCGGAAGAAACACTAGCAGGTCTTCCGCAAGTTTGCGGATGAGAATTTGCTTTCTCATATGGGTTTGCCAAGCTTGCGAAGCTTCACGTTTGCGGGAGCATTGCCGGACCCCTGTACCCATTCCCGAACCGGCTGACACATCAACTTTTACTTCCATGTGATTAGTCCGTGATACGTCAATTTCTCGACTGTCCCAGCCGCCCCTCGGGCACCACGAACGGCGGCCGTGGATCATGGGGGAATGATCTCCCGTGATCGCGACGCCGCAGGTCGTGCCCGCAACGACCGCCCCAGGGACCGACTCGGCAGGCCGCTACCTCCCGGCAGTGCCGGAGTCGCCCGAATTCCGGACGACCTGGAGCTGGCACCCCAGCAAACTCTCACCTTCGCTCAGCAACTGCTGGACGACGGTTTGGCTTTCAATGCCCATGAGGTATTGGAGGCGGCATGGAAGAACAGGCCGGTAGCCGAGCGGATGCTCTGGCAGGGGCTGGCGCAATACGCCGTCGGCATCACCCACATCCAGCGTGGGAACGCCAAGGGCGCGGGTACTCTGCTGCGCCGCGCGAGCGAGCGGCTCGGGACCTACCCGGCGAATGCGCAGCAGCACGACGTCGACCGGGCCGGGTTGATCGCCCACGCCGCCGTCCTGCTCGCCGCGCTGGACACGGGCGGCCCCATCGCCGAGGAGCAGTTGCGGCCGCGGCTGTGCCACCCGTCCGCCGCATAGGATGGTCCGGTGCCAATTAGCCGCTCCACCGGCGCGGGCCGGTACGCCCCGAGCCCCTCGGGTGAACTGCACCTGGGCAATCTGCGCACCGCGATCCTGGCGTGGCTGTTCGCCCGCACGACCGGACGCGACTTCCTGCTCCGGATCGACGATCTCGATCGGGTCCGCCCCGGCGCCGCCGAACGCCAGCTCGACGACCTCGCCGCCATCGGTATCGATTGGGACGGCCCCGTGGTGCGCCAGTCCGAGCGGCTCGCGCGCTACGACGCCGCCATCGCCGAGCTCACCGCCGCGGGACGCACCTACGAGTGTTTCTGCACCCGCCGCGAGATCCAGCAGGCCGCGACCGCGCCGCACGGACCGATGGGCGCCTACCCGGGCACCTGCCGCCACCTCACCGACACCGAGCGCGCCGCCAAGCGCACCGAAGGACGGCGCGGCGCGCTGCGATTACGCGCCGACGTCGACGACTACGCGATCACCGATCTCCTGCACGGCGAATACCGTGGCGCCGTCGACGATCTGGTGCTGCGGCGGGGCGACGGAATCCCCGCCTACAACCTGACGGTCGTCGTCGACGACGCGGCGCAGGGCGTCGACCAGGTGGTCCGCGGCGACGACCTGTTGCCGTCGACCCCGCGCCAGGCCTACCTCGCCGAACTGCTCGGCCTGGCCACGCCGAGCTACGCGCACGTCCCGCTGGTGCTCAACCAGGAGGGCAAGCGACTGGCCAAACGCGACGGTGCCGTGAGTCTTTCGGATCAGCGCGCCCTGGGCAACACGCCCGAGGATGTGGTGGCGGCCCTCGCCGGCTCCCTCGGCTACACCGCGCGGACAACAGCCGAGCTCCGTGAAGTTTTCGACCCGGCGCGGATACCGGGAAAACCATGGATACTCGAGCCTATCGGGTTGTTCCGACCAGAGGGATGTCCGTAACGTACGCATCGACCGATCTCCTGATCACGACGAGGACGAATTTATGACCAGCGGTGGTTACGACCCCAACCAGTACCCGCAGGGCGGTCAGCCCGGCGGCTACGGCCAGGACCCCTACGGCCAGCAGCAGCCGGGTTACGGCCAGCAGCAGCCGGGATACGGGCAGCAGCAGCCGTACGGGCAGCCCCAGCCCGGTTACAACCAGGACCCCTACGGCCAGCAGCAGCCGGCCTACGGCCAGGACCAGTACGGCCAGCAGGCCTACCCGGGCGGCCAGGGCGGCTACGGCCAGCAGGGTTACGGCGGCGTGCAGCCTGCCGATCTGGGCATCCGGATCGGCGCGCGCGTCATCGACAACCTGATCGTCAGCCTCCCGCTCGCGATCGTGCTGGCGCTGGTGTTCAGCGGTAACACCTACCAGTTCGTCAGCGGCGCTGTCGTTTCGCTGGCGGTCTACGGCTACTTCATCGCCATGGAAGTCACCCAGGGCACCTCGCTCGGCAAGAAGATGCTGGGCCTGCGGGTCGTCGCCCCCGGTGGCGCGCCGAACCTGACCCCGGAGCAGTCGGCCAAGCGCAACCTGTTCCAGATCGTCGGCCTGATCCCGTGCGTCGGTGGCCTGATCAGCCTGGGCCTGGCGATCTACATCATGATCACCATCTCCCAGGACCCGAACAAGCAGGGCTGGCACGACAAGTTCGCCGGCGGCACGCAGGTCGTCAAGGGCTGATTCCCGGCTGACGAAAACGTCAGGGGCGCTTCCGGATACGGAAGCGCCCCTGTTCGTTTTCCGGAAAGTCAGTACGAGGTGGAGGAATCCAGCCCGCCCGCTACCCCGAGCACGATGACGAAGACCACGTACAGCAGACCCAGCACCAGGGTGATCGCGCCGATCCAGATGCCGGCCAGCGCCATACCGCGGCCTTCACCGCCGCGCTCCTTGATCTGGTTGAGCGCCATCACACCGAGCACGATGCCCACGATCGACCCGATGCAGGTGCACAGGCCGACCAGCGAGGAGACCAGCGCGCCGATCGCCAGGCCGTTGGTGCCCTGCGGCTGCGGGAACCCGCCGTAGGGCTGGTAACCGCCCCCGGCGGGGTAGGCGCCGTAGGCGGGCTGCGGTGGCTGCTGCGGGTACTGCGGCGCCGAGGGCTGCTGGTAGTTGGGGTACTGCGGCTGCGACGGCGGAGGGGCGGGCTGCTGCGGGTACTGCGGCGTCGACGGGTAGCTGGGAGGCTGCGACGGCTGCGCGGACGGGTACTGCGGCACCGAGCCCGGCGCGCCGGACTCCGGCGACACGCCGGAGCCGCCGTACTGCTTCCACCACTCGTCGGAATCGCCGGGATTCGTCATTGGTACAGCGTATTCCACAACCGGCGCCCGTGAGGCACCGCGACCTTGGTTGGATAGGAGCCGTGACTGATGCAAACACGCTCGACCAACCTGCCGAATCTGGGCGCCCCGCGCCGGACCATGCGGCATTCGCCCAGGTTGCGCGGGGGTTCTACCCGGTAATCGTCGCCGTGTTCACGGCGACGCTGATCATCTCCAACATCTGCGCCACCAAGGGCGTCGAGTTCTTCGCCGACCAATCGGTGATGCTGGGCCCGCTGCAGATCCTGCCGATCGCGACCGACGGCGCCTTCTTCCTGTTCCCGCTCGCCTACATCCTCGGTGACGTGCTCAGCGAGGTGTACGGCTTCCGTGCCACCCGCCACGCCATCTACACCGGTTTCGGCGCGCTGCTGCTGACCGTCGCGTGCTTCGCGATCGCGATCCGGCTGCCCGCCGCCGGCTTCTACGAGAACCAGGAAGCGTTCCGGACGGTCCTCGGCACCACCCCGCAGCTGGTGCTCGCCGGCCTGGCCGGCTACTTCGTCGGCCAGCTGCTGAACTCGGCCACCCTGGTGCTGATCAAGGAACGCACCAAGGAGAAGCATCTGTGGGCCCGGCTGCTCGGCTCCACGGTGATCGGCGAGTTCGCCGACACGCTGATCTTCTGCTCGATCGCCGCCACCGCCATCGGCATCAACACCTGGCAGTCGTTCGTCAACTACGTCATCGTCGGCTTCGTGTGGAAGACGCTGTGCGAGATCATCGTCATGCCGATCACCTACCGCGTGATCGCGCTCCTCAAGAAGACCGAACCGACCTACGGCCCGGCCGAGGTCGACGCCCTGCACGATTAGGCGGCCCGCGGCGGACCGGCCTCCGGTCCGCCGCTACGCCCCCGGCGCCTTGATCCGGCCTTGCCACTGGCCGAGGAATTCGGTCTTGAACTCGTCGAAGTAGCCGCCCTCGATGCTGGCGCGGATCCGGTCGACCAGCCGCACGGTGAACCGCTCGTTGTGGATCGTGCAGAGCGTGGCCGAGAGCATCTCCTTGGCCTTGAACAGGTGATGCAGGTAGGCGCGGGTGTAGTGCGCGCAGGTGTAGCAGTCGCAGTTCTCGTCGATCGGGGTGAAATCGCGGCGGAAGCGGCTGGTGTTGATGTTGAACCGGCCCTGGTCCACGTAGATCGCCGCGTTGCGCGCCACCCGGGACGGATTCACGCAGTCGAAGGTGTCGGCACCGTTCTCGATGGCGACGAACATGTCCTCGGGCTCGCTGATGCCGAGCATATGGCGCGGCTTGTGTTCGGGCAGCTCGTCACAGCACCAGCCGACGATGGTGCCGAGATTGTGCTTCTCCAGCGCGCCGCCGATGCCGTAGCCGTCGAACTCCGTTCCGCCGGCACCCCGAATCTCCTCGAGCTCGCGACAGGCCTTGCGCCGCAAGTCCTCGTACTGGGCGCCCTGGATCACCGCGAACAGCGCCTGGTAGGGACGGTGCCCGCGCTCGCCGGTGAGCTTCTCGTGCTCGTCGATGCAGCGCTGCGCCCACTCGTGCGTGCGCTGCAGCGATTTCTCCTGGTAGCCGCGAGTGTTCAGCAGGGTGGTCAGCTCGTCGAAGGCGAACATGATGTCGGCGCCGAGCTGATGCTGGATGCCCATCGACACCTCGGGGGTGAAGCGGTGCTTGGAACCGTCCAGGTGCGAGCGGAAGGTGACGCCGTCGTCGTCGACGGTGGCCAGGCGCTCCTTGCCCTCGGCGATCACCTCGTCGGAGCGGATGTCGACCGCTTCCATCGCGAGCACCTTCTTGAACCCGACGCCCAGCGACATCACCTGGAAGCCGCCGCTGTCGGTGAAGGTCGGGCCGGACCAGTTCATGAAGGTACCGAGACCGCCCGCCTCGTCGACGATGTCGGCGCCCGGCTGCAGGTACAGGTGATAGGCGTTGGCCAGCAGTGCCTGCGCGCCGAGGTCCTTCATCGTCTCCGGCAGCACCGCCTTCACCGACGCCTTGGTGCCCACCGGGATGAACGCGGGCGTGGCGATCTCGCCGTGCGGGGTACCGATGACGCCGGTACGGCCGTGGCGCCCGCGGTCGAGACGGGTGCCTACGGAGAAGGAGAACTCGCTGGGATCGGCCACCTGCCCATCGTGCCAGGACTGCCCGGCGCGTCACCCGCCCGGGTGACGCGCCGGTCTCCTACAGTTCCGCCGCCGCGAACTGCGCGTTGTAGAGGCGGTAGTACGCGCCGCGCTCCTCGAGCAGCCGCTCGTGCGAGCCGTGCTCGACGATGCGGCCCTTCTCCATCACCACGATCAGGTCGGCGTCGCGGATGGTGGAGAGGCGATGCGCGATGACGAAGCTGGTGCGGTCGCGGCGCAGGGCTGCGGTCGCGTGCTGGACCAGCAGTTCGGTGCGGGTGTCGACCGAGCTGGTCGCCTCGTCGAGGATCAGGATCGACGGCTTGGCCAGGAACGCGCGGGCGATGGTGATCAGCTGCTTCTCGCCCGCGCTGACACCGCCGCCCTCCTCGTCGATCACCGTGTCGTAGCCGTGCGGCAGCGCGTGCACGAACCGGTCGACGTAGGCGGCGCGGGCCGCCGCCAGGATGTCGTGCTCGGAGGCGTTCGGATTGCCGTAGGCGATGTTCTCCCGGATGGTGCCCTTGAACAGCCAGGTGTCCTGCAGCACCATGCCGATCCGCGAGCGCAGGTGGTCGCGGGTGATGGTGGTGATGTCGACGTCGTCGATCGAGATGGTGCCCGCGTCGAGCTCGTAGAAGCGCATGAGCAGGTTGACCAGCGTGGTCTTGCCCGCGCCGGTCGGGCCGACGATGGCGACGACGTGCCCCGGGTCGGCGACCAGCGACAGCCGCTCGATGATCGGCACCTCGGGGTCGTAGCCGAAGGAGACCGCCTCGAACTCGACCCGCCCGCGATCGACCGGGCGCTGGTTCTCCACCACCGGGTCGGGGCTCTGCTCCTCGGCGTCGAGGATCTCGAAGATCCGCTCGGCCGAGGCGACGCCGGACTGCAGCAGGTTGGCCATCGCGCCGATCTGGGTGAGCGGCTGGCTGAACTGGCGCGAGTACTGGATGAAGGCCTGGACGTCACCCAGCGACAGGTTGCCCGTGGCCACCCGCAGGCCGCCGACCAGCGCGATGAACACGAAGTTCACGTTCCCCAGGAACATGATGGCCGGCATGATCAGGCCGGAGATGAACTGCGCCTTGAAGCTCGCGTCGTAGAGCTGCTGGTTGCGCTCGTCGAATTCCTTGCCGACCTCGCGGCTGCGGCCGAAAGCGGTGATGATCTCGTGGCCGGTGTAGGCCTCCTCGACCGAGGCGTTCACCGCGCCGGTGAACTTCCACTGGTCGACGAAGTGCGGCTTGGACCGCTTGGCGATCTGCGCCGTCACGACGATGGCCGCGGGCACGGTGAGCAGCGCGATCAGCGCCAGCAGCGGCGAGATCCAGAACATCATGATCAGGATGCCGACCACGGTGAACAGCGAGACCAGCAGCTGGCTCATCGTCTGCTGCAGGCTCTGCGAGACGTTGTCGACGTCGTTGGTGACGCGGCTGAGCACGTCACCGCGCGGGGCGGAGTCGAAGTAGCGCAGCGGCAGCCGGTGCAGCTTGTCCTCGACGTCGTCGCGCAGCCGCTTCACGGTCCGGTTGATGACGATATTGAGCAGGTAACCCTGCAGCCAGCCGAACACCGAGGCCGCCACGTACAGGGTGAGCACGATCAGCAGGACCCGGGCGACGGCGTCGAAGTCGATGCCAGTGCCGGGGATGACGTTCATCGCCGAGAGCATGTCGGCGCGGGTGTTCTCGCCGCGGTCGCGCAGCATCTGGATGGTCTGCTCTTTGCTGAACCGCGGGTCGAGCTGCTTGCCGACGAAGCCGTCGAAGACCAGGTTGGTGGCCTTGCCGAGGAGGTAGGGGCCGAGCGTGTTGAGCACCACCGAGGTGATCACCAGCGCGACGATCACGCCGACGGCGAGGCGTTCCGGCGCGAGCCTGCGCAGCAGGCGCTTGAGCGACGGTCCGAACGACTTGGCCTTCGTACCCGGCGCGCCGGGTACCGGAGCACCGGGCCTCATCGAGCCTCCTCCACACTGAGCTGGGACTCGACGATCTCGCGGTATTCGGGACATCGCTGCATCAACTGGTCGTGCGTGCCGATGCCCGCCATCGCGCCGTCCTCCAGGACGACGATCTGGTCGGCGTCGCGAACGGTCGCGATCCGCTGGGCGACGATGAGCACCGACGCGTCGGCGGTCTCGGGCTTGAGCGCGGCACGCAGCCTGGCGTCGGTGGCGACGTCGAGCGCCGAGAACGAGTCGTCGAACAGGTAGACGCGCGGCCTGCGCACCAGCGCGCGGGCGATGCACAGGCGCTGCCGCTGCCCGCCCGAGACGGTGGTGCCGCCCTGGGCGACCGGGGTGTCGAGCCCCTGCGGCATCTCGCGCACGAAGTCGGCCGCCTGGGCCACCTCGAGCGCGTGCCACAGTTCCGCGTCGGTGGCCTCGGGCTTGCCGTAGCGCAGGTTGCTCGCGATGGTGCCGGAGAACAGGTACGCCTTCTGCGGGACCAGTCCGATGCCGCCGCGCAGGAGTTCGAGATCGAGGTGGCGCACGTCGGTGCCGCCGAGGTAGACCGCGCCGTCGGTGACGTCGATCAGCCGCGGGATCAGGTTGATCAGGGTGGTCTTGCCGGAGCCGGTGGCGCCGACGATCGCGGTCGTCGTGCCGGGGGCGACCTGGAACCGGATGCCGCGCAGCACCGGCTTCTCCGCACCGGGGAAGGCGAACTCGGCGAACTGGACATCGACCGCGGCCGGGTCGGCGGCGAAGGGCTGCGGCAGCCGCGGCGGCCGGACCGAGGACTCGGTCTCGAGTACCCCGCCGATCCGGTCTGCCGAGACGGCGGCGCGCGGCGCCATCATCGCCAGGAACGAGGCCATCATGACGGCCATCAGGATCTGCATGATGTAGGACAGCATCGCGGTGAGCGAGCCGATCTGCATGGTGCCGTTGTCGACGTGGTGACCGCCGAACCAGATCACCGCGACGGCGGTGACGTTGCTGATCAGCATGACCGTCGGGAACATC
The DNA here is from genome assembly GCF_019266065.1 of Nocardia sp. MH4. GTDB lineage: Bacteria > Actinomycetota > Actinomycetes > Mycobacteriales > Mycobacteriaceae > Nocardia > Nocardia canadensis. Next base: position 109,263 of record NZ_LPNR01000124.1, on the reverse strand, counting down.
AGCGCCATCAGCTTGCCGACGCGCAGCGAGGCGTCGGTGAGCGCGGTGTTGGCCATCCCGAAGCGCCAGATCTCCTGGCGTTCGCGCACGAACGCCCGCACCACCCTGATGCCGGTGATCTGCTCGCGCAGCACCCGGTTCACCTCATCGATGCGCGCCTGCATCTGCCGGAAGCCGGGCACCATGCGGGCCACGATCGTGCCCATGGCCAACGCCAGCGCGGGGACCGCGATCAGCAGCAGCCAGGACAGGCCCAGATCTTCGCGCAGCGCCATGATGATGCCGCCGACGCACATGATCGGCGCCATCACCAGAATCGTCACCGACATGACGATGAGCAGCTGCACCTGCTGGATGTCGTTGGTCGAGCGGGTGATCAGCGAGGGCGCGCCGAACATGCCGACCTCCCTGGCCGAGAAGGTCTCGACCCGGTGCAGCACGCCACCGCGCATATCGCGGCCCGCTCCCATGGCCGCCTGGGCGCCGAGGTACACCGACGCCGACGAGGCCACGATCTGCACGCAGCTGACCGCGAGCATGAACAGGCCGGTGGACCAGATGTAGCCGATATCGCCCTTGGTCACGCCGTTGTCGATGAGGTCGGCGTTGAGGCTGGGCAGGTAGAGCATCGCGATGACCGAGATCAGCTGGAGCACGAGGACACCGGCCAGCTGAGCGCGGTACGGGGCCAGGTAGGTCCGCAGCAGGGTGATCAACATGGTGGTCGCAGGCTACCGCGTGCGGGTGAGCGTCGCCGCCGACTTTTGCCGCCCTGTGGACAAGTCCGGCCTGTGGACGAATTACGCGCCGGCGGGCGTGCGCGGCTCGCGCCGCACCCAGGCGCCGGGGTCGGCGATCAGCTCGCCGATGAAACCCGGCAGCCGGTCGGTGGCGATATCGGCGATGGAGACGTTCTCCAGCACGGCCCTGATGTTGACCCGCAGCGCGATCCATACCTGCTGCAACGGTTCGGCGGCGCCGGGATAGCGCACGTCCTCGGGGCGCTGCCCGCGCACCGAGGCCAGCGGCGATTCGACGGCGCGGATCACGTCGGCCACCGAGATCTCCGGGGCAGGCCTGCCGAGGCGGTAGCCGCCGTCGGGACCGCGCCTGCTCAGCACGAGGTCGGCGCGGCGCAGCTCGGCCAGCACGGTCTCGAGTACCTTCGGCGGGATCTGCGCGGCGGCGGCGATCGCCTCGGCCTTGACGACGCCGTCGGCCGCGGCGAGCTCCAGCAGCGTTCGCACCGCGTAATCGACCCTGGCGGTGATATGCACGAGTCGAACTTACGCGGTCGGCCGGGCGGGAGCGGCGGGCCGCCCGGTCATGCCGACCGTCCGCAGGCGGTCAGCACGCAGGTCGCCGCGTCGAGCAGGGTCTTCTCCACCATCTCATCGGTCGCGCCGGGCGCCAGCTCCGATGACAGCAGCGCGACCCCGAGCACCTCGATGGCCGCGGCCGCGCGCAGCATGGCTTCCTGATCCGGGTCGGGACCGGCCAGCCAGGTGCGCAGTTCCCTGGTCGGCTCCATCAGATCGGGGTAGCGATCGGCGATGGCGTTGACGATCGCCGCGGTGTCGCGCACGCACAGCGCGCCCGCCGCGCGGTGCCGGATCATCCCGCGCAGGTACGTCCGCAGCACCGCGCGGATGCCCTCGTCGTCGTAGGGGACCGCGTCGATGTCGGTGACGATGTCGCGCATGTGATCGATGATCGGATCGATGATCGCGAGGAGCAGATCCAGCTTCGACGCGTAGTGGTAGTAGAGCGAAGCCTTTGTGATCCCCACCATATCGGCGACCTCGCGCAGGCTCGTCTGCTCGAAACCCTTGGCGCCGAAAAGCTGTACCGCGGCGTCGCGGATAGCCTGCTTAGTGCCTCCACCTGCGGAAACGGCGTCGACGGTGTCTCGGGGAGCCATGTATTCAATCCTCCCATCACTGCGTGTGACTTACGCGGCGCCCCCGAAATTGAGGTTGCCTCTCCACTTACTGAATCGGTAGTCTACCTACCGCACGGTAGGCAGAAAACGACGATGTGGAGGCGGGTCGTCAGGGGAGACCCGCAAGTGCTGTCTACGAGCCTGATCCCACCCGAGTTCTTCGCGCTAGGAGCACCCTCGTGTCCGTATACCTGTACAGATGGGGAAAGTTCGCTTTCCGCCGCAAATGGATCGTGCTACCGGTCTGGTTGTTGCTGTTCCTGCTGCTCGGCGGCGTCGGCGCCACCCTGAGCAAGCCGATGACCAACGACTTCAGCATGCCGTCGCTGCCGTCGGCCCGTGCGAACGAGATCCTCGACAAGCACTTCCCGGGCATGTCCGAGCAGTTCAAGTTCGACGCCGTGTCCGGCACCTACGTGATCGGCGCCCCGGAGGGCCAGAAGCTCACCGATCCGGCCAACCGCGCCGCCGTCGACGCGCTCATCACCAAGCTCGGTGAGCTGCCGATCGTCGATCACTCGAAGCCGCTGATGAGCCCCATCGAGATGACCGACAAGATGGGCTGTCTCGCCAACCCCGACCCGTCGAAGTGCTCGGGCGCACCGCTCAACGTGCTGAGCTCGACCGCGCCGGACAGCGTCGCGGTGCTGAACGTGCCGTTCAGTATCGAGGGCGTCACCGATGTCACCGACGTCGAGCGCGACGCCGCCTACGAGGTCGCCGCCGAAGCGCGCAACGCCGGCCTGACCGTCGAGCTCAGCGGCTCGATCGCGATGGAGCAGGAGCAGCCGAGCGGCAAGTCCGAGCTGATCGGCATGGGCGTGGCCCTGATCGTGATGGTGGTCGCCTTCGGCGCCATCGTCGCCGCCGTCGTCCCGATCGTCACCGCCATCGTCGGCCTCGGCGCCGCGACCTCGCTGATCATGCTCGGCACCTCGGTGATCGAGGTCCCCAGCTTCACCACCTTCCTCGCCTCGATGATCGGCATCGCGCTGTCGATCGACTACGCGCTGTTCATCGTGTCCAGGTACAAACACGAACTGGCCGTGCGTGACTCGGCCGAGGAAGCCGCGGGTACCGCGCTCGGCACCGCCGGTTCGGCCGTCGTGTTCGCCGGTCTGACCGTCATCATCGCGCTCGGCGCGCTCAGCATCGTCGGCGTGCAGTTCCTGACCTTCATGGGTCTGGGCGGCGCCATCGCGGCCGGCTTCGCGGTGCTCACCGCGATCACCCTGATGCCCGCGCTGATGGGCGCCTTCGGCAAGTACCTGTTCAAGCCGAAGCTGCCGCTGGTCGCCCAGCACGATCCCGAGGACGAGAGCTCGGTCACCAACGGCCAGCGTTTCGCCCGCCTGATCGGCAAGGCCCCGTGGGTCGCGCTGATCCTGTCGGTCGTCGTGCTCGGCGCGCTCGCCGCACCCGCCGCCGGCCTGAACCTTGGTCTGCCCGGCGAGGACTCGGCCCCGAAGACCTCCACCGTCCGCAAGGCCTACGAGCTGCGCACCGAGGGCTTCGGCGAGGGCAGCAACGGCGTGCTGATGGTCGTCACCGACCTGAGCGCGGTGCCGGAAAGCCAGCGTGAGGCCGCGGTCGGCGCGCTGCGCGACAAGCTCGCGTCCTACGACGGCATGGACTACGTGACCGAGCCGCAGTGGAGCGAGAACAAGCAGGGCGCCATGCTCAACGGCGTGCCGAAGTCGGGCCCGAACAACCAGGCCACCAAGGATCTGGTCGCCGAAGCGCGCGGCGCCGAAGCCGACCTCGAGGCGCAGTTCGGCATGGAGTACGGGATCACCGGCACCACCGCCATCTACGCCGATGTCGACCACGTCCTGCTCAGCAAGATCGTGCCGTACCTGGCGATCGTGGCCGGTGCCGCGTTCATCCTGCTGATCCTGGTGTTCCGCTCGATCCTGGTCCCGCTCACCGCGGCCCTGGGCTTCCTGCTCTCGATGGCGGCCACCTTCGGCGCCACCGTGCTGATCTTCCAGCAGGGCAAGCTCGGCCTGATCGAGGACCCGCAGCCGCTGGTCAGCTTCCTGCCGATCATGTTGATCGGCTTGGTATTCGGCCTGGCCATGGACTACCAGGTGTTCCTGGTGACCCGCATGCGCGAGGAATTCGTGCACGGCAAGTCGCCCAAGGACGCGATGGTCTCCGGCTACCACCACGGCGCCCGCGTCGTGACCTCGGCGGCGATCATCATGATCTCGGTGTTCGGCTCGTTCATCCTGGAGACCGACGTCACCGCGAAGTCCTTCGGCTTCGCGCTGGCCGCCGGTGTGGCGATCGACGCCTTCATCGTCCGCATGGTCGTGGTGCCCGCGCTGCTGGTCATCATGGGCAAGTGGTCGTGGTGGATCCCGAAGTGGCTCGACCGCATCCTGCCCGATATCGACGTCGAGGGTTCCAAGCTCGAACAGCTGCGTAACCAGGGCGCCGAGACGGTGAAGCAGCCGCTTCCGGTCTCCTGACCCACTCGAACCGGACGACCCCGCGATCCCTCAGGATCGCGGGGTCGTCCTGCTTTTTCGCCCGTCGCACCTGGCAGGTTGCTTGATATCGCGGTGGCCTGGCACCAGACTCGGACTGGTTAGACCCGGCTCTACCTCCCGCTCCGCACCGATCACCGCGAGGAGAAAAACCGTGTCCGTCTATCTGTACCGGTGGGGCAAGCTGGCCTTTCGCCGCAAATGGATCGTGCTACCCGTCTGGTTGATCTGTTTCCTGGTGCTCGGCGCCCTCGGCGCGCAGCTCCAGAAACCGATGACCGACGACTTCAGCATGCCCAACCTGCCGTCGGAACGGGCGACCGAGATCCTCGACAAACACTTCCCCGGCATGTCGGAGGCCTTCGCCTTCGACGCCGTGACCGGCACCTACGTCGTCGGCGCGCCGGCCGGGCAGAAGCTCACCGACCCGGCGAACAAGCAGGCGCTCGACGCGATGATCGCCCGGCTCGATCAGCTCGACATCGTCGATCACAGCAAGCCGATCCCGAATCCGATCGCGATGACCGAGGAGATGGGCTGTCTCGGGGCCGAGCGCGACCCGTCGACCTGCAGCGGCGCACCGCTGAACGTGCTGAACAAGACCGACCCCGACACCGTCGCGTACTTCAGCGTGCCGTTCACGATCAAGGAATTCGCCGATATCACGGCCGAGGACCGCGACGCCGCCTACGCCGTCGGTGACGCCGCCCGCGCGGCCGGGCTGACGGTCGAGATCAGCGGCACCATCGCGATGGAACAGGAGATGCCCAGCGGCAAGTCCGAGATGATCGGCATGCTGGTGGCGCTGGTGGTCATGGTCGTCGCGTTCGGCGCGATCGTCGCCGCGTTCGTGCCGATCATCACCGCGATCGTCGGCCTCGGCGCGGCCACCTCGCTGATCTTCCTGTCCACCTCGGTGCTCTCGATCCCCAGCTTCACCACGTTCCTGGCCTCGATGATCGGCATCGCGCTCTCGATCGACTACGCGCTGTTCATCGTGTCGAGGTACAAGCACGAACTGGCGGTGCAGGATTCGGCCGAGGAAGCGGCGGGCACGGCGCTGGGCACGGCCGGATCGGCGGTCGTGTTCGCCGGGCTGACGGTCATCATCGCGCTGGTCGGGCTGAGCATCGTCGGCGTGCGGTTCCTGACCTTCATGGGTCTGGGCGGCGCGATCGCGGCCGCGTTCGCGGTGCTCACCGCGATCACGCTGATGCCGGCGCTGCTCGGCGCGTTCGGCAAGTTCCTGTTCACACCGAAGCTGCCGCTGATCGCCCAGCACGATCCCGAGGACGACAGCGTCGTCACCAACGGCACCCGGGTGGCCAAGGTCATCGCCAGATGGCCCGCCGTGACGATGGGGCTGGCCATCGTGGTGCTCGGCTTGCTGGCCGCGCCGGCGATCAACCTGAACCTCGGCCTGCCCGGCGAGGACAGCCTGCCCAAGTCGACCACCGTCCGCAAGGCCTACGACCTGCGCACCGAGGGCTTCGGCGAGGGCAGCAACGGCATCCTGCAGATCGCTGTCGACCTCAGCGACACCCCCGTCGACCAGCGCGAAGCCGCGCTGCTCGCGTTGCGCGAGAAGCTACAGTCCTATCCGGACATGGAGCTTGTCACCGAGCCGCAGCTCAGCCAGGACGGCGCGGGCGCGCTGATCAACGGCATCCCCAACGCCGGGCCCAACGCGCAGTCGACCAAGGACCTGGTGCAGTCGGCGCGCGATGCCGAACCCGCGCTGAACGAGCAGTACAAGATGTCCTACGGCATCACCGGCAGCACCGCGATCTACGCCGATATCGACCACGTCCTGCTCAGCAAGATCGTCCCGTACATGGCGATCGTGGCGGGCGCGGCGTTCGTCCTGCTGATCCTGGTGTTCCGCTCGATCCTGGTCCCGCTGACGGCCGCGCTCGGTTTCCTGCTGTCCATGGCGGCCACCTTCGGCGCGACCGTGCTGATCTTCCAGGAGGGCGAGCTCGGTCTCATCGAGGACCCGCATCCGCTGGTCAGCTTCCTGCCGATCATGTTGATCGGCTTGGTATTCGGCCTGGCCATGGACTACCAGGTATTCCTGGTGACCCGCATGCGCGAGGAGTACGTGCACGGCGCCGATCCCACCGAGGCCGTGGTCAAGGGCTATCACCACGGCGCGCGCGTGGTGACCTCGGCGGCGATCATCATGATCTCGGTCTTCGGCTCGTTCCTGCTGGAGTCCGACGTCACCGCCAAGTCCATGGGCTTCGCGCTCGCCGCCGGTGTCGCCCTCGACGCCTTCGTCGTCCGCATGGTGCTCATCCCCGCGCTGCTGGTGCTGCTCGGCAAATGGGCATGGTGGATGCCGAAGTGGCTGGACAAGATCGTCCCCGACATCGACGTCGAGGGCGCTCGCCTGCGGGAACTACAAGAGCAGGAAAAGACCCCCGTCCCCGCCCGCACCTGACCACCCGGGGTTTCCGGCCGCCTCGAATCCGAGGGGCGAGACGTACCGCCGAAGGCGCAGTATCGCCCCTCGGATTCGAGGCACCAAGGGCCGGAAACCCCCGCGGCGCCAGCCGCCGATATCACTGGCTCGGTTGGGGTACCTCGCACTGGCTGACCCGCGGGTTCAGGCCGACATAGTTGGCCGGACCCGCGGCGGCGGTCACCGCGATCGTCGCCCAGTCGGAGCACTCCTTGGGCAGGTGGGCGAAGTAGTGTCGCTGGCCCGCGGCGAGCAGCCCGACGGCTACCCAGCCCAGCACGACCAGAACCATGAGCTTCCCCCCGAGCCCGATCCCGGACTTCGCGGGTGGCGGCTGTCGCCCGCGCATAAGACATCGTTCCTTCCCGGATTTCGGTACTACCAGTCTATTACCTACAGCCCCGGCGGGCGGGGCCGTACCGCGTGAACAGCCGACGAAAAAGAGCCCCTCACCTGGCATATCAGGTGAGGGGCTCTGTGGCGGTGGCGGAGGGATTTGAACCCTCGGACGGGGGTTACCCGTCACACGCTTTCGAGGCGTGCTCCTTAGGCCGCTCGGACACGCCACCGCCGACTACGATACCGGAGGGGGTGCCGGATCGTTAAATCGGCTGGTCAGCGCTGAGTTCGAAAGAAATCGTCCAGGAGGGCGACGCACTCCGCTTCGAGGATCCCGCCCCGCACCTCGGGACGATGGTTGAGCCTGCGGTCGCGCACGACGTCCCAGAGGGAGCCGACGGCGCCGGTCTTGGGCTCCCAGGCGCCGAACACGACCTTGCCCACCCGGGCCAACACCAGCGCGCCCGCGCACATCGTGCACGGCTCCAGGGTGACCGCCAGCGTCGCGCCCGCCAACCGCCAGCCGTCGCCGTGCACGGCGGCCGCGGCCCGCAACGCGAGCACCTCGGCGTGCGCGGTCGGATCGCCGAGGGCCTCCCTGGCGTTGCTCGCGCGCGCGAGTTCGCGCCCCTCGGCGTCGAAGACGACGGCGCCGACCGGCACATCACGCGGGTCGGCGTCGGCGGCGGCCGCGATCGCGGCGCGCACCATGTCCTCGTCGGTCACCGAGGCAGTTTGTCCAGGACCGCCGCGAATTCGGTGGCGAAACCGAGCCGCTGGGCGATCATGCCGAGCTGCTCGTCGGGGTAGAGGTCGGTCTCGGCCAGGATCACGCTGAGCACCGGCTCGGGCAGGCCGAGGTCGGCCAGCACGCCCAGGTCGCCCTCTTCCCACGGCTCGACGTCGTCGAGGTCGTCGGGGTCGATGTCGGGGATTTCCACATTGAGTGCGTCGAGGACGTCGGCGGCGATGTCGTAGTCGATCGCCGCGGTCGCGTCCGAGACGAGCAGGCGGGTGCCGCTCGGCGCCGGACGCAACACGATGAAGAACTCGTCATCGACGTCGAGCAGCCCGAATACCGCCCCCGAGCTGCGCAATGCCTTCAGCTCCGTCTCCGCGACCGACAGGTCGAGGAGCGCATCGTGGCTGAGCGGACTGCACCGCCACGTGCCTTCTTCGCGGACCACCGCCACTGCGAACCCTTCGACGTCGAAGTCGTCGTCCGACGTCGCCCTGTTCGTGCCCGAGCGCTGTGCTGCCATGGACCAAACGGTAGTCTGTCCCGCCCGTAATGATGAACTCGTGTGCCAATCTGTTCCGATGACCCTCGACCAGCGTGCCGCTGTCTGCGTCCTCGGAACCGGTTTGATCGGCGGCTCACTGCTGCGCGCCGCGGTCGCGGCGGGGTACCCGGCGTACGGCTACAACCGCTCGGACTCGGGTGCCGACGCGGCGCGTCGCGATGGTTTCGACGTGTCGACCGACCTGTCCGCGGTGCTGCGCCGAGCCGCCGGCGAGGACGCGCTGCTGGTGGTCGCGGTGCCGATGCCCGCGGTCGAACAGCTGCTGGCCGAGATCGCCGCGCTCGCCCCCAACTGCCCGGTGACCGACGTGGTGAGCATCAAGCGCCCGGTCGTCGACGCGGTCCGCAAGCACGGGCTGGCGGCGAATTTCGTCGGCGGGCACCCCATGACCGGCACCTCCGAATCCGGCTGGGCGGCAACCGATCCCGAACTGTTCCGCGACGCGGTGTGGGCGGTCGGCGTGGACGAGGGCACGCGGGTCGAGCCGTGGGAACGGGTCGTGCGGCTGGCGCTGGACTGCGGGTCGGTGGTGGTTCCGGTGGTCGCCGACGAACACGATCAGGCTGTCGCGCGCATCTCGCACCTGCCGCACGTGCTGGCCGAGGCGCTGGCCGCGGCGGGCGCCGAGGGCGGGGCGCTCGCGCTCGGCCTGGCCGCCGGTTCGTTCCGCGACGGCACCCGCGTCGCCGGTACCGCGCCCGATCTGGTGCGCGCTATCTGCGAACCGAACGCCACCGCGCTCGGCCAGGTGCTCGACGAGACCATCGCCGCGCTGGTCACCGCCAGGGACGCGCTGCGCGCGGACGGCAGCCTCGGCGAGGTTGTCGAGGCGGGTTACCGCGGCCGTACCGCGTACGAGCAGCGCACGCACTGGGAGATCACCGGGATCGTCCCGGGTGCGGCCGACTGGCTCACCGAGCTACACCGAGCCGGACAGCGTGGCGGGGTGCTGCGCGCACTGTGAACCCGGCGAGCGCGCGGTCGCCCGCGCCGGGCGGTGGAAGCCGGTCCCGCGCCGGCCGATTCGGCGTTACGCCCGTTCGGCGAGTCCGGGGTAGTCCAGGACGAATCCTTCCGGATCGACCGTCAGCGTCGCGCTGGAGACCGGGGACAGCACGTTGATGCCGTCGGCGGCGCTCGAGTAGGTGAGCTCGGCCTCCTGCACCAGCAGATCGGGCAGCCGCACGTAGACCACCGGGACCTGCACGTCGCCGACCGCGTTCTGCAGCCCGAACCGGCGGATCGGCAGCGTGTTGAAGAACGGGCTCAGCACCACGTCGACATCCAGCGCGCCGGCGAAGGTGGAGCGCACATGGCTGCCGCCCGCGTCGACGAGCCAGTAGTCCTCTTCGTCCCGGGAGATGGAGGCGTGCCGTTCGCCCGCGGCGGTGGTGGTACGCAGCGACAGCCGTCGCGTCGCGCCGGCCTCGTCGGTGACCAGGTCATAGGACGCGCTGAAGGCCGGGTGCTCGCCGCAGGCGCTGCCGATCATCCGGCCCGCCGCCCGGATCCGGTTGCCGTTGAGCGTCACGCGCACCGATTCCATCCGCGTGTTGTCGTGGGCCCGCCAGGTGAGCACCGCGGGCCACCGGGAGGCCGGTCTGTTCTCGGTGGGGCCTGCGGCCGGGCCCGGGGCTGGGGTCGTCACCTCTCTACGGTAAGCGACACCAGCCCCGCTGCTGTACAACACGGTGGCATCAGACCAGCGAATCCCGCCAGGCGGCGTGCAGTCCGGCGAAGCGGCCCCGCCCGGCGATGAGCTCGGCGGGAGAGCCGTCCTCCACGATCCGGCCCGCGTCGAGCACCAGCACCCGGTCGGCAATGGCGACCGTGGACAGCCGGTGCGCGATGATCACCGCCGTACGCTCGCGCAACAGCGTCTCCAGCGCGTGCTGGACCAGCCGCTCGCCAGGGATGTCGAGGCTCGAGGTCGCCTCGTCCAGCACGATCACCGCGGGGTCGGCCAGGAACACTCGCGCGAACGCGACCAGCTGACGCTGCCCGGCCGAGAGCCTGCCGCCCCTGGTCCGCACATCGGTCGCGTACCCCTCGGGCAGGGATCGCACGAACGCGTCCAGGCCGACCGCCCGCGCGGCCGCCGTGACCTCGGCATCGGTCGCGTCCGGCCTGCCCAGGCGGATGTTGTCGGCGATGGTTCCGGAGAACAGGTACGCCTCCTGGGTGACCATGACGACGTGCCTGCGCAGTTCGGCGTCGGCCAGCTTGCGCAGATCGACGCCGTCCAGGGTGATCGCGCCGCCGCTCGGGTCGTAGAACCGGGTGAGCAGCTTGGCCAGCGTCGACTTGCCCGCGCCGGTGGCACCGACCAGCGCCACCACCTGCCCGGCCGGGATGGCCAGGTCGAATTCCGGCAGCACCGGCGACTCGGCCGTGTACCCGAACCAGACCCGGTCCATCCGTACCGCACCGGTCGCCCGGTCCAGCGCGACCGGATCCGCGGGTTCGGCGACCGCGGGCTCCTCCTCGAGCACGCCCGAGATCTTCTCCAGCGCCGCCGCGGCGGACTGGTAGGAGTTGAACACCTGGGCGAGTTCGTCGAGCGGACCGTAGAACTGGTCGAGGTAGAGCAGGTACGCGGCGAGCACGCCGATCGCGAGATTGCCCTCCATCACCTGCCAGGCGCCGACCAGCAGCACGATCACCGTGGTCACCTTGCCGATGAAATTCGACAGGCCGACGTAGTCGCCCATCCCGCGGATCGCGGTGGTGGTCGCCCGCTGGTACTCGTCGTCCTCGCTGCCCAGAACCTCCTGGTTGCGGTCTTCCCGGCGGAACGCCTGCACCGCGCGCATGCCGCTCATCGACTCGACGAACTGCACGACGACGCGGGCGATCGCGCCGCGCGTGCGCCGGTAACCGGCCCGCTGACGCCGCTGCGCCCACCGGGTCACCAGTACCAGCGGCACGAAGCCGAGCAGCACGATCGAGGCCAGCATCGGATCCAGCCAGACCAGCAGCACCGCGATGGTGACCACCGAAAGGACCGCGCTGAACGCCTGATTCAGCGCGCCTTCCAGCAGTTCCTGCAGGGTCTCGATATCGCTGGTGAGCCGGGTGACGACCTTGCCCGAGGTGTACTTCTCGTGGAACGACACGCTCAGCCGCTGGGTGTGCCGGAACGCGCGCACCCGCAGATCGAACAGCACCCGCTGACTCAGCGAACCGGAGGCCCGCAGGAAGAAGTACGTGGTCAACCCCGCCAGCACGGTGACCGACACGAACCCGGCCACCGTGGCGAGCATCGGCGTCCAATTGCCCTGTCTGCCTTGGCCGATGCCGTGATCGAGGCCGTAGGCGATGAACAGCGGCATCGACACCTTGGCCGCGTTGTCGAGCAGGATCAGCACGAAGGTGAGCACCGCCTGCTTGCGGTAGGGGCGCACCAGATCGAGCAGCAGGCGCCGGGATCGCCCGGCCAGCACCAGGTTTCCGGTGCCGGTGACGGCGTCGTCCTCCTTGGCGATGCCGCGCCAGTCCGCCGCCAGGTCGGTCTGCTCGGTCGGGGTCTGGATATCGGTGTCGGTGGTCATGATTCACCTCCCATCAGTTCGCGGTAGCGGCTGTTGGTGCGCAGCAGCTTCTCGTGGCTGCCCTCGGCGACGATCCGGCCGTCGGCCAGCAGGGCGACCCGGTCGGCCAGCGCCGCCGTCGACGGGCGGTGCGCGACCAGCAGCGTGGTAGCGCCGGCGAGCACCGTGCGCAGCCGATCCTGCACGCGCTCTTCGGTTTCCACGTCCAGCGCCGAGAGCGGATCGTCGAGCACCATGATCCGGCCGTGCTCGGCCGACGCCTCGCCGATGAGCACGGCCCTGGCCAGAGCGAGCCGCTGGCGCTGGCCGCCGGACAGGCTCATGCCCTGCTCACCGATCCTGGTGTCCAGGCCCCACGGCAGCGCGTCGACGAACTCGCTCGCCTGGGCGATGTCGAGCGCCTGACGTACATCGGCGTCGGTGGCGCGCGGGTCGCCCAGTGCTACGTTCTCGCGCACGCTGGCCGAGAACAGCACCGGCTCCTCGAAGGCCACCGTCACCACTCGGCGCAGGTCGGCCAGGCGCAGGGTCGCGATGTCGACGCCGTCGATGGTGATGCTGCCGCCGTCGACGTCGTAGAGCCGGGGAATCAGTTCCAGCAGCGCGGTCTTGCCGCTGCCCGTCGCGCCGACGAGCGCGACCGTCTCCCCCGGCCGGACCCGCAGCGAGATGTCTTCCAGCACGGCCTTGTCCGAGCGGTCCTCCCCGGTCGGATAGGCGAAGCGCACATGGTCGATGACCAGCTCACCGCGCAGACCGGTGGGCAGGGTCGCCGGCTGCGCCGGGTCGGTGATGTCGAGCGGGGTGTCGATGATCTCCCAGAACCGGTCGGCGGCGGTGCGCGCCTCGAACAGTTCCGAGAGCAGAAAGCCCAGCCAGATGATCGGCCACTGCAGGAAGGTCGCCAGCGTGACGCTCGCGACCAGCGTGCCGATCGTCATCGTGCCGTGCACCACCGAGTACCCGCCGACGCCGAGCGACACCGCGATCGCGACCGTCGGGAACGTCACCAGCGCGGCCCACAGGGTCGCGTCCAGGCGCACCTTCTCCAGCTCGGTCTTCTGCAGCTCGCGCGAGAGCGCGGTGAAGCGCGCGCCGAAGAACCGGCCGCGGCCGAGGGCCTTGAGCACGCGCACGCCCTGCGCGGATTCCTGGGCGATGGTCGCCAGGTCACCGGACTGGTCCTGCGAGCGCCGCGAGGCCACCTCGAACCGGCGCACGAAGCGCACGCAGAACAGGGTCAGCGGCAGCGAGATCACCGTGAAGATCAGTCCCACTTGCCAGTTCATCGCGAACAGCGCGATCAGGCCGATCGGCAGCACGATGCTGTTGACGATCAGGAACGGTCCGGCGAACGCGACGAACCGCCGCAGCACCGAGAGATCGTCGATGGCGCGCGACAGCAGCTGACCCGATTGCCAGCCGTCGTGGCGTCCGATCGACAGCGCCTGGAGCTGGGCGAAAAGCTTTGCCCGCATCCGGATCTCGAACAGGGTGGACGGCTTGGACACCAGCCAGCGCCGCCCCCACATGCCGAAGGATTCGAGCCCGCCGAGAACGAAGATCAGTGCGACCGGCAGCAGCAGCCCGACGAAGTCCCGCCGCGCGATCGGCCCGTCGATGACCCTGGCGATCACCAGCGGGATGACGATGGCGGTACTGGCGGTGACGATCGCGAGCACATTGGCCCCGATCAGCGGCACCCGGTAGGGCCGCAGGTACGGCAGAAATCGGCGCAGCGACCGCGATCTACCGCTCGGCCGCGGCGACGGCCGCCCCGATCTGTCGGCCTCCGCATCGGTGGCCGCCAGCTCCACAGTGACAGACAAGACTCTCCCCCTTGGTGTCCGGTTGGATGGTTGGTTTCCGGAACGGACGCCTGGTGATGTTCGCACCGGGGTCCGACAAGTCGGCCTCTCCAGAGTGGCACCGCAGCACCGTCGCGAGCCACTGATTTTTCCGCTGGAGCTCGGGGTTCGGCCGCCCGATACAATGCGCCGCAGGCGCGAGTGACGGGTCGTTGGACGGCGAGCCCGCCAGACACAGGAGGGTCGTTGACGCGGATGGTCGGGCTGTTCGCCGGGATCGGCGGGCTCGAACTCGGCCTCGGCAGCAACGGCTGGTCGACCGAGTTGCTCTGTGAGATCGATCCCGGCGCGCAGGGCGTGCTCGCGGCTCGCTTCCCCGACACTCCCCTGCACGGCGACATCACCCGGCTGCGCTCCCTGCCCGCCCGAACCGAACTGGTCGCCGCGGGCTTCCCGTGTCAGGACCTGTCCCAGGCCGGTCGCACCGCGGGCATCACCGGTCGCCGATCCGGGCTGGTCGACGAGGTGTTCCGGCTGGTCCGGCGGCAACGCGGACCGCGCTGGCTGCTGATCGAGAACGTCCCGTTCATGCTGCAACTCGGCCGGGGCGCGGCGATGCGGCACATCACCGGCGCACTGGAGGAACTCGGCTACACGTGGGCCTATCGCGTCGTAGACGGCCGTGCCTTCGGGCTGCCGCAGCGGCGCCAGCGGGTGCTGATGCTGGCTTCGCGCACCGAGGACCCGCGCGAGGTGCTGTTCGGCGACGACGCGGGCCCGCGCGAGTACGGCGACCCCGAGCGCGATCCGTGCGGCTTCTACTGGACCGAGGGCGTGCGCGGCCTCGGCTGGGCGGTGAACGCCGTGCCGACGCTCAAGGGCGGGTCGGGTCTGGGGATAGCGAGTCCGCCCGCGGTGCGGCTGCCCGCAGGCGAGATCGTCACGCCGGGCATCGTCGACGGCGAGCGGTTGCAGGGTTTCGACGCCGACTGGACCGCGCCCGCGCTCGACGTGCCCGGGGTGCGGCAGGGGCATCGCTGGAAGCTGGTGGGCAACGCGGTCAGCGTGCGGATGGCCAACTGGGTCGGTGAGCGGTTGGCCGCGCCGTCGGAGCCGCTGACCGTGGGGGAACCGCTGCGGCCGGGCTCACCGTGGCCGACCGCGGCGTGGGGCCGCGCCGGCGTCGTGCACCGGGTTCCGCTGTCGACGTGGCCGGTGCACGAACCGTACGAGGATCTGAAGAATTTCCTCGCCGAACCCCGGCTGTTGTCGCCACGCGCCACGGCCGGTTTCCTGCGCCGTACCGAGATGGGCAATCTGCGCTTCCCGCCGGGTTTCCTCGACGATGTGCGCGATCACCTCGACCGCATGGGCGGCTGGGCGGCATGACCGGGCGGCACGCGCGACGTGGGGACGTGCCCGCCGCGCCGCCGCCTGCCGCGAAACCGGTCACCGACGCGGCGACCAGCGCCCGCATGTCTCGCCAGCGACGTGCGAATACCGCACCGGAACTGGCCCTCCGTCGTGAACTGCATCGCGCGGGCCTGCGCTATTTCGTCGACCGCGCGCCCATCAAAGGCCAGCGCCGGCGCGCCGATGTGGTGTTCCCGCGCCTGCGAGTCGCCGTCTACGTGGACGGCTGCTTCTGGCATCGATGTCCGGTGCACGCGACCGATCCGAAGAACAACGCCCAGTGGTGGGCCGACAAATTGGCGGGCAATGTGGCGCGTGACCGGGCCACCGACGCCGCGCTGCGGGCAGCGGGCTGGCAGGTCGTGCGGGTGTGGGAACACGAGGATCCGCATCTCGCCGCCCAGCAGATCTTTGCCCTGATACGCGAGCGATCACCTCGCTCGCAGCGGTAGACGCGACCGGGTCAGCGGCGGCGCGGGTCGCTGTGCACGCGCACCCGGACCAGCGATCGCGGCGCGTTGGCGGCGGCGAAACCGGAGACAGCCATCGCCAGGACCATGGCAAAACCTGCCAGCGCTATCACGTAGCTCATCGAAATCCTCCTGGTTGGTTACGCCACCCACCCTGCCCGGTGAACCTGACAACAACCTGTGCGCGCTGTGATGAAACCACGTGCGCGGCGGGCGACGCGCCCGATCGGGTGGATGAACCGGACGCTCCGCCGGGGGCAGCACAATGGTCGATGTGCCCGAATCCACCCGGATACCCCGCGGCTACCCCCTGCTGATCGCCCTCGCGATCGCGGTCGCCGGCCTCTGCTATTCGTCCTGGGTGCTGGAGTTCGTCCTGCCGATCGAGGCCGATTCGGTCAACTCCTTCCTCAGCGAACTCGACGCGGAGGGCAAGCCCTACCGGGAGGTGTTCGCCACCGCGGACAAGCTGGTCGGCCTGCTGCTGATCCCGGCCGCGATCGGCGGCCTGCTGGTCTTTCGCCGACGCACGCTCACCACCGTCGGGTGGGTGGCCCTGCTGTGCTTCGGCGCGTCGACCATCGCCGACGCCATGCTCCCGCTGCGCGATTGCGACCCGTCGGTCAGCACGTGCGGCGGCAACAGCGAGCTGTTCCCACAGCTGCACCAGCCGCACGCGCTGACCAGTTCCCTGGCGGTCACCTCGATCGCGGTGGCGGCGTTCGCCTTCAGCGCCGCCGCCTACCGCTATCACCGCTGGCGGATCCTGCGCGAGTTCGGTGTGGTCGTGCTCGTCGTGGGGTCGGCGGCGACCGTCTGGATGTTGATCGCCGACAACCTGTCCGGCTCCTACGCTCTCGGCATCGCCCAGCGCATCCAGGTCGGGTCGATGTCGCTGTGGCTGCTGGCGCTGGCCGCCGCCGTGCTCGTGGAGGGGCGCGAGTGGACTAGTTGACCGAGATCCGCACCGTGTAGCCGCCCACGTCGGCGGGCAGCTTGGTGGTGTCGACCGCGAGCACCTCGCCGGTGTCCTGCAGCCCGTTGGGCAACGTCTTGGGCTTCAGCCCGAACGGCGGCTGCTCGCCCTGGCTCGCGGCCAACCCGAAATCGCTGTCGTTGGCGATGTAGATCGTCTTGCCGCCGTCGGTGGTGGCGATGCCCTCGATCTTGTCGTGGCCGAAGAACCGGCCCCGCTCGTCGAGTCCGGCGACCAGCGCCGACAGGTCCAGGTTGCGCTGCTTGGCGACCGGGGTGATGCCCGCCTTGGTCAGCGCGGCCACCGCGTCCGTGGTCGGCACGACGCCGACGAGCGTCTCCAACGGCTTGCCGTCGACCAGCAGGCCGCCCTTGGCCGCGTCGTAGGTCGCGCCGGGCACGCTCGACTGCGGGCCGACATCGGTGGCACCGGCGATATCGATGGTCCAGATCTTCTTGTTCGACTGGGGCGCGAGGTTGCCGTCACGCTCGTCGACGAGGAAGGTGGTCGCGCTCAGCGCGGTGATCTCCGAGACCGCGACCTTGTTCTGCTTCGGGTTCTCCAGCGGGTACAGGAATTCCTTCTGCGCCTTGGTCTTCAGGTCGACGGTGACGATCCGCGCGAACGGCACCTCCTTGGCCGAACCGCTCAGACCCGGGGTGTTGAGCGCGCTCTGCACGACGCCGACGAGGGTGCTGCCGTCGGGCGTGATGGTCAGGCCCTCCATGCCCTGGTTGGGCGTGCGCAAGGCGATCTCCTCGGGAAGCCCGCTCCCGGGCGCGAGCCGCTCGATCTCGGTGCCCTCGGCATCGAAATGCACCAGGAACGGGCCGTACTCGTCGGACACCCAGAAGGTGCCGTCGGCCAGTGCGACCAGGCCCTCGGGGTCGAGGCCGTGATCGGTGGGAGGCAGGACGGTGCCCTGGAGATCCTTGATGGTCTCGCCAGTTGTGGCCGAGGTGTCGACCTGACCGTTGAACGGCGCGCCCGACTTGCTGCGCAGCTCGATGCTCGACTGGAGCACCGCCCGGTTGTCGACCAGCTTGAACCGGCCGATCTTGGGCACGAATGCCGGGGTGGGCGAGAGCTTTTCGTTCTTGGCCGGGCCGTCCACATTGGGACCGCGGTCGGTCAGGCCGTAGAACTCGTCGGCGCTGCCCGGCACCGGAGTCCACGCCGAACCGAATCCGCTGCCCTGCACCGTGGTGCCGCCGAACTCGCCGAGCACCGGGATGTCGGTGGTGTACAGCCGCACCGCGTCGCTGGTGGTGACCTTGAACTGGTCGAGTCCGCGGTAGCCGGCGACCGGGGTGTAGACGTAGGACCCGTCGGTGCGGCGGGTCAGGCTGCCGTGCTCGGGCTCCAGGTCGACGCCGAGGACCGCGCTCTTGCCCGACTTGGCGACCAACTCGTCGAGCGAGATGACCAGCGTCTGGTCCCGGTCCACGGAGAAGTCGGCGTCGGCGCCGGGCGTCGAGCAGCCCGTGGCGACGGCGGCGGCGCACAGCGCGGCGGTGAGCGGGAGGAGGCGGAAAACTGGACGCGCGTTCATCTGCCATGCGTACCGCGTCGAGCCGACCGGCAGCCGACCGACAAATGAATTGTGATCCACCCTGCGGTGGATCATTCTGGCTGCCATGACCACAACTCGGGTGAACATCGCTTCCGCCTCCGATTTCGAAGATGTCGTGGGGTACTCGCGGGCCGTGCGTGTCGGTGACCATGTGGTGGTGAGCGGAACGACCGCCGCCGTCCCCGGTGGTGGCGCCGTCGGCGGCGACGACATCGGCGCGCAGACCACCGAGGTCCTCGCCCGTATCGCCACCGCGCTGGAACAGGCGGGCGCGAGTTTGCGGGATGTGGTGCGCACCCGCATCTTCGTCACCGACATCTCCCGCTGGTCCGAAGTCGCCGCCGCGCACTCGGCCGTCTTCGACACCATCCGCCCCGCCGCCTCGATGTACCAGGTGACCGGCTTGATCGCTCCCGAGCTCCTGGTAGAGATCGAGGCCGACGCGATCGTTGCCGGCTGAATCGTCACACGCGCCGCTGCTCCGCCGTCGCCGTCGAGCCCGAAAACTCCCCAGTTGTCCACAGGTTCACGGTTATCCACAGGGGGCGCCGACACCGCGGTGAACGGCGGTGCGCACGGACCAGGGCAACTACGCTCGACCGGGTGACCAGCGAAACGGCTACTCCCACCGACCTGCTCACCCAGGTCGCCGCCTCCACCGCCCGCTTCGACGCGGCGATCGGCGCGCTCACCGATACCCAGCTGAGCGAACCGTCCCGGCTGCCGGGCTGGACGCGCGGGCACGTCGTCGCGCACATGGCGCGCAATGCCGACAGCCTGCTGAACCTGCTGCTGTGGGCACGCACCGGCATCGAGATCCCCCAGTACGCCAGCGCCGCGCTCCGCGACGCCGACATCGAGGCGGGCGCACCGCGCCACCTGGCCGTCCAGCACGCCGACTTCACCGCCTCGGCGCACCGCTGGCAAGCGGTGGCCACCACGATGCCCGCCGCGGACTGGCAGGCGGTCGTGCGCAACCGGCAGGGCGGCTCGCTCACCGCCGCCCAGATTCCGTGGATGCGCCTGCGCGAGACCGAGATCCATCACGTCGACCTCGGCGTCGACTACACCCCCGCCGACTGGCCCGCGTCCTTCGTGGCCCGCCTGCTCCCGGAAGCCATCGCCGACGTCTCCGCCAACCTGCGCCCGGAGGCAACCCCCACCTTCGACATCCAGGCCACCGACACCGACTTCATCGCCACCGTCGGCCCCGGCCGCCCGCACCACACCGTCCTCGGCCCGTCCTCGGCCCTGCTCGCCTGGCTCCTCGGCCGCTCCCCCGGCCACGACCTCACCGGCCCGCTGCCCCCGCTGCCCGCGTGGAAGTAGCCGACCCGGCCGAGCATGAGAAAAGGCCCCCAGCGAATACTGAGAGCCTTTTCTTGTTGCGCCCGAAGGGATTCGAACCCCTAACCTCTTGATACTTTCCCGCGTATGCGCCGATCCGCAGCGGTTCGCCTGTTCTGCTGTTGCGCAACACTTTACAGGCCCCAAGCCGAACAGCTGTCCTCGTCCGTCCGCGCTTGTCCGGGGGCGTTTGTAAGGGGAAAGTAACGAACGCTCACAGCGGCCGCCAGTTCCGCCCGAACGGACACCGCCTCGGGGGCCAGGCGCGTACTCGTCACGCGATGCACTGCCCGGTGACTCGGCGGACATCATCACGTCCACACCTGCCTGGCCTTCGGTGCAACCACCTACACTCCGCCAGCGCACAACGACTGCGAGCACTGAGTCGACCGTCCTTGCAGCGCCGGGGAAGAGCCTGCTCGACTTGTCCTGCAACATACGCGATCAATACGGCGATCATTCGGGTGAGGACAGGATGCATTGTCGGTGGTGTCGTCCATGCCGGGAGTGCCATGCCGAGCGAACTAGAGATGAGGACTCAAGGTGACCGACGACTATCGCCACCCAAAGTGTTACGCCAATTTGCATGGCGGCTGCTCATCCAAGATATCGGGTGAACATTTCGTATCCCACAGCCTAATAAAACTGTATACGTTCGATGATCCAGAGATCAAAATTCTTCATGACCACGGTTTCGGAATTCCGCACCCCGTTAGCCCCAAGAATTTTGTTGCGAACGTGCTATGCACTACGCACAACAACTTCCTAAGTCCAGCAGATAAAGCTGCACTAAATTTCGCAACCTTTCTCCGAAAAATTGCAATTCAATACCTTAATGGAAATGGCGAGTGGGGGGACGGTGAAGCCATCGAAGTGTCAGGCGACGATTTTCAGAGGTGGGTTCTGAAGCTGCTAGCCACGCATGCTGCCGCCTCTGCCTTCGCCAGCCATGGCTCAAAGGTTGTCAGCCCAATAACCGACGAAGCCGTCCACCTTCTGCTCGACAAGGCGGCATGGCCAAAGACTTGGGGGCTATGCGTCGCTAAAGAACCAGGCAACTCCTACCTGAAATTTGATCCCTTCACCGACATAGCTTCGGTGACCACAAATTGGTGGTCAGCCCATCCATTTTTTAGAAATTGCGACACGGCCCTGTGTGGCGGCGTTGTAGAACTTGCAGGTGTGGGCTTCGGGTTGACCCTGTTCAATCAAGGTAGGGAGTCGAAGGAGTTTGATAACCTCGACAATCCGATCCGCGGATCACTACAGCGTCCCGCATATATGGAGTGGGAACTAAACGGAGTCAAAAAGCGGATAACCTTCACTTGGGTTGACGATTGGCACCCCTTCGGAGTCACGTACACAATGGTCCGTTAGGCGCGCTCTCGGCAGAATCCGAACCTGCGACACCCGCTTTAGGAGAGCGTACTACCGCTGTCCGCCCTGGTAACGGTTTCGGTGTGCATCGTTGGTGACGGTGGTGCCACCTGGGAAGATGTGATTTCTTACGTTGGTGCGTGATGGCTTCGGCTGGTGCTGCTGCGTACGAACTGCGTACGAGAGCGGTGGGACGGACACTCGCTGCTTTCGTCCTGGAATCACTGTGCCAGACGGAGAGGCGATCGTATCGTGACTGTGAAGGCTTGGCTCGCCGGTGATGCTCCCAGTTTGAGCGCCCTAGCAAGCCGCTTGTCGACGGGTGACGTGCGCATAGTGCAGGACGGTGACGGCTTTTACCTCGCCGCCGCAGAGCTCGATGCTTGCCCCGACCTTCACTCATTCAGGGAGGTCGCCACCCGAGTTCTGGCGCGAGTAAATGGTGTGGCTCGGGCGGTCGACTCAAACTATCGCCCGGTCAACCTCGCTGGCCGCTACAACGACGGCAAGGACGCAGTTGTCACGGTCGATGCCGCGTTCGAGATGAGGTTCACGATGACGGCCGTGGTTGTCGTGCGCGACGCTAACGGGCGCGAAGTGCCGCCTCCGCCCCCAGCTGAGCCGGTCTATGTGCAGGTGGCTGCGTCCGTTCCAGACCTAGCTGAAGCACTCGACATGATGGGCAAGCCTGGGTTGCTCGGGTGGGGCGAGATGTACAAGGTGTTCGAGATCGTGACGCACCACGTACCGGAGGGGGTCCGCCGGAAAGACTTGGGAATCAGCAGGGCGGACGAGACCCGATTTACCTCATCGGCGAACCATCCTGGTGCAACCGGTGAGCATCGAGACGGACGGCATGCCCGCCCTCTCCGCCCGGAGCTGAAAGTGAGATGGTCCCAAGATGACGCGCGGCAGTTCATCTCCAAGCTCGTCTTGGCGTGGCTGTCGTATGAAGCCGCACGGCGACACGGCAACTAAGCTGTCGGTCTTGGCCCTGGGCCGGGCTGGCGCATGAAGGGGGCTGGCTTGGGAAGCAGGCGAATAGGCGGGAATGACGGTCTGACGTGCGCTGGCGGTTGCGCGTGGGGTACCCAGATTTACCGCCTTTGCCCCTGGCTCGGGGCACGAACGGGGCACGAGGGCAGACGCTCCTAGCGATGATCGGATGTTCCAAACGGGCTAACGGGTGGCCTGATCCCTTCGCTTGCGCGCCGGTGGGGCCCGCGCCTGAGACGGGGACGGGTCAGTAGGTGCACGGGCTTAGACGCCGTTCACTCTGGTGCAGCGCTGAGTCTTTGACTGTATGTTGTGCGCGATGAAAGACGACGATCTCACGCCATATGAGCGGGCGCGCCGGAACCTCGCTACTGCCCGCGGCTGGGAGCTGGCCGAGTCCGAAAGTCGCCTAGAAGCTGAAGATGTTCTTAGCCGACTCGTGAACATCGCGTTGTACGAATTCGGCGAGAACAAACATGACTGGCCAATGGCGCTCGACTCGCAGGGATTCATCACCGCCTTGGTCGCGGAGGGGAGGATGTTCGATGGTGGGATCAGCGTCCATGTGTGGCCGAACGATCATCCGCCGCCTCATGTCCACATCTTGAAGAAGTCTGCGCCGGACAGCCAGAACGTAAAGATCAACCTCGAGACCGGCGAATCTGTGGGTGACCTGCCACCCTGGGTGGATCGGAAGCAGCTGAGGAATATCAAGGCGCTCGTCGTCGAGCACCACCAACTTCTCGCGGGCTGGTGGACGAAGAACCATGGTGGTTCTGTCGTCCTCCTCACCTAAGGTTGCACAGAGAGTCTGGAGGCAACGATGACCGAGCAGTCTGTGCGAAGTCGCACGGCGACATGGATTCGCGCACGGGGTGTTTGGTTCTGGTCGGTGTGCGGCGTGGTCGCGGTGACAGTAGCGCTTCTGGCGGGAACGAAGTTCACGATGGACCGGGTAAAGGACGCGGACTGGTACGCGGGTATTGGCCAATGGGTGGGAGGAATTGGTAGCTTCGTCGCAGCCGTGATTGCGCTCTGGATCGCGACCTCCGACCGGCGCCGGGCTGATCAGCTGCGTGCAAAAGAACGCGCAGAGCAAGCTGCCGATTTCGCTCGTGAGGCAGCCTTGGTACGGATCGAGGCTCGGCAGTTGGCACCCGCAGTCCGGATCAGGCCAGGAGACACGCGGGCTGGCGTGTCGGTGCGAAATCGGCGCAGGTCACGCTTGTTCGAGATCGAGATTGTTCGGGTCGTCCAGGAGGGCCAGGAGGTCGCCGTCCCAGAGCTGGATCGACAGTTCGGTATCTACGAACCTGGCGAAGAGCCAAGAGCCGAGGTCATCGACGCGCTGCCGATTCAGGTGCTGAAGCCTGACGAGGTTCTGACGATGTTCCCAAAGGACTGGGACGCCGTTCCGGCCGACTACGTTGCAGTGCGTTATACCGATGAGTCTGGCGTGCGATGGGAAGTCGACACAGATGGTGGTCTGGCACGAAAAGTCGAGTGACGGTGTGCCGTTTGCCAACCTCTCCCAACCCTGTGTGTGACAGTTCATGACCTTGGCCCTGGTCTGGGTTGGCCTGCGCATGGAGGGGGCTGGCTACCCGCCTGCCCCGTAGGGCCTGCCCTTCGTGCGCAGAGGCTCGCGGGTCAAGGGTGGCGATAGCCATCACGTAGTGACGCCGCAGGCGCCCTTGACGCGTGAGTGGCGCGCGAACACAATGCAGGCCGACCCAGACCAGGGCCACGCGGCCAACAGTCGCGATAACCACCGACCTCCCCGCGGCTTTCGTTCAGCAATTCACTCGCACCTGGTGAGCGGCATGGTGATCAGGCAGAGAAGCCGAGCATCCTTGCCTACCGGATCGCACGTGGTGACCTGGTAGGCAGGTCCGGCAGGCTGGTCCTTGGAGGCAAGCGAGCGGAGCTCGTGCGGCAGCACCGTATGGGAGTCGGTGCGCTGGTGGCCGTCGATCGGGGCAGTTGCCGGCCGATTCGTGCTCGGGAATTCCGTTCAGCAATTCCGATCGGGACCGTGGTCGGTCCTCGTCATCGGCTTGGGTGGATGCTGTCTGAGCTGTCGGGAGTCCGGGCCGCCTGCTGATAGCGCGTGCACGCCGTCGACGTGCCGACGCGCCGGGGCGGTGAGGTACGAGCAAGACCCGTTGCGCGTCGTAGCGCGGCGGCGGCGCGCACGCGCCGCCGCAGGCGCCTCGACGGGATGCCGGCCGAATGAGGTGCTGTCGTTGCGCTGGTCGGACGTTGATCTGCTGGCCGACCCGCCGACATTCACCGTCGCCGGGACCATCGTGGACCACGGCCGCGCCGAGGGGAAGGCGCTGCACCGCCAGGATCATCGCAAGGGAAACGCACCGGATCACACCGTCGTGCTGCCCAAGCTGGCGGTTGAAGCACTCACCTCGTTGTTCAGCGAGGCGGTGACCGAGGACGGGCCGGTGTTCAGCAATCGTGATGGCGGGTGGATGAGTCTCGGAAACCTGCGTCGGTCATTGCGGGCGGCGTTGCCCGAAGAACTCGCGTGGGTGACCCCCTACAGCTTCCGCCGCACGGTGGCGACCGTCGTTCGGAACGAGCTCGGCGCGACCCAGGCTCAGGCGCAGTTGTCCCACGCCCAGCTGGCTACGACCGAGCGGCACTACCTCGAGCGCCAGACCCAGGGGCCGGACGTCCGTAGCACCCTCGACCGCTTCGCGGACGGAAAGTAAGGGCTCGTTTGTACGGGGAAAGTAAGTGATCATGCCCGGATTGTCCGGAAACGAAACCCGCCTCCTACCGGCTGACGCTGGTAGGAGGCGGATTGTTGTGCGCCCGAAGGGATTCGAACCCCTAACCTCTTGATCCGTAGTCAAGTGCTCTATCCGTTGAGCTACGGGCGCATGGTCTTCAGTTGTACCCGGCGAACCGGGTGTGGCGGAGGCGAGAGGATTTGAACCTCCGGTCCCCGTGAAGGGACAACTCATTAGCAGTGAGTCCCATTCGGCCGCTCTGGCACGCCTCCTGGAGCCTTCTCTTTCGAGGGCACCGGTCCTTGTCGAACCGCCGGGAATGAAGATTACACGAGCAGTTCATGTAGTCCAAAACGCCTGGTCAACTACCGTAAGTTGCTGTCGAACCAGTCGTAGATCCGGGTCTGGGAATCGATCCGAATGGCGTTGGCCGCGTCGTCGTCCGGATCGGGGCGGTCGGCGCGGTGACTGAGGCCGGGATAGGTGATGGTGAGACTGGCCACATTCGCTCGGGCGGCCTCGTCGCGGAGCCGCTCGACGGCGTCGGGCGGGGTGGCCGGATCGTCGGCGCCGAACAGGCCGAGCCACGGCGCCTGCAACGCGGCGGCGATGTCGACCAGGGCGGTGTCCTGATCCGGGAGCGGCTCGGTGATGCCGGGGGCACCCACGCTCACCGCGGCGCCGATCGGACGGTTGGTGGCGACGAGGAAGGCGGCGGTGCCCGCGGTGTCGAAGCCCAGCACGCCGATGGTGTCGGGGAAGACGCCGCGGCGAGTGAGCCAGTCGAAGCCGGCGTCGAAGTCGTCGAAGAGCTCGTCGCCGAAGACCTCGGTGACCTGGTCGTCGGCGATCCGGTCGAAAAGGTGCGGCGCGACGACGATCCAGCCATCGAAGGCCAGCGACCGCATCAGGTCCAGCAGCTGGGGCGAGAACTCCCGGGATTCGTGCAGGACCACGATGCCGCCGCGGGCGACTCGCTCGGGCTCGACCACGGTGATGGGCACAGCCGTCCGCGTGGCGACGGCTGCCGTTTCGGCGCCACCCGCCACGGCGGTGAGCTCCACCGACCTGAGTGGGGCGACATCGTCGTAGGTCCCCGACATAAACCCAGCGTAGGCGGCGAAACAGCGGTTGGGTAGAGCTGATCGGCGGCGGCGCGCACCGATATGACGCGTCACCGTAGGGTGGAGGCGTGACAGCGCACATCCGGCCCGACCTCGCCACCATCCCGGCCTACGTTCCCGGCCGTAACCACCCCGATACGGTGAAGCTCGCGTCGAACGAGACGACCTTCGGGCCGCTGCCGAGCGCGGCGAAGGCGATCGCGGAATCGGCCGAGCAGGCCAACCGGTACCCGGACAACCAGGTCACCGAGCTGCGAGCCGCCCTGGCGGACTTCCTCGGCGTCACGGTCGCGAATGTGGCGGTCGGCTGCGGCAGCGTCGCGCTGTGCCAGGAACTCGTGCAGATCACCTGTGGCGCGCCGACCGACGAGGTGGTCTTCGCTTGGCGCTCGTTCGAGGCGTACCCGATCGTCACCCAGGTGGGCAACGCCACCGCGGTGCCGGTGCCGCTGGCCGAGGGCCACCTGCACGACCTGGACGCGATGGCCGACGCGGTCACCGAACGCACCAAGCTGATCTTCGTCTGCAACCCGAACAATCCCACCGGCACCGCGCACGGACGCGCCGAGCTGGAGCGGTTCCTGGACCGGGTGCCCGCGCACGTGCTCGTCGTGCTGGACGAGGCCTACTACGAGTACCTCCGGCTGACCCCCGAGACCCGTCCCGACGGCGTCGAGATCGGCCGCACCCGACCGAATGTCGTGGTGCTGCGCACCTTCTCGAAGGCCTACGGCCTGGCGGGCCTGCGGGTCGGCTACGCCGTCGGTGATCCCGAGGTGATCACCGCCCTGCTGAAGGTGCACATCCCGTTCAGCGTGAACCGGGTGGCGCAGGCGGCCGCGATCGCCTCGCTGGAAGCCCGTGGCGAGTTGCTCGACCGGACCGACGTGCTGGTCGCCCAGCGCCACCAGGTGCGCGACGCGCTGCTGGCGGCCGGCTACCAGGTGCCGTCGAGCGAGGCCAACTTCGTGTGGCTGCCACTGGGCGAGCGCACCACCGCCTTCGCCGAGGCCAGCGCGGCCGCCGGCGTGCTGGTGCGGCCGTTCGCCGGGGACGGCGTGCGGGTCACGATCGGCGACCCGCACGAGAACGAGCAATTCCTCGCGTTCGCCACCGCACCGGAGACCGCCGCCCGATTCCGTTAGGTCAGCACACCGTCAGCATGCCTTGACGCCAGTCGTGGTGGGATTACCGCGATTTCGAGCACACCGCCAGCACACCGGTCGTAGGCTGGCTCGCAGCGAATCTCGGTGTTCGAACAGGACGACTATGCATGCGGCGACGCTCGACCGATTACCTGGTCGGCGCGCGCCACCGGTCGAGCAGCGTGTTCTCGGCGGGCGAATACCCCGCATCCCGGGTACGCCCGCACGGCCCTGCACCCTGCTGCCCGACCGGAGATGTACCGTGAACCAACGTTCTCGCCCTGCTGTCTGCGAAAAAGGCTCCACCCCAGTCACTTCGGCCGGTGACACCGTCGTCGCCGCACCGCCTGCCACCGACCTCGAGCGTCGGCTACGCGAATGCGACGAGTTCTTCCGCAATCCCGAACTGGGTCATCTACCCACCCAGCGCCGGCTCGGCGCGCTCGCCGAACTGCGCGAAACCGGCACCTATCGGCAGACCGCCGAGGAGATCCTGATCGGCGCCAAACTGGCGTGGCGCAATCACGCGCGCTGTGTCGGGCGCAAGCATTGGCGGTCGCTCAAACTGCTGGACGCGCGCCGAGTTACTTCCGCGCGAGAGCTTTCCGAGGCTTGCTGGCAGCATCTGCGCCTGGCCACCAACGGCGGTGCGATCCAGTCGATGATCACAGTCGGCCCGCAGCTCGAGCCCGGCGGTGGGGAGTACCGCATCGTGAGCTCGCAGCTGATCCGTTACGCGGGCTATCCCAACGGCGACGGCACCGTCACCGGCGATCCGGCCAACATCGCCGCCACCGAGCAGGCGATGGCGCTGGGCTGGCGCGGCGCGCGCACCCCGTTCGACGTGCTGCCCGTGCTCATCAGCACGCCCGACGAGGACCTGCAGTACTTCGATGTGCCGCGCGAGCTGGTCCGCGAGGTCGATCTGGTTCACCCCGACTACCCGTGGTTCGCCACCCTCGGGCTGAAATGGCATGCGCTACCGGCGGTGTCGAACATGGACCTCGAGGTAGGCGGCATCACCTACCCGTTCGCCCCGTTCAACGGCTGGTACGTCGGCACCGAGATCGGCGCGCGCAACCTCAGCGACACCGATCGCTACAACATGTTGCCGCTGATCGCCGACATGATGGAGCTCGACACCTCCTCGGTGCGCACGCTGTGGCGCGACAAGGCGCTGATCGAGCTGAATCACGCGGTACTGCACAGCTTCCGGACCTCGGGCGTGCACATGGTCGACCACCACACCGTCGCCAAACAGTTCTGTGATCACGTCCAGCGCGAGGAGGCGGCGGGCCGACGCTGCCCCACCGACTGGAGCTGGATCAACCCGCCGATCTCCTCGGGCCTGACCCCCACCTTCCATCGCTATTACGACGAACCCGACATGGACATCCGTCCCAACTTCGTCAAGCGGGAGCGGCCGGGCGAACGCTAGCGACGCTCGTGCGCCGAACGCCGATGCCGCCTCGACCGGGGGTTGTTTGCCGAAGATCGACTCGGGTATTTGCTTCGAAGTAGCTGATCTGGCTACGCCGGATGCTGCGAAAGAGCGATCACGACAACCCAGCGGAGCCGCCCGCCGACCCGATGCGGCCGGAATCGGGCGACCTCCGCGTCAGGTAGGAGGATCATCATGAGCAGAGCGACATTGGATTCGTTGATCGGCGCCACCGCGTACGACGAGCGGGGCGAGAAGATCGGCAAGGTCAAGCATGGGATACCTACGGCCGCCAGCAGATTCGTGCGGGCGACGAGGAGCCGCTGACCCACGGCAACCCCGGGATCGGCGGTGAGTCGATGATCCGCTCGGAGGAACAGCTCCGGGTGGATACCGAGCGCGAGACCGTCGGCACCGCCCGGCTGCGCAAGTACGTGGTCACCGAGGAACAGAACGTGCGCGTCCCGACGAGTCACGAGGAAGTCCGCGTCGAGCGCGAACCGATCACCGATCGGGGCGAGCGCGGGGTCGAGATCGGTGACGACGAGCGTGAGGTGACCCTGCACGCCGACCGGGTGCGGGTGGAGACCGAAGCCGTCCCGGTGGAACGGGTCCGGCTGGCGGTCGACGAGGTCGAGGACGAGCAGACCGTGTCCGGCACCGTTCGCAAGGAACGCGTGGACACCGAGGGCTTCGACGACGATCCGCCGCGCACCGCGCGCTGACCTGGGTGCCAACCAGCTCGCGGCCGCCCGCTCCGGTGGGCGGCCGCGAGTCGTTCACCGGGCTGTTCCGCACCGACTCGGCCACGACTTCGTCGCCCGCCCCGCTGGTCCGTGTGGAAGACGAGCTCAACAGCAGAGGGTGGCTCCTCAGGCGGTGAAGAAGAGGCAGGCGCCGTAGGCGTCCGTGGCGGAGACGACGAAGCCGTCGGCGGTCGGGCTGGTCGGGGTGCCCGCGTCGTCGACGAGGTCGCGGGCCGCGACGACGTCGTCGACGCGGATGGTCAGGGCGGCCGGGTAGGAGGCGGCGGGCGCCGGTTCGCCGGGCAGGAGTTCGTCCGCGTCGCTCGCCCGGACGAATTCGAGCCGCGCGGGCCCGACGGAGAACATGGTCAGCGGGCCCTCCTGGTCGGGCACGCGGTCCAGGACGCGCCGATAGCGGTCGACGACGGTGGCGAAGGCGGCGTCGTCGACGACACACAGCGCCGAGCCGAGGCCGCGGGCGCCGTTCGGGTGCCGCAGATAGCGCGGTTGGTGGACGTAGTCGCGGGTCAGGTGCTGGGCGACGCCGAGGTAGGTCTCGGGGGTCGCGCGCGGGTCGACGTGGACGGCGCGGGCCCGCAGGGTGCGTGGGCCGTCCAGGGTGTCGACCGGGCGTTCGAGGTCGAGGACCCCGGACGTGCGTAACCCGGCCTCGGTCAGGCGACGGTCGGCCTTCTCGGCGTCCGAGGTCTCCAGGTTGAGCAGGCGCAGCCCCTCGTACTCGTCGGCCATCGCCCTGGTGTGCCACGGGTCGGGCGCGGATTCGTCGACGATGCCGAGCAGCTCGAGATAGGAGTCGTCGAAGACCGCGCACAGGTTCGCGGTGCAGCCGGCGACCGGCGACTCCCCCGGCCCGGCGGCGAGCAGGTGGCGCGAGCGCGGAGTGAGGGTGAAGCCGAGCGAACGGTAGCGGCGCTCGAGGCCGTCGAGATCGCGGGTGAGGATGCCGACGTGGTGGATGCCGTCGATGTCTGCTGTCATGCGTCGATCGTGGGTCCGGCCGGGGGCGATGTCGCCGATCCGCGCCCGCTGCGCCGGAATCCGACACGACCTACGCTGATCTGGTGGATTCGGTCAGGCTCGACGCGGTCGATCTGGGGCTGCTGCACGCCTTGCAGGTCGACGGCCGGGCTTCGTTCCGCCGGATCGGCGAGGTGCTCGATGTCGCCGACCGGACGGTGGCGCGGCGGTTCGCGCGGCTGCGCGCCCACGGGCTGGCGCGGGTCACCGGCATCGCCGCCACCGGCCTGGTCGGCCACGCCGAGTGGCTGGTCCGGATCCGGGTGCGGCCCGGCGGCGCGGACGCGCTGGCGCGAGCACTCGCCCGCAGGCCGGACACCTCGTGGGTGAGCGTGCTCGCCGGCGGTGCCGAGATCAGCAGCTTCTTCCATGTCGGCGCCGACGCCACGGTGCCGCTGGACGCGCTGGCCAGGCATCCGCAAGTCGAGTCGGTCCAGGTGCAGCGGCTGCTGCGGCATCTGACCGATCGGCGCTGGCAGGGCCGGACGTCGGCGCTGACATCCGAGCAGGTCAGCGCACTGGCACCGGCGCTGGCCGAGCGGCCGGACACGATCACGATGACCGAACTCGATCGGCGCCTGCTGCCCGCCCTCGCCGTCGACGGCCGCGCCGACTACGCGCGGCTGGCGCGCGCGGTCGACTGGTCGGAGTCCGCGGTCCGGCGCCGGGTGGACGAGCTGCGCAGGCAGCGCGTGCTGCGCTTCGATGTGGAGATCGATGCGGCGGTGCTCGGTTTCCCGGTGCAGACGGCACTGTGGCTGACGGTCGCGCCCGCCCGGCTCGTGGCCGTCGCGCGGGCCCTGTCGGCGCATCCGGAGGCCGCGTTCGTGGGTGGGACCACCGGGACCGCGAACCTGATCGCGATCGTGGTGTGCCGCGACGCCGACACCCTGTTCGACTACCTCACCGAGCGGCTCGGCGCGCTCGACGGGATCGAACGCGTCGAGCCGGTGCCGATCACGGCCATCGCCAAACGGGCCGCTCCGGTCGGCTGATCTCGGGGCGTTCCGCAGGCCGGTCCGCGGGCGTAATGTGCTGGATTACGGGCCGAATCGCCCTGGTCCGGCTCGTTGGGCGACGAGCGAGGGAGACCGAGATGAGCACCGCATCCAGTTCGGGATTCGATGCCGAAGCACTGCGCCGTGGCATCGAAGGCCGCGACGCGACCACATTGCTGGCACTGTACGGCGACGACGCCGAGATCCGGATGGTCGACCACAACGACCAGCCCAGCCATCCCCGTGTGCTGCACGGACGTTCGGCGATCAGCGAGATGTTCGCCGACGTGTGCTCGCGGGAGATGACCCACAAACTGGAAAGCGTCCTGATGGACGGCGACCACGTCGCCTTCGTCGAATCCTGCCGCTACCCCGACGGAACCCGGGTCCTGGTCCACTCGATGGCCGACATCCGCGACGGCCGCATCGTCGACCAGACGTCCATCCAGGCCTGGGACGAGGCCGGCTGAATTCGGCCCGGGTCGTCAACGACCCGATTCGAGGATCGGCCGTTCGACGATCGCGTGCGCGGCGCCGATCGGATGAGCTGCTCGTCCACGTCATCGCGGATCGCGGCCGTGGACAGCAGCACGGTCCCGCGCGCGCGTTCGGCGATCATGGCGACGACGAACTCCGCGGTCGCCGCCGAGAGCATCGGCCGACCGTGACGTGACCGATCGCCCCGATCACCAGGACTGTGCTGTTGTCGACCGTGCGCCCGACAGTAGGGATGGGCCGATGCGGTTCCACGTCCTGTGCGACCGGATCGGCGGCGTCAGCGAGAAGAACAGGCGGTGCCCACCAACCGGATTGGCGGAGACGGAGGGATTTGAACCCCCGGTCGCTCTCGCGACGCTCGCTTTCAAGGCGAGTGCATTCGGCCGCTCTGCCACGTCTCCCTAGAGTGAGATCGTAGCGGACGCGCGGCGCGCGTCCGGTGTCCGGCCGAGGTCGCGGAGAGGTGGAACCACCCCATGCAGGCAATCGAGTTGAACGGGTTCGGCGGGCCGGAGGTGCTGGAGTGGACCGTCACGGTCGATCCGGAGCCGGGGCCCGGCGAGGTGTTGATCGAGGTCATCGCGGCCGGGGTGAATCGGGCCGATGTGTTGCAGCGGCGGGGGTTCTATCCGCCGCCCGCCGACGCGAGTTCGGTGCCGGGGCTGGAGTGTTCGGGGACGATCGTCGCGCTCGGGGAGGGCGTGCGGGAGTGGCGGATCGGGGATCGGGTGTGCGCGCTGCTGTCCGGTGGCGGCTATGCCGAACTGGTCGCGGTGCCTGCCACCCAGCTGTTGCCGATTCCGGACGGGCTCGATCCGGTGGCGGCGGCGGGGTTGCCCGAGGTGGCGACGACGGTGTGGTCGAACCTGGTGATGACGGCCGGGCTGCGGTCCGGGCAGCTGGTGCTGATCCACGGTGGCGGCGGCGGGATCGGGACGCACGCGATCCAGGTGGCCCGCAGCCTCGGGGCGCGGGTGGCGGTGACGGCGGGCTCGGCCGAGAAGCTGGCCAAGTGCGCCGAGCTGGGGGCCGAGCTGCTGATCGATTACAAGACGCAGGACTTCGTCGCGGTGGTCGCGGCCGAGCCGTCGCAGGCCGGTGGTTCCGGCGCCGACATCATCCTCGACAACATGGGCGCGCTGTACCTGGAACGCAATGTGGAGGCGCTGGCGGCGCACGGTCAGCTGGTGGTCATCGGGATGCAGGGCGGCGTGGCCGGGAAGCTGAATCTGGCCACGCTGCTGGGCAAGTGGGGCACGGTGCACGCGACGAACGTGCGCAACCGGCCACGCGTCGGCGCGGGCAGCAAGGCCGAGGTCGTCGCGGCGGTGCGCGAGCGGCTGTGGCCGCTGATCGCCGCGGGCGAGGTGGTGCCGGTGATCTCCGCCGAGCTGCCGATCACCGAGGCGGGCCGCGCGCACGAGCTGCTCGATTCGCCGGAGACCTTCGGCAAGATCGTGCTGCGCGTGCGCGACTGAGGACTATTCGAGCGCGCTGAGCGCGCGGCCGAGCTGGTCGATCTCGTAGCGGGTCGTGTAGGGCGCCAAGCCGATGGTGACGGCGCCGCCCTCGTCGTTGACCCCCAGCGCGTCGAGCAACCGGCTGCCGCCGTGCACGCCGCTGACCGTGCCGATCCGGTTGTCGGCCAGCTTTGCCGCCACCTTCTCCGCCTGCATCCCCGCCATGGTGAAACTGACGGTGGGGATGCGGGTGGAGGCACGGCCGATCACGGTGAGGTTGTCGACCTTGTCGAGCACCTGCATGAGGTGATCGAAGAGCTGGTCGTGATAGTCCTGCAGCGAGGTGATCGACATCTCGAGCCGTTCGCGCCGGGTGCCGCGCGCCCGCTCGTCGAGTCCGGCGAGGAAGTCGATCGACTCGGTGAGCCCGGCCAGCAGCGCGTACTGGTGGCCGCCGACCTCGAGCCGTTCAGCACCCTTGGCATAGGGGTTGAGCGACATCGACGGGATGCGATCGAGGAAGGCCGGATCGCGGAACACCAGCGCGCCCACCTGCGGGCCGCCCCACGACGGCGCGCTCAGCGCGACCACGTCGGCGTTGAGTTCGTCGATATCGATCAGGGCGTACGGAGCCGCGCCGAACGCGTCGGCGACCAGCAGGCCACCCACGTCGTGCACCCGGTCGGCGGCCACCCGAACCGCGGGCGCCGAGCCAACGATCGGGGACGCGGCGGTGAGCGCGACCAGCCGCGCGGTCGGGCCGATCAGCTCCTCGAACTGCCACGACGGCATCTCGCAGGTCTCGATCTCGACCTCGGCCCAGCGCACGTGCGCGCCGTAGCGGTTGGCGATGCGCAGCCACGGGGCCACATTGGCCTCGTCGTCGAGCCGGGACAGCACGATGCCGGTGCCGAGACCGAGCCGGGAACTCAGCGATTCCGCCAGCCAGGCCAGCAGCACCGCGCGATCGGGTCCGAGCACGACGCCGGCCGGATCTCCCCCGACCAGATCGGCGACCGCCTCACGCGCGGCGTCGAGGATCGCACCGCTGCGGGTCGCCGCACCGTGGCGGCCGATATGGGAAAACGAGGAGGTGCGGAAACCCGTTGACACGGCACGCGATACCGAATCCGGAACGAGCATCCCCGCCTGCGGGTCCAGGTGGATCCAGCCGTCGCCCAGGGACGGTATCAGGCCCCGAACCCTCGCGACGTCATAAGTCATGCCCGCCACTTTAAGGGCAGCGGGCGGTCCGGTGTAACCGCGTCGGGGTTTTAGCGCGAACCTGCCACACACGCAATGATGGGGATATGACGCACTCGGAGGATGTACCGGAATCCATCGTCGTGATCGGCCCCGACGGCCGTCCGCTCACCGTGCCCGCCGACCAGAACGGTGGCGCCACGTTCACCGGGCAGGTCGTCCCCGACGACGAGCAGAGCGCCACCGACGACGCCGATTCGGGTGAGTCGCTGGCCGACATGGTCGAGCAGCCCGCCAAGGTGATGCGCATCGGCACCATGATCAAACAGCTGCTCGAGGAGGTGCGGGCGGCTCCGCTCGACGACGCCAGCCGGTCGCGCCTCAAGGAGATCCACAAGTCCTCGGTCCGCGAGCTCGAGCAGGGCCTCGCGCCCGAACTGCGCGAGGAACTGGAGCGGCTGACCCTGCCGTTCACCGACGAGTCGGTGCCCTCCGACGCCGAGCTGCGGATCGCCCAGGCCCAGCTGGTCGGCTGGCTCGAGGGCCTGTTCCACGGCATCCAGACCGCGCTGTTCGCCCAGCAGATGGCCGCCCGCGCCCAGCTGGAACAGATGCGTCAGGGCGCCTTGCCGCCGGGCATGCACGCGGGTGATCCGAAGGCCGGTGGCCACGTGGGCGGCGGGCAGTACCTGTAGACCGTTGAAGTCACTCCCCTTCTCGACCGCCTCGATTCCGGACTGACGGAGCGAAGGAGCGCAGCGACTGAGCGGAGGAGGGAAGAATCGAGGCCGAGAGGCCGAGAACACCCGGCGCCAGCCGGAAAACAACACTGTAAGGTCGGGGACCGTGCCCGCAGCTGCCGCTCGTCCCGATTCGGTCTCCGACCAGAGTGACGCGCGTACCGAAGAGAGCCCCGTGCATTCCGACGACGATTCCCCGGTGACCGAGGCCGAACTGGCCGAGATCGCCGAAGCCGAGCACACCACGGATTCGCCCCTGCTGGTCGCGGAGCCGATGGTGTCGGACTCACAGACCTTCCAGCGCGCCTTCAAGGACATGCGAGACGGCTTCCATCAGCGCGAGCTGTGGCTGTCGCTGGGCTGGCAGGACATCAAGCAGCGGTACCGGCGATCGGTGCTCGGCCCGTTCTGGATCACCATCGCGACCGGCCTGCAGGCGCTGGCGATGGGTCTGCTGTATTCGACGCTGCTCGATCAGCCGATCAGCCAGTATCTGCCGTACGTGACGATCGGCCTGATCGTCTGGAACGTCATCAGCGCCTCGATCCTCGAGGGCTCGGATGTCTTCATCGCCAACGAGGGCCTGATCAAACAGCTGCCGTCGGCGCTGAGCGTGCACGTGTACCGGCTGGTCTGGCGGCAGTTCCTGTTCTTCATCCACAACGCCGCGATCTACGCGGTGCTGTTGGTCGCGTTCTCGCTCTGGCGTGACCTGAACTGGTCGGTGCTGCTGGCCGTGCCCGCGATCCTGCTGCTGTTCCTCAACGCCATGTGGGTGTCGATCGTGTTCGGCATCTTCTCCACCCGCTACCGCGACATCGCCCCGATCCTGGGCTCGATGACGCTGATGCTGTTCGTGCTGACCCCGGTCATGTGGTCGACCAAGGCGCTGGAGAACTCGGTCGGCGGGATGAGCGACCGCGCCAAGCTGATCGAGATCGTGCCCACCTTCCACTACCTGGAGATCGTGCGCGCGCCGCTGCTGGGCGAGCCGTCGGAATGGCACCACTGGGCGATCGTCGGCGCGATCACAGTGGTCGGCTGGATCGTCGCGATCCTGGCGCTCAAGCAGTACCGTGCCCGCGTCCCGTACTGGGTTTAGGAGCAGTCCCCGATGAGCCGTGTGAGTATCGAAACCCAGCAGGCGTGGGTCGAGTTCCCCATCTTCGACGCCAAGTCGCGGTCGCTGAAGAAGGCGTTCCTCGGTAAGGCGGGCGGCGCGATCGGGCGCAACAGTTCCGATGTGGTGGTCGTCGAGGCACTGCGCGACATCAACCTCTCGCTCAAGGAAGGCGACCGGGTCGGGCTGGTCGGCCACAACGGCGCGGGCAAGTCGACGCTGCTGCGGCTGCTGTCGGGGATCTACGAGCCCTCGCGCGGCAGCGCGCGCATCCGCGGCCGGGTGGCGCCGGTGTTCGACCTCGGCGTCGGCATGGATCCGGAGATCTCCGGCTACGAGAACATCATCATCCGCGGCCTGTTCCTCGGGCAGACCCGCAAACAGATGATGTCCAAGATCGACGAGATCGCCGATTTCACCGAGCTCGGCGAGTACCTGTCGATGCCGCTGCGCACCTACTCCACCGGCATGCGGGTCCGGCTGGCGATGGGTGTGGTGACGTCCATCGACCCCGAGATCCTGCTGCTGGACGAAGGCATCGGCGCGGTCGACGCGGAGTTCATGAAGAAGGCGCGCACGCGGCTGCAGTCGCTGGTCGCGCGCTCGGGCATTCTCGTCTTCGCCAGCCATTCCAACGAGTTCCTGGCCCAGCTGTGCGACACCGCGATGTGGGTCGACCACGGCCAGATCCGCCTGCACGGCGGCATCGAGGAAGTCGTGCGAGCGTACGAGGGTCCCGACGCGGGTAACCACGTGGCACAGGTGCTGCGTGAGCTGGAGACCGAGGGCGCATCCGGCGCGACGGGCGAGAAGGAACTGGAGCAGAACAAGGCATGAGCGGTCAGCGGCCGGAGGAGGAAGCGGAGCGTGACCACGCAGGCCGCCCGAGCATGAGCGGTCAGCGGCCGGAGGAGGAAGGCGATCGGGCGGTGGTGCCCGGTGGGTTCAGCGTGACCGACCGTCTCGAAGCGGCCGAGGCGCCCGCCGAACCGATCGCGCTGCCCGACGACGCCGAACTGCCCGCCGGTGCCGAACCGGCCGACCTGCACACCGAGACCGGGCCGCGGGCGCGGATCATCGGCGTGGTCGTCACGCACAAGCGCCGGGAGCTGCTCGCCGAATCGCTGAAGGTGCTGGCCTCGCAGTCGCGCCCGATCGATCACCTGATCGTCGTCGACAACGCCAACGAGGACGAGGTGGCCGAGCTGGTCGCCCAGCAGCCGATCGAGGCCACCTACCTGGGGTCGCGGCACAACCTCGGCGGCGCGGGCGGTTTCGCGCTCGGCATGCTGCACGCGCTCACCATGGGCGCGGACTGGGTGTGGCTGGCCGACGACGACGGCCGCCCGGACGGTCCCGAAGTGCTGGCGACCCTGCTCGATTGCGCGCGCAAGCACAACCTCGTCGAGGTGTCGCCGGTGGTGTGCGATATCGACGAACCCGACCGGCTGGCCTTCCCGCTGCGCCGCGGTGTGGTGTGGCGGCGGCTGCGCTCGGAGCTCGGTGACGAGGACTTCCTGCCCGGCATCGCCTCGCTGTTCAACGGCGCGCTGATCTCGGCCAAGGCCGTCGACCTGATCGGGGTGCCGGATCTGCGCCTGTTCGTGCGCGGTGACGAGGTGGAGGTGCATCGCCGCCTGGTCCGCTCCGGGCTGCCGTTCGGCACCTGTCTGCAGACGGCGTACCTGCACCCCAACGGCGCCGAGGAGTTCAAGCCGATCCTCGGCGGCCGGATGCACACCCAGTACCCGGACGACCCGGTCAAGCGCTACTTCACCTACCGCAACCGCGGCTATCTGATGTCGCAGCCGGGCATGCGCAAGCTGCTGCCGCAGGAGTGGATCCGGTTCTCCTGGTTCTTCCTGGTGACCCGGCGCGACCCGGCCGGCCTGCGCGAATGGTTCCGGCTGCGCTCGCTCGGACGCAACGAGCAGTTCGGGAAACCCGACCCGAAATAAATCGGTTGCCGCGGTTCGCGGCGA
This sequence comes from Nocardia sp. MH4, assembly GCF_019266065.1. Classification (GTDB taxonomy): domain Bacteria; phylum Actinomycetota; class Actinomycetes; order Mycobacteriales; family Mycobacteriaceae; genus Nocardia; species Nocardia canadensis. The sequence continues at coordinate 70,969 of NZ_LPNR01000124.1, read as the reverse complement.
TGTGTCATTGTCTGGGGACCAGCGAGAAGAGACGAGGAGGTGGATGTCCGTGGTGAGGATTGCCGTGCCCCGGCGAGCTGTGCGTGCGCACACCGCCGACGTGGACTCCACCCCGAACTCTTCTCGCTGAGCCCGCCGTCGGGCTCGGCCCCGACGAAGGACTTTCCCCCATGGTCGATTACGACCGTCTCGTCCCTTACGGCTGGACCGAAGCCGTAGCCTCCGAATACCTGCCGCTGCTCGGCGAACTCGTACCCGCGCGCATCGTCCGGATGGACCGCAGCGAATGCGATGTGGTGACGCCGTCCGGGCCCGCGCGTGCCGCCTGCCCGCGCGACATCACCGGTCTGTGCACCGGCGACTGGGTCGGACTCGACGCCGAGTCAACGGTGCGGCAGCTGTTGCCGCGGCGTTCGGCGATCACGCGATCGTCGGTGTCGGGGCGTTCGGTCGCCCAGGTGCTGGCGGCCAATGTCGATACCGTGCTGATCTGCACGGCCGCCGATGGTGACGTCGACCTGGGTCGGATCGAGCGCATGCTCGCGCTGGCCTGGGAGAGCAATGCCCAGCCGATCGTCGTGCTCACCAAAGCCGATGCGGCGGTCGATATCCCGCTCGACGAGGTGCGCGCGGTCGCCCCTGGTGCGACGGTGCTCGCGGTGAGCTCCACCGCCGAGGTGGGGCTCGATGTGCTCACCGCGCTGCTCGCGGGCACGGTGGCGCTGATCGGACCGTCCGGCGCGGGCAAGTCGACCCTCGCCAACGCCCTGCTCGGCGCGGAGGTGTTCGCCACCAACGCCGTTCGCGCGGTCGACGGCAAGGGGCGCCACACCACGGTGCACCGGGAGTTGCGGCCGTTGCCCGGCGGCGGCACTCTCATCGACACGCCCGGTCTGCGTGGGATCGGCTTGTACGACGCGGCCGAGGGCATCGGCAAGACGTTCAGCGATATCGAATCCCTGGCCGCCGAATGCCGTTTCGCCGATTGCGTGCACGAGACCGAGCCGGGGTGCGCGGTACTGGCCGCGCTCGCCGACGGTTCGCTGCCCGAACGCCGCTTGGCGAGTTACCGCAAACTCGCCAAGGAGAACGAGTGGATGGCGGCCCGCACCGACAAACGCCTGGCCGCAGAACGTGCCCAGGCATGGCGCACCATCGTCAAGGAGCAGCGCCGCCGGTACCGCGAACGCGGCCGCCGCTGACCTACCTGGACAAATGATCACCACGCTCCGGTGTGCGAGCCGGCCCAGTGCCGAACTGCACCGGAGCGTGGTGATCTTGTCCGTTCCGGCCGGTCGCTGCTCGCCCGGACGGCGGTCCAGGAGCGCGGTAGGGTTCAGGCGCACGGTTCGCTATCCGGGAGGGATGAATGAGTAGCCCCGGCGATTTTCCACCACCACACCGCCCCGACGAGCCGGGACCCGCGGATTCCAGCGAATCGGGAAGCGGCACACCCCGGCCCGACCCGGGTCGCCCGTCGACCGGCGACCAGGGGTCGGCGAACGGGCCGGAGACTCCCCAACCGGGTCACGCGCGGCCGAGCCCTCCCCCACCGGGATTCGGTGGACCGGGTGCTCCGCCACCGGGATTCGGGCAGCCGGGTGGGGCACCTGGTTTCGGTCGGCCTGCCGCCGGCACCGGCGGCCCTGGCTTCGGTCCCCCTCCCGGCATCCCCGGCTCCGGCCAGCCCTCCACAGGCCCCGGCGGCCCCGGATTCGGCCAACCGCCCGCAGGTCCCGGCGTTTCGGCACCCAGCCATCCGCTGGTACCACCGCCGCCCGGATTCGGTGAACAACCAGGTCACGGGCGTCCGCAGGATGCCGACTTCGGGCAACCGCACACGCCACCCGGCTTCGGTCGGCTCGACGCACTGCCGAGCCGAACCCCCGGAGACGCCGCGGAGTCCGAATTTCCACCGCCACACCGCCCTTCGGCCACAGTCTCTTTCGACGGCTTCTCCAGCCCGTCCGACGATCAGCCACCGGCCGGCCAGGAGAGCAGGCCACTGGTCGCCCCGCCCCGCCGCCCGGGCAGCAATCAACCACCGGGTGCACCGGGTCAACTCGGTACCCGGCCGCCCCTGGGCGGACCTGCCCCGTTCGGCCCCGGCGCCCAACCCCAGGGGGCACCGGGCCAGTTCGGTCCAGGCGGTACGCACCCGCACAGCGGCCCGGGCCAGTTCGGGCCCGGTCAGTTCGGTCCGGGTGCCCAACCACCGCACGCCGCACCGGGCCAACCAGGTCCCGGCGGCCAACCCCCTGGTGCGCCCGGCCACTTCGGCCAACCACCACACGGCGAACCCAGCCGATTCGGCACCGGTGACCAGCCGCTCGCAGGCACACCAGGGCATCTCGGTGGACCACCGCCGCATGCGCTCGGCCAGGTCGGCCCCGGCCAGTTCAGTCCGGGCGGCCAACCACACGGTGCGCCTGGCCAGTTCGGCCAGCCGCCACACGGCGAACCCGGCCGATTCGGCACCGGCGACCACTCGCTCGCAGGGGCACCAGGGCAACTCGGTGGACCGCCGCCGCATGCGCCTGGCCAGTTCGGGTCGGGTGGGCACGCACCGCGCGGCGGGGCCGGACAGTCGGTGGCCGGTGGAGCTTCGGGGCCGAATCCGCCTGGTTTGACGGTGGATTCGTCATATGTGTGGGCTTCGTTCATGTTGGCGCTGGTGAAGCCGAAGATCTTCGTCAACGGGCAGCCGGTACCGGATGCGCGGTGGGGACAGACGCATGTGCCGGTGGGGCCTGGGCAGTACCACGTGCGGGTGGTGACGCCGTGGCTGTTCGATATGGGGCCCGCGGAGATCCAGGTTCCCGTCACACCGGGGCCGGGAAGCAAGGTGTACTACCGGTCGCCCGCCGCGGTCTTCTTCAAGGGGGCGATCGGGTCGGAGCCGCAGAAGACGCCGGGGGTGATCTTCCTGTGGTTGCCGTTCGCGGTGCTCGGGGTGTTCTTCCTGCTGACGTTGTTGCTGATCCTGCTCGGCTGACCGACTCCAGGCACGCGAACAGCCCCGGCATCGCGCCGGGGCTGTTCCCGTCTCGGCGGAAACGCGACCCCGCCGTCGCGGCGCGGCGACCTCGAGCCCGGCGACGAGAAACGCCGCGCCGGAACGAATTCCGGCGCGGCGTTCGAACGATCAGCGCGAACTCAGCTGGGGTCGATCCCGTAGAGCCGGGCCCAGTTCTCGCGGCTGGTCAGCTCGGGCACCGCGTCGCGGTAGGCAGCCTGCAGCGCGGGCAGTTCCTTGCGGAGCTTGCGCAGGGTGCGGTAGGTGCGGATGAGCAGGGCGCGGGCGCGGGCCTTGTCGCGGCGGCGCACGCGCACGCCGGACTGGGAGGCGTCGGTGACGACCACGTGGTCGAACAAGCCGACGTGCCACCAGTGCGCGTCCTCGCGGGTGACGCCGATCAGGCCGTGCTGGGTGCGTCCGGTCCACTGGGTGATCGCGCGCTTGATCAGCACCAACGTGACCCGGCTCGGCTCGCCACCGGCCCGGCGGACCTGGATGTCGGCGGAGTTCACCGGCGGGGTCGCGGCGGGGTGCTTGATGGTCTCCGGGTAGTCGCCGCGGGTGCCCCGGGCGGCGGCGAGGGCGTCGATACCGCCGTCGCGCAGCACCTTCGGGCCCTTCATGAAGTCCTCGATGCCCTGCAGCGTGGTGTGCACCAGGCCGTACTGCATGCCGACCAGATGCTCGGCGATATAGCGGAAGAAGTCCCTGGTGATCGCCTTGGCGTCGAGATCGGTGTGCAGGGCGCCGACGATGAGCGAGTTACGGGTGGAGAAGTAGCGCGCCCAGTCGTCGTAGTCCTTCCAGTAGAAGTCGGCGTGCCAGACGGCGGCGTTGGGCAGGGTGACGGTGACGAAACCGTGCTCACGCGCGCGGATGCCGTACTCGACGTCGTCCCACTGGAAGAAGATCGGCACCGGCAGGCCGATCTTGGCGACCACCTCGGCCGGGATCAGGCAGGTCCACCAGGCGTTGTAGCCGGCGTCGACGCGGCGCTCCTGGTTCTTCTTGAGCATGGAGGTGTTGCGCAGTGCCTTGGGCACCTTCTGCCCGTGCTTGAGCTCGTGCAGGTGCACCTCCTCCGCGCCGACGTTGAGGTAGTCGGGATTGAGCAGGAACAGCATCTGCGCGCCGACCAGGGTCGGCTCGACGGTCAGGTTGGCGAAGGCCTGCAACCGCAGCACGGTCTCGGGCTCGCAGAGGATGTCGTCGTCCATCAGGATGACGTCGGCATGCTCGTTGGCGGCCGACACCTCGTAGAGGCCGCGGGTGAAGCCACCCGCGCCGCCGAGGTTGGGCTGGCGGATGTAGCGCAGCTTGTCGCCGAAGTCGGGGCGCACCTGCTGGAACAGCGGGCGGTTCTCGACCAGGTCGGTGCCCTGGTCGACGACGTAGACGGCGTCGATCGCGGCCAGCACGGTCGCGTCGGAGGCCAGCGCGGCCACCGTGTGCGCGCAGTCCTCCGCCCGGTTGAAGGTACAGATCGCGATCGCGACCGGGCGGACTTTCTCCGGCGCCTGCGCGGTCCAGGCGAGGTCGGTGATGTCGAGGCTGCCGCCGATGGCGTCGAACTCGAGCCACAGCGCGCCGCCGTCGACGTACTGGTCGAGCGGGGCGGTCAGGCTGACCCGGCCGCCGCTGGTCGCCACGAGCGAGGCGATGATGCGGCGGTGGCCGGCGATGTCGGAGGCGACCAGGCGCACGTTCGCCTTGTCCCCGACCTCGAGGGTCGCGCTGGCCGTCACCTCGGTGACGGTGGTCCAGCGCTGCCAGTAGCTGGCGGCGAAGCGGCCGAAGTAGGTGTTGGTGTGCGCGGTGGCGCCCTTGGGCAGGTGCAGCGCCAGGCGCTCACGGACCGCGGCACCACCCTTGACGACGGCGTAGAGCTCGTCGCTCACCCGGGCCGACGGGCCGGTGAATATGCCCCTGGCCAGCACCAGCCGCTCCGGTGCCGCGTGTTCACCGCGCAGCGATTCCGGCGCGGCCTCGCGCCGATCGTTCGATTCGGTCACGGCTCCCGTAGCCGACTGTTCCATGAAGTCCTCGAAATTCTCGGTATCGACTGCGCCGACGCAAGCAGTCACGTAAAGAAGGGGCGGCGCGGCAGGCGGGGGTGAGGATATCAATCGCCCGGCCTCGTCGCGCTGTCAGTGAGGGGTCGCCGCACCCCGCGCGTGTTGCTCTTCGGTTGCCGAAGAGCCGGTGAAGACGAATTTGTCGTAGGCCCAATAGCGGAATACGACCGCGACGATCTGGCCGATCAGCGTGCCGGAAATGTTGTCCGACAGCGGCGAGGACAGGTCGAGCACATAGCGGGAAAAGCCGAGGCAGCCGAGTTGCAGCGCGATCGCGACGACATTGAAGACCGCGTACAAAAGGTATTCGCGGCCCGGGTTGTCGGTCTTCTTGTGGGAGAAGGTCCACCACTTGTTGCCGAAGTAGGTGACCACCGTCGCCACCGCGATCGCGATGATCTTGGCGACCAGCGGCGAGTGATACAGCACACCTTCGGTGAAGGTGAATCCGCCACCCCAGAAGACCAGCAGGTTGTAGGTGCCCGCGTCGACCAGGAAGCCGATCGCGCCGACGACGAGGAACGCGGCGCCCTGCCGCAGCGCCGTCACCACCTTCGACATCAACGACGCGGGGACCGGCTCGGACAACTCGGGGTGGGACACGGGCCGACCGTACACCGATGGCCCGTTCGGTCCCGCGTTAAGCTCGCTGAACCGGGTGAGCGGATCGGACGTGCGCTGTGTACCCTCCCGGTGTCCCACTGCTGCCTACATCGAGGATTGACCCGGGTGGACTCCACCGAGCTTCGCATTGCCGCCGTGGTCCCCTGCCACAACGAAGAGGCCGCGGTCGCCAAGGTCGTCGCCGACCTGAAGGCCGCCGTGCCGGGGATCGTCGTCTACGTCTACGACAACCTGAGCACCGACCGCACCGCCGAATGCGCCCGCGAGGCCGGCGCGATCGTGCGCTACGAGAACACCAAGGGCAAGGGCAACGTGGTGCGCCGTGCCTTCGCCGACATCGAGGCCGACGTCTATCTGATGATCGACGGCGACGACACCTACGAGGCGTCCGCGGCGCCGCTGATGATCAAGACGCTGCTCGACGGCCCCTACGATCACGTGCTCGGCGTGCGCAAGCAGGACGACAGCGACGGCAGCGCCTACCGCTCCGGCCACGAGACCGGCAACAAGGTGCTCAACGGCGTCGTCGGCAAGGTCTTCGGCGAGAACGTCGAGGACATGCTGAGCGGCTTCCGGGTGTTCTCGCGTCGCTTCGTCAAGAGCTTCCCGGCCGTATCGCGCGAGTTCGAGATCGAGACCGAACTGACCGTGCACTCGCTGCACCTGCGGGTGCCGCAGACCGCGGTGCAGGTCGGTTTCCGTGACCGCCCGGCGGGCAGCGAATCCAAGCTGCGCACCTACCGCGACGGCACCAAGATCCTCGCGCTGATCCTCGGCCTGGCCAGGCACGAGCGCCCGGTGGCGTTCTACGGCCTGTTCGGCACGCTGGCCTGGCTGGTCTCGCTCATCCTGACCGTCCCGATCGTGATCGAGTTCTACGACACCCACGAGGTGGCGCGGTTCCCGACGCTGTTCTTCGCGTTCACCCTGATGCTGCTGGGCAGTCTCGCGTGGACCGCGGGCATGATCCTCGACGGCATCCGCCGGTCCCGGCACGAGGCGGCGCGTCTGGTCTACCTGCGCTATTCGGCCGCGGGGGCGCACGACGAGGTCACTGCCGGAGACCGTCGGTGACGACTTCCACCGAGCCGGACACCACCGTCGAGCTCAGCAAGACCGCACCGCCCGCACCGGGCGCCAAGGACCGCGTCCTCACGCCGATTCGCACCCTGACCACCAAGCTGGGCGCGGCCACCGTCGCCTTCGCGGTGATCGCCACCGTGTTCGGCGCCCTGTTCGCGGTGCTCACCCCGCCGTTCTGGGGCCATGACGAGCTGACCCAGTTCGGCCGGGCCTATCAGGTGGCGCACGGCGGGGTGTTCCCGCAGCGCATCGCCGACGATCGCGGCGTCGCCTACGGCGGCCAGATCCCGGTCAGCGTCGACGCGCTGATGGGCTACGCCTTCCGCGACTACAACGACAACCCGGACGAGCCCGACGCGATGGTGGCCGACCCCGCCGTCTACGACCGGCTCGGCGACGCCGAGATCAGCTCGGCCACCAAGACGATGTGGTTCACGAACACCGCCGCCTACTCGCCGGTCCCGTACGTGCCCGCCGCCGTCGGTATCCGGCTCGGTGAGGCGCTCGGCCTGAATGTCGGTGGGATGTACCTGCTGACCAGGCTGGCCGGGCTGGCGGCCTACCTGGCCGTGGTCGGTTTCGCGCTGTACGCGCTGCGGGAGCGGCGCAGTCAGTGGCTGGTGTTCACCGTCGCGGTGCTGCCGATCGCGCTGTTCCAGGCGGGCACCGTCACCGCGGATACGCTCACCAATGCGCTCGCGATCATGGTGTCGGCGCTGTTGCTGAAGGCCCTGTTCGTCGGCGACCGGTTGCGGCCGGTGGAAACCGGTGCGCTGCTCGCCGCGACGATCGCGTTGCCGTTGAGCAAGCCGACCTATGTGCTGCTGGCGATGCTGGTTGTCGTCGTGCCCGCCGACCGCCTCGGCTTCACCGGAAAACTGAAGCTGATTCCGTGGGCTTTCGCCGCGACCGGTGGCGCGCTTTTTCTCGCGTGGACCAAAATCGCGGCGCCGACCGGCGACGGAATGAGCCTGATGCGCCCGCCGCACCAGTGGGGTCAGGTGCGCCCCGCCGACCAGCTGAAGGGAATCCTCAGCGACCCCGTGCAATTCGTGCACACTTTCGGCGAGAGCATCGCCCTGCGCGATCACCGCTGGTTCAACCAGTTCTTCGGTGAACTCGGCTTCGCTTACGTCGATGTGCCCGCAGTATCGATGCTGGCGTGCCTGATCGCCTTCGCGGTGAGTTTCGGTATCGCCGACCGGATGAACACCACGACAGCCACTTTCCGGCGCACGCTGATCGTGGCGCTGACCGTGCTGGCGAGCGTCGCGATGATCTACGTGACGTTGTACATGTCGTTCACGCCGGTCGATTTCTACATCATCGACGGTGTCCAAGGCCGGTATTTCGTGCCGCTGGCGATCATGGGGCTGGCCGTGGTGGCCCGCTGGGTTCCCTTGCGGCTCACCGATTCCGACGGCGTGATTCCCACCCGCGCGACGGCGATCACCGTCACCTGCGCCTCGGTTTTCGCGCTGATCGGCGCGGCCGCGACGTATTACACCGTCGTCTGGGGATAACTCCCCGGACGACGGTGCGGGACTCAGAGTGTCTTTTCGCCCGCGGCCGCGTAGGCGCTTTCGGTGGCGGCCTTCTTGGGCCGCCACCAGTCCTCGTTCTCGCGGTACCAGGTGATGGTGTCGGCGAGACCGGCCCGGAAGTCCGCGTACCGCGGTGACCAGCCCAGTTCCTCGCGCAGCAGGCTCGCGTCGATGGCGTAGCGCTGGTCGTGACCCGGCCGGTCCGTCACATGGTCGAAGTCGGCGGGATCGCGGTCGAAGGCCCGCAGGATGAGCTGGACGACGCTGAGATTGTCGAGTTCGCCCTCGGCGCCGATGAGATAGGTCTGGCCGATCCGGCCGCGGTCGAGAATGTCCCAGACCGCGCGATTGTGGTCGTCGACGTGGATCCAGTCGCGCACCTGATGACCGGCGCCGTACAGGCGCGGCCGCACACCGTCGATGAGATTGGTGATCTGGCGGGGGATGAATTTCTCGACATGCTGATACGGGCCGTAATTGTTGGAGCAGTTCGACAGGGTCGCGCGGACGCCGAACGATCGGGTCCAGGCGCGCACCAACAGATCGCTGCCCGCTTTCGTCGCCGAATACGGACTGGACGGGTTGTAGGCCGTGGATTCGGTGAAGGCCGGGTCCTCGGGGGTGAGATCGCCGTACACCTCGTCGGTGGAGACGTGGTGGTAGCGCACGTCGTGGCGGCGCACGGCCTGCAGCAGCGAGTAGGTGCCGACGATATTGGTCTGCACGAACGGCCACGGCTCGGCCAGCGAGTTGTCGTTGTGCGATTCGGCCGCGAAATGCACCACCGCGTCGACGCCGCTGACCAGATTGTCGACCAGGTCCAGATCGGCGATGTCGCCGTGCACGAATTCGATGCGGTCGGCGACCGAATCCAGCGACGCCCGGTTGCCCGCGTAGGTGAGCGCGTCGAGGACGGTCACGTGCACATCCGGGCGCGTGGCCACGGTCTGCTGGACGAAATTCGCACCGATGAACCCGGCCCCGCCGGTTACGAGAACTCGCACCCGGCCAACGATACGTGCTCGCCGATGCCGTTCCGGACTCGAGGCGGCCGAAAATGCGATGCTGTACAGCGTCCGATCTGTGACGTCCCAGATATATTTGCTGTGACGTCCATCACTATAGACCCCATCAGGTTACGACTTCGGGTCTGGTTTCCTGAGAAAAAGCCCGGTCACCGCTCAGGTTTCGAGCACCGCACCAGTACCGGGGTATCAACGGTGAACAGAATTTGAATAGACGGTCACGCGAGGTTCACCGCTCGTTAGCTGCGAGGGCTTTTGATCATCGGGTCCCCTCCGAACGCTCCAACATCGAGGTTCAACGAAAATGCTGATGAGGAAATTCGCCGCCACCTCGGCGCTGCTGATCGCTGCCATGGGCGTCACCGCCGGCACCGTCAACGCCGCGCCGGTCGAAGAGGCCGCTCCGATCAACTACACCGCCGAGGTCGTCGAAGACTCCAAGGCTGTCATCACCACCGATGCCGGTTCGCTGGTGACTGAAGACGGCGTCTTCAAGATCAAGGCCGCCAACGGCACCACAGTCGCCGGCGTCCCGCTGACGTTCCGGATCGACGAGTTCGAGTTCCCGATCGCCGCCGAGATCTCGGGCAACACCGCGACCCTGACCCCGGGTCTGGACGTGGCCAAGGCTGTCTACAAGCCTGTCGCCCTTCCTTACGAGGACAAGGCTCCCTGGAAGACCGAGTACGAGCGTGAGCAGGCCGCCTGGAGCCGTCTGACCTCGACCATCTCCATGGGCGCCACCATCGGCACCCTGGTCGGCGGCCTCGGCGGCGCGACCATCGGTTGCCTCGCCGGTGCTGCCAGTGGCGCGGTTGCCGGTGGCATCCTCGGCTTCCTCGTCGGCACGGTTCCCGGCGGCATCGGCGGCTGCCTCGTCGGCGCCACCGCGCTTGGTGCCCTTGGCGTCATCGGCGGCCAGATCTTCGTGACCGCCCCGGTCGCGATCGCCGCCGCGATCCAGTACTTCACCACGATCAACCAGCCGTTCACCCCGCCGGCCAAGTAACACGCCGTAGGACCGAAGTCGAAAGGCCCCAGCCGGTCCGGCTGGGGCCTTTCGATGTCCCGGAGTGAGATTCGGCCGGCCTACCGACCGTGGTGGACGACCGCCCGAGCCGTACTCAGGCCGTCCTGGCCCGCTGTGCGGGTTCCAGCGCCACCCGCACGAACTTGGCGACCCGGCCGAGCGCCGACCGGCTCTCCGGCATGCTCGGCAGGATGCTCATGAACGCGTGTACCTGACCGCGCCACAGCTCGAGGGTGACCGGCACGCCCGCGGCGGTCAGCCGGTGGGCCATGAGTTCGCAGTCGTAGCGCAGCAGTTCGTCCTCGGCGGCGATGAGCAGCACCGGGGGGAATCCGGTGAGCTCGGCGTTGACCGGCGACATGGCCGGGTCGAGCGGACCGGTCGCTTCGGCGCCCAGCCGGATGACGGCCTCCAGGCCCGACAGCGGAATGTAGGCATCGCGGGTGACGTTGACGTAGCCCTGCTTGGCCCGGTAGTCGAGATCGAGCAGCGGGCTCAGCCCGACCAGCGCCGCGGGCAGCGGCAGGCCGATCTCCCGGGAGCGCAGCGCGGTGGCGAAGGCGAGGTAGCCACCGGCGGAGTCGCCCGCGAAGACGATCTTGGCCGGGTCGGCGCCGTGGCGCAGCAGCCAGCGGTAGGCGAGCACACAGTCGTCGATCGACTCGGTGATCACGCGGCCGGGCAGCTGCCGGTACTCGACATTGAGCACGGCCAGTCCGGTGCGCCGCGCGATCCCGGCGACGATCGCCCGATGCGATTGCAGGCCGCCGACGGCGAAGCCGCCACCGTGCATGTACAGCACCGCGCCGTGCCGCAGCGCGCGCGACCCGCCGGCGGGCCGGACCATCTCCATCCTGAAGCCGTCCAGCTGGATCTGCTCGCGCTCGATGCCGTGCGGTTCCGGTCGCAGCCGAGACAGCAGGTCGACGGCGACGGCGCCGAGCGGGATGGTCGCCCGGTTGATCGGCACGGTCCGCAGCAGCGGCCCGATGACGCCGACGCACGCGCCCATCAGCACTCGTGACGAGGTACTCGTTCGCCCGGAGTTGACGATGATGCCCTGCTCGGGCACGCGCGCTGCCTTCTTACCCACGACAGCGGCGGCGATTCCGCCCACCACACCCGGCCCGGCGATCTTCGACGATCCCATCGCGCACCTACCTCACAGCTGGCGCGTCGACCCCCCACCAGGCGGGCCCGGTATGGATGTCCACGCTGACATCTAACATAGTGATGTTTCACACATCGACGCTCACATAATCAGATGAGCGCCTTGCGTGTCCCAGTTATCGCCCGACACACCCGGAGACAAACGTTCGTGACCAATTCGTCGACGTGTCGGAACCTCCCCGACTCCGCGGCAGGAGGAGCTGGCAGACTTCCCCCATGCGCGGAATCATCCTGGCGGGCGGCACCGGTTCGCGGCTGCACCCCATCACGCGCGGGGTGAGCAAGCAGCTCGTCCCGGTCTACGACAAGCCCATGGTCTACTACCCGTTGTCCACCCTCATGTTGGCAGGGATCGACGACATTCTGGTGATCACCACGCCGGAGGATGCCGACGCGTTCGCCCGGCTGCTCGGCGACGGCAGTCAGTTCGGCGTCGCCATCAGCTACGTGGTCCAGCCCGAACCCGACGGACTCGCGCGCGCGTTCGTGCTGGGCGCCGACCACATCGGCGGCGAGCCCGCGGCCCTGGTGCTCGGCGACAACATCTTCCACGGCCCCGGCCTCGGCGCCAGCCTGGAACGCTTCCACGACATCGACGGCGGCGCGGTCTTCGCCTACTGGGTCAAGGACCCGACCGCCTACGGCGTGGTGGAGTTCGAGCAGGGCCGCGCGGTCTCCATCGAGGAGAAGCCGAAGCGCCCGCGCTCCAACTACGCCATCCCCGGCCTCTACTTCTACGACAACGACGTGGTGCAGATCGCCCGCGAGCTGCGGCCGTCGGCGCGCGGAGAGTACGAGATCACCGACATCAACCGCGCCTACCTGGAACAGGGCAAGCTCAGCGTCGACGTGCTGGCCCGCGGCACCGCCTGGCTCGACACCGGTACCTTCGACTCGCTGCTCGACGCCGCCAACTACGTGCGCACCATCGAGGAACGGCAGGGCCTCAAGATCGGCGTGCCCGAGGAGGTGGCCTGGCGGCGCGGGCTGATCACCGACGACCAGCTCTGTGAACTGGCCGAACCGATGGTGCGCTCCGGCTACGGCCGCTATCTGCTCGATCTGATCGACCGCGGGAAAGACTGGTAACTACAGGCATGCAGATCCGTGAACTGGCCATCCCCGGCGCGTGGGAGGTGACTCCCCGCCTGCTCGGCGACGACCGCGGGATGTTCTGTGAGTCGTTCAAGGCCTCGGAGTTCGAGAAGGCCACCGGGCGCCCGTTCGAGCTGCACCAGGTGAACACTTCGGTCTCGGCCGCCGGCGTGCTGCGCGGCATCCACTACACCGAGGACCCGCCGGGTCAGGCCAAGTACGTCACCTGCGTGCGCGGCGCGTTCCTGGACGTGGTGGTGGACCTGCGCCCCGGCTCGCCGACCTACGGCCGCTGGGACAGCGTGCTGCTCGACGACGTGCACCGGCGCTCGGTGTTCCTGTCCGAGGGCCTCGGCCACGCCATCCTCTCGCTCGAGGACGGCTCGACGGTCACCTACCTGTGCTCGCTCGAGTACACCCCCGAGTTCGACCGGGATATGGACGCCTTCGACGCCCGCCTCGGCATCGACTGGCCGACCGAGGCCCGCGACGGTAGTCGGCTCACCTATATCCGCTCCGCCAAAGACGAAGCGGCTCCGCCTTTTTCCTGATCCACGTGAAACAGCGCCCCCGAGCTTCAACTCGGGGACGCTGTCAGCGAACAACCCGCACCACGGTTTCGGCCGCGGCGCCAGCCGCCGTCTACACAGTCTCCAGCAGCTTTTCCTCCGCGGCGGGCGCCGCGACGACCCGCTGCCTGCGGCGCGGCAGGAAGACCGTCAGGGCGACCAGCGCGCCGACGATGGTGACGCCCGCGGCGAACTCGAGGCCCGGCCGGTAGGTGTCGAGCATCTGCTGCGGCGTCGCGCCGGCACCGTGGGTGCCGGAGGTGACGATCGCGGTGGTCACCGCGAGCACGATGGCCGCGCCGACCTGCATGGAGGTCTGCAGCACGCCGGCCGCCAGACCCTGTTCGTCGTCGTCGATACCGCTGGTGGCCTGCACGTTGATCGCCGGGAAGCCGACCCAACCGATGCCGATCAGCAGGATGGCGGGCAGCAGCACGGTCAGGTAGTCCGGCGCGGTGTCGACCCGCAGGAACAGCAGGTAGCCCACGGCCATCACGGACATGGTGACGGCGATGACCGGTCCGGTGCCGAAACGATCGATCAGCTTCTCGGAGAAGAACGCCGACCCGACGACCAGGATGCCGACCGGCAGCAGGGCCATCGCCAGCTTCAGCGCCGACCACTCCAGCGTGTCCTGCAGGTACAGGGTGACGATGAACTGCCAGCTGAAGTACGAACCGGCGACCGCGATGATGGCCAGGCTGGCCCGCACCAGCGACACCTTGCGCAGGATGCCCAGCCGCACCAGTGGGTGCCGCACCCGCTGCTCGGTGATCACGAACGCGGCGAACAGGGCGATCACGGCGAGGAACGAAGCGACCGTGCGGACCGAGGTCCAGCCGACCTCCGGCGCGGTGACCACGGTGTAGACCAGCAGCAGCATGCCCGCGGTGGACAGCAGGGCGCCGAGCAGGTCATGTCCGCCTTCCTCGGCCTTACCGTCCTTGGGCACCAGCACGAAGGCGGCGGCCAGCGCGGCCAGGGCGATCGGGACCGGGAGCAGGAAGGTCCAGCGCCAGCCGACGCCGGTCATCAGGCCGCCGAACAGCAGGCCCATCGAGTAGCCGCCCGCACCGAACACGGTGTAGATGGACAGCGCCTTGTTGCGCGCTTTCCCTTCGGCGAAGGTCGTGGTGATGATCGACAGGCCGGTGGGGGCGGTGAACGCGGCGGCCAGGCCCTTGATGAAGCGGGTCACGATCAGCAGGGCCGGATCGCTGACCAGGCCGCCGACCAGCGAGGCGATCGCGAACACGGCCAGGGCGATGAGGAAGACCTTGCGGCGCCCGAGCAGGTCGGCCGTGCGGCCGCCGAGCAGCAGCAGGCCGCCGTAACCGAGGACGTAACCGCTGACGAGCCACTGCAGGGTGGAGGTGGACAGATCGAGCTCGGCGCCGATGGACGGCAGCGCGACGCCGATCATCGAGACGTCGAGCCCGTCGAGGAACAGGACGATGCACAGGGTGATCAGCATGCCCCAGAGCCGGGCGGACCATGTGGTCGGATCGGTCGCCTGATCTGCGGCCGAGAGCGTTGCTGGCGAAGTCATGCGGCGAACATTACATGCGTGCGCATTAAATGCCAACACATAAAATGCCGTTGCATGGAGATGCCCGGACCACTAAGATGGGGCCATGTCGAACCCGGCCACAGCATCAGCTCGGCGCAATGGAGCGCCCACCGAGCTGGTCGGCCAGTGGCGCGAACTGCTCGGACGGCACGCCGCCGTGAGTTGCGCACTGGAGAAGGCGCTTCAGCACGAACACCGCATCGGTCTCAGCGAGTTCGAGACCCTCGATCGACTGGTCGACGCGGACTGTCAGAAGTACCGGATGACCGAGCTGGCGGGTGACATCTACCTGAGTCAGAGCGCGCTCTCGCGCGCGGTGGCCAGACTGGAACGCGACGGCCTGGTCGAGCGCACCATGTGCGCCGAGGACCGCCGCGCCATCTTCGTCCGGGTCACGGAAAAGGGCAGGGCGGTCTACGACCGGGCCCTGCCCACACACCGTTCGGTGCTCGCCGACTCCTGGTAGGAGCCGGGGTCACAGCTCGGCGGAAGCCGCCGCGCTGATGTCGGTGAACGCGCCGCGATAGCGGTCGTAGTCGTTCGGCTTGTCCAGGTAGGCCGAGCCGGCGAAGGTCTCCACGAAGACCACCGGCGGCTCCGGCCGGTCCAGCGAACCGTCGATGCCGAAGTCGAGGATCACGAACCGGCCCGACTCCAGCCCCGCGTGATACCCGGTATCACCGGGGACCACCTGGATTCGCACCGTGTCCAGCTCGGCCAGCTCGCGCAGTCGCGCGCGCTGGCCGGCGAGCACCCGATCGTCACCGATGCGCCTGGTCAGCACCGCTTCGGCGAGCACCACCCGCAATCGCAGCGGCGACTGCGCACGGGTGATCAGCGCCTGCCTGGCCGCGCGCACCCGCAGCCTGCGCTCGAGATCCTCCTCGGTCAGGCCGGGGACGGTTTGCTCGAGCAACGCCCTGGTGTAGTCCTCGGTCTGCAGCAGCGCCGGGACCAGGCCGTCCTCGTAGATCGACAGGCAGGTCGCGGCCTCCTCGAGGCCGATGTAGACCTCGAAGCCCTCCGGGATCACATCGCCGTAGCTCGTCCACCATCCCCTGGCCTTGGTTTCGCGCGCCAGCGCGGCCAGCGGCTCGACGAGTTCCGCCGGCGCGCCGTACACCTTGCACATGGCCTCGACGTCGAGGCTGCGCAACGACGTCTGCCCCGTCTCGATCCGCCAGATCTTCGCTTCCGACCACTCGAGTTGCGCCGCCGCGGTCCTGGTCGTCATCCGCGCCTGATTGCGCAGGTCACGTAAGTGCCTGCCCAGCTGCCTGCGCGGCATCGTCGAACCGGTGACGCCCTGTGGTGAAGCCATACTGCCCCCCTGTATCCAAATCCGGTCTCCCCCATTCTCTTTCGGAGACCGCCCTACGCAGCCGACAATAGGCGTCGGATCTGCGTACGGATTGTTTCACAATGAATCGGACAACGCGCACCACATAGTTTTGGGGCCTGCTCCAGGCGCGATCGCTACTTCTTCTTCCGGAACCGCCAGAACTGCACGGCCCGCACGTCCTCGGAGAGCTGGTTCACCGGTTCGGCGACATCGGAGAGCGCCTGGAAGAGTCCATCGGCCAGCTCACTGATGTGCTCGACCCGGCCCGCGAGCCGGGCGGCGTTGTCGGCGAACTCCAGCATCAGGCGCACCGAGGCCGCGATGGTCAGGCCGAGCGGAACGGCGACCAGTGCGGCGAGGATGCCCAGCAGGACCGAGGCCTTCCACATCAGCACTGTGAGCGCCACCGGGACGCCGATACCGAAGGAGACGACGCCGAGGATGTAGGCCAGCGGCAGCAAGGTCCTGGTCGCGGGCCTGCGGAACTGGACATCGAGCAGTGAACGCAGCACTTCGGCGGCCCACTGCTTGGCGGATCCGGTACTGCGGAACGGGTCATCGAAGCCCGCGTCGCGCGGTATGTCCGAATCGTCCGGGAATTCCTCGCCTTCGGCGGCCTGCCCCGACCGCGCGCCCGCGCGCTTCACATCGGTCTCTTTCCAAGAGAGCCAGCGTGATTCGGCTTCGAACTCCTCGGCATCTCCGTCGGGAGACGAGGACGTACCCGGCGCATCGGTCATGGTCCGAATCCTGCCCGTTTTCGGCCCGCACGCCAAGCCGGATCGGCTCGATCCTCCGATAGCGAAGGTGAGCGAACTGAGACGAAGCAGACACTCTCGAATATTTTTCGGTAACGGCGTAACAAGACGGCCACCCCCAGCCGATACGACCCATGAACGCAGGAACAGAGCTCTTCGGGGAATGGAGAACACAGTGCGCACGACGTTTCCGACCACCACCACGGGCACCGAGAAGGGTGCCGCCGCGCAGGAGTACGCCGCGCGGGGCTGGACGGTTGCCGAAACGGCCAACGGCCTGTGCCTGATCACCGACGATGACATCTCGGCTATCGAGGTCACCGGTGAGATGGCGGGCGAGGTCCGCCGATTCCTGCGCGCCAACAACCTGTCCGGCCCCGTGATCGAGATCCCGGGCCAGGAGCGTCGCGAGATCCACCTGGTCACCGGCGTCCGCAAGGCCGCCATGGCGATCGAGGCCATGCGCGAGGCCGGTGTCGTCGTGCACACCGACGGTGCCAGCATCCCGCTGCCCCCGACCCAGCTCGCCGCCGGCTCCGCCGCCTGGAGCGTCGCCCCGTCCGAGGCCCGCTGGGTCCCGCCGGTCGTCGCCCTCGGTGCCGCCGTCCGCGCCGCCGCGAGCCGCAAGCGCGCCACCCTGACCCCCACGCTGACCCTGGCCAGCTGAGGTAACCAACAGCCCGAACCCTCGACCGCGACGCCTCCCCGACGTCGCGGTCGAGGGTTTTCGGCGTTTTCGAACCCGGGCACCGCGCGCGGCGTAAGGATGGGGACATGGCTCCGCGAACGCTGCTACGCACCTGTCCGCTGTGTGAGGCCGTCTGCGGCCTGACCATCACCCTCGACGAGGCCGACCGAGTGCTCTCGGTCCGCGGCGATCGCGACGACCCGTTCAGCAAGGGCTTCCTCTGCCCGAAGGGCGCGAGCTTCGGCAAGCTCGACGACGACCCCGACCTGGTCACCACCCCGCTCATCCGCGAGGGCGACACGTTCCGCCCCGCGAGCTGGGACGAGGCCTTCGACCTGATCGCGGCCGGGTTCGCCGCGGTCAACGCGGCGCACGGCAGCGGCGCGACCGCGATCTACCTCGGCAATCCCAACGCGCACACCGTCGCGGGGGCGCTGTATCTGCCCGCGCTGATCCGCGCGCTGAGCACCCGGCACATCTACACCGCCAGCACCGCCGACCAGATGCCCAAGCAGGTCGCCGCCGGGCTCATGTTCGGCGACCCGCTGACGGTGCCGGTCCCCGACCTGGACCGCACCGACTTCCTGCTGATGCTCGGCGCGAACCCGCTCGAATCCAACGGCTCGCTGTGCACCGCGCCGGACTTTCCCGGCAGGCTCAAGGCGCTGCGGGCGCGCGGCGGCAAGCTCGTCGTCGTCGACCCGAGGGCGACCAGGACCGCCGACCTCGCCGACGAGCATCTGTTCATCCGGCCGGGCGCCGACGCGTACCTGCTGTTCGCGGTGATCCACACGCTCTTCGCCGAGAACTTGGTCGACCTGCGGATCGAGGTCGACGGCCTCGACGAGCTGCGCGCCGCGTCCCAGGAGTTCGCCCCGGACGCGGTGGTCGAGCGCACCGGCATTCCCGCCGACACCATCCGCGCCCTGGCCCGCGACCTCGCCGCCGCGCCGACGGCGGCCGTCTACGCCAGGATCGGCACCTGCACCGCCGAGTTCGGCACCGTCACCCAGTGGCTGGTCGACGCGATCAACGCGCTGACCGGCAATCTCGACGCCCCCGGCGGCGCCATGTTCGCCACCGCCGCGGCCGGCGGCATCGCGCGCAGCAAGCCGTTCCGGCCGGGCCGCTGGACCAGCCGGGTGCGCGGGCTGCCCGAGGCGATGGGCGAACTGCCGGTGGCGACCCTCGCCGACGAGATCGAGACCCCCGGTCAGGGCCAGATCCGGGCGCTGGTCACGGTCGCGGGTAATCCGGTGCTGTCCGCGCCCAGCGGCGCCCGGCTGGACCGGGGGCTGGCCGAGCTGGACTTCATGGTCAGCGTGGATCGGTACGTCAACGAGACGACCCGGCACGCGAAGGTGATCCTGCCGCCGCCGCGCTCGGTGCAGTCACCGCACTACGACTTCGCGCTGTTGCAGTTCGCGGTGCGCAACTACGCGCGCTACTCGCCGCCGCTGGTCCCGCTCGACGGGCGGCCGTCCGAGTCGGCGGTCATCGCGCGGCTCGCCGCCGCCGTCAGCGGGCAGCCGCACGACGGCACCGGCGCCGCGAGCCCGATCGCCGTGGTCGACGAGCTGGTCATCGCCGGCATGCTGCACAAGGCGGGGATGAGCGACCGGCGCGACGAGCTGGACGGCGTCGACACCACCGAACAGCGCATCGACCTGATGCTCAAGCTCGGCCCCTACGGCGCGTGGAACGGCGGCGAACTGAGCCTGCGCACCCTGCTCGACAATCCGCACGGCCTCGACCTTGGCCCGTTGCGGCCGCGCCTGCCCGGCGTCCTGCGCACCGCAACCGGCCGGGTCGACCTGGCCCCGCGCCTGCTGCTCGACGATGTCGGCAGGCTGCGCGGCAGGCTGGCGGCGAGCGCGCCGGAGATGGTGCTGATCGGGCGCAGGCAACTGCGCTCCAACAACAGCTGGATGCACAACATCGCCGGTCTGGTCGGCGGATCGAACCGCTGCACCCTCCAGATCCACCCCGACGACGCGACCAGACTCGGCCTCGGCGAGCAGGCCGCGATCAGCTCGGCGGCGGGCTCGCTGACCGTCCAGGTCGAGCAGACGCCGACGATCATGCCCGGCGTGGTGAGTTTGCCGCACGGCTGGGGACACGGCGCGAGCACCACGCAATCGGTAGCCAGCGCGCACGCCGGCGTGAACGCCAATGTGCTGACCGACGATTCGGTGGTCGACGCGATCTCCGGCACCGCGGTCTTCAACGGAGTGCCGGTGAAGGTAGAACCGGTCTGATCGGTCTACCTCGGGAAACCCTTGCGCAAACCGGACTTTCGTACCATTCGCAACAATGGACTCGCCCCACGGCTCGTGACAGTCCCCTACACTGGGTGAGATTGCGGTCACAAGCGGGGGTTTCAGCGCGAAACCCGCATCACCCGGTTCGGCTAGCAGAGGGGGCCCCGATGCCCGAGAAACACGTCGGCAGCGACGGAGAGCACGAGCTTCAGGACACGTTGGGCACGACCGAAAGGGCTGGACGCTTCTACGACGACCAGGTGATCGACTACCTGAACCCGTCGATGGTCGAGTTCGTCGGGCGGATGGACATGGCCTTCATCTCCACCGCCGACGCGCACGGCGAATGCGACGCCAGTTTCCGGGCGGGCACACCGGGATTCCTGCACGTGATCGACGAACGCACGATTGCGTACCCCGAATATCGAGGTAACGGGGTGATGGCCAGCCTCGGCAACATCCTCGAGAACCCCCATGTCGGAATCCTGATGATCGACTTCGTGCGCGATCTGATCGGTCTGCACATCAACGGCAAGGCTCGCATGGTTGCCGACAGTGAGCTACGGGAGACCGTCGGCGATCTGCCCGCCGCCGAACGCGGCAAGACCTCGCAGGTATGGGTCGTCGTCGACGTGGAAGAGGCTTACATCCACTGCCGCAAGCACATTCCGCAGATGGTGCCCGTCGCGCGGGATCGGCGCGAGTGGGGCACCGACAACGTCAGGGCCAAGGGCGGCGACTACTTCGGCGTCAAGGCGGGCAAGCAGCCCGCACCCGCCAAGGCCAGCTGACCTACTTGATCTTGAAGATCACCGCACGCTGCACGACGAAGTTGATGACGGTGGCGGTGCCCTGCGCGATCACGAACGCCAGCGGCTGCCGCCACCACTCGCCGGGCAGCGCGAAGTACAGCGCCGCGTTGATGCCGACCTGCACGGCGAAGGTGACCGCGTAGAGCACGACGACGGCGATGAACCGCGCCCTGCTCGGCTCGGCCTTGAACGTCCAGCGCCGGTTGATCAGGTACGCGGTCGTCGTCCCGCAGACGAAGCTGATCGCCTTGGCGAGGCTCACCGGCAGGCCGAGCAGGTTCAGCAGCAGGCTGTAGATGCCGTAGTCGACGATCGCCGAGAGACCGCCGGTCAGCGTGAACCGCACGATCTGCGTCTTCAGGTCTACGTCGGTTCCACCGGGCTCGTCGACCAGCGGAATCTCGGCGGGAAGCGGCAGATGCGGTTGGGCTTGCACGTGAGGAAGACTACGAGACCGGCCGCGTGTCCCGCCATGCATGTAGCCTCTTAGCCGATGTCCGAGAACATTCCGACC
The DNA here is from genome assembly GCF_019266065.1 of Nocardia sp. MH4. Classification (GTDB taxonomy): domain Bacteria; phylum Actinomycetota; class Actinomycetes; order Mycobacteriales; family Mycobacteriaceae; genus Nocardia; species Nocardia canadensis. The sequence continues at coordinate 49,790 of NZ_LPNR01000124.1, read as the reverse complement.
GCCACCGGCGAGGCGTTTGCGCTGAATACGCGTACGCGCAAGCTCACCGGATGGGGTCGCACCGCACCCACCTCCGCCGAAGTGCTCTCGACCAGCGATCCCGAGTTGATCGTCAAGGCCGTGAGCATGGTCGCCGAGGACAACGACTCCAAGCCGGCGCACCTGCGACGCGGCGTGATCGCGCGTGGCCTCGGCCGCTCCTACGGGGACAACTCGCAGAACGCGGGCGGCCTCGTGATCGACATGCCCGCGCTGAACAAGATCCACCGCATCGACGCCGCGACCCGCCTGGTCGACGTCGACGGCGGTGTCGATCTGGATCAGCTGATGAAGGCGGCGCTGCCGTTCGGCCTCTGGGTGCCCGTCCTACCCGGGACCAGGCAGGTCACCATCGGCGGCGCGATCGGCTCCGATATCCACGGCAAGAACCATCACAGCGCGGGCAGCTTCGGCAACCACGTCCGCTCGATGGACCTGCTGACCGCCGACGGCGTAGTCCGCACGATCACCGCCGAGTCCGACCCCGAGCTGTTCTGGGCGACCATCGGCGGCTGCGGCCTGACCGGCATCATCCTGCGCGCGACCATCGAGATGACGCCGACCGAGACGGCGTACTTCATCGCCGACGGCGACGTCACCGCCACCCTCGACGAGACCATCGCCTTCCACAGCGACGGCTCCGAGGGCAACTACGAGTACAGCTCGGCCTGGTTCGACGCGATCAGCCCGCTGCCGAAGCTGGGCCGCGCCGCCATCTCGCGCGGCAACCTGGCCAAGCTCGACCAACTGCCCGCGAAGCTGCAGAAGGACCCGCTGCGGTTCAACGGCAAGACCTTCTTCACCCTGCCCGACGTGTTCCCGAACGGGCTGGCCAACAAGTACACCTTCGGCCCGATCGGCGAGGTCTGGTACCGCAAGTCGGGCACCTACCGGGGCAAGGTCCAGAATCTGACGCAGTTCTACCACCCGCTCGACATGCTGGGTGAGTGGAACCGTGGCTACGGCTCCAACGGCTTCCTGCAGTACCAGTTCGTGGTGCCGCCGGAGTCGGTCGAGGAGTTCAAGCGGATCATCATCGACATCCAGGGCTCCGGCTTCTATTCCTTCCTCAATGTGTTCAAGCTGTTCGGCCCGGGCAACCAGGCGCCGTTGAGCTTCCCCATGGAGGGCTGGAACATCTGCGTCGACTTCCCGATCTCGCGCGGGCTCAACGAGTTCGTCAGCGATCTGGACCGGCGGGTGCTCGAGTTCGGCGGCCGGCTCTACACCGCCAAGGACTCGCGGACCAGCGCCGAGTCGTTCCACAAGATGTACCCGCGGATCGACGAGTGGATCAAGGTCCGCCGCAGCGTCGACCCGACCGGCGTGTTCATGTCCGATATGGCCAGGAGGCTGGAGCTCCAGTGATCAACGCAGTTGGCAACCCGCAGACCATCCTGCTGTTCGGCGGCACCTCCGAGATCGGTCTCGCGATCTGCGCCGAGTACCTGCGCAAGGGCCCGGCCCGGGTCGTGCTGGCCAACCTGCCCGGCGATCCGCTGCTCGAGGGCGCGGTCGCCACGCTGAAGGCGGCGGGCGCGACCCAGGTCGACGTCATCGACTTCGACGCGCTCGACACCGAGTCGCACCCGAAGGTCGTCGACCAGGCGTTCGCCGCGGGTGACGTCGACGTCGCCATCGTGGCGTTCGGGGTGCTCGGCGACGCCGAGGAGCTGTGGCAGAACCAGCGCAAGGCGGTCATGACCGTCGGCATCAACTACACCGCCGGTGTCTCGGTGGGCGTGCTGGTCGGCGACAAGTTCAAGGCGCAGGGCCACGGCCGGTTCATCGTGATGTCCTCGGTGGCCGGTGAGCGCGTCCGTCGCTCCAACTTCGTCTACGGCTCGACCAAGGCCGGCCTGGACGGCTTCTACCTCGGCCTCGGCGAGGCGCTGCGCCCGCACGGTCCGCGCGTCACCGTGGTGCGGCCGATGCAGGTGCGCACCTCGGCGACGAAGGCGCACTGGGAGGCCACCGGCTCCAAGGAAGCCCCGCTCACGGTCGATCCCGAGGACGTGGCCCGGCTCGCCGTCGCCGCCTCCGAGAAGGGCACCGAGATCGTCTGGGCGCCCGGCGAGGCCCGCTTCCTGATGTCGGCGCTGCGCCACGTGCCGCGCCCGATCTTCCGCAAGCTGCCGATCTGATCCACCGCTCGTCCTGAACTGCCGCATCCTCTCCGAGGGTGCGGCAGTTCTCGTTCACCGACTACGCCGTGCCCGGCTCGGATCCGTCGTCGGCCGAGCCGACCGACCGGGCCGACTCCACTAGGCTGGCCCGGACCGTGGAGCCCAGTGGAGCCGGAGGATTGCGCGCCGATGACGACCAATGATGAGGTGCGGACGGGGCGCAGGATCGGGTCAGGGCTCGCCGAGGGCGCGACGGCGGCGCTGGTGGCGCTCGTCGTCGCGGCGGTCGGCCTGTACGCCTTCTCGGCGGTGCAGTGGCCTGCGTTCAACTCCTCCAACGTGACTCGGGCGCTGACGACCGTCGGGCAGGTCGTCGCGGTCGCGCTGCTCGTCGTCTCGGTGCTGCTGATCCGGCTGCGCAAGTGGCCGGTGGTCGCGAAACTGGCTTCCTGGGTGGGTATCTCGAGCTTCGTGACGGTGACGCTCGGGATGCCGCTGGCGGCGACCAAGCTCTACCTGTTCGGTGTCTCGGTGGATCAGGAGTTCCGCACCGAGTACCTGACCCGGCTCACCGACAGCGCCGCGCTGCGGGATATGACCTATGTGGACATCCCGCCCTTCTATCCGGCCGGGTGGTTCTGGATCGGTGGCCGGGTGGGCAACGTGCTCGGGATGGACGGCTGGGAAGTGTTCAAGCCGTACGCGATCGGGCTGCTCGCGATCGCCGCGGCGGTGGCGCTGGTGCTGTGGACCCAGTTGGTGCGCGCCGATCTCGCGGTGGGCGCCGCGGCGGCCGTGACCGCGATGACGCTTGCGTACGCCTCGCCCGAGGCGTACGGGGCGGTACTGGTGGTGTTCCTTCCGCCCGTGCTGGTGCTGGCCTGGGGTGCGCTGCACCGATCCTCGGGTGGCTGGGGCGCGGTGCTCGGCACGGGGCTGTTCCTCGGCGTCGCCGCCTGTTTCTACACGCTGTACCTGGCGATCGCGGCGTTCACCGTGGTGCTGATGGCCGTGGTGGCGGCGGGTGTCGCGGTGTACACGCGGCGCGAAGACCTGCGTCCCAGGGTCGGCGGTCCGCGCGCGGTCGGCGGCCCGGCGCCGTGGCGGGCGGCGATCGGGCCGCTGACCAAGCTGGTCGCCATGGGCGCGATCGCCGTGGTGCTCGCGCTGGTGGTGTGGGCGCCCTACCTGCTGAAAATGCTGTCGGGCGCGAAGCTGCCGTCCGGCAACGCCTTCCACTATCTGCCGCAGTCGGGCGCCGAGCTGGCGTTCCCCATGCTGGAGTTCTCGCTGCGAGGTGCGCTGTGCCTGCTCGGGACGCTGTGGCTGGTGCTGCGGGCCGGTTCGTCGCGGCGGGCGCAGGCGCTGGGGCTCGGCGTGCTGGCGATCTATCTGTGGACCCTGCTGTCGATGGCGGCGACCGCGGCGGGGACGACGCTGCTCTCGTTCCGGCTGGAGCCGGTGCTGCTCGCGGTCCTCGCCGCGGCGGGCGTCTTCGGGTTCGTCGAGCTCGCCGGGGTGATCTACCGGGCGCTGCACGAGCCGGCGCCGGCGCGGATCGCGGCCGGTGTGCTCGCGGTGCTGGGCGCGCTGGCCTTCGCCCAGCACATCCCGACCGTGCTCACCCACGAGATCGACACCGCCTACACCGATACCGTGCCCACCGATACCCCCACCGCCGACGGCACTTTCGGCGAGCGGGCCGACAAGCGCAAGCCCTCGGCCGTGGCCTACTACCACGCCGTGGACGAAGCCCTGTTGGCTCGGACCGGCCGTCCCCGTGACGAATCCGTCGTCCTCACCGCCGACACCAGCTTCCTCGCCTTCTACCCCTACTTCGGCTTCCAGGCCCTCACCTCGCACTACGCGAACCCGCTGTCGGACTTCAAGGCCCGCGCCGCCACCATCGCCGCCTGGAGCAAACTCGACTCGTCCCCCGCCCTCCTCGACGCCATGGCCACCGCACCCTGGCGCGCCCCCGACGCCTTCCTCTTCCGCCGCGACGGCGACACCTACACCCTGCGCCTCGCCGAGGACGTCTACCCCAACGACCCGAACGTCAAGCGCTACACGGTCGCCTTCCCGAAGACCCTCTTCACCGACCCCGCCTTCACCACCACCGACATCGGCCCCTTCACCCTGATCACCGTCCGCCGCTGATCCCTGGCTCGATCCGCCGCACGGGTCAGCGCGGCTACCTGCGGGCGGGGCACGCGGTACACACTCTGCAGCACGCACACCGCTCGTCGCTCAGGCGGTGGGGCGGCCGAGGTAGTGCAGCAGGTCGTCGATCGGGCCTGTGGAAGTGGTCTCGACGATGGGGGCGTAGGCGCCCCACTGGCGCAGGGGTTCGATGATCTCGGCGTCGTCGCCGCTGCCGGGAGCCGCGTGGACGGTGCGGGCCGCGGTCAGCAGGTGGGTGGCCAGGTCGGCGGTGAGCGGGGACGGCCGGCCGGTGGCCACGGCGATGTCCCAGGCGTGCACGGCGGCGTCGAGGGCGGCCAGGGTGGCGGCGACCGGGGTGGGCAGCTCGCCGTGCGGGAGCGGGGTGGGGACGGTCGCGGTGTCGTCGGCGACGGTGGCCCAGGCGGCGGCGGTCTCGTCGACGGCCGCGCGGACCAGCTCGATGGCGGAACCGTCGATGGTGCCGGACGGGTCGAAGGGGTTGTAGCTCGGGCCGGGACCGACGCCGAGGGCGGCGGCGTAGGCGAGCTGGTCGCCCGCCGCGTGCTGGACGACCTGGGCGACGGTCCATTCCGAGCACGGGGTCGGCAGGTCCCACTGGTCGGCGCCCACGCCGGCGACGACGTCGCTCAGGGCCTGGTAGGAGGTGGCGACCACGTCGCGCCAGACGGTCTCGAGGGCTGCGGTGCTGTTCATGATGAAGCCTTCCTTCTCGGTGATGACTCCAGCCTAGAAACCTATTAGGCTCGTTTCTTTCCTAATTTCTCCACGACTTCCGACGAGGTGGGAATGGCCGCGACGACACCCCGCGTCCTGCGTCTGCTCGCCCTGCTCCAGGACCGCGCCTACACCGGGCGCGAACTCGCCGAACGCCTCGACATCACCGAACGCACCGTCCGCAACGACATCGCCCGACTGCGCGAGCTCGGCTACCCCGTGCACGCCGAACGCGGCGCGATCGGCGGCTACCGGCTGGGCCGCGGCGCCACCATGCCGCCGCTGCTGCTCGACGACGAGGAAGCGGTCGCCGTCGCCCTGTCGATCGCCGTGGCCGCCGACGGCGCGCTCGCCGTCTCCGATCTGGGCGACCAGCTCGCGAGGGCCCTGCGCAAGATAGAGCAGATCCTGCCGAAACGCTTGCAGCGCAAGGTCTCCGCACTGCACGAGGCCACCGAGATCGGCCCGGCCACCACCGGCTCCCGCGAGCCCGACGCCCCGGTTGCGGCAGGCATCCTCACCACCCTGGCCGACGCGGTGCGCCGCACCACCGCGGTCACCGTCGACGACGGCGTCGAACTGGAGCCGTATCGCCTGATCAACTGGCAACGCCGCTGGTACCTGGTCGCCTACAGCATGAGAACCCATGCCTGGGAGGCGATTCCGGCCGCCCGGATCACCCGTGCGAGCCCGGGTAGCCGGGTGTTCGCCCCCCGCAGGCTGCCCGATGACGACCTGGTCGCCTTCGTCATGCGCCACATCGCGACCACCGGCTGGCGGGTGCACGCGCGCGTGACGGTCCTCGCGCCCGCCGAGACCGTCATCGCCCGGATCAATCCCGCGGTCGGGGTGGTGGAACCGATCGACGCGCGCACCTGCCTGCTGCACACCGGCGCCGACGCGATGGAGACGATCGCGATCTACCTGAGCATGCTGATGATGGATTTCCGCGTCGACGGTCCACCCGAACTGGTCGCGCACCTGCGCACCCTGGCCCGCCGCTATACCGAGTCCACGCCGCCGTGACCGGCCCACCGGATCGTTTCCGTTCTGCCGCAACCCGGTGTCGAGGCCGCTCGACAGCACTACACTGACTGGTGCGGCACGGTCGCCGCCGGCGGGCGAGCACCACGGCGGATGGCGTTGGAATCTTCGATCCTGCACGTCACGGGTCTCGGCGACCCGCTACCGGAGGAGGACGTATGTCCGATCCGTTGCACACGAGGGTGTGCCTCACCGGCCTGAACTGCTCCTGCCCGAGCATCAGCTTCTTCGTGGTGCCCGAGCCCCTGGTCCGCGGCGGGCAGATGCTGCACCTGCTCGAACAGGCCCCGGTCGCGGGACGAATACCGGAGCCGAAACCCGACACCGAACTGATCGAGCTGATCGAAGCCGTCCGCACGCCGCTGAGCACCCGCGGCCTCGCCCACCTCGAGCGCGTCGCCTTCGCGGGCCCGCGCCACGATCCGCCGACCGCGCGCACCGTCCTGCACGACCATCTCATCGAGGAACCGCAACCGTGGGGCCTGGACGTGGACGATCCGGCGGAGCTGGTCCGGCTGGATCTGCTGCCCGAGCACCGCATCGGCCCGCGCCGCATCGATGATTTCCAGGCGCATTCGGTGCGCCAGGCGATGGCGGCGGTCTATCGGTACTTCGGGATCGACCAACGCATCCCGCTCGTCTATCACGGATTCGCGGACCCACTGGACGGTTGGTTCGCGCTACGCGCGGCCGCGGCCTGAACGCGCTGGTCAGAAGCACACAACCGGCTGTTGTGTTGATCGACACCCGGTAGCTACTGGTATGCGGGAACGCGATAGACCACAATATGTCCGGTCAGTGTCAACAAACCGCACGGTTCGTGTCGCGGGGCGGGTACGCTGCGAAATGTTGGAAGTTCGGCCGACCGAAATCAGTTTTGGTAGTGCTGATCGGTACGGATGCAGAGGTATAGCTATGACGCTCAGCAGACCCGAGCGGATCGATCTCTTGCTGACACGTCCGCACCGTCAAGAACCCGAGCCGGCGCCCCGCGAACAGCTGGCCACGCTCGGCGAGATCGAACAGACGGTCGTCGACGCCGCGATCGCGATGCTCGCGCCGGGCCAGAAGTTCGCGCTGCTGTGGTCGTTGCAGGTCGGCGAGCAGGCCGTGGCGGGCGTGCAGGTCAAGGAGCGCGACGGATCGGTCACCAACATGGTGCCGCCGGCCGAGGTGCTCGAGTACCTGATCGATCACAAGCGCATGTCCTACGACCCGAGCGTCGGCACCTGGCTCAGCGCCGAGATCTTCATCGCCGGGCCCACCCGCTACAAGGCCACCTTCGCCACCGGCACCGTCGCGGACTGGATGCCGGAGGTCTCCGAGGAGGACCTGCGGCACGAGTTCGACGCTTTCCCGCGCCCCGCCGCCGAGATCCCCGATTGGGCCCGCACGCAGCTCGATTGGAGCGACCGCCGGACGGGCTGAGCCCCGTTGTGCCGCGGCGCCGAGTCGCGCACAGGTTCGATGGCTAGCATCAACCCCCGTGCTGCGATCTGAACGAGCGTTCACCCGATACCGCATGGTCGCCCTCGTCTGCGGGCTCCTCGGTTTCGTGCTTGCCCTGCTGACGCCGCTGCTGCCGGTGCGCCAGGACCGCGCGAGCCTGGACTGGCCGCAACCCGGCGCGACCAGTGTCGAGGCCCCGCTGGTGTCGTATGTGCCGCAGCAGCTCGACGCGCAGCTGCCGTGCACGGTGCTGCGCGACCTGCCCGAGACCGGGACCACGACGCTGGTCGGCACCATCCCGGCGGCCTCCGGCCAGACCTCGCGTGGCCTCACCGTCGCCGTGCGGGACGGGGTGCTCGGGGTGCAGGCGCGCGACGTGCCGATGCTCTCGGCGCCGGTCGCCGAGATCGCGAACTGCGACCGGATCACCATCACCTCCACCATCGCGGCCACCACGGTCGAGTTCACCGGGGTGACGCGCCAGGACGGCAGCCCGTTCCGCAACACCGTCACCGTCGACAAGCGGCCCCAGATCGTCGGCGTCTTCACCGATCTCGACGCCGCCGCGCTCAGCGGCGCCCGCGTGCACGCCGACATCGATTCCCGCTTCACCTCCACGCCAACCACGCTCAAGCTGGTGACGATGATCGCCGCCGCGGTCCTCACCGTCCTCGCGCTGATCGCGCTGCATCTGCTCGACACCACCGACGGCAGGCGCGCGCGCCGGTTCCTGCCGCGGCACTGGTGGCGGATCACGCCGACCGACGTCGTCGTGGTCGTGACGCTGCTGGGCTGGCATGTCATCGGCGCCAACACCTCCGACGACGGCTACATCCTGAACATGGCCCGCGCGTCGGGCCCGTCGGGCTACATGGCCAACTACTACCGCTGGTTCGGCGTCCCCGAGGCCCCGTTCGGCTGGTCCTACGAGTTGCTGGCCTGGATGACCAAGGTCTCCGACGCCAGCCCCTGGATGCGCCTGCCCGCCCTCGCCGCCGGCCTGGTGTGCTGGGCGGTGATCAGCCGGGAAGTGCTGCCGCGCCTGGGCGCCCGGGTGCGCCGCGACAAGGTGGCGCTGTGGACGGCCGGGCTGGTGTTCCTGGCGTTCTGGCTGCCCTACGACAACGGCCTGCGCCCCGAGCCGCTGATCGCGGCGGGCGCGCTGCTCACCTGGTGCCTGATCGAACGCGCCATCGCCACCGCCCGGCTGCTGCCCGCGGCGCTGGCGATCCTGGTCGCCGCGTTCTCGCTGGCCGCCGGGCCGACCGGGTTGATCTGCATCGCCGCGCTCATCGCGGGGACCAGGCCGGTCATGCAGATCATCATCAAGCGCGCCCAGGGCGTGCGCCCGCGCCGGATCGCCGCCGACGCGCACGCGGCGGACGCCGATCCCATCGACGCGAGCACCACGAACAGCGAGCGTCCTCGACTGTCGCCGGCGACCACGTTCTTCCGCTACGCCGCCCTGCTCGCGCCGGGACTGGCGGCGGGCACGCTGGTCCTGATCGTGGTCTTCGCCGACCAGACCCTGGCCACCGTCATGGAGGCCACCCGGGTCCGCACGCTCGTCGGCCCCAACGTGGCCTGGTTCGACGAGCGCACCCGCTGGGACTCGCTGTTCATGCTCTCCCCCGACGGCTCGCTGGCGCGCCGTTTCGGCGTGCTGGTGCTGCTGCTGTGCCTGCTCGTGTGCGTCCTGCAGGTGCTGCGCAAGGGCCGCATCCCCGGCACCTCGCGCGGGCCGTCGGTGCGCATCCTCGGCATCGTCTTCGGCGCGCTGCTGCTGATGATGTGGACGCCGACCAAGTGGACCCACCACTTCGGCGTGTACGCCGGGCTGGCCGGGTCGCTGGCCGCGCTGGCCGCGGTCGCGGTGGGCGCCAACGGCATCCGCGCGCCACGCAATCGCGCGCTGTTCACCGCGGCGGTGCTTTTCCTGCTCGCGATGACCTTCACCGGGTCCAACGGCTGGTGGTACGTCTCCAGCTACGGCGTGCCGTTCTGGGACAAGGCGCCGCTGGTGGCGGGCAAGGGCATCTCGACGCTGTTCCTCGGACTCGCCGTGCTGGCGCTGCTGGTCGCGCTCTACTTCCATCTGCGCGATCCCTACCGCACGCCGTCGGCGCCGAACCGCTTCGACCGGTTGGCCACCATGCCGCTGACCATCGCGGCCGCGCTGCTGGTGCTGTTCGAGGTGGCCTCGATGGCCAAGGGCGCGCTCACCCAGTACCCGGCCTATTCGATCGCCAAGTCGAACATCGAGTCGCTGGCCGGGGACACCTGCGGACTCGCCAACGACGTCCTGGTGGAGACGAACACCGCCGATTCGCTGCTCACCCCCTACACCGGCGCCCCCGCCGACGGCCTGAGCGCCGAATCCACCGGCTTCACCCCCAACGGCGTCGCCGCCGACCTCACCGCCGACGCCGACGAGACCGTGGTCGGCGGGGCGAACTCGGTCGACAAGGACTCCGCGAACAAGACCACCAACACCACCGGCGCGGGCACCGGCGGCGGGACGAGCACCGAATCGGGCATCAACGGCAGCACCGTCGCGCTGCCGTTCGGCCTCGACCCCGCGCGCACGCCCGTCCTCGGCTCCTATCAGGACGGCGTGCAGCAGCAGGCCAAGCTGACCTCGCAGTGGTACCGCCTCGACCTCGACACCGTCCGCGACGACCCGGCCTACCAGGCGCTCGTCGTCACCGCGGCCGGGCGCATCCGCTACGTCGACACCGACGGCGTCGTGCACTACGGCCAGGACCTGCGCCTGGAGTACGGCACGCGCGCCGCCGACGGCAGTGTCACGATGACCGGCTCGGTCGCGCCGATGGACATCGGCCCCGCGCCGTCCTGGCGCAACCTGCGCGTGCCGCTGGATCAGCTGCCGGCCGGCGTGAACGCGGTGCGCTTGGTCGCCGCCGACAACGACATCACCCAGAAGCAGTGGCTGGCCGTGACGCCGCCCCGGCTACCGAAGCTGGCGACGCTGCAATCGGTGGTCGGCGAGACCGACCCGGTGCTGCTGGACTGGCACGTCGGCCTGGCCTTCCCCTGCCAGCGGCCCTTCGACCACCACGACGGCGTCGCCGAGGCACCGCAGTGGCGGATCCTGCCCGACCGGGTCGGCTCCGACGCCTCCAACGCCTGGCAGGACGACATCGGCGGCGGCCCGCTCGGGTGGACAGGATTGCTGCTGAAGGCCGAGACTGTCCCCACCTATCTCGACCACGACCTCGGCCGGGACTGGGGCGCACTGGAGCGCTTCACCCCCTACCAGCCCGCGCCGCCCGCCGAGATCTCGGTGACGGTCGTGAACCAGTCGGGGCGGGCGAAGGAGCCGGCGATCCGCGCGCAGTAGGGGCCACGCGGACGGGCGAGTGTGACTGTGCCAGCGGAAGGGCAGTGACCGGGCGTATACGCATGTACGGCGCGAAAATCGTAGCGGCCGTTAGCGTTTCGTGTACGTGAAACGCCTGTAAATGCCTGCCGAATGCCCTCCGTCCCCTGGTTTGAGCACGTACCCTGTTGGGTATGACAGGAGCCTTCGATGACATGGATCTGCGAGATCTCGTCGAGCTGCTCAGCGATGACGAGAAAAAGGAACTACGACCGGCTGTGATGCGGGTGCTGGATAGATTGCCTTCGCAAGAGGTATTACGTCGCGACCTCAACCGTCGCATGCTCAACGTCTGACTCCTGCTACCCCGCCAACGACAGAAGGCGCGGCCCCACCGAGTGGGTCCGCGCCTTCCTACTGTCCGGCGTCGATCAGAACACGCGCAGCGGTCCCGGCGTCCACAGGCCGTCGCGGGTCTCGGTGCCCGTCTTCAGCTGCGCGGGCTCGGCCTTGAGGTACTGGTCGTAACGCTCCAGCGAACCCCAGTCCCGCGCCCAGTCGTCCTTCAGGTAGGTCGGGATGGTCACCCGGCTCGCCAGCATCTGCGAGAAGCCGAGCGGGCCACCGAACTCCTCGGCCTGCCAGGTATCGGTGGAGGAGATCGCCAGCGGGCGATCCGGCAGGATGCGGTAGTTCGGCACCTCGGCGACGCCGTTCTTGTGCGCGAACGGCCGCTGGCACGGGAACTGCAGGCCGACGGCCCAGTCCAGCAGCACCGGTTGGGTGCGGCCGATGAAGGTGTCCAGGGTCTGCAGCTTGGGCACCCGCGGCGGGGTGAACGCCAGCCACTGGTCACCGATCAGGATCGGGTCGTTGGCCATGATGCGGACCGCGTTCGCCTCGGCGGGCAGGTCGGCCAGCGGGACGCGCAAGTTGCGCCAGGACGGGAACGGGCCGATATCGCGGGGCAGGTAGGTGCCCAGCGTGGCGACGCTGCCGTCCGGGTTGCGGGTGCCGTACTCCACGAGCAGCGACTGACCGTACTTGTCGGCGCCGGTGTCGTCCTTGGAGGCGATGCGGCCCGCCGCGGAGATCACGACCAGCGGCGAGTCGTCGGACCGGGCCGGCAGCCCGTACCAGGACGACTCCAGGTGCGCGGGCTGCTGCACGCCCTCCTGGTAGGAGCCGAGGATCGGGGTCCGCGCCGGGTCGAGCCCGAACGGCAGGGCCACGGTCGACCCGTTGACGCCCCGCGCGCCCTCACCGCCGCCGGTGCCCGCGCTCTCGCCTTCGGCGAAGGCCGCGCCGACCGACTGGTTGCTGGTGTTGCCGGTGCCCGGCTTCACCTCGACCGCGTCCGCGGACAGATCGCTCGGCACGCCGTTGGGCGTGAAGCCGACCGAGCCGGTTCCGGCCAGCGGATCGTTCGGGTCGGTGAGCGGCGTGGCCGGATCGACGATCGGATCGAGTCTGCCGCTGTTCGGGTCGGACTCGACGAGCACATCGTTGGCCAGGCCGCAGGCGTTGCCGCCCAGCGCGTCGATGTTGGAGCGGGCCAGCGAGTACGCCGGGTACTGCTGGGTGGCGCCCTTGACCAGCGACAGCACCTCGAACAGCACCATCAGCCCGACCACGACGGTCAGCGGGATGGCGGCGAACTTGCGGATCCGCCTGCCCCGCACGGTCTTCGCCGACGGCTGCGGTTTCACGTAGTCCTCGCGCAGGGCGTACCAGCCGACCAGCGCCAAGGCCACGCCGAACAGGATCAGCATCACCGTGTTGGAGTTGATCCCGCGCAGCGAGATGGTCTTGTCGAACCACGGCACGCCGTAGCTGGAGACATACCAGTAGCCGTTGATGCCCGAGAACGACAGCGCGAGCACGAACAGCAACCCGGCCAGGAAGATCGCCCGGTTCTTGCGTGAGCGCAGCGCGCTCTGCGAGACGGCCACCGCCGTCACCGCCGCCAGCGAACCCGCGATGCCCGCGTAGGCGCCGAAGTGGTGGGTCCACTTCGTCGGGTTGAACATCATGAAGAAGATCGTGCCGAAGACGATCCCCATCAGCCGCCACGTCGGACCGGACGCGATACCGGGCACCTGACGGCGGCGCAGCAGCACCAGCAGCGTGGTGAACAGGCAGAGCAGCATCACCAGGAAGGCGAAGCGCCGGGCCAGCGAGCCGTCGACGGTCTCGACGAACATGTAGTAGTAGCGCAGGTAGTCCTCGTACCAGGCCAGGTTCGGGCCGGTGGCCTGGCGCACCCGGTTGGCCTCCTGGATACCGGCGAAGGTCTGGTCGCCGTAGACCACGACCAGCACCAGCAGTCCCGCCGACGCGATCGGGGCCAGCAGCGGCAGCGTGCCGAACTGCCGGTGCCTGCGCACGATGATCCGCACCAGCGGCCGGATGCCGGCCAGCAGCGCGGCCACACACATCAGGCCGGTCGGGGCGGCGGCCAGGGTGAAGGCCGCGATCAGCACCGCGATCCCGGCGGGCAGCAGCCTGCCGGTGGCGATGGCGCGCTCGATGGAGACCCAGGTGAGCAGCGCGCCGAGGGCGACGATCGGCTCCGAGCGCAGGCCGTTGTCGAACGGCAGCCAGAACGCCAGGAACACCAGGCCGCCGGTCCACAGCGCCACCTGCGAGCGCTTCACCGCGTTGCCGAGGCGGGGCACCACCTCGCGGCTGATGACCATCCAGCACAGGATTCCGCACAGCAGCGCGGGCAGGCGCACCCACGGGCTCGCCGTGGAGATCTCGGCGAAGACCTGGATGACGTAGTAGTACCAGCCGAACGGCGCCTCGGGGACGCCGTACCAGCGGAAGTAGTTGGCCGTGTAGCCCGCGTCGGGGGCCACTCGCACCATCGACAGGATGTAGCCGTCGTCGGAGGTGTTGGCGCCGACGAAATGCCAGACCAGCAGCGTGCCGATGACCGCGCCGTCGGCCCAGGTCGGCTTCAGCCAGTTCTTCGGCAGGAACCGGCGGTGCCCGCGCCCGTCGCTGCCGTCGAGCGCGGCCAGCGCGCCCAGCGCCAGCAGGGTGCACAGCACGGCGGCGATGATCGCGACCAGCTTGATCACCGACGGGCTGGAGGAGAAGCGCGAGTCGATCGTCGAGGTCAGCGACAGTCCCGGCGGGGCCTCGCCCTTGAGATCGGAGAACACCCCGACGATCTGCGGCCGCAGATCACCGGCGAGCTGACCCTGCACCGGCACCTGCACGGTCTCGACCGCGCCGGGCTGACCGGGGATCGGCCGCTCGATCTCCTTGGTCAGGCCCGTGAACTCGGCCGTGGTGCGGTTCTGATCGGAGCTGATGACGATCGCCGAGCAGCCGTCCATCGCCGCGCGGTCCGCCGAGGCGACCACCGCGTTGCGGTCGACCACGTCGACGGAGGTGTCGGAGACGCGGACGAACAGCGCCTCGAGCGCGGCCCGGTCGCCCTGCGGCGGCGCGGTGGCCAGCAGCATGCCGCCCTGCGCGGGCAGCGTCGCGACCGCCGCGCACGGGATGGTGGCGTTCAGGTCGATCGGCACCTGCGACATCAGCGGTGCCTGGATATTGCCGAGCTTGCCGTTCTGCGGCCAGTTCAGCTGCGCGGTCGTCTGGGTGACCGGCAGGAACGGCGTCGCCACCGCGAAGAGGGCGCCGAGGATTCCGGCGACGAGCGCGATCCATCGCGCGATCCGGAAGTCCTTCGGGGACGCCACCGGTTCGGCAGGTGGCTTGGTGAGAACAGCTGTTGCGGCGTCTGGCACGGTTCGCCATGGTATCCGCACCAGGGTGGTTGTGAGGGGTCGCACGCCATGCCGTCGGACATGGACCGCGCTATGGTGTGAAGCTCAAGCGTTTCATTAAGCATGCGACGTGCGCCGACTGCCGGCGCCGACAGGCTCGCGTCACCCGGCCGGAGGTTTCGCCGCTATGCGAATCCGCTATCGATCCAGGTCCGGGCGAGGCGGCCAATCGTCGAGCGGGTGCGGCACAGGAGTTTTTCGATGGTACCAGTGTGCACGGTGCATATAGCTACGAAAAGGGGTAACTGTTACAGACGGTAACAGGTCCCACATTTTAAATGCGGGACGATTTCCCGGAGGCCGAAACGCGAAGGTTCCCGAATGAAATGGTAGTCCCGAATTGCGCGCTACAGAATTACGGCCTTCGTACTCTTGAACACGACATCTTCACATCCCGGAGATGTCGAATTCACCAAGGAGTACGCATGTTCCACAGCAACTTCTTCGCACGCACCGCAGTGGCGACCGCCGGGTGCGCGATCGCGGCCGCGTCGCTGGGCATCGGCCCCGCCGCGGCCCAGGCCTCGACGACGGTCAGCCCGGCCGGCGCCGCGGTCCAGGCCACCAACCAGGGTGTGGTCAAGGCCGTGGCGGGTGGCGTCACGATCACCTGTACGACCTCGACCGCGACCGGCACCGTGCCGGCCGCGCCGGGCAACACCAACCCGAGCGGCCCGGTCACCGTGCCGATCAGCGCGCCCAGCTTCACCGGCTGCTCGACCAGCATGTGGGGCGTCAGCGCGACCGTGACGACGAGCGGCAGCTGGTCGATCACGGGCCAGAACGGGTCGCCGATCGCGGGCTCGATCAACGTCCCGACCGGTGGCATGGTCATCCAGACCAGCGGTCTGGCGTCGTGCAAGGTGGTCGTCGCGCCCACCGCGCCCGCCGCGCTCGCGGGCACCTGGACCAACGGCAACCCGTCGACGGTGCAGGCCACGAATTCCCCGGCCCCCATCAAGGTGACCGGTGGCTTCGGCTGCCCGACCAGCGCGACAACGGGGTCGGTGACCGGTGTCTACAAGGTCACCAACACCACCACCCCGTCGGTGCCGATCACGGTCGGCCCCTGATAATTCCGGGGTGAATTCGAATCGACCGGCCGGTCGGCTCGAATTCGGTGAATTACCCGGATGTGTATAAAAGGAACCCGCGTGCGTCTCGCACTCGCACGCGGGTTCCCCACACATCCTAGGCAATATTCGCGCCGGGTGCCGCCCACCGGGCACCCGGCCGCGATTTCGCCACCGGCCCGCGGTGGTTCGGACCCCGGTCTCTTCCCGACCCCTCCCCTCCCTAGACTCGACGGCATGACCAAGGTGAATCTCGAAACCAACTACGGACAGATCGTGCTCGAGTTGGACGACCAGGCCGCGCCGAACACGGTCGCCAACTTCGTGAACTATGTGAACGCCGGCCACTACAACGGCACCGTGTTCCACCGCGTCATCCCCGGTTTCATGGTGCAGGGCGGCGGGTTCGAGCCCGGCCTGAAGCAGAAGCCCACGCAGGCGCCGATCCAGAACGAGGCCACCAACGGCCTCAAGAACGACAAGTACACCGTCGCGATGGCCCGCACCAACGACCCGCACTCGGCCACCGCCCAGTTCTTCATCAACGTCTCCGACAACGCCTTCCTCAACCACACCGCCCCGCAGGGCCAGGGCTGGGGCTACGCCGTCTTCGGCAAGGTCGCCGAGGGCACCGAGGTCGTCGACAAGATCGCCGCCGTCTCCACCGGCAACGCGGGCCCCCACCAGGACGTCCCGGTCGACGACGTCATCATCGAATCCGCCACCGTCGCCTGATCTTTCGACGTCGAGTCGGGCCGCCATCGTCAACGACGAGGGCGGCCCCGACCCGTATGACAACCGTGACGGCGCAGCCAGTGAGCACTCGGACCTACATCGAGGAACAGCGCGCTCGAGTAAACTGTGTCCAGCGGGTCGAGCCCGCACCGATAGTGTCCGGGAGGAGCGCGTGATGACTGCCGAGACAGCGCTGCCCGCGTGGATGCATCAGCAGATCACGGCAGCGGAGTACGACTCCTGGTCCGAGGAGCAGAGTGCGGGCATCGAGATCGTCGACGGGATGGTCGTTGTGAGCCCGAGCGCGTCGAAGCGCCACAACCGGTTGGCCCGGATGCTGGCGAATGCGCTGGATGCCGCATCCGGACCGGACTGGAACGCCGACATCGACTTCGACGTCCGGCTCCAAGATGTTCCGCTCACCAATCGCCGCCCGGACGTCGTGGTCTATCGCGCGGACACCATCGACCTCACCCCTACCCGCCCCGAACATGTGCTGCTCGTCGCGGAAGTCGTCTCGCCCGGTTCGGAGACCACCGACCGGATTGTGAAGGTCGACCAGTACGCCAGGGCCGGCATCGCCTTCTACTGGCGGATCGAACAAGCAGCGACCGGTGTCCCGCTGGTCTACACCTACGTCCTCGACCCGGCGACCATGGCCTATCGGACCGGTGACATGTTCACGGGCGTCGTCAAGGTCTCGGCTCCGTTCCCCGTGGAGATCGACCTCGGCGCGATCTGATCGCACGGGTCCGGCCGACGACTTCCACTGGCTCGGCGGGCTGGCAGGTACTACAGGGGCAGGACGTGGTGCTTGCGGGGGTTGCGCTGGATCTTCTTGTCCTGGAGGAGCTTCAGGGCTCGGCGGATCTCGAGGCGGGTGGTGGCCGGTTCGATGACCGCGTCGATGAAACCGCGTTCGGCGGCTACCCAGGGGGTGGCGATATTGGCGTTGTAGAAATCGATCAGGTTCTGGCGGATGGCGGCGCGCTGGTCCTCGGGGGCGGCCGCGATCTGGGCGGCCCCGAGCAGGCTGACGGCGCCCTCGGCGCCCATGACCGCGAGGCGGGCCGTCGGCCAGGCCAGGTTGATGTCGGCGCCGAGCTGCTTGGAGCCCATCACCGCGTAGCCGCCGCCGTAGGACTTGCGGACCACCAGGGTGATCTTGGGGACCGAGGCCTCCACGTAGGAGAACAGGAAGCGGCCGCCGCGCTTGATCACGCCGACCTTCTCCTGCTCGACGCCCGGCAGGAAGCCGGGGGTGTCGACGACGAAGATCAGCGGGATCTCGAACGCGTCGCACAGGCGCACGAAATGCGAGGCCTTGTCGGACGCGCGCGCGTCCAGGGCGCCGGCCGAGGCCAGCGGCTGGTTGGCGACGACACCGACGGTGTTGCCGTCGACGCGGGAGAAACCGGTGATGATGTTCTGGCCGGTCTCGGCGCTGATCTCCTTGAACTCACCGTCGTCGAAGATGCGCAGCAGGATGTCGTGCATGTCGTAGCCGGCGTTGTCCGAGTCCGGCATGAGCGTGTTCAGCTCGCGGTCGGAGTCGGTGATCTCCGGCTCCAGGCCGGGATTCACCACCGGCGGCAGTTCCTGGCAGCTGCTCGGCATGTAGCCCAGGTACTCGCGCACCCAGGTGAACGCCGCCTCCTCGTCCTTGGCGACGTGGTGGATGTTGCCGTACTCGGCCTGCGTGCGCGCCCCACCGAGCTCCTCGAGGCTGACGTCCTCGCCGGTGACCTCTTTGATGATCTTCGGGCCGGTCACGAACATGTGCGCCGACTCGGTCGCCACCACCACATCGGTGCAGATCGGCTCGTACACCGCGCCACCGGCGCAGTTGCCGAGGATCAGCGAGACCAGCGGCACCATGCCCGACAGCGGCTCCAGGTTGGTCGCCATCCACGCGTACCAGGCCAGCGAGCTGATCGCCTCCTGCACGCGCGCGCCACCGGAATCGTTGATACCGACCAGCGGGATGCCGACCTTGGACGCGTATTGCATGATCCCGCACAGCTTGCGGCCGAACGCCTCACCGACCGAACCGCCGTACACGGTCTGGTCGTGCGAGAACACCGCCACGGGACGGCCCTCGACCAGACCGTGCCCGACGACGACACCGTCGCCGTAGAGCGCGGTCGGGTCACCCGGCTTGCGGACCAGCGCGCCGATCTCGACGAACGTGCCCGGGTCCATCAACATGTCGATGCGAGCCCTGGCGCTGGGAATGCCCTTCCGCGCGCGCTTCTCGATCCCCTTCGCACCCGCGGGCTCTTTGGCGAGCTCGAGGCGCTGCTGTAGATCGACAAGCTTTTCGGCGGTAGTGCTCACTTCTCTCCCTTGGCGATCTTCGCCAGCTTGGCGGACAGGTCCGCACCGATCTGGCCGATTCGCGGCTCGTCCACGATCTGGAGGTGGTCACCAGGGATGTTGATGATCTCCAGATTCGGGATGTACTCGTCCCAGCCACCGTTCGGGCGTCGGTCCGCGTAACGCGGCTCGAGCTCGATGGCACCGTCGTGGTAGCGGTCGGCCAGGTAGAGCACGACGTCACCTTCGTACTGGCTCGGCTGCGCCTGCTGCAGCGCACGCTGCTCGATCCACGAGGTCCGCTGGTGCTCGAGGACGCCGCCTGGAATCTTGGCACCGCTGAGCTTGACCAGATCCATGATCATTTTAATCTGGTCGTCGTCACTGGCCGCAGCCAGCTCTTCGAGCTGCTCCTGGTCAAGTTCGGCCGGGACGTTGTAGGTCTTTTTGGCGAAGGCCTGGTAGCGCTCGAGGCGAGCCAGGCGCTCTGCCGGGCTGTTGTCCTCGGGTTCGACCGTGATAGCAAGGTCGATCAGGCCCACGTGGCGCACGTCGGCACCTTCGGCACGCAGCAACTGAGCCACCTGCAGGGCCAGCACAGCGCCCAGCGACCAGCCGTAGAGCACGTAAGGGCCCTCGCCCTGGATCTTGCGCAGCTCGGGCAGGTACTGCCTTGCCCGCTCTTCGATGGAACCGTCGACCCTCTCGAAGCCGTAGACCGGGGTGTCGGCCGGAAGGCGCTTCATCAGCGGTTCGTAGACCAGCGTGTTGCCACCGGCCGGGTGGAAGACAAAGACCGGGACGGTGTCGGCGCCTTCGGGACGAGCGCGCAGCGGGCGGATGAAACCGTCCACGTCGGCACCGCTGTCCTGCAGGTTGCGGACGATGTCGGACAGCTGCTCGATGGTCTCGCAGTCGAGCACATCATCGACAGTGACCTCGGCACCCACGCGCTCGGTGAGACGAGCCGCCATCTTCTCGGCGACGTCTTCTTCCAGGATCGGCAGGGTGTTGAAGATGCCGCCCGGGGAAGCACCGGTGACCAGGGCCCAGGTGGCATACGTCAAACGCTCGGCAGCGTCACGTGGCGGAACGTTGTCCTCGTCCCCGGCCGGGGCCGAGTAGTCGACATCCGGCACGACCGCCGCGACCTCGGCAGGCGCGGTGTCCGTCGAAACCGGCTCGGCGGCAGCGGTATCGGCTGCCACGGCGACGGAGTCCGAGGCAGCGGAAGCAGATTCGGCCGCAGCCGGGGTACCGGCGGCCTCCGACGGCAGGTCCGCGCCCGCGGCCTTGGCGGCGGCCAGCGGGTCCCCACCGGCCGCGATCGCCGCGCGCGCGGCCTCGACGAAGCCGGCGTCCACGCCGATCTCGACGTCTTCACCGGCCGCCTTGGCCGCGGCCTGCTTCTCCGCCATCGCCGCGACCTCGTCGCGGTGCTCGATCGCGTAGCGCAGGACCTTGGAGACCTCGTTGAGGCTGGCGTCGCGCACGGCCGAGACCTGCAGCTGCGGGATGTCGAACTCGTACTCGACGCGGTTCTTGATGCGCATCGCCATCAGCGAGTCCAGGCCGAGCTCCATCAGCGGGATCTCCATCGGGAGGTCCTCGACGGCGTAGCCCATGGACTCGGCGACGATCACGCACAGCCGCTGTTCGACGGTCTCGCTGCCGTTGGGGTCCCAGCGGTCGCTGGTCGCCACGGCCACCTCGGCCGCGGTCGGCTCGGCGACGGCGGCCGGGACGGTCTCGGCGACAACGGGTTCGGGCAGCGCGGCACCGGAGGTGACGACCGCGTCGAACAGCAGCGTGAAACCGGTGGCGTCCTTGGCGTGCACCTGCACCGACGCACCACCGAGATGCGGGGTGAGGGTGGTGGTCAGGGTGCCGGTGCTCGGCAGCGCGGCATGCGGGTGCGAGACCGATACGGCGACATCGGAGAGCACCTGCGCGGCAGCGGCTTTCACCAGCGCGGCCAGATCGGTGACCGAGGCGGCCTGCACCTCCCAGGCGTGGCGGCCGTCGGGCATGGCGACGTGCGCGCCGGGCACCTTGGTGTTGCCGCGACCCGAGGACATGGCGACCTTGGGCCAGTACTCCTTGCGCACGAACGCGGTACGCGGCACGTCGGCGTAATCGCCCTCGGGCAGCAGCGAACTCAGGTTCACGGCGTGGCCGTGCACGTAGAGCTGGGCGAGCGCGCCGATGACACCGGCGGACTCGTCCTCCTTGCGCTTGAGCGTGGGGATGAGCTGCGCGTCGTGCACGCCCGCGGCGAAGGTGGTGCCCAGCACCTGCATCAGCGCGACGGAATTGGGCGCCAGCTCCAGGAACGTGGTGTGCCCGGAGTCGACGGCGGCCTTGATCGCGTTGGTGAAGTACACCGCGTGGCGCATGTTCTTCACCCAGTAGGGCTCGTCGTGGATCGGCTCGGAGCCGGGATTGAAGTACAAGCCCTCGTGCACGGTCGAGTACAGGCCCGTTGTCAGCGAGGTCGGCTCGATGCCTGCCAGTTCGGCGGCCAGCTCGCCGAGCAGCGGGTCCATCTGCGAGGTGTGGCCCGCGCCGCGGGTGGGCAGGATGCGGGCGAACTTGCCCATGCCCTCCACCTCGGCGACGATCTGCTCGACCTGCTCGCGCGGGCCGCCGATGACGGTGTTGGTCGGCGCGGCGTACACCGCGCACTCGACGTCGGGGAAGCGCGGCAGCAGCTCGGCCACATCGTGGGCGCTGAGCTCGACCAGCGCCATATTGCGCACGTCGTCCTCGGTGATCATCTGCTCGCCCTCGCCCATCAGGCGCGAGCGGGCGCAGATCACGCGCACCGCGTCTTCCAGGCTCAGACCGCCCGCGATGTAGGCGCCGGCGACCTCACCCATCGAATGGCCCACCACCGCGGCGGGTTCGGCACCGTGGGCGCGCAGCACCGCGGCCAGACCCAGCTGGGTGGTGAAGATGCCGACCTGGCAGGTACCGACGTCGTAGTCCTGCTCGTCGTCGAGGAACATCTCGCGGATCGAGTAACCCGCCTCGTCCTGCACCAGCTCGTCGACCTCGTCGACGGTCTTGCGGAAGATCGAGTTCTCGTTGTACAGCTGCTTGGACATCTTGCGGTGCTGCGCGCCGAAGCCGCACATCACCCAGACGGGGGCGTTGGTCGCCGGCGAATCGGCGGTGAACACGCCGGTGCCGGGCTTGCCCTCGGCGATGGCGCGCAGGCCGGTGACGGCCTCGGCGTGCGTCTTGGCCAGCACCACACCGCGCGAACGCTGGTGGCTGCGCTTGGCCAGCGCGCGGGCGACATCGACCAGCGGCACGTCCTTGCCCGGGCCCTCCAGCCAGTCGGCCAGTTCGGCGGCGGCGCGCTTGCGGCGCGAGGGCAGGTAGGCCGACACGGCGATGATCACCGGGAGTGGCTCGGCGCGCTCGCCGTCCCACTCGACGACGACCGGCTGCTCCGGCTCGGCGGCGGCCGCGGTGATCGCGGTGGCCTCGGCGACCACGTCGGTGGTCTCCTCGCCCTCGATCGCCTCGGCCGCGACCTGCTCGACCGTCACGTCCTCGACGACGGGCAGCGACGGCACGTACTCCTGGAGCACGACGTGGGCGTTGGTGCCGCCGAAGCCGAAGCCGGAGATGCCGACGGTCGCGACGCCGCTGTAGCGCGGGTACTCGGTGGGCTCGTCGACGACCTTGAGGTTGGCCTGCTCGAACGGGATGTACGGGCTCGGGCCCGCGTAGTTGATGTTCGGCGGAATCACGTTGTGCTGGAACGACATCAGCACCTTGGCCAGGCTCGCCGCGCCCGCGCCGGATTCCAGGTGGCCGAAGTTGGTCTTGGCGGAGCCGAGCAGCGCGGGCTTGTCGGCGTCGCGGCCGCGGCCGACGATGCGGGCCAGCGCCTCGGCCTCGATCGGGTCACCGATCGGGGTGCCGGTGCCGTGCGCCTCGATGTAGTCGACGGTGGAGGGGGCGATGCCCGCGTCGCGGTAGGCGGCGCGCAGGACGTCGGCCTGAGCCTCCGGGTTCGGGGCGAACAGGCCGTTGGAGCGGCCGTCGGAGTTCACCGCGGAACCCTTGATCACGCCCAGGATGTTGTCGCCGTCGCGCTCGGCGTCGACCAGGCGCTTGAGCACGACCAGACCCGCGCCCTCGGAGCGGACCATGCCGTCGGCGTCGTTGGAGAACGCCTTGATGTGACCGTCCTTGGCGACCGCGCCGTTCTTCTCGAAACCGAGGGTGATGACGGGGGCCAGGATCATGTTCACGCCACCGGCCAGCGCCACGTCGGCCTCGCCGTCGCGCAGCGCGCGCACGGCCTGGTGGACCGCGACGATGGTCGAGGAGCAGGCGGTGTCGACGGTGACCGACGGGCCACGGAAGTCGAAGAAGTAGGAGACGCGGTTGGCGATGATGCCGGTCGACGCGCCGAGCAGGGCGTAGGCCTCCGCCGAGATCGGCAGGCTCGGGTCCCGATCGCCGAGGCCGAGCGAGGCGATCAGCTGGAAATCGCTGCTGGACGAGCCGACGAACACGCCGACCTTCTCGCCCTTGAGCTCGCTGGCCGGGATGCGCGCGTGCTCGAGCGCCTCCCAGGTGAGCTCCATCATCAGCCGCTGCTGCGGGTCGACGCGCTCGACCTCGACCGGCGACATGGCGAAGAACTCGGCGTCGAAGCCCTTGACCACGTCCTGGTCCAGGTAGCCGCCGAGGGTGTTGGACTCGCGGACGGTCTGCGCCACCCCGGGATCGCCGAGGAACTCCGACCAGCGGCCCTCCGGCAGCTCACGGATCGCGTCACCGCGACCGATGATGAACTCCCAGGTCGACTCCGGGGTGCTGCCCGCGCCGGGCAGCCGGGTCGACAGGCCGACCACGGCGATGTCGTGCGTCTCGCCGGGCTGGTAGGCGGCCGCGTAGTCCTCGGTCTCCTCGGCGGGCAGCTCCGGCTCGCCGTTGACGATGACCTCGGCCAGCGAGGCGATCGTCGGATGCTGATAGACCACCGTCGGGGTGAGGATGACGCCGGTCAGTTCCTCGATGTCACCACCGAGGGCGAGGGCATCGCGCGAGGCCAGCCCGAACTCCTCCATCGGCCGGTCGACGGTGATCGCGTCGACCGACTGCCCGGTCGCGTCGGCGACCCATTTGCGCAGCCATTCGCGCAGCTCGGCCACCGAGAGATCACCCGCCGGGGTGGTCTGCGCGGGAACTTCGGGGTTCTGGGTGGGCGTGCCCTCGTTGTCAGCCATCAATTCCTCAAGCTACCTGTCTGCGTACAGGGCGCGCCGTGGAATGACGCCCGACGTGCGCTCACGCCGGGCGTCGATCCGATCCGGTCGGCCGATTACTCTTCCGGTGCATCGGGGAAAGCCTGCTGGGTGTAACCACCGCGCAGCGTTCCCTCGAGGTAGGCGGCCTTGCAGGCCCGCCGGGCGATCTTTCCGCTGGAGGTACGCGGGATGGAACCCGCGGGTACGAGCAGGATGTCACGGGCGGTCACACCGTGCCGCAGCGAGACCGCCGCGCGCACCGCGTCGGCGATCGGGGCCGGGTCGGCCTTGCCCGCGCCGGGACCACGCTCGGCCACGATGACCAGCTGCTCGGACGCGTCGTCGGCGTCGAACTTCAGGCCGGAGTGGCTGTCGGCGGCGAAGACCTCGGCGGGCAGCTGGTTGGCGGGCACCGCGAAGGCGGCGACGAAACCGGGACGCAGCGCCTTGGACGCCTCCTGCGCGGAGAACTCCAGATCCTGCGGGTAGTGGTTGCGGCCGTCGACGATCACCAGGTCCTTGACGCGACCGGTGATGTAGAGCTCGCCGTCGAAGTACACGCCGTAGTCGCCGGTGCGCAGCCAGTCGGCGTCGAGCTCGGTGCCCTCGGCGTGGCTGCCCTCGGCGGCCCGCTCGGTGACCTTGTTGCGGAAGGCCTTGGTCGACTCGTCGGGGCGACCCCAGTAGCCGATGCCCATGTTGTTGCCGTGCAGCCAGATCTCACCGACGTGACCGTCGGGCAGCTCGCGGCCGCCCTCGGGGCGCTCCACCGTCTCGGGATCGATGATGGTGGCCCACTGCGACAGCGCGACATAACCGCAGGCGACCTGCGCGATGGCGTTCTCATGGGTCTGCTCGACCCGCACCATGCGACCGGCGTTCAGCTCGTGCCGGTCGACGTAGACGACCTTGGCCTCGTCCTCGGCCTTGGTCGCCGAGACGAACAGCGTCGCCTCCGCCATGCCGTAGCAGGGCTTGATCGCGGTCTTGGGCAGGCCGTAGGGCGCGAACGCCTCGTTGAACTTCTTCATCGACGACACGGTCACCGGCTCGGAGCCGTTGATCAGGCCGATCACGTTCGACAGGTCCAGCGACTCGCCCGCCTTCGGCAGACCACGCGCCGCGGCGTGCTCGAACGCGAAGTTCGGCGCGGCCGCGAAGGTGCCCGCACCGTCGGAGACGGCGGCCAGCTCGTTGATCCAGCGCGACGGGCGGCGCACGAAGGCGCTCGGCGACATGATGGTGATGTAGCGGCCGCCGACCGCGGGCAGGATGACCGTCAGCAGGCCCATGTCGTGGAACAGCGGCAGCCAGGTGACGCCGCGCGAGTTCCAGTCCAGGTTGATCGCCTTGACCATCTGCAGCAGGTTGGTGCCGACCGCGCGGTGGGTGATCTCCACGCCCGCGGGCACCCGGGTGGAACCCGAGGTGTACTGCAGGTAGGCGATGTCGTCGATCGCGGTGTCGGGGCGGACCCAGGACTCCCCGAGGGTGTCCGGGATCGCGTCGACGGCGATGATGCGCGGACGCTGCGCGGCGGGCAGCGAACGGAAGAACTGGCGGACACCGGCGGCCGAGGAGGTCGCGGTGAGGATCGCCGACGGCTCACAGTCGCCGAGCACGGCGTGCAGGCGGTCGGTGTGACCCGGCTCGTCGGGATCGAACAGCGGCACGGCGATGGTGCCCGCGTAGATCGCCGCGAAGAAGGAGATCACGTAGTCCAGGCCCTGCGGCGCGAGGATCGCGACCCGGTCGCCCGGGTTGGTCACCTGCTGCAGGCGAGCGGCCACCGCGCGCAGCCGAACTCCGAACTCCTGCCAGGTCAGCTCGTGCACCTCGCCATCGCGTTCCCGCGAGTAGTCGATGTAGCGGTACGCGAGCGTGTTCGCATCGTTACGGGTGTGCTTCTCGACGTGATCGACCAGGGTCCGACCCTCGGGAATCACAATGTTCCCGGTCTCGTCCAGGTAGTCGTCGAAAGTCTCTTCCATTCCTTCTTCTCCTCCGAGGCCCAGACACCGGTGAATTCTCCCAACGCATTACGGCGTTGACACCCGTGAGGCCCCGACTCGCTATCGCCACCGGCCCCCGGAACACGCCGTGCGTGCGTCCTGACAACCTGCGGATTTTCGAGCGGTCTGCGCGGTGACCGCTATCGGCTAGATGTTCTCAAACCAGAGTCATGTTACAGAGAACCCCCGCTCAGTCCTCCCGCAGCAGCGGAATGACAGGCGCGAAAGCGTCCATCTGGGTGGGGAAGATGCCCACATAGGACATCGACGTGAGTTCGCGCACACGCTTGACCTGTTCGGCGATCTCCTCGAAGGTGCCGATCGCGATGTAGGGCGAACTCAGGATCTGCTCGGCGGTGAGCTCCACGTCGACCTCGAGATCGGGGTGCAGGCCGCGTTCGATCGCGCGCAGCGCCATCTCCGCGGTCTTCTCCCGGTCGTCGGTGATGACGATCGCGGTGATCGCCCAGTTCAGTTCGATGTCGGCGAACCGGTCGCCGGCAGCCTCCTTGACGATGTTGACCTTCTCGATCGTCTTCTCCAGCGTGATGCCGGACAGCAGACCCTTACCGTTCTTCGTGGTCTGCGGGACGATCGAGACGATGTCGGCGTGCTTGGCCGCCAGCGCCAGCATCTTCGGGCCACCGCCACCGGTACACAGCGGGGGACGAGGGCCCTGCCGCGGTCGGGGAGTGCCCTTGATGCCACGCACCTGGTAGTGCTTGCCCTCGAAGTTGCACTCCTGGCCACGCAGCAGCGTGTCCAGGATGGTCAGCGACTCGTCGAGCTTCTCCAGCCGGATGCCGGGGCGCTCGTACGGGATGCCCGCGTTCTCGAACTCTTCCTTGATCCAGCCCGCGCCGACGCCGACCTCGAGCCTGCCCTTGGACAGCACGTCGATGGTGGCCAGGTCCTTGGCCAGCACGACGGGGTGCCGGAAGCCGTTCGCCAGCACCGAGGTGCCGAGGCGGATCTTGTCGGTCGCCTGGGTGAGTGCGCCCAGCGCCGCGATCGGACCGATCTGGTCGCCCAGGTGATCGGGGACGACGAAGGTGTCGTACCCCATCTCCTCGGCCTGCTGCGCAGTCTGGACGAACTTGCGTGCGCCGCCCTCCTGCTTGTTGCCCTCGCCCGCCGCCGCGAAGCGGAACGGACGCAGCGGCGTACCCAGCGCGGTCAACTCACCGACGGGTGCGGCAGCTTCGGTCATGAACTCATCGCTCCTGGCTGTTGCACGCTGCGCGTGCTAGGCGGTGTATTCGGGCCACCGGCTACTCCGCGGTAGCAGAGAAGACGGCGCGATCATCAGCGCACTTTACAGCGTGTGGGCGAATGGGAGTGCGGATGTCACAGCGAGGCATGATCCATGGCAATCACACACCCGCTGTGACTGTGACAACTCCGCCAATCCGGTTCGGCGGGAAGACTCAGGAATGCGGCGGATGCGGCGCGTTCTCGATGAGTCCGGCCGCCCAGTTCACCGTCCACTGGGTCGCGGTGGTGCCCTGTCCGTCCACGGTGTTGCTGGCGTAGAGCGCGTGCACCGGGTTGCCCGCCGAGCGGATCAGCGCGCCCAGGCTGCCCAGGGCATTGGCCGGGTTGAGGGCCTCGCGCGGCGCGTCGCAGATCATATCGCCGGGCGCGCAGATCGAGTACACCTTCGACGCCAGCGAGCCGAACCCACCGGGGCGCGGGCCGGTCATGCTGATGCCGGGCACGTTGACCCCCTTGAGCGCCACCTCGGCGCCCTGGCCCGCCGGCGGCGGATCGCCGATCTCGGTGGGCTGGCCGGGGCCGGTGTCGGCGGTGCGACGGCCGTCGGCGATCACCGTCACGCCGAGCACCTTGTCGGCCGGGACCGGCCCGTTGCCCATGCCGATCTGCGCGGCGACGTCACCGGCGATGACGGCGCCCTGCGAGAACCCGGCGATGACGTAGGTGGTCAGCGGGCACTGCTGGTGCCGCTGGGCCAGGATGTCGGTGGCCCGCGCGGTGCCCTCGGTGCGGCTGTTGTTGTAGGAGGCCTGACCGTCCGGCGGGAAGGCGATCGGGTTCGAGAACTGGGCCACGTAGGGCACCGTGTACACCTCGAGCCGGTCGTCCGGGAACTGCGCGCGCAGCGGCCCCGACACACTGAGCATCAGCGAGATCGGGTTGGCCTGCGGGTTGTACGGATCGTCGTTGCTGGCCGACTCCCAGGTGCCCGGGATCGAGAGCAGCATCACATCGGGGCAGTCCGCCGACTGCGACGTCGGTGGCGGCGGCCCGGGCGGCGTCGGCCCGGGCTCCCGCAACCGGCCGGCGAGCAGATACCAGAGCAGCACGATGACGATGATCGCCAGGACGACCAGGGCCAGCACGGTCAGGCACCCCGCGGGCCAGAGCCTGCGGGTACGTCGCGTCGGTCGGGGGTTCACTAGCAGTAGGTGGCGGTCGCGGCGGCGATGTAGATCTGAGCTGCCTTGTTGACGTCCATCTTGGACTGGTCGAACGCGGTGTCGGTGCCCGCGATCGCCGCCACGTACGGGGCGATATCGGCATCGGAGGCACCGGTGGCGCGGCTGGAGCAGATGTAGCCCGCCGCGGTCAGCGCGATGTCCGGGCTGGCCGGGTTGATCCCGTTCTTGCTCAGCTCGGCCAGGAACGCCTTGTCCTTGTCGGAGGCGGGCGCGGACGCGGGCGTGGTCTCCGGCGCTGCCTGCGGCTGCTCGGGCGCGGCCGAGGACTCCGGCGCGGCGCTCGAGGTCGTCGGGTGGTCACCGTGACCGCCCGGCGCGGGCGCCTGGGAGGTCGCCGACGCGGCGGCGCTCGCGCTCGAGGAGAGAGTGGGCGTCTGCGACGCGGTCGAGTCGTTGCCACCACAGGCGGACAGCAGGGCGACGGCAGCCAGGGCCGCGACCGAACCGGCGGCCTTGCCAGGAATCCGATGCATGAAGATGTCTTTCCTCGATCGTTCGTCAGGGAAGCGGTCGCAGACCAGGCTAGCCGGACATCACCGGCCGCCGGGTACCGCGCGGCGAAGCTCAGAGAGTTCTCAGCCCGGGCTCACACCCCATGAACTTCGGGTTTGCCGTCCCGCACCACGATGAACCCGGTCTGAAAATTCTGCTGGATCCCACCGGGGACGGTGAACTCGTCGCTGACCGGATACCCCAGCCTGCCGTTCTCGAACCCCTGTGCGCCCCAGGCGTCGGCGACCGCGCCGTTGCGCACCGACCACGCGCCCGACAGCGGGCTCCAGTAGATGTTGCCGCCCTCGAACCGGCTGTACCGGCCGAGATCCTTCAGCGGCGCCTCCTCGGCGAGCGGGAAGCCCAGCGGGCTGTTCTCGAAGCCGAGCGCGGCGTACTTGTCCAGGATGAAACCCTGTACCCGGTGCGCGCCGGTGGCCGGGCTGTAGAACATCGGGCCGTGCTCGAAGGCCTGCACCGAGCCGTCGCGGCTGGGCGTACGCGCTTCGGCGGCAACGGGATACCCGGCGGGCCCGCGCTCGAAGCCCTGTTTGCCCCACTCCTCCAGGAACGCGCCGCGCATCACCTGCGCGCCGGTCTGCGGCGTCCAGTAGATCGAGCCGCCCTCGAAGGTCTGCATGCGGCCGCGCCCGTCCGGCAGGCCCACCTCGTCACCGGTCGGCATGCCCAGCGGCGACGACGGCCCGCCGACACCGGCGTACGTGCCACCGATACGGCCCGCCACCGCGTGCGCGCCGGTCGCGGCGGAATGGAACACCCGACCGTTCTGGAAGTCCTGCACCATGCCCGCCGCCACCGGGTACTCCGCCGTCAGGCAGTTCCCCAGCCACGCCGCGGCCTGGGCGACCGGGCCGATCGCGCCGCCGGTACCGCACGCGGTGCCGCCGGGATCGGTGCCGAGCGCCGCGGCCGCCTGCGACCACGACTGCCGCATCTCGAAATCCCAGTACGGCCAGGTATGCGTGCCGGCGGGGCGGTAGTTCGCCTGCACCGGGATCGCGAGCTTCTCCAGCTTGGCGACGAAGTTCTGGGTCGACAGCCGCGACAGGATCTCCAGCCCGGTGCCTGCCCAGTTCTCGCTCAGCAGCGGCACCTCGCCCAGCTGGTCGTGACTGCCCGCGAGGCCGCTGCCGCTGGAGACGTACATGCTCACGCCTTTGAGCTTGTCGGCGAGCAGATAAGGATCGTGCGCCGCCCACTCCGGCCCACCGGGCGGGCCCCACATCGACATCGCGTCGAAGCCGCCGGCGTCCTTGTTGGCGAAGGTGATCGCCTGCGGCATACCGAGAGTCGTGGTGGTCAGCAGGCCCGAGTACGAGGCCACGTACTTCATCAGGCCGGGATTTCGGCCCGCCAGGTTCATCGCGGCCGTGCCGCCCATCGACAGGCCCTGTACGCCACGCACATCCGTCGTGCGCCAATCCCGTTCGAGCAGCGGCGGGAGTTCCTTGGTCAGGAATGTCTCCCACTTGTAGGTGCGACCGTTGTCGGGCGCGAGCCAATCGGAGTACCAGCTGGACTGCCCGCCGACCGGCAGCACCACGTTGACGTTCTTGTCGGCGTAGAAGCCCTCGGCGTCGGCGTCCTTGGTCCAGCCGTTCTCGTCGTCCTGGGCGCGCAGACCGTCGAGCATCAGCAGCATCGGGAACTTCGCGTCGGGGCGGATGTTCCAGTCGCGCGCCAGCAGCATCTGCACCTGGATCGGGGTGTTCATCGCGGGCGAGTACACCCACATCGCCACCCGGCGATCGGAGAGCCATTCCACCCGTTGCACGCCCGCGACGCCGGTCTGCGCCTGCGCCTGGCCGGGTATGGCGACCGTCGGCGCGAGCAGCGCCGCGGTCATCGCCGCGATGCCGAGGATCCGCCGCATCGGCGCTCGGACACGATGTTTCAACACGCGCGACCCTCCTCATCCCCACCCTGGGACTGCCTCATCGTTGGTTGTACCGCAGTACCGGCCGATAACCCGGGAGGACACGCGAGCGCCCCACACAGCAAAAAGACCGGCTCACCCTGCGGGTGAGCCGGTCTTGTCAGCGTTGCTGAACGGAAACTGTCAGGCGCCCAGCGCGCCGAGGATCTGCGGACGCGCCTTCCACAGCTGGTCCTCCCAGTACTTCCAGGAGTGGGTGCCGTTGGCCGGGAAGTCGAAGGTGGCGGCGATGCCGAGCGACTTCAGGCGGCTCTGGAACGCCAGCGTGCTGACGAACGAGATGGCCTCGATGCCCATGGCGTTGGCGGTGTTGTAGACCCCGCCCAGGCCGGCCGGACGATCGTGCTGGCCGGGCAGGCCGTTGGCCGAGGAGATGAACATCGGCAGGCCACGCAGCTCGGGCGCGAAGACCATCGGGTCCATCCGCAGCCACGCCGGGCTCCACGGAGCGGCCATGGAGTCGACGTTGAAGCGGCCCGCGTCGAGCATCATCACGCGGATGGCCTCACGCATGCCGGGAGCACCCCAGTTCAGCGGGCCCGAGAGCGAGGACGCGTGCTTGAACTGGTCCCGGTGCAGCGCGGCCAGCCGCAGGGCGGCCGGGCCGCTCATCGACAGGCCGAGCACCGCGTTGTTGGTACGGGAGACGCCGTAGCCCTCGAGGAAGGCGGGCAGCTCCTCGGTCAGGAAGGTCTCCCACTTGTAGGTGGTCTTCTGGCCGTTGGTGTTGCTGGCCGAAACCCAGTCGGCGTACCAGCTGGACTGGCCACCGACCGGCATCACCAAGGTGACGTTGTCGTTGGAGAACTGCTGCATCGCGTTGGTCTCGAACGACCAAGCGTTCTTGTCGTCGCGGGCGCGCAGGCCGTCGAGCAGGTAGAGCGCGGCGTTGCCACCGTTGCGCGCCCACTGCACCTGGACCTTCACCGGGCCCATCTTCGACGGCACCATCAGCTCTTCGTAGCCACCGGCGGGCGCGCGCAGCGCCGGCACGGACGCGGGGGCGGCGAACGCCATCGGGGCCGCCCCTGCGGCGATCGGCAGCACGAGGGCTGCGGCGCCGACAGCTAGAATTCGATTACGCCAACCGCGAGATGCAACTCCCCGGGACGTGCCCGGCTGGTCACCCTTCGGCGCGGCGGCCTTGCCGAAACGCATGTGAATTCCGCTCTCTTTCTGCTGTTGTGGCATGCCAGACCCGTCTCCGACATCGCCCCGGATCCCGACAGTCCGGCCGATCAGACAGGTGAAACAACGATCTGGTCACACTTTCGCTCGCTGGAGGATATTCGACCCACGAATTACTTGCAAGGGCAACGGAACTCGGCCGTATTAAACCGGAGAGCCGGTCCGTCGAGCCGAGCAGGTCAGAACCCGTGAACATCCGGTTCGGGCACGATTCCGGCCGGAAAACAAACGCCCGGTGCACGAATGCACCGGGCGTTCGGGTTGTCGCGAGCGACTGGCGTCAGCCGATGTTGTTCGACATATCCGGGATCATCCGCAGCGCCTCGTCGTTCCAGTTGTTCCAGGCGTGGATGCCGAACGCCGGGTAGGAGTAGGTGACGTTGCGCGCCCCGAGGGTCGCCATCCTGACCTCGAAGGCACGGGTGTTGGCCAGCGCCAACGCTTCCAGGGCCATGCCGTTGACGGTGTTCATGTTCGGTCCGTCGGTACCCGTCGGCAGACCCGACGCCGCGGCGATCCACAGCCGGGTGTTGTTGCCGACCAGATTCGGGGCGAAGACGAACGGGTCCATCCGCAGCCACTGCGGACCCCACGGCGGGGCCATCGAGTCGACGTTGTAGCCGCCCGCGTCCAGCATGGCGATGCGGATGGCCTCGCGCATGCCGGGCGCCGAGATGTTCAAATAACCGGAGAACGCGCCGGCGAAGGAGAACTGGTCCGGGTGGTAGGCGGCCAGCGTCAGCGCCGCCGAGCCACCCATCGACAGACCGAAGACCCCGTTGCGGTTGCGGCTGAAGCCCAGCCGGCCGGCGAGCGCGTTGGGCAGGTCGTTGGTGAGGAAGGATTCCCACTGGTACCGGTAGCTCTTGCCGGGCCCGCCGGAGAGCGCGTTGGCCGCGCCGGAGCCGGAGTTCGGCGCGCCGTTACCCGGAATACCGAAGAATTCGCTGGGCGAGTTCCAGTCGGCGTAGAAGCTCGACATACCGCCGACGGGCATCACCACGTTGATATCCGCCGCGGCGAGCGCATTCGGGATATCCGTTTCGATCTCCCAGCCGTTGAGGTTCTCCGGCGCGCGCATGCCGTCGAGCACGTAGGCGACGCGATTGGTATTGCCGTTTCGCGCGGGGAGAATGCGCGTCTTGATCGGGCCCATCCCGGAGTCGACCCAGAAGTCGAAGGCGGCGGGGTTGAATCCGGCGGAGGCGGGGGCGGCGCCACCCGCGATGACCGTTCCGATCGGCACCAGCAGTGCCATGGATACGCCGGCGGCCCAGCGCCGCGCCCACGATCCGGGGGCTGCGGTCTTCACGGGCCGACGCTTCCAGCGCAGTGTTCGCATTCGACTAGACCTTTCTCAGCTGAACCGACGGCACAAACCCCGAGCTACACGGTCGGATCCCTCATCGGGCGTCGAAAGCGATCAATCCAGGGCAAAACGGACGAATCAACCTCGACGCATGCTCACTGTGTATGAATCAATGACGAATGCCTACATGTTGCTGGAAAGTGACCCGTAACACAACTCGCGGTGACCTGCCGCACGTGATTCGTCACCGGCTATCACTCGGATCGTGACGAAAACGAACAAATGGCCGCCCGGTGCCTGAGCACCGAACGGCCATTGCCATTCACGACCACCACGGTTTCGGCCGCCCCGGCCCCGCGGAGCGAGACGGAACGCCGAAGGCGCAGTATCGCTCCGCGGGGCCGGGGTCACGAGGCCGAAACCCGCGGCGCCAGCCGCCGAAGAATCAGCAACCCGCGGCGCCAGCCGCCGAAGAATCAGCCGATATTGGCCGACAGATCCGGGATCATGCGATTGACCTCGGTCTCCCAGTTGCGCCAGTTGTGCACGCCGGTGAGCGGGAAGTCGAAGTTCGCGTTGCCGCCGCCGAGGGTGGCCATCCGCACCTGGAAGGCACGGCTGTTCACCATCGCGAGCAGCTCCAGCGGCACGCCCTGGACGATCTCCATCGGGTTGGAGACGTCACCCGCGCCCGGGATACCGCTGGCCGCCGACACCCACACGCGGGTGCCGTTGGCCACCAGCCGCGGCGCGAAGACGAACGGGTCCATCCGCAGCCACTGCGGACCCCACGGCGGGGCCATGGCGTCGATGTTGAAGCCACCGGCCGAGACCATCGCGACTCGCATCGCCTCACGCATACCCGGCGCCGAGATGTTCAGGTAGCCGGAGAACGAGCCGGCGAAGCTGAACTGGTCGGGGTGGTAGGCGGCCAGCGTCAGCGCGGCCGAGCCACCCATCGACAGACCGAACACACCGTTGTTGTTGGGGTTGAAGCCCAGCCGAGCCGACAGCGCGTTGCGCAGGTTGCCGGTCAGGTAGCTTTCCCACTTGTAGGTGTTCTTCTTGCCCGCGACCTGGGCGGGCGCGATCGACGAACCCGTCATCGCCGAACCGGTGGCCGCCGAACCGGTCGAGCTGCCGCCCGAACCGGTGTCGAGGCCGAAGAAGTTGCTCGGGGCGTTCCAGTCGGCGTAGAAGCTGGACTGGCCACCCACCGGCATGACGACGTTGATGTTGGCCGCGGTCAGCGCCCGGGCGACGTTGGTGTCGATCTCCCAGCCGCTGAGGTCGTCGCGGGCCCGCATGCCGTCGAGGGCGTACACGACGCGACCGGTGTTGCCGTCGGCCGCGCGGAAGATCCGGTTCTTGATCGGGCCCATCTCGGAGTCGACCCAGAAGTCGAAGCCACTGGGATCGAACGCCGCCGAAGCGGTGCCGGTCGGGCCGGCCACCGCCGCACCGAGCGGTAGGACAACAGCCAGGGAGAGAAGCATCGACCGCTTGAGCCAGCCGGCTCCCCGGGCTCTGAGACGTCCGCCACGCATTCTGTTTTGGGCCTTTCCTCGTGCGGTTCGCGCGGAACCGCGGTTGCAAATGACCGCCGACTTACTACCGGCACACCAGTGCGCCGACGGGCCGTTCCTCGAAGACCATATCGTGACATCGATAGCCTGGCGTTACCGAAAAGTGATT